>NZ_JAGPWD010000001.1 GCF_018119395.1 Massilia sp. ZL223
TTTTTTGGTTTCGGGGCGCCCCCACAACGTGGGGCCCGGCCGTGCGCGGGCACGACGTTTTTACGCTGACTCAATCTCACGCAATTACTTCATCCACACCGCGTAATTCGTCCCCGACGTCTGCAAGGTCCACCCTGCCCCCGGGCTCCAGCTGTTCGGCCCGATCTTCATCGCCAGCTGCCGCGTGCTGCCCGTAATGATGGCCGCATACAGCCCCTGCGTCGCCTGCTGGATCGCCACTGCCGACGTCGAATGCACCCCCGCCGCCTTGCGCGCCGCCATCAGCGCGGCGATCGGCGTCTTCAGTCCCCAGTTGTAGATGTGCGGGTAGTACACCGTCGGGATGCCCGGATGGCTGAGGATGTAGGCATAGCCCTGCATCACCGCGCCGCACGGCACCGGCCAGTGGTTCTGGCCAGTGCTGCAGCTCTCCGACGGACCGGTGTCGTGGTTGTCGACGAAGGTCACCGACATCGCCGGCCACCAGCCCAGCGCGCCCTGCGGCTTGCCGGCCGAATCCTTCAGGCGCCAGTAATTGCCGTTCGCGAGCGCATCGTTGAGCAGGCCCTTGGTGGTGAAGTCGAAGGCGCCGCAGCTGTTGTTGGTGCCGTTGATCCAGTTCATGATTGCCTGGCGGTGCGGGTTGACGTCGTTCAGGTTCAGGTCCGTCCACAGCTCGCCCACGCAGAACTCGGCCCCGAAGGCGTTCGCGTACTGCCCCGCATAGCTGGCGCCGAAGCCCTTCACATAATCAAAGCGCAGGCCGCTGAAGCCCACCGGCTTGATCGTGGAATTGAGCCAGGTGGTGATGCCGTTCTGGACCTCGCCCACGTTGCGGTGATCGAGGTCGCGCGCGGCGCTGAAGCCGTCGCCGGTGTCGGCGTTACCCAGGCCGCAGTTGCATTCATCGTTGTTGACGATGGCCCAGGTGGTCCAGTTGGGATTGGTGAGGTCGGACCAGCCGGTGGTGCCCACGCGGTGGTTGACGACGACATCAGCCACTGCCTTGATGCCGTTGTTGGTGAAGGCGCGCACCACGTTGGTCAGCTCGGCCGAGCTGCCGTACTTCGAATTCAGGTTGTTCAGCTGGCGCGGCATATAGCCTTCGACCGCCCCGGAATCCGAAGGCGGCGGGAACCAGACGTGGGTGATGCCCATGCCCTTGAGGTCGGACACGTTGTTGAGCAGGGTGTTGTACCAGTTCGGGTTGCTGTAGCGGGCAGAGTTCCAGTGGAAGCCCTGCAGCAGAACAGCCTGGCTGTTGCCGGATTGGGCCGGCGGGGTGGCGGCGCTGGCCTGGATTGACAGGGCCAATGTGGTCATTGCAAGCATGGCGCTGAGGCGCGTTTTTTTCTTCATGTCTCCTCCGAGAGTGTGGTGCGGTTGGTGTGGATTCCTTCAAAAAAAGCAGAAACTACAGGTTTCTTTATTACACGAACATTAGGTAGAAAAACTACTTCACAACTGTCATTACGGCGCGGTTGCCAGCGCGATAATCGCGTTTACCGCACAACGGTGTCAAACGAATTCAACGGTTTTATGTAGTTTCGCTACTTAATTGCGACTTCTGCACCAACGTCCGAATGCAAAAAAAGCGGCGGGCGCTGTCGCGCACCGCCGCAAGGGCAAAACTCCCAAGGGAAAGAAAATCGATCAGTTCTGGGCCAGGGTCTTCCCTTCCACACCGGCGCCGTCCCAGCCGCCGCCCAGTGCCCGGATCAGCGCCACCGTCGTCACCGCGCGATTGCCGCGCAGCTGGACCGCGGTGCGTTCGACCGCGGCCAGGTTGCGCTGGGCGTCCAGAAGCTCGAGGTAGCTGGAGCGTCCGGCGTCGTAGAGCTTCTGCGCCAGGTCGGCCGAGCGGCGCGCCGAGACCAGGGCCGCGTCGATCTGCTCGCCCTGTCCTGCCAGGATACGCAGGCCGGCCAGGTTGTCCTCGACTTCGGCGAAGGCGTTCAGGACGTTCTGGCGATAGGTGCCCACCGATTCCTCGAGCGCCGCTTCGCTGCGGATCACGTTGTTGCGGTTGCGGCCGCCGTCGATCAGGGGCATCGCCAGCAGCGCGCCCGTGACCCAGGAGCGGCTGCTCCACTTGAACACCTCGGAGAAGGTGCCGCCGATGCCGCCACCGGCCGCGCTCAAGGTCAGCGCCGGGAACATCGCGCCGCGCGCCACGCCGATGCGGGCGTTCGCCGCTTCCATCGTACGCTGGGCCGCCACGATGTCGGGACGGCGCTCCAGCAGCGAGGACGGCAGGCCGGCCGGAATGGTCGGCATCAGGGTCGAGTCCAGCAGCGGGCTCGGACCTGCCACGTAATCCGCCGCCGGCTTGCCCAGCAGGACCGCGAGCTGGTGCTCGGTGGTGGCGCGCTGGCGCTGCAGGCCGATGGCTTCGGCGCGCGCCGTGGCCAGCTCGGTGCGGGCGCGCGACAAATCGAACTCGCCAATGTCGCCCAGGTCGAAGCGGCGCTGGGTGACCTTGACGCTTTCCTCGCGCAGGCCGACGGTACGGTTCACGGTCTCGAGCTCCGCATCCAGGGCGCGCAGGCGGAAGTAGGTCTGGGCCACGTCCGCCTGCAGCGACAGCAGCACAGAACGGAAGTTGGCTTCCGAGGCCACCGCATCGCTGCGCGCCGCCGAGACGCCGGCCGCCACGCGGCCGAACAGGTCGACCTCGTAGCTGGCCGTGAGGCTGGCGCTGTAGCTGGTCTGGGCCGGGGTCGGCGTGCCCTGCGGCAGGTTCGCTTCCAGCGGCGCCGGGCGGGCGCGCTGGGCGCCGACACCCACGCCCACTTGCGGCAGGCGGTCGGCGTTGGCGATGCCGGCGATGGCGCGCGCCTGCTTGACGCGGGCGGCCGCCACGGCCAGGTTGGCGTTGTTGGCCGTGGCCTCGTCGATCAGGGCGGTCAGCGCCGAATCGTTGAAGGCCAGCCACCACTGGCCGCGCGGCTGCTGTTCGGCCGGCTGCGCCGGCTTCCAGCGCGAGCCTTCGATGCCGGCCACTTCGGCAGCGGGCTGCGGCGTTTGCGACTCGCGGAATGCTGTCGGGGTGGCGATCTGCGGCTGCTTGAATTCCGGGGTGGCGCAAGCCGTCAGGATCAAAGCCGCTAGCAGCGGGGCCACGCCCCTTGCAATCATCTTATTCATCTTAATGCACTCCTTCCGTGCCATGCGCAGCCGCGTGGGCATGAGCAGGCTTTTCGAAACGCTTGGCCAGCATGCGCAGCAGCACGTAGAACAGCGGGGTCAGGAACAGGCCGAAGAAGGTCACTCCCAGCATGCCCGAGAACACCGCAATACCGATGGCGTGGCGCATCTCCGCGCCGGCGCCGCTCGAGAACACCAGCGGGATCACGCCGGCGATGAAGGCGATCGAGGTCATCAGGATCGGACGCAGGCGCAGGCGGGAAGCTTCCAGCGCGGCGTCGATCACGCTGCGGCCGTGGTCTTCCAGTTCGCGGGCGAATTCCACGATCAGGATCGCGTTCTTCGAGGCCAGGCCCACCAGCACGAACAGGGCGATCTGGGTGAAGACGTTGTTGTCGCCACCGGTCAGCTTCACGCCGATCAGCGCGCACAGGATCGACATCGGCACGATCAGGATCACCGACAGCGGCAGGGTCCAGCTCTCGTACTGGGCGGCCAGCACCAGGAACACCAGCAGCACGCACAGCGGGAACACGTAGATCATGGTGTTACCGGCCAGGATGTCCTGGTAGGTCAGCTCGGTCCATTCGTAGCTGATCCCCTTCGGCAGCACTTCCGCGGCGATCTTCTCCATCGCGGCCTGGGCCTGGCCCGAGGACACGCCCGGCGCCGGTCCGCCGTTCAGCTCAGCGGCGACATAGCCGTTGTAGCGCTGCACGCGGTCCGGACCGTAGGCGTCCTTGATGCGCATGAGCGAGGACAGCGGAATCATCTCGCCCTTGTCGTTGCGGACCTTGAGCTGCTCGATCTGTTCCGGATGCGAGCGGAACTGCGCATCCGCCTGCACACGCACTTGGTAGGTGCGGCCGAACTGGTTGAAGTCGTTCACGTACATCGAGCCCAGGTTGACCTGCAAGGCCTGGTTGATCTCGGCCAGCGACACGCCCAGCTGCTTGGCTTTCACGCGGTCGATGTCGGCGAACAGCTGCGGCACGTTGATCTGGAAGCTGGAGAACACGCCCGCCAGTTCCGGGGTCTGCCAGGCCTTGGCCTGCAGCGCCTGCATCGCCTTGTTCAGTTCATCGTAGCCGAGGTTGCCGCGGTCTTCGACCATCAGCTTGAAGCCGCCGGTGGTGCCCAGGCCGTTGACCGGCGGAGGCGACAGCACCAGCACGAAGGCGTCTTCGACGGCGCCCATGCGCTTGTTGATCTCGGCCGCGATGGCGTCGGCGCTCATGGCCTTGCCCTTGCGCTGGTCGAAGGGCGCCAGGGTGGTGAACACGATGCCGGCGTTCGGCGCGTTGGTGAAGCCGTTGATCGACAGGCCCGGGAAGGCGACCGAGGATTCCACGCCCGGGATCTCCTTGGCGATCGCGGACATCTTGCGGATCACGGCGTCGGTGCGGTCCAGCGAAGCGGCGTCCGGCAGCTGGGCGAAGCCGATCAGGTAGGCCTTGTCCTGCTGCGGCACGAAGCCTGGCGGCACGGCCTTGAACATGAACACAGCCGCCACGGCCAGCGCCAGGTAGACGCCCAGCGCTGCGGTCTTGCGGCGCAGGACGCCCTTCACGCCCACTTCATACTGGTGCGACGAACGGCTGAAGAAGCGGTTGAAGGCGGCGAAGAAGCGGCCGAACACGGCGTCGATCATGCGGGTCAGGCGGTCCTTCGGCGCATTGTGCGGCTGCAGCAGCGAGGCCGCCAGGGCCGGGGCCAGGGTCAGCGAGGCAAAGGCCGAGATCACGGTCGAGATCGCGATGGTCAGGGCGAACTGGCGGTAGAACTGGCCGGTCAGGCCCGACACGAAGGCGATCGGCACGAACACGGCGCACAGCACCAGCGCGATCGCGATGATCGGGCCGCTGACTTCCTTCATCGCCTGGATGGTGGCGTCGCGCGGCGACAGGCCATTGGCGATGTTGCGCTCGACGTTCTCCACCACCACGATGGCGTCGTCGACCACGATGCCGATCGCCAGCACCAGGCCGAACAGCGACAGGGTGTTGATCGAGAAGCCGAAGCCCAGCATCACGGCGAAGGTGCCCACCACCGAGACCGGCACGGCCAGCAGCGGGATGACGGACGCGCGCCAGGTCTGCAGGAATACGATCACCACCAGCGCCACCAGGGCCACGGCCTCCAGCAGGGTGTGGATGACGGAGTCGATCGATTCGCGCACGAACTGGGTCGGGTCGTAGACGATGCTGTAGGCGACGCCTTTCGGGAAGTCCTTGGACAGTTCTTCCATCCTGGCGCGCACATCGCTCGATAGCTGCAGGTCGTTCGCGCCAGGCGCGGCGAAGATCGGGATCGCGACCGCCGACTTGTTGTTCAGCAGCGAGCGCAGCGCATACGAGCTGGAACCCAGTTCGATGCGCGCCACGTCCTTGAGCAGGGTGGTGCCGCCGTCGGTGTTGGTCTTGAGGACGATGTTGCCGAAGTCCTCGGTCGACTGCAGGCGGCCCTGGGTATTCAGGGTCAGCTGGAAGTCGGCGTCCTTGGCGGGGCCCTGGCCGACCACGCCGGCCGCAACCTGCACATTCTGCTCGCGGATCGCGGCGACCACGTCGCCGGCGGTCAGGTTGCGGGCGGCGACCTTCTGCGGGTCGAGCCAGACGCGCATGGCGTAGTCGCCCGAACCGAAGATCTGCACCTCGCCCATGCCCTTGATGCGGGCCAGCTGGTCCTTCACGTTCAGCACCGCGTAGTTGCGCAGGTACAGGTCGTCGTAGCTGCCGTCGGGCGAGTTCAGGTGGACCACCATGGTCAGGTTGGGCGAGGCCTTCACCGTGGTGACGCCGATCTGGCGCACCTCTTCCGGCAGGCGCGGCAGGGCGCGCTGCACGCGGTTCTGCACCGCGGTCTCGGCCTGCTCGACGTCGGTGCCGATCTTGAAGGTCACGGTCAGCGCCAGCGCGCCGTCCGAGGTGTTTTGCGAGGACATGTAAAGCATGTCCTCGACGCCGTTGATCTGCTCTTCCAGCGGCGTGGCCACCGTTTCGGCGATCACTTTCGGGTTCGCGCCCGGATACTGGGCGCGCACCACCACCGAAGGCGGCACCACTTCCGGATACTCCGACACCGGCAGCTTGAAGATCGAGATCAGGCCGCCGACGAAGATGAGCACCGACAGCACCGCCGCGAAGATCGGTTTGTCGACAAAGAATTTAGGGAAATTCATACATTACTCCTTGGCGCCGGCGTCCGCCATGGCCAGTTTGGTGTCCTTGCTGCCGCCCGCCTTGGCTGTCGCGGTCATCGGCACGACTTGCGGGGCGATCGGCGCGCCGGGACGCACGCGCTGCAGTCCGTTGACGACGATCTTCTCGCCCGGCTTCAGGCCTTCGCGCACGATGCGCAGGCCGTCGATGGTCGGGCCCAGCTTGACGGCGCGGTACTCGGCCTTGTTGTCCTTGCCAACCACAAACACGAACTTGCGGTCCTGGTCGGTGTTGACGGCGCGGTCGTTGATCAGGATCTGCGGACGCGCTTCGCCGCCGGCGATTTGCACGCGGGCGAACAGGCCGGGCGCCAGCTGGCGGTCGGCATTGGCCAGGGTGGCGCGCATGCGCACGCTGCCGCTCTGGCTGTCGAGGCGGTTGTCGACGAATTCGAGCTTGCCGCTGTGCGGGAACCCGTCTTCGTTGGCCAGGCCAACCTTCACGTCGACCGCCTGGCCGGCGTGGGCGCGGCGGCTGACGCGCAGGTAGGTGTCTTCGTCGCCGTCGAAGCTGGCGTAGATGCGGTCCAGCGACACGACCGAGGTCAGCACGGCCGACGCGTCGACCAGGTTGCCCAGGGTGATCTCGGCCTTCGACACGCGGCCGTCGATCGGCGACAGCACGCGGGTGTAGGCGAGGTTCAGCTTCGCCGCTTCGTACTGGGCCTGGGCGGCGCGGGCGCTGGCGTCCAGTTCCTTCTGGCTGGCGGCGCGCTCGTCGAATTCGCGCTGGGCGATGGCTTTATCCGCCAGCAGGCGCTCGGCGCGCTGCAGTTCCAGGCGCGCCAGGTCGGCACGGGCCTTGGCTGCCGCTGCGGCGGCGCCGGCGCGGTCGGCTTCGGCCTGGTAGGGGCGCGGGTCGATCACGAACAGCAGGTCGCCCTTCTTCACTTCGGCGCCCGGCTTGAAGTTCACGGCCGTGATGTAGCCCGACACGCGCGGGCGGATTTCGACCACCTCGATCGCTTCCAGGCGGCCCGAGAATTCCTGGGTCTCCAGCACCGGCTTCTCGAGCACCACCGCGGCCGACACCGGCGGTGCGGGAGGCGCCGCCGGGGCGTCATTGCTGTTGGCGTCGGCGCAGCCCGTGAGGCCGGCGCCTGCCAGGCCGGCCACCGCGAGTGCGGCGACCATGATGCGAACTTTGCCCGTCCATCCTTGTTGGCTATTCATGATTAACCTTTCTTATTTAGTACTTGATAAAAGCTTGCGCGGCCCCGCTAGTACGGAAACGCAGGCAAAAAGAGGCCCTCCCGCGCCCGTGGGCACGGTTGAACGTCATTCAGTGGATTAAGTCGGAACGCTAGCTAGCGTCGACACCTTTCGGTGCATATGCGCATGTTGGTCATGGCGAACTCCCTTCATCGAAATCATTGCCTGCAAACCGCAGGTAAAGCGCTACCCCTGCCCTACACTCGGTAAGGCATGTGCGCGGTTCTCTGGAATCGGGGTCGGTGCCCCTTATGGTAGCCGCGCTAGACGGGCGCGCCTCCTTGTCCCTCGAGTCCCGAGAGGAAGATGCTGATCTCGCCCATCGCATGCACCTTGCACGCGCATTCGGTGCGGCCGTTCGGGTCGGTCAGCTGGGCCGGGGGCAGGCGGCGCACCGTGGTGCGCACACCTGCGTTAATCAATTTGGCGCCGTATTGTTCAGCCTCGTCGCGCAATGGGTCGTCTTCGGCCGACAGGATCAGCGCCGGCGGCAGGTTCTTCAGCCGGCTCGACTGCAGCGGCGACGCGTACGGATGGGCGCGATCAGCGGCGTTCGGCAGGTAGCCGCGGTAGGCTTCGGCGCACACGGCGGTCACTTTCTCGCGGTCCGGGCACAGGGTCATCTGGCGCATCGAGCAGGTGGTCAGGCCGGGATCGAGCATCGGCATGATCAAGAGCTGGCCTGCCAGGGACGGGCCGCCGCGGTCGCGCGACATCAGGCCGCACACCGCCGCCAGGTTGGCTCCCGCTTCGATGCCGGACACCACCAGCTGCTTGCCGGTCCAGCCGAGCTTGGTCTTGTTCTTCTTGGCCCACAGCAGGACCGCATGCGCATCCTCGACCGCAGCCGGGAAAGGGCTCACGGTGGCCAGGGTGTAGCGCGAGGCCAGCACCAGCGGCTGGTGGTCGCTTTCGGCGAGCATGCGCAGGAACTCGTCCGCATCGTCCATGTCGTCGGCGATGAAGCCGCCGCCGTGGAAGAACACCACCAGCGTGTCGCGCTTGGGGGCGGGTCCCGCCACGTAGAGACGTGCGCCGAGCGGGCCGGTGGCGCCGCCGACGTCGAGCTCGCGCACCTTCACAGCCAGATTGTCCGGCACCGCGCTCATCGGGCAGCCTCTTGTTCACCAAGTTGAACAATGTTTTCCTGGCCATTGCACTCGCCGGCGCAGGCCATCTGCACCTGGGCGGTCAACGCATGCAGGCCGCGGGCTTCCAGGCCGGCGGCGCGCGAGTAGGCGTCGGTGCCCAGCAGGCCCGCCAGCGCGATTCCGCTGACAGCGACTGCGACCGTGGTGAAGATTCCGTCCCGAATGCTCATGACCAGCTCCGTTAAACGTTGCGTATTTATTTGTTGCGATGCACACATAATAGACATCATCTACAATCGGATAAAGATGGCAATGCCGAATTGATTGTTCGGATTGTTGAACAATGACACCGTTCTGTCATCCGGAGGACAGGAAATGAACAAGTTACAGGCCATGGAAGTCTTCGTGCAGGTGGTCGATTGCGGCAGCTTCACCAAGGCGGCCGACGCCCTGCAGCTGCCCAAGGCGACGGTATCGACCCTGGTGCAGTCGCTCGAAACCACCCTCTCGGCCAAGCTGCTGCACCGCACGACGCGCCAGGTGACGGTGACCTCGGACGGCGCCGCCTATTATGAGCGTTGCGTGCGGATCCTGTCGGACGTGCGCGACGCCGAGGAATCGCTCTCGCGCCACCGCCTCAGCCCGAGCGGCCGGCTGCGGGTCGATGCGCCCACCGGCCTGTCCTCAGAAATCCTGCTGCCCGCCCTGCCCGATTTTTTCGAGCGCTACCCCGACATCACCATGGAGCTGGGCAGCAGCGACCGCCCTGTCGACCTGGTCGAGGAAGGCGTGGACTGCGCCGTGCGCGGCGGCGAGCTGGTCGACCTGAGCCTGATCGCACGCCGGGTCGGCGTGGTCAATTTCGTCACCTGCGCATCGCCCGCCTACATCGAGCGCTTCGGCATGCCGGAACATCCGCGCGACCTGGAACGCCACCGCTGCGTGAATTATTTCTCCGCCAAGACCGGCAAGATCTACAACTGGGACTTCACCCGCGACGGCGAGCGCATCGAGCTGGCGCTGCCGGGCGTGATCGCGCTGAACGACTCCAACGCCTACATCGAGGCCGGCCTGTCGGGACTGGGCATCATCTTCATGGCCGACTACCTGCTGACCGGGCACCTGGCCACGGGCCGCGTGGTGCGCCTGCTGCCGGATTGGCGCTCCGACCCGCTGCCGATCCACATCGTGTATCCGCAGAACCGCCACCTGTCGGCCAAGGTGCGCGTGTTCGTGGAATGGGTGTCCGAGCTGTTCGCCAACAATCCGCATCTGCGCCTGCAGCCGGCCGACAGCGCCTTGAACCCACCGCCCCTGCCGCCGGATGCTTTCCGGCTGGGACAGTCGGTGTAGAATCGGCGCATAACGATAATGCCGGAGACCACCATGGAACATGCATCGCAACCGCGCCAGATCGACATCCTGCTGGCGAAGTATGCGGAGAGCCACCAGAACCCGACCAACGAGCTGATTCACTTCGTCTGCATTCCGGCGATCGTCTTCAGCCTGCTGGGCATCCTGTGGGCGATCCATCCGGTGGTGGCGCTGGCGGTGGTGCTGGGATCGATGGTGTATTACCTCAAGCTGTCGCGTCCCTTCGCCATGGGCATGGGTGCGATGAGCCTCATCATGCTGGCCCTGCTCGCGCTGCTGCCCGGGATGACCGTGCTGCCGGTATCGATCGCGGTCTTCGTCGTGGCCTGGATCGGGCAGTTCATCGGCCACAAGATAGAAGGGAAGAAGCCATCGTTCTTCGACGACCTGCGCTTCCTGCTGATCGGGCCATTGTTCGTCCTGAGCTTCCTGTATCGCCGGATGCGCCTGGCCTACTGAATCATCCACACCACATCGCGCTGGCGGCGGCGGTGCCTCCCCAGCGAGATGCATGCGAGAAAGCCGCGGAGCACGTATACTTCCGCGAATGCCTTCTCCCGTCCTGTTCACCGTCGCCTGCCTGATCTGGGGCTCCACCTTCTGGGCCATCACCTTGCAGCTGGGGCACGTCGCTCCTTCCGTCTCGGTCGCCTATCGATTTTTCCTTGCCGCCGCCGCGCTGTTCGCCGTCTGCCTCGTGCGCCGCGACCGCCTGCTGCTGCCCTGGCGCACCCAGGGCTGGATGGCGCTGCAGGGCTTCCTGACCTTCGGCATTTCCTACGTCTGTACTTACGAGTCCGAGCTGCACGTGGTCTCGGGCCTGGTGGCCGTGATGTTCGCGCTGATGGTGTTCTGGACGCCCATGTGGAGCCGCATCTTCTTCGGGACCGGCATCAGCCGCCGCACCCTCGCCTGCGGCGTGGCCGCGACCGTGGGCGTGGCCTTGCTGTTCTATCATTCGATCGCCGACGCCTGGCGCGACCTGCAATCCGGCGGCGGCGGCGAATTCCTGGCCGGTGTGATCCTGGCCCTGGCCGCCACCCTCGCCAGTTCGGCCGGCAGCATCGTGGTCGGCAAGGTCAAGGAGCAGTGCGCCAACCTGCCGCTGTCCATGGCCTGGTCCATGCTGTGGGGCGCATCGATGGTGGCCGTCTGGTGCGTCGTCAACGGCGACGCCTTCGTGCTGCCCACCGCGCCCAGCTACTGGATGGGACTCGTCTACCTGTCGATCTTCGGCTCGGTGATCGCCTTCTTCGCCTACTTCACCCTGATCAGCCGCATCGGACCGCAGAAGGCCGTGTACATCGGCGTGGTCACGCCGGTGCTGTCGGTGCTGCTCTCGATCCAGCTCGAAGACTACCGTCCCGGCCCGGTCGAATTCCTCGGCATGATCGTCTGCCTGGCCAGCGTGGCCTGGGCCCTGCGCGCACCCGCAGCCAAAAAGGTGCAATCCGCTAACCTGAACAACGCCATCGAAACCCCATGAGCACTGAATCCGTCTTCTCCATCCGCCCCGCCCAGCCTTCGGACGTCGCCCACATCTACGGCATGATCGTGGAGCTGGCCGTGTTCGAGAAACTCGAACACCTGGTGGTCGCCACCGAAGCCATGCTGCACGACGGCCTGTTCGGCGTCCGTCCGTCCTGCGAGGCCATCATCGGCGAAGAGAACGGGAAAGTGGTGGCCTTCGCGCTGTTCTTCCATAACTTCTCGACCTTCCTGACCAAGAAGGGCCTGTACCTGGAAGACCTCTACGTGCTCCAGTCGCACCGCGGCAAGGGCTACGGCACCCAGATGCTCAAGCGCCTGGCGCAAATCGCCGTGGAGCGCAATTGCGGCCGCTTCGAGTGGTCGGTGCTGGATTGGAACGAGCCGGCGATCCAGTTCTATAAGGCGATGGGCGCCGACATCCTGCCGGACTGGCGCATCTGCCGCGTCACCGGCGACACCCTCACCGCGCTGGCCGAACGCCGCTAAACGCTCCACGCAAAGAAAAACCCACGGGGCCGTTGGCGCCGTGGGCGAACCCATTTTTGGCAAAATGGGGAGGGGAGATGGGAATCACTGAATGCACTATAGACGTGCCTCCTTAACGATCCATTAAGCTTTACATTTGGTTACCGCCCTATTACCGTTTAGGTAATCATTACCCACGTGGAAATGCCTGCTTTGAGCGTGATCAAGTAAGCATTCTTAAAGACGGGGAATGTGATGTGGGGTGGACGGAGATCGCCCACCCAAGGCGCTACGGACGCAGCACGCCTGCCTTGTAGACAGCCTTGCAGGGATTGAATCCGATCGCATACGCCAGGTCGGCGGGACGTGCGATATCCCACAGGGCCAAATCGGCCTGCTTGCCCACTTCCAGCGTCCCGATCTCCTTCTGCAGCCCCAGCGCGCGCGCCGCATTGGCAGTCGTGCCGAGCAAGGCTTCCTGCGGCGTCAGGCGCCACAAGGTGCAGGCCATGTTCATCGCCAGCAGCAGCGAGGTCATGGGCGAGGTGCCGGGATTGCAGTCCGTCGACACCGCCATCGGCACGCCGGCTTCGCGCAATGCGGCCACCGGCGGCTGCACGGTCTCGCGCAGGAAGTAATAAGCTCCCGGCAGCAGCACGGCCACCGTGCCCGCATTCGCCATGGCGGCGATCCCTTCCGGCGACAGGTATTCGAGATGGTCGGCGGAGAGTCCGCCAAAGCGCGCCACCAGCGCGGCGCCCTGCTGGTCCGACAGCTGTTCGGCGTGCAGCTTGACCGGCAGGCCGAGCTTGCGCGCGGCGGCGAAGATGCGTTCGGTCTGCGCATTGCTGAAGCCGATCCGCTCGCAGAAGGCGTCCACCGCATCGACCAGTCCCTGCCCGGCCAGCTGCGGCAGCATGCGCTCGCAAACTTCGGTCACGTAGTCGTCGGCGCGGCCGGCGAATTCCGGCGGCAGCGCGTGCGCGCCCAGGAAGGTGGTCGCCACCCGCACCGGCAGCAGCTCGCCGATGCGGCGCGCCGCTTGCAGCATGCGCGTCTCGGACTCCAGCTCCAGCCCGTAGCCGGATTTGATCTCGAGCGTGGTCACGCCTTCGCGCAGCATGGCCTGCACGCGCGGCAGGCTGGCCGCGACCAGCGCGTCGACATCGGCTTCGCGCGTGGCGCGCACCGTCGACATGATGCCCCCGCCCTGGCGTGCGATGTCCTCATAGGTGGCGCCGTTCAGGCGCGCTTCCCATTCGTTGCTGCGGTTGCCGGCGTGGACGATGTGGGTGTGGCAGTCGACCAGCCCCGGCGTCATCCAGGCGCCGCCGCAGTCGTGCTCCTGCACCGCGCGCGGCGCCTGCGCGCGCGGTCCGATCCAGGCGATGCGCCCGTCCTTCACCGCCAGCGCGGCGTCGCGCTGTTCGCCGTAGCCGCCCGCCATCGTGGCCAGGTGGACGTTGGTGAACAGCAGGTCCATCTCACTCATACATTTCCTCGTCGTCTTCGTCGGAGTGGTAGTACACGTCGACGATGAAGATGGTCGCCTGCCCCGCTTCCAGGTTCCAGGTCTTGTCCGGGTCCAGCACCACGGCGTCGTAGCGCACCAGGCCGATGCGCTCCTCGTCGTTGGACAGTTCCAGGCTGTCGCCCTCGGCCAGGAACAGCACGGTGACGTCGGCGCGCGTCACGAAGCGCGAATCGCCGCTCAGGCGGCGGCGTCCGAACTGGTGGTAGCAGCGCTCGCTGCGCGTCATGACGTTGAAATCCGTCGTCACGCCCCGGCTGAGTTTTGCGAAGACTTCCGAGCTGCCGTCGAACTGGGCCACCGGCTCGGCTTCGCAAATCAGGCTCGGCTCGCCGTCGATCTGCAGGGTCATGCCGTGGCCCTCGACCAGGGCCAGGGTGCGGTCCACGCCGGGGAACTGCGAAAACGCGCCATCCTCGGCGATGGTCGCCAGGCTGACGCGCCAGTCGAAGTTCTCGAAGCCCGCATCCGGCGGCCCGATCGCGATCTCGATGGTGCTGCCGCCGCCGTTCTTCCACGGCACCGGCGACAGCCCTGCAAACGGAATCAAGACGGTCATTGGCTCCCCTCCCGCAACTGTTTGACAGCTAGGCGATAGCGCTGTGCGATCGCATCCTGCGCCATGTGGCGTCCACCTTGCACCACCCAGCGCCCGCCGCACAGCACGTCGCGCACCAGGTTGTCGTTACCGCAGAACAGGAAGCGTCCGAGCACGTCCGCATCCTGCACGCCATCCAGGTTCGGATGGCTGCCGTCGAGTACCAGCAGGTCGGCGCGCCTGCCCTCCTCCAGCGCGCCCACGCGGCGTCCGGCCGCCCTGGCGCCACCCTGCAATGCAGCTTGCCACAGGAATTCGCCCACGTCGCGCTGCTTTTGTGTGACGGCGACGTTGCGGCGCTGGTGGATCAGTCGCTGGCCGTATTCCAGCCAGCGCAGTTCTTCCACCGGGCTTTGCGAGACGTGGCTGTCGCTGCCCACGCCAAAGGCGCCGCCGGCTGCGATGAAGGCTTCGAGCGGAAACAGGCCGTCGCCCAGGTTCGCCTCGGTGGTCGGGCACAGGCCGGCGATCGCGCCGCTCCGCGCCAGGGCCTGCACCTCGCTGTCGTTCAGGTGGGTGGCGTGCACCAGGCACCAGCGCGCATCGAGTGCGACCTGGTCCATCAGGTATTCGACCGGGCGCTTGCCCACATAGGCCAGGCATTGGTCGACCTCGCCCTGCTGCTCGGCGATGTGGATGTGCAGCGGGCGTTCTTGCGGCAGCGCGGCCGCCAGTTCGCGCACCTGGGCGATGGAAGCCGCGCGCAGCGAGTGCGGCGCGGCGCCGACTTCGACCTGGCCGCCGCGCAGCGGCGCGAGCGCCTCGACGATGCCAAGCACGTCGTCCACGCCGGTGCGGAAGCGTCCCTGGGCTGGTGTCAAAGGCTTTTCGCCGAAGCCGGCATGGCTGTACAGCACCGGCAGCAGGGTCAATCCCATGCCGGACGCCTGGGCGCCGGCGGCGACGCGCTCGGCGGTCTCCGCCACGCGCGCGTAGGGCTGGCCGTCCGGGGCACGCTGCAGGTAGTGGAATTCGCACACCGAGGTGTAGCCATGACGCAGGCACTCGACGAAGAGCTGGGCGGCGATGGCCTCGATCTGCTCCGGCGTGATGCTGGCGGCGAAGCGGTACATCAGATCGCGCCAGGTCCAGAAGCTGTCAGGGCCGTAGCCGGCGCGCTCAGTCAGGCCGCCCAGCGCGCGCTGGAAGGCGTGCGAGTGCAAATTGACCATCCCCGGCAGGACGTAGTCGGCGCGCGCCACGCCCAGCGGCGCAGGCGATTCAGGAACGATATGGGTCAGGTCGCCGTGGATGTCCCACTCGACCAGGACGTCGCGCCGCCAGCCTTCCGGCAGCAGCGCGTGGCGGGCGAATAAAGCTCTCACGCATCACCTCTCTTCTGCACCCAGTCCACCGCGCCCTGGATCATGGCGCGCAGCAGGGGCTGCACCTCGGCCGCCACATCCGGGCGGTATGCGAAGGGCGGCGCCTCGTTCATGTACAGGCACTGGCACATCTCGAGCTGGATGGCGTGCACCTTCTCTTGCGGCTGGCCATAGTGACGGGTGATGTGCCCGCCCTTGAAGCGGCCGTTGACGGCGACGCTGAAGCGGTCCTGGGCGCGCGCCACGTCCACGATGGCGTCTTCCAGTCCCCTGGCGCAGGACTTGCCGTCCGCGGTGCCGAAGTTCAGGTCCGGCAGCTTGCCTTCGAAGAAGCGCGGCACCCTCGATGCGATGGAATGCGCGTCCCACAGCACCACGCTGCCGAATTCGGCCTTCAACCGGTCAAGCTCGGCGCGCAGCTGATTGTGATACGGGCGCCAGTAGGCTTCCAGGCGCCGCTGCACCTCGGCTTCGTCGGGCTCCTGCCCTTCCCGGTACAGCTTTTCGTCGCCGAAGGTGTCGACCGGGCACAGGCCGGTGGTGCTCATGCCCGGATACAGGTTGGTGTTTTCCGGAGGCCGGTTCAGGTCGATCAGGTAGCGCGACCAGCGCGCCGACAGCACCGACACGCCCATCTCCTCGAGGAAGCCATACAGCTCCGGCAAATGCCAGTCGGTGTCGGCGCGCGCCTGCGCGCAGGGCGCAAGCCGCGCGGCGACCTCGTCGGGGATGTCGGTGCCCACATGGGGCATCGACACCAGCATGGGGACCCTACCTGCCTTGAACCGGAACTCCATTACGACTCCTGTGGTTGTGGATTACGGGTGCAGCACCGTAAACAGCTCCTTGCTCGACGCCGACAGCGCGCCGCTGACGACCATCTTGCGCGCGGCCTCGATGTCCGGCGCGAAGAAGCGGTCGGCATCGTAGGGCGCCACGTGCTGGCGCAGCGCGGCGTGCACCTGCTCCAGGATGGCGGAGCTGGTCAGCGGACGGTGGAATTCGATGCCCTGGGCCGCCGCCAGCAGTTCGATCGCCACGATAACAGACGTATTGTGCGCCATCTGGTCGAGACGGCGCGCCGCGAAGGTTGCCATGCTGACGTGGTCTTCCTGGTTGGCCGAAGTCGGCAGGCTGTCGACGCTGGCCGGGTGGGCGTGCGACTTGTTTTCCGAGGCCAGCGCGGCCGCCGTCACGTGGGCGATCATGAAGCCCGAGTTCAGGCCCGGCTCGCGCACCAGGAAGGCCGGCAGGCCGGACAGGTTGGCGTCGATCAGCAGCGCGATGCGGCGCTCGGCCAGCGCGCCGATCTCGGCGATCGCCAGCGCCAGGGTGTCGGCGGCGAAGGCCACCGGCTCGGCATGGAAATTCCCGCCGGAAATAATCGTGCCGCTTTCGAACAGCAGCGGGTTGTCGGTGACGGCGTTGGCCTCGATCAGCAGGGTGCGGCCGGCGTTGGCGATCAGGTCCATCACGGCGCCCATCACCTGCGGCTGGCAGCGCAGGCTGTACGGGTCCTGCACGCGCTCGTCGCCCACCAGGTGCGAGGCGCGAATGGCGCTGCCCGCCACCAGCTGGCGGTAGATGTTGGCGGCGGCGATCTGGCCCGGCTGGCCGCGCACGGCGTGGATGCGCGGGTCGAAGGGCGCGTCCGAACCGCGGGCGGCATCGACCGACAGCGCGCCGGTGACCATGCCCGCTTCCAGCAGGCGCTCGGCCATGAACAGGCCGTGCAGGGCCAGCGCGGTCGAGACCTGGGTGCCGTTGATCAGCGCCAGGCCCTCTTTCGCTTCCAGCTCGATCTGCTCGATGCCGGCGGCGCGCAGGGCGTCGACGGCGTCCAGCAGTTCGCCGTTCACGCGCACCTGGCCCACGCCCAGCATCGGCAGGGTCATGTGGGCCAGCGGCGCCAGGTCGCCCGAGGCGCCGACCGAGCCCTGGGACGGGATCGCCGGCATGATGCCCGCGTTGTACATCTTGATCAGGGTCTCGATGATCGCCGGGCGCACGCCCGAGTAGCCGCGCGCCAGGCTGCCGATCTTGGTCAGCAGGATCAGGCGGACGATGGTGTCCGACAGGAGTTCGCCGGTGCCGACCGCGTGCGACAGGATCAGGTTACGCTGCAGGGCCGCCAGCTGGTCGTGCGGGATGTGGGCCTTGGCCAGGATGCCGAAGCCGGTGTTGATGCCGTAGGCCGGGTCGCCCTTGGCGACGATGGCCTTCACGGTTTCGGCCGAGGCCTTGATCGCGGTCCAGGCCTCATCGGCCAGGGTCAGCGGCACGTGGGCGGCCCAGACGGCGCGCAGGTCGGCAAGCGCCATCTGGCCGGGTTTCAGGGTGAGTGCGTGATGGTGGTTCATGGTGTGCTGCCTTACTTGATCATCGGGAGGTTCAGGCCATTGCGCTTGGCCGTTTCAATCGCGCTTTCGTAGCCGGCGTCGGCGTGGCGCATCACGCCCGAGCCGCTGTCGTTCACCAGCACGCGCGCCAGGCGCTTGGCGGCGGCGTCGGTGCCGTCGGCAACGATCACCACGCCGGAGTGCTGCGAATAGCCCATGCCCACGCCGCCGCCGTGGTGGAGCGACACCCAGGTGGCGCCGCCGGCGGTGTTCAGCATGGCGTTCAGGAGCGGCCAGTCGGACACCGCGTCGGTGCCGTCGCGCATCGCTTCGGTTTCGCGGTTGGGGCTGGCGACCGAGCCGGTGTCCAGGTGGTCGCGGCCGATGACGATCGGCGCCTTCAGTTCGCCGGTACGGACCATCTCGTTGAAGGCCAGGCCGGCGAGGTGGCGCTCGCCCAGGCCCAGCCAGCAGATACGCGCCGGCAGGCCCTGGAAGGCGATGCGCTCGCGCGCCATGTCGAGCCAGCGGTGCACGCGCGCGTGCTGCGGGAACAGTTCCTTGATCTTGGCGTCGGTTTTATAGATGTCTTCCGGATCGCCCGACAGGGCCACCCAGCGGAACGGGCCGCGGCCTTCGCAGAACTGGGGACGGATGTAGGCCGGCACGAAGCCCGGGAAGGCGAAGGCATCCTCGACGCCCTCGTCCTTGGCCACCTGGCGGATGTTGTTGCCGTAGTCGACCGCGTAGGAACCCATGGCCTTGAAGTCGAGGATGGCGCGCACGTGGATGGCGCAGGACTTGGCCGCGGCGGCCTTCAGGCGCGCATGCTCGGCCGGATTCTGCTGGGCGGCCTTCCATTCTTCCACGGTCCAGCCGAGCGGCAGGTAGCCGTTGATCAGGTCGTGGGCCGAGGTCTGGTCGGTGACCAGGTCGGGGACGAGGCCGCCCATTCGTCCACCTTGGGCGCGCTGCACCAGCTCCGGCAGGATCTCGGCGGCATTGCCCAGCAGGCCGATCGAGACCGCTTCGCGGCGCCCGGTGTATTCCTTGATCATGGCCAGGGCTTCGTCGATGTCCTTGGCCTGCTTGTCCAGGTAGCGGGTGCGCAGGCGGAAGTCGATGCTGCTCTGCTGGCATTCGATGTTCAGCGAGACCGCGCCCGCAAAAGTAGCAGCCAGGGGCTGGGCGCCGCCCATGCCGCCCAGGCCGGCGGTCAGGATCCAGCGGCCGGCCATGTCGCCGCCGAAGTGCTGGCGGCCGGCTTCGGCGAAGGTCTCGTAGGTGCCCTGGACGATGCCCTGGGTGCCGATGTAGATCCAGCTGCCGGCGGTCATCTGGCCGTACATGAACAGGCCCTTGCGGTCCAGTTCATTGAAGTGTTCCCAGGTAGCCCATTTCGGCACCAGGTTGGAGTTCGCCAGCAGCACGCGCGGGGCGTCCGGATGGGTCTGGAACACGCCGACCGGCTTGCCGGACTGGATCAGGAGGGTCTGGTCGTCCTCCAGTTCCTTCAGGGAGGCGAGGATCTGGTCGTAGCACTCCCAGTTGCGGGCCGCGCGGCCGATGCCGCCGTAGACCACCAGGCTTTGCGGGTTTTCCGCGACCTCGGCGTCGAGGTTGTTCTGGATCATGCGGTAGGCGGCTTCGGTCAGCCAGCTCTTGCAAGCCAGTTCGGTGCCGCGCGGGGCTCGGATCACGCGGGACGGGTCGACGCGCGGGTCGTCGAGACGGTTCGATTCAGTGGTCATGGCGGCTCCTTCGTGAAAGGTCGGGGCGTGCGCATGGGCGCACGCTGCGTGCTGCACTGAAGTCTAAGTTGTCTATACAACTAAGTCAAATCATTTTGGCATGCTGTTTTTGTAGTGGTGTGCGTGCAAACTTGGATCCCGGCCTTCGCCGGGATGACGTTTCAATGTACGTAGCCTTAAGACCGTCGTCCCGGCGAAGGCCGGGACCCAAGTTCGTCGCGTACCACTACATTACTTCTTGAAGACCTGCTTGCCCGCCACCCACGTCTCCAACACCCCCGTCTTGTGGATGTCATACGTCGGCATCCTGAACAAATCCCGATCGATCACAATAAAGTCCGCCTGCTTCCCCGCCTCCAACGACCCCAGCGAGTTCTCCTGATGCCCCGCATATGCCGCATCCAGGGTGAAGCACCTGAACGCCTCCTTCAGCGACATCGCCTGGTTCGGATACCACCCCGCCACCGGCTGCCCCTGCGCATCCTGGCGTGTCACCGCTGCATGGATGCCAAAGAAGGGATTCGGCGCCTCCACCGGGAAATCCGACCCGCAGGCGATCTTCGACCCCTGGTGCAGGAAGCTGCGCCACGCATACGCGCCCTTGATGCGCTCCGGCCCCACGCGGGTCTCGGCCATGTTCTTGTCCGAGGTTGCATGCGTCGGCTGCATCGACGGAATAATGCCCAAGGTCTTGAAGCGCGGGATGTCTTCCAGGGTCACGACCTGCGCGTGCTCAATGCGGTGGCGCTGCGCCGCGCTTTTTGTGACGCCCAGCTCTTTCTTGTAGATGTCCAGGATCTGGTGGTTGCCCGCGTCCCCGATGGCGTGCACGTTGACCTGGTAGCCCTTGCGCATCGCCTTGGCCATCATCGCATCCATCTGCGCCGTCTTGAAGAACAGCAGTCCGTGCGAATGCGGCTCGTCGCTGTACGGCTTAATCAGGGCCGCGCCGCGGCTGCCCAGCGCGCCGTCAGAATACAATTTGACTGAACGCAGCGCGTACATGCCCTTGCCGTAATCCTTCAAAGGCCCGTTCTTCGCCAGCTCGTCGAAATCCTTGTCGGTGCCGCCGATCATGGCGTACACGCGCGCCGTCAGCTTGCCCTGGTCGGCATAGGCGCGGTACAGGCGGTCTTCGGCCACGCCGATGCCCGCGTCGTGCACGCTGGTCAGTCCCACGCGTGCGATCTCCTGCAGTGCGCGGTCCAGCATCACCCGGCCTTCGGCCTCGGTCTGCCGCGGCAGCACCTTGGCCACCAGTTCCTGGGCCGCATCGACCAGCACGCCGGTGGCTTCGCCGTTCGCGTCGCGCATGATCTTGCCGCCCACCGGATCGGGCGTGGACTTGGTGATGCCGGCCAGCTTCAGCGCGCGGCTGTTGGCCCAGCCGGCGTGGCCGTCGACCCGCTCCAGCCATACCGGACGGTCGCTCACCACGGCGTCCAGTTCGGAAGCAAGCGGGAAGCGGCCCAGCTTCCAGTTCTCCTGGTTCCAGCCGCGGCCGCGGATCCAGGCATGGTTAGCATTGGCGCGCGCGTAGTCGCCGATCGACTTGATCGCCCCTTCCAGCGAAGTGGAGCTGAACAGGTCGAGCTGGGTCAGCTGCTGGCCCAGGCCGAACACGTGGCCATGGGCGTCGATCAGGCCCGGCAGCACGGTGCGGCCCTGCATGTCGATGCGGCGGGCGTTCTTCGCCTTTGCCGCCACGTCGGCGCCGCTGCCTACCGCAATGATTTTCCCTTGGTCGTCGAAGGCCAGCGCGGTGAACTGCACCAGGTCGCCCTTGGCGTTCAGCGTGTAGCCGTTGGCGTTGTCGATGACGGTGTCGGCCAGGGCCGGCAGGCTGCCGAGGGCAGCCAGGACAAACAGGGAAATCGGGCGGATGCGCATGCTTTTTCTTCTCCGTGAAATAGGTGTACCGCGCCTCGTGGGCACGGCTCGGAGAAGTGTATAGCAAAGCTAAGCCGCGTCGTGAAAGATGATGCCCAATGTATGACGATTTCCGCGCCGCAGCCGGCTCACACCATGGCGCATGGCCACGCGGTAAATACCGCGCGTGCCCTGCACCGGCCGATGGTTGACGGGGAAGACCACGGCGTCTCCCTGCCCGAGCGCCACGACTTCGGCGCGCGACTGCATGCGCGGACGCTGTTCCGTCAATACGAACTCGCCACCCTCGAAGTCCTCGCCGGGCCGGGACAGCAGAACCGCCACCTGCAGCGGGAACACATGCTCGCCATACAGGTCCTGGTGCAGGCAGTTGTAGTCACCTTCGCGGTAGCGCAGCAGCAGCGGCGTCGGGCGCAGCTGGCCGGCATCATGGCAGCGCGCCAGGAAGTCCCCGTGCGCATCCGGAAAGCGCTCTTCGAGACCGAGCGCGGCCTGCCAGCGGTTGGCGATGCGCGCCAGCGGCGGATACAGCTGGGTGCGCATCCAGTCCAGCGCGCCCGGCAGCGGATACGCAAAGTATTGGTATTCGCCGCGTCCGAAGCCGTGGCGCTCCATCACCACGCGGCTGCGGAACTGGCCGGCGCCATCGTATAGCGAGGCGTACCACGCGCATTCGTCGCCGGACAGCAGCCCGGGCATGACGGCGCAGCCATGGTCGTCGAGCTGCGCGGCCACGGCATCCCAATCCACCTGCATCACTGGCCCGCCTCGCGGTCCAGCAGCACGCGCTTGCGTTCGATGCCCCAGCGGTAGCCGGACAGCGAACCGTCGGTACGCACCACGCGATGGCAGGGAATCGCCACCGCGACGGGATTGGCGGCGCAGGCTCCGGCCACGGCGCGTGCGCCATCCTTCAGGCCCACGCGTTCCGCCAGTTCGGCATAGCTGACGGTCTGGCCGGCCGGGATCTCGCGCAGCGCCTGCCACACGCGCTGCTGGAAGGCGGTGCCGCGCACATCGAGCGGCAGCTCCAGGCCGACGCGCGGGGCCTCGACCAGCCCGATCACCTGCGCCACGGTCCGCTCGAATCCGGGCTCGGCGCCGATCAGCTCCGCGCGCGGGAAGCGCTCCTGCAGGTCGTGCACCAGGGGCTCGGGCTCGTCGCCGATCAGCACCGCGCAAATGCCCCGCTCCGTCGCCGCCACCAGGATCGCGCCCAGCGAGCACTGGGCCACCGCGAAGCGGATGCTCTCGCCCTGCCCGCCCGAGCGGTAGCTGGCGGGTTTCATGCCGAGCAGGCCGGTCGAGGCGGCGTAGAAGCGTCCGCTCGATCCGAAGCCGGCGTCGTAGATCGCGTCGGTCACGCTGGATGCCTCCGGCAGCTGGGCGCGCACGCGCGCCGCGCGCTGGGCCGCCGCATAGGCCTTGGGCGTGATACCGGTATGGGCCTTGAACACGCGGTGGAAATGGAAGCGGCTCATGCCGGCCGCCTGCGCCAGGCTGTCGAGATCCGGTTCTTCTTCCGAGGCCTCGATCAGGCGGCAGGCGCGCGCCACCGCTTGCGCCTGGCGCTCAGCCAGCGGCGCCTGGTCCGGCTTGCAGCGCAGGCAGGCGCGGAAGCCCGCGGCTTCCGCCTCGGCGCAGCCGGCATGGAAGGCGACGTTGGCGCGCAAGGCCCCGCGCGAGGGGCAGGACGGGCGGCAGTAGACGCCGGTGCTGCGCACCGAATACACGAAACGGCCGTCGGCGGCGCGGTCGCGGCGCTGGACGGCGTCCCAGCGGGCTTCGTCCGTATCGAATGCTTGGGTGGGAATGGCGGCGGTCATGGCATGCTCCGAATAGCGAATGGCTCCATCCTAGCGCCTGGCGCCAGGGGAGGCACTCCGGGTCTTGCTTTCGAATCAGGTTAAAATCCCGGGTGACGGCAGCGCCGCCCCGGCCTGTCATTATCGGCTCCGGGAGAGTAGTTTGGAAGAACAGACCGCGCAAGACAGTACCCCCATTTTCCAGCGCATCAAGGATTACCTGGTCGGCGAGATCGCCGCCGGACGCTGGAAGGAAGGCGACCTCGTGCCCTCCGAGCAGGCCCTGGTGCGCCAGTTCGGCGTGTCGCGCATGACCGTCAACCGCGCCGTTCGCGAGCTCACCGCCGAGCAGGTGCTGGTGCGGCGCCAGGGTTCGGGCACCTACGTGGCGCCGCAGAAGTACCAGGCCACCCTGGTCGAGATCCGCAACATCGCCGACGAGATCCGCGAACGCGGCAAGCTGCACCGCGCCAGCGTGCGCCTGCTGCGCCAGGAGGAAGCCGACGACGAACTGGCCGCCGAGTTCGAGCTGGAGCCGGGCGCGCCCCTGTTCCACTCGCTGATCGTGCACTTCGAGAACGACGTGCCGATCCAGCTGGAAGACCGCTGGGTCAACCCGGACTGCGCCCCCGCCTACCTGGAGCAGGACTTCACCGTCATCACTCCGAACGAACACCTGATGCAGGCCGCCCCGCTGCAGGGCGCCACCTATACCATCGAAGCCCATCCGGCCCAGCCGGAGGTGGCCGCGGTGCTGGCGGTGCCGGTGGACAGCTGCTGCCTGGTGCTGCACCGCCGCACCACCTCTGCCGGAAGGGTGGCTTCGGTCGCCACGATGTGGCATCCAGGCCACTTGTCGCGCTTTACCGGCAGCGTATAAGGCCACTTGCGGCAAAAAATGCGGCAGGACTGGCCATTTGTTCAAAATCCTGGCCATAATGGCCCTCCTTCCTCAGCCGCGACCATTTCCATGAGCCGAACCGACGCCCCTGTACCGAGCGACGCCCCCAAGCGCGTGCTGGTGCTCGACGACGACCGCTTCGTGCTGGGCGTGCTGGAAGAGATGCTGGGCGAGGTCGGGCGCTACCATGTCGCCACCGAGGCCGATGCCCGGGACGCGCTGGCGCGCCTGGACGAGCACCGTCCGGACGTCATGATCTGCGACCTGGTGCTACCCGATATGGATGGCATCGAGTTCCTGCAGGCCGCCGCCGGCCAGGGTTTCCGCGGCAAGGTGGTGCTCATCACCGGCTACGACGACGGACTGCGCGAGGCCGCCACCGACCTGGCGCGCGCCCTCGGTCTGCAGGTCGCCGGGGCCTTCCGCAAGCCGATCGGCGCCGAGCAATTGCGGCGCGCCGTGGAATGTTGAGATTTTGTACAAACTGCTAAACACTTTTTAAAAAAATGGGGTATTATTCGCCTCATTCCCCGCCTGACATCCCCTAGCCGTTCTTCCTTATTGAAATATGCACACAGTGTCTCCACCATTGTGTAGCAGCAATACGGTAACTCTAAGCAGTGCACGGCAGCCGGCTGAGACATCGTTCTGTCTCCAGGCGTTAATTGATCCTTACCTCATCTGAGGAAACCATGAGCGAAAACATCAAACATATCAGCGACGCATCCTTCGACACCGACGTGCTCAAGTCCGAGCGCCCGGTCCTGGTGGACTTCTGGGCCGAGTGGTGCGGCCCGTGCAAGATGATTGCACCGATCCTGGAAGAAGTCGCCAAGGAATACGAAGGCAAGGTCACGATTGCCAAGCTGGACGTCGACGCGAACCAGGCCATTCCGGCCAAGTTCGGCATCCGCGGCATTCCGACGCTGATCCTGTTCAAGAATGGTGTTGCCGCTGCCCAGAAAGTGGGCGCCATGGCCAAAGGCCAGCTGACCGCATTCATCGACAGCAATATTTAAGAAAAAAAGAGACAAGCGGCGGCGGCGCGCCCGCGCCACCGTCATCCTGGACGGAAGGACTACCTGGTCCTTCCGGCTTGATTAAACCAGCCACGCAGCTCCCTCCCCTACCTTAATTTCCCATCACGGGACACCCATACAAACATGCATTTATCTGAACTGAAGGCAATGCACGTCTCCGCCCTGCTGGAGATGGCTATCGGCCTCGACATCGACAACGCAGCACGCCTGCGCAAACAGGAACTGATGTTCGCGATCCTGAAGAAGCGCGCGAAAGGCGGAGAACAGATCTTCGGCGACGGCGCGCTCGAGGTGCTGCCGGACGGCTTCGGATTCCTGCGCTCGCCGGACGCGAGCTACATGGCATCGACCGACGACATCTACATCTCGCCGTCGCAGATCCGCCGCTTCAACTTGCATACGGGTGACTCGATCGAAGGGGAAGTGCGTACGCCGAAGGATGGCGAGCGTTACTTCGCGCTGGTCAAGGTCGACAAGGTCAACGGCGAATCGCCGGAAGCCTCGAAGCACCGCATCCTGTTCGAGAACCTGACCCCGCTGCACCCGCAGGAGCCGCTGCGCCTGGAGCGCGACATGAACGGCGCCGAGAACATCACCGGCCGCATCGTCGACCTGATCTCGCCGATCGGCAAGGGCCAGCGCGGCCTGCTGGTCGCCTCGCCGAAGTCGGGCAAGTCGGTCATGCTGCAGCACATCGCGCACGCGATCACCGCGAACCACCCGGACGTGACCCTGATCGTCCTGCTGATCGACGAGCGTCCCGAGGAAGTGACCGAGATGCAGCGTTCGGTGCGCGGCGAAGTGGTCGCCTCGACCTTCGACGAACCGGCCACCCGCCACGTGCAGGTCGCCGAGATGGTGCTGGAAAAGGCCAAGCGCCTGGTCGAGATGAAGAAGGACGTCGTGATCCTGCTGGACTCGATCACCCGCCTGGCCCGCGCCTACAACACCGTGATCCCGGCATCGGGCAAGGTCCTGACCGGCGGTGTGGACGCCAACGCGCTGCAGCGTCCGAAGCGCTTCTTCGGCGCCGCCCGTAACGTCGAAGAAGGCGGCTCGCTGACCATCGTCGCGACCGCGCTGATCGAAACCGGTTCGCGCATGGACGACGTGATCTACGAAGAATTCAAGGGCACCGGCAACATGGAAGTGCACCTGGAGCGCCGCCTGGCCGAGAAGCGCGTCTACCCGGCGATCAACCTGAACAAGTCGGGTACCCGCCGCGAAGAACTGCTGATCAAGCCGGACCAGCTGCAGAAGATCTGGATCCTGCGCAAGCTGCTGTACTCGATGGACGAGATCGAGGCGATGGAGTTCATCCTCGACAAGATGCGCGCGACCAAGAACAATGTCGAGTTCTTCGACATGATGCGCCGCGGCGGCTAAACGCCGGCGTAGCGATCGCGTGAAGGGCGGCCTGAGGGTCGCCCTTTTCTTTTGGGGCGCGGTGAAAGGATGCGGTGCGGCGTGCGTGAACCCCCACCACCAACAATGATCTAACGTTCACCCACAGCCGAGAACGCCATCATGCCAAACGGTATCGATCCCCACGCCCCCTACCAGCTGGACCGCCGCCTGACCATCCTCGAAACGCGGTTCGATACCATATTGCCTCGGCTTCGGCGGCATGATCATGACCCTGTTTTCTCTATTGCAACACTGACCCGCACCTCGGTTGCCTCGATCGCCAAACCGCCTTATAATCGCCGGTTCAGTCAACCCCTGGCAAGTGATCGGCAATCGGGTCAAGAAGCAGTGCGACCGACGAAGTGCCTTTTGGCTACCAAACTAATCAGAGGCAATATTATGAAGACCGATATCCATCCGGATTACCGCGAAGTCGTGTTCCACGATCTGTCGTGCGATTTCAAGTTCATCACCCGTTCGACCATCGCTACCCGCGAAACCATCAACTTCGAAGGTAAAGACTACCCGCTGGTCAAGATCGAGGTGTCGGCTGAATCGCACCCGTTCTACACCGGTAAGCACAAGATCGTCGACACCGCTGGCCGCGTCGAGAAGTTCCGCCAGAAGTTCGGTTCGGTCGGCTCGAAGACCTCGGTCGCCAACGGCTAATCTGCCGGGCACCCGCCCGGAGCGATCCGGGTTACCAGAAAAGAAGCCGGCCTCCCCGGCTTCTTTTTTTTTCGCGGCTATACTACGCGCTTATTTCCCAAACATCAGACTTATCGATGAAACCAGTCCGCCTTCCCGCCGCCGCCACCCTGGCGCTGCCCCGCTGGGCCCTGCTCGCGCTGGGCATGCTGTACATCCTGCCCGGGCTGATCGGCCGCGATCTGTGGAAGGAGGACGCCGGCAGCTTCGGCATCATGTGGACCATGGCGCATGGCGGCCTCAATGACTGGCTGTATCCGAACGTCTCCGGCCTGCCCAGCCCCGAGGAGGGCCCGCTGGCCTTCTGGCTGGGTGCGCTGTGCATCAAGCTGTTCGGCTGGATCCTGGGCGACGTGCTGGCCGCGCGCGTCTCGACCATCGGCATCTTCGTGATGGGCGCCATGTCGCTCTGGTACACCGCCTTCCACCTGGGCCGCCGCGCCGAGGCCCAGCCGCTGCGCCTGGCCTTCGGCGGCCAGCCCGAACCGGACGACTACGGCCGCACTCTGGGCGACACCGCGGTCCTGATCTACCTCGGCTCCCTTGGCCTGCTGCTGCAAAGCCACCTGACCCTGGCGCCCACCCTGCAGGGCGCCCTGCTCGCCTATTTCCTGTACCGCGCGGTGCGCTACGTCGAGCACACCAGCACCCGCAACGCCGTGCTGGTCGGCCTGTCGCTGGGCGCCCTGACCCTGACGCGCGGCTTCCTGGCGCCGCTGGCCCTGGTGCTGGCGCTGTTCGCCTGCACCCGCTACCTCAAGCTGCCGGTCGCGGCCACCCTGCGCCACCTGGCGATCGCGCTGGGCGTGGCGTTCGGCCTGACCCTGGTGTGGATCCTGCCGGCCTCGCTGGCCCAGCCCTACGGCATGTCGCCGGTGGGCGACTGGCTGGCCTGGAACGGGGAGCAGATCGGCCTGCCCAGCCTGGTTTCGCTGAAGGCTTTCTTCCGCATCGGCGTCTGGTTCTTCTGGCCCGCCTGGCCGTTCGCGCTGTGGGCCGTGTGGGCCTGGCGCCGCCAGCAGAAGCTCCTGCACATCGTGCTGCCGGTATTCTTCTTCGCCACCCTGGCCGCCCTCCAGCTGTGCGACCCGGCGCCGGAGAACGGCGACTTCCTCAAGATGCTGCCGCCGCTGGCCCTGATGGCCGCCTTCGGCCTGCCGACCATGAAGCGCGGCGCGATCAACGCCATCGACTGGTTCTCGGTGATGGTGCTGACCATCCTGGGCGCCTTCGTGTGGCTGTTCTGGATCGCCAAGCTGACCGGCTGGCCGGCCCAGCTGGCCAAGAACGCGCTCAAGCTGGTGCCGGGCTTCAAGCCGGAAGTCGGCATCGTCGCCTTCGTGGTGGCGGCCGCCGCCAGCATCGGCTGGATCATGCTGGTGCAGTGGCGCCTGTCGCGCCAGCCTTCGGTGCTGTGGCGCGCCGTGGTGCTGTCCTCTGGCGGCCTGATCCTGCTGTGGGTGCTCCTGATGACCCTGTTCCTGCCCGACCTCAACTACAGCAAGAGCTACGCCGGCGTGGCCCAGCAGATCGCCGCACGCCTGCCGGCCGACGCCGGCAACGGCGCCGGCGGCAGCTGCATCGACACGAACGTCGGCCCGGCCCAGCGCGCCTCGCTGGCCTTCTACGGCCGCCTGCCCTTCGCCACCATGGCCAGCGGCGCATGCGATTACGTGCTGCTGCGCGACAGCGTGAAGACGCGCGACGACCGCGAGATGATGCGCAAGTACGAAGTGCGCAATCCGGTCCCCCTGTGGGAAGGCCGGCGCGCCTCGGACCGCGACGAGCGCTTCCGCCTGTTCCGCCGCGACCGCTGAGCGTTCTCATCCATACCCAGGCCGCACGGCTCGTCCGTGCGGCTTTTTTTTCGTCCACACTTGTTGAATCGCGCCACCAGTGCGCGCCTCCATGGCGCGATATGAGAACCTATCTCCAACAATTGGCGCGTTTGAGCGGTCTCAATTCGTACCCAGCGGCGATGGTCACAATGATTTGGTCGTAGCCGCCGGATGATCCCGACCGGGCCCTGACCCGGGTCCTCAAGCACGCAGCAAGGAGACGATCATGAAAAGCGTTACGTTTTCTGAAATTGTGCGCGTCCATCAACGGCCGGGTTACCTGCGCCGCCTCGCTACCTGGCGGCAATCGCTGCCCTGGGCCCTGACCCTGCTGGCCGGGCTGCCCCTGCTGATGCTGGCGCTGCACCTGATTGACCCCGGGACGCCCCTGGCCTACATCGTGCTGCCGGCGCTGCTCGGCGGCGTGCTGCCGGTCTGCATGCTGGGGCCGGGGCGCTTCGAGATGCAGACCCGTTTCGACGCCCGCTACATGATCAATACGCTCGACGAAGCCATGTCCGCCCTGGGCTACCGCAAGAGCGCGGACGACAGCGAACGCATCAGCTACTACCGCCCGCGCCCCTGGCTGCGCCAGCAGGAAGGCGCGATCACGGTGGCGGTGCTGCCGCATGCGCTGGAAGTGATCGGGCCGGTCGGCAGCCTGCGCCTGCTCCAGCACAGGATTGCCCGCTAAGTGCCCGCCAAGTGCCTGCTGAGCGCCTGCCGGGGGCCGGCGCCCAGTACGAGCACGCCGTATGGCCATGCGCCACGGTCAAAATTCACGCTCGTACTGGTCAGTCGCGCAAGGCATGTGCTAAGATGCGCGCCTGCTATTGGGCCTCTGTGGCGGAATTGGTAGACGCACTTGACTCAAAATCAAGCGCCGAAAGGCGTGCCGGTTCGATTCCGGCCGGAGGCACCAAATCCTTGTAGCAATATGCACCACACCAGAACCCGCGTTTCTCATCGAGAGAGCGTGGGTTTTTTGTTGCCCTGCACCGCAGCATCGAACGCCAGCCCATAGCCCGCGTGGCAGATCGCCATGGCGAGCCAGTACCGCGTCGCTACTGCGGCAATCCCTCGACCAGCATCGCATCCAGCGCCTCCGCAGGCGCAGGCTTGCCAAATAAATAGCCTTGATAACGGTGGCAGCCAAGCTCCCTGAGCATGGCATGCTGGGCTTCGGTCTCGACCCCTTCGGCGATGATCGACAGCCCGAGCGCCTGGGCCAGCGCGACCACGCTGCGCGCGATCGAGGCGTCGTTCGGATCGACCAGGATATCGCGCACGAAGGAACGGTCGATCTTCAGCTGCTCGAGCGGCAGCCGCTTGAGGTAGGCCAGGGACGAATAACCGGTGCCAAAGTCGTCGAGCGAGAAGCAGACGCCGCGGCGGCGCAACTGCTCCATCTTGTCGATGGTCTCCTCGACGCGATCGATGACCATCGATTCCGTCAATTCCAGCTTCAGCCGCGACGGATCGGCGCCGGTGGCGGCGATGACCTCCAGCGTGTCCCGCACAAAGCTGTCCTCCATCAGCTGGCGGATGCTGATGTTGACTGCGACTGTCAGGTGGGCGCTGTGCGGCGTCCTGCTCCAGCGGACCAGCTGCTCGCAGGCCGCGCGCAGCACCCAGCCGCCGATCGGCAGGATCAGGTCCGTGTGCTCGGCCACGCCGATGAACTCGACGGGGCCGATCAGCCCCCGCTCGGGATGCCGCCAGCGCAGCAAGGCCTCGGCGCCGACGACACGGCTTTCCTCGACCTGTGGCTGGTAGAACAGTTCCAGCTGTCCGGCGTGCAGCGCGTGGCGCAATTCGGCCTCGAGCTGGATGCGCTGCCGGATGCGCTGCTCCATCCAGGGCTCGAAAAAGCGCAAGGTGTTGCGCCCGTCGGCCTTGGCCTGGTACATGGCCAGGTCGCCGCGCTTCATGAGCATGTCGAGCGATTCGTCGCGGTGCGTGCACAGGGTGATGCCGATGCTGCAGCTGGCGTGATGCGCCATGCCGCCGATATCGTAGGGCGCGCCCAAGGCCGCCAGCACTTTCTCCGCCAGCATCTCGGCGTGCAGCCGAGCCTCCTCTTCGCTGGCGCCGATCGCGTCGAGCATGACGACGAATTCGTCGCCGCCGAGGCGGGCTACGGTGTCATTGGCGCGCACGCAAGCTTCCAGGCGCCGCGCCACCTGCTGCAGCAGCTGGTCGCCGGCGATATGGCCACGGGTATCGTTCAGGTCCTTGAAGTTGTCGAGATCGAGGAAGAGCAAGGCGCCGGCCTGGGCCGCGTCGCCGCTGGCCGCCAGGCAGGCCTGGATGCGCTCGAACAGCAGCCTGCGGTTGGGCAAGCCGGTGAGTTCGTCGTAAAAGGCCAGCCGCAGGTTACGCTCCTGGGTCTGTTTCAGTTCCGTGATGTCCGACACCGTGCACACGTAGTTGGCGATGCGCCCCGCCTGGTCGGGTACGGCGCTCACCGACAGCAGGGCCGGGTACAGGCCGCCGGTCTTGCGCTGGCCCCATGCATCTCCCTGCCATTTGTGCTGGGCCGCCAGCAGGTCCCAGAAAGGGGCGTCCAGGCCGCGTCCGTCCCGGGTGAGCAGGAAAGGCAGAGTGCGCGACTCCAGCAGCTCGGACAGCACATAGCCGCTCATCGCACACATCGCCTGGTTGGCGTCGACGATCGCATGGTCCGGCCCCAGCACCAGCATGCCCTCGTGCGACTGGAACACGGTGGCGGCCAGGCGGTTCGATTCCTCCATCTGCTTGCGGGCCGTGATATCGCTCGAGATGCCGCACAGGTAGCGCGCCGCGCCGCTTTCCAGCGCCAGCGACACCTTGGTCGACAGATAGATGCGCTGCCCGTCCTTCATGCTGGGCCCCGCCTCTTCGAACACCCTGCGCTCCTTGTCCTCCATTACCAGGGCGTCATGCGCACGCAGGGTGGCGGCCAGTTCAGGGCCAAACAGCTCGAAGTCGTCCTTGCCGATGATTTCGGCGGCCGGCCGGTCCACCAGGCGGCACAGCGCCCCGTTCGCGTACAGGTAACGGAAATCGGCATCCTTGATGTAGACGGGCGAATCGACGCTGTCCAGGATGGCCGAGAGCTTGTTCTCGGTGTCGCGCAATTCGCGCGCCCGCGTCCGCGCCTGGCGGCGAAAGCGCAGTGCCGCAGCCGACGCAGCCGACAGCAGCACCGCGGCCAGTCCCAGCAGCCAGAAAAAGCGCGCGCCGATGGCCTGCGCGGGCGCCTGCAGCTGCCAGCGCTTCAGGATGCCGAAATACACGGATTCAGGATCGGCTTGCCATGCCGCAAGACGGCGGTCGAGCGCCGCCTGCACGTCGCCCTGGGCGCCGGGCCGGGCGGCATAGAACAGGCGCGCCGGCTGGAACACGATGGGAGTATCGTGCAGGCCGAAGTGGGACGCCCGCAGGTCGCCGTAGTACTTGTTGGCGGCGGCCAGGTCCACCTTGCCCTCGCGTACCAGCTGGAAGGCCTGGTCGTACGAGGACGTCTGCACGAAGCTGGTATTCAACCCGAAAGTGTCCGTCAGGTTTTGCAGGAATGCCGCCTGCACCGATCCCTCCAATACCGCCACCCGCTTGTCTTTCAGGTCGAGGAGGGAAACGGCCTTGACCTCGCCGCCGTAGAGCTGGGACCAGCTGATCAGTGCCGGGACATTGTGGAAGGCAAAGCGCCTGGCACGCTCGGGGGAATAGGCGACGTCGGGCAGCAGGTCGATGTCGCCCCGCTCGAGCATGGCGAGGCAGCCCGCCCATTCGCAGGGAACGAAGTGCAGACGCCAGTTCTCGTCCTTGGCGGCTTCCTGCAACAGCTCGACCAGGATGCCCGAAGCCTGGCCCTTGTCGTCGACGAACAGCTTGGGTTGGTTGCTGTAGACACCGACCCGCAGTTCCTTTTCCGGGGCCGCCGACGCACTGAGGGAGGAGACTGCCAACAGGAGGGACAACAGCAGTTTGCCGACGAGCGCGCGCACACAAGACCATGGGCGGCCGGGGTGGCAGGATAGACCGGGGGACGATGGCGGCATGCGGCTCATGCGAACGGGCTAGATGGCTTTATCAAGCACAGCGGCCCATGCCCCCTTCCCGCTTTCCGTCCCTCCACCGCAGCGATCCACATCGACATCTGCATGACCTTCCTCGAAGACTGCGTGTCCGTCCCAGTCCGGATGGCTGATCCGGCGCGCTTGTTAATCGGTAAACTGATATTTCGTCATCATAGCGACGGTGCAAGACTACCAGAGCGTGGTGGAAAACGCAGAAGGCTGGCGTGCTGCCTCCGCCCGGCGGCCGGCGCGGGACTGGAATGTGCGCGGATGGGAGGAGTCGATGTGGAGGGAGCCGGCCTGGAACGCTCAGCGCTTGCCCGCCGGCGTATTCACCGCCGCCGTCGCATTCCCCGCCGTCCCCGAGTTGTCGTATGCGCGCTCGATGCGCCTCCCGGTGCCATCCCTGGCGATCTCGGCGAACGCCACGTTGAGCCGGTCGATCACCGCATCCGGCACCGCGCGATTGCAGGCCAGGTAGACTTCGATCCGGTTAAACACGAGCACCGGCACGATCTGCTTGTCCCAGCCGTAGCGGCTCAGCACGGTCTCGCTGGAACGCACGCTGGCCGCCCACAGGTCGATGCGGCCCAGCATCAGCTTGCGAGGATTCATGAGGTCGTTCGAGGCGGCGTCCACCTGGAAGCCGCGTTCGCGCAGGAACTGGTCGCGGGCATCGCCGTGGTAGGTGCCGATGCGCAGCTTGCGCGCCTGCTCCAGGTTGTCCAGGTTCCATTCGCGGTCGGCGCGCCCCATCAGGACCCACTGGCCGACGTCGGTCGGGCCGGCCCACTTGAACAGGCGCTCGCGCTCGGGAGTACGGGTGGTGGAGTAAACACAGGCGTCCGGACGCTGCAGCGCCGCGGCATAGGCACGCTTCCAGGGCAGCAGGTCGATGGTGTGCGCCACGCCGGCGCGCTGCATCGCCTCGCGCACCTTGTCGGTGGCGACGCCGACCACACGCCCCTTGTCGAGCATGCTGGACGTCCCCGATTGCTCGGTCGTGATGTACAGACGCGCGCCCGCCTCCGGCGCACTGCCGGGAGCCGCGGCGGCCATCGCTTGCGCCGCCTGCAGCGCCAGCGCAGTGACGGCGATAACGGTTCTGTTCAAATGCGCACCCTGGTTCTCTACCTTTTGGAAGACTGCCAACCAAGCATACCAGCCGGCCCGGATTTCCCACAGTGCATAGCGCGGAAGGTGGCGCGCCCGCCACAGTCCCGCGTTTGACACGGCTTCATTCCGATGATCAAGAAGACTTTCCGAAACGAAAATGCGATACTGACCAGCTCATCCAATGGGCATCGTGCAAGCCGCCCGCCTTCCTATGTTGCAAATATTTTCAGTTCCGGACGACTCGTCCCTGCTGACCTATGGCATCTACGAACCGCGCCTGGTCGTACTGTCGCTGCTGGTCGCGATCTTTTCTTCCTGGATGGGCCTGCAGATGGCGGGCCAGGCCAGCGCCAGCCGCGCGCAGCGCACGATCATGCTGGCCACCGGCAGCCTGGCGCTGGGCGCCGGCGTGTGGGCGATGCACTTCATCGGCATGCTGGCCTTTAACCTGTGCACGCGGGTCGACTACGACGAGCTGACCACCATCCTGTCCGCCCTGCCCAGCATCGCCGCCTCCTTCGTGGCGCTGTCCCTGATTGCGCGTCCGCGCCTGGGCTTCGGCGGCCTGCTGGCCGGCGGCGTGCTGGTCGGCGCCGGCATCGGCGCGATGCATTATTCCGGCATGGCGGGCATGCGCATGAGCCTGAGCCTGCACTACGATCCGCTGATGTTCGGCCTGTCGATCGTGGTCGCGGTGGTGCTGGCCACCTTGGCGCTGGGCGTGCGCTCGGGCCTGTCGCGCTTCCAGTCGATGTCCGAATCGCGCCGCTTGCTGCTGGCCGCGGTCGTGATGGGCTGCGCCATCGCCGGCATGCACTACACCGGCATGGCGGCCGCGCGCTTCATCGGCCGCGTCGCGCCGGGCAGCCAGGGGCACGTCAACAGCGACTTCCTGGCGCTGGCGATCACGGTGATCACCGTTGCCTTCACCTTGTTCGTGCTGGCCGCCAACGGCCTGCTGCGCTACCGCCAGATGTTCCTCGACCTCTCGCGCAGCGAAGCCTGGATGCGCGCCCTGCTCACCACCACCGTCGACGGCGTGGTCACCATCGACCGCAAGGGCCACATCAACGAATTCAACGCCTCGGCCGAACGCATCTTCGGCTGGCGCCGCGACGAAATCATCGGCCGCCATATCGACCTCCTGATCGCCGACCAGGAAAACGCGGAGAAGGACGGCCTGCTCGGCATCCTGCGCCAGGGCAGCCTCGATTCCTTCGCGCGCAGCAGCGAGGTCATGGCCAAGCGCAAGGACGGCAGCCTGGTGCCGGTGCGGCGCTCGATCGGCCACGCGAAGCTGGGCGACCAGGATTTGTTCGTCGGCTTCGTCACCGACATCAGCGAACGCCGCGCGATGGAACAGGCGCTGCGCGCCAGCGAACAGCAGTTCCGCTCACTGATCGGCAACATCCCCGGTATCTCCTTCCGCTGCACGCTCGAACCGGGCTGGCCCATGGTTTTCATCAGCGATGCCATAGAACGTGTGACGGGCTATCCAGCGCGTGAATTCATTGGCATGCCCCCGCGCCGCACCTTCGACAGCCTGATCCACGCCGCCGACCGCGTGCGCGTCAACGACGCAATCGCTGCCGCGATGCGCGGGGACCTGCACTACCTGGTCGAATACCGCGTGCTGAACGCCGACGGCAGCGTGCGCTGGCTGTGGGAGAACGGCACCGGCGTGCGCGACGATGCAGGCGAAGTGCGCTGGCTGGACGGCGTCATCCTCGACATCACCGAGCGCCGCCAGATGGAAGAAGCGCTGCGTGAAGCCAAGGACAAGGCCGAGCAGGCCGCCGCGGCGCGCGCTACATTTGTCGCCAACATGAGCCACGAGATCCGCACGCCGATGAACTCGATCCTGGGCTTCACCGACGTGCTGCTGGACGGCGAACTGAACGCCCAGCAGCGGCGCCACCTGGACACCATCCGCAACGCCGGCAAGTCCCTGCTGCGCCTGCTGAACGAGATCCTCGACACCGCCAAGCTGGAAAAAGGCGCGGTCGAGCTTGAGCAGAACGACTACAACCTGCTGTCGCTGATCGACGAGCTGTCCTCGACCCTGGCGGCGAACGCGCGCGCCAAGGGCCTGCACCTGGACATCCAGTACGACCCGGCGCTGCCGACCGGCCTGCGCGGCGACGAACTGCGCATGCGCCAGGTGCTCACCAACCTGATCGACAACGCGATCAAGTTCACCGCCAAGGGCTCGGTCACCCTGAAGGTGCGCGCCGAAGGCGACCAGCTGTGCATCGCGGTGGTCGACACCGGCATCGGCATCGCCCAGGACCGCCTGGCCGCGATCTTCGATCCCTTCACCCAGGCCGATGCCTCGATGACCCGGCGCTTCGGCGGCACGGGTCTGGGCACCACCATTTGCAAGCAGCTGGTCGAGCTGATGGGCGGCCGGATCTGGGCCGAGAGCGAAGTCGGCAAGGGCACCACCTTCCACGTGCGCGTGCCGCTGGTGCTGGCGCGCTTCGCCCAGCAGGCGCCGCGCGTGCGCAGCGCCGCGGTGCTGCCGCCGCTGCGCGTGCTGGCGGCGGACGACGTGCCGCAGAACCTGGAGCTGCTGCAGCTCCTGATGGCGCGCCGCGGCCACATCATGACCGGCGTCGGCGACGGCGCCGCCGTGGTGGAGCTGGCGACGAAGCAGGACTTCGACGTGATCCTGATGGACTTCCAGATGCCGCTGCTCGACGGCCTGTCGGCCACGCGCGCGATCCGCGCCCACGAAGCAGCCGGTAGCCGCCGGCGCGTGCCGGTGATCGCGATGACCGCCAGCGTGCTGGCCGAGCACCGCAGCGCCAGCGTGGAAGCCGGCATGGACGGTTTCGCCAGCAAGCCGGTCGACTGGTTCGCGCTGTCGCACGAGATCGCGCGCGTGCTCGGCATCGCCCAGCAGTGCGCGGACAGCGCGGCGGCAAGCATCCCGGGCATGGTGCGCGAAGTATGGAACCGCCACGCCGGCCTGCATCGCTGGGGCGGCAAGGAAGACACCTATCTGGAAGCGCTCGACCACTTCAGCCGCCAGTATGCGGAACTGGACAAGACGCTGCGCCTGCACGCCGCCGGCGGCGAGCACCAGGAACTGCGCATGCTGGCCCACAAGGTGCGCGGCGTGGCGGCCAACGTGGGCCTGGAACAGCTGTCCGACGCCCTCGGACAGCTCGAACATGCGACCAATGCGCTGCCGACCGACGAACAGAAGGCGGCGGCCGCGCTCGAAGCCTCGGCCAGGGCCGTCGCCGAGGCGCTCGCCGCCATCCGGACCGGCGGCGCGAACGGCGCCCAGCCGCTTCAAGAGGCGGCGGAACAGACGGTCGACCTGGCGCGCGCGCGCCGTGCGGCCGGCGTGCTGCTCGAGGCCCTGCGCCGCGGCGCGCTCGACGACGGCGCGCTGGCCGGCCTGTCGTCCGCCCTGGCCGGCCATGCCTGCGCCCCGCGCGTGGCCCAGGTGCGCACCGCCATCGGCGACTTCGATTTCGACCTCGCCATGCAGCAGCTCGAAAGCGTGCTGGCCGCGATCAGGGAATAAAGTAATCCAGGAATTTTCGGCATGACCCAACCGACCAACAAACCGCTGATCCTCGCGGTCGACGACGAGGCCAGCAACCTGGCGCTGCTGCGCCAGATCCTGCAGGACCACTACCGCCTGCTGTTCGCCAAGGACGGCGCACGCGCGCTCGACCTGGCGCGCCAGGAACAGCCCGACCTGATCCTGCTGGACGTGATGATGCCCGGGATGTCGGGCTATGAAGTGTGCGCGGCGCTCAAGGCGCATCCGGGCACCGCCGCGATCCCCGTGATCTTCGTGACCGCCCTCACCGACACCGACGACGAGGTCGAAGGCTTCGAGGCCGGCGCGGTGGACTACATCACCAAGCCAGTCAGCCCGCCGATCGTGCGCGCCCGCGTGCGCACCCACCTGTCGCTGGTGCGCATGGAGGAATTGCGCGCGAGCCGCCTGGAGATCGTGCAGCGCCTCGGCCTGGCGTCCGAATACAAGGACAACGAGACCGGCCTGCACGTGATCCGCATGAGCCACTTTTCGCGCGTGCTCGGCATCGCGGCCGGCATGACCGAACAGGAAGCCGACGACCTGCTGCACGCGGCGCCAATGCACGACGTCGGCAAGATCGGCATCCCCGACCGCGTGCTGCAGAAGCCCGGCCCGCTCGACGCGGAAGAATGGAAGGTGATGCAGAGCCACGTGAACATCGGCGCCGAGATCATCGGCGAGCATAGCGGAGGCATGCTGGGGCTGGCGCGCAACATCGCGCTGACCCACCACGAGAAGTATGACGGCAGCGGCTATCCCAACGGCCTGAAGGGCGACGCCATTCCGCTCGAAGGGCGCATCTGCGCGATCGCCGACGTGTTCGACGCCCTCACCTCGGTGCGTCCCTACAAGAAGGCGTGGAGCGAGGAAGAAGCGATCGACTTCCTGCGCCAGCAAAAGGGAAAGCATTTCGATCCGGTGCTGGTGGACCTGTTCATCGAACAGATGCCGGCGATCCGGGCGATCAGGCTGCGCTGGGCGGAACAACAGTAGGGTGGACGGGTCTCCCGTCCACGCGGCGATACGTACCGGTTGATCATTCGCCGCTGTGCCGGCGCCGTTGAGCGCGTGGACGGCAAGCCGTCCACCCTACGCTTGGTCCGGCTGGCGGATCAGGCCTGCGCGCGCGCCAGGCGTACCCGCACGCGCCGCGGCGCCAGCGATTCGTAGAGCGACAGGTAGTTCGCGGCCATCTTCTCGGACGTGAACAATTCCTGGTAGCGCATCTCGGCGCGCCGCCCCATCTGGCGCGCCATCTCGGGGTTCTCCCACAGCCTTTGCATCGCCACGCGCAACGCCTGCGGATCGGACGGCGGCACCACGATGCCGGTGTCCCCGTCGATGTTGATGTAGGTGGTGCCGGTGCCGATCTCGCAGGAGATCATCGGCTTGCCGTACATGGCGCCTTCCAGCAGCGAAATGCCGAAGGCTTCCGAGCGCAGGTGCGAGGGGAAGGACAGCGCATACGACAAGGTGAGCAGCGCCACCTTGTCGGCGTCGTCCAGCGCGCCCAGGAAGACCACGTTCTTCAGCTTCAGGCGCGCGGCCTGCTGCTTGAGCTCGTGCTCGATCGGGCCCGCGCCCACGATCACGATCGGGTAGTCCAGGCCGGCCGCCGCTTCCAGCAGGATGTGCAGGCCCTTGTAGTAGCGCAGCACGCCCACGAACAGGAAGAACTTCGGGCCCAGGCGCGCGCGCCAGTGCGCCAGGCGGGCCGGGTCCGCCTGCGGATAGGTGCTCTTGTCCAGGCCATAGGTAATGACGCTGGTCTTGTCGCGGTAGCGGTCCAGCACCGGCGACGAGGCAAGGTAATTCGGCGAGGCCGCGACGATGGCGTCGACGGTGTTCAGGAAGCGGTCCCTGAGCGGCGCGTACAGGCGCAGCAGGTGGCGCTGGCGCACGATGTCGGAGTGGTAGGTGAGCACCGTCGGCTTGTTCACCCGCGCCATGAAATGCGCCAGGTCCATGAAGGGCCAGGGGAAGTGGTAGTGCACCACGTCCGCCTCTTGCGCCATGCGCGCCAGCGCGCCGATGGATTGCAGCGAGATGGCGTTGGACGCGATTTCCGCATTCTGCGGCACGCGATGGACCATGTGCCCCTCGAACTCGAAGGGCACCAGCCGGTCGTGCCGCGACAGCGACAGCACCGTGTTGCTGACGCCCACGCGGCCGGTACTGACGCACATCTGACGGATGACCTGTTCAATGCCACCCATCGAGTCCGGGAAATACGTTTTGTAGAAGTGAAGGACACGCATGGGCTTAAGATTACTGCGGATTAACGGGATACCACCGCACGATAGACATCGAGGGTCAATCGTGCGGTGTTCTGCCAGGTGAGTTGCTCCGCGCGCACGCGGCCGGCGGCGATGCAGCGCGCACGCACGGCGCCATCCTGGGCCAGGGTACGCATGGCTTCCATGATCTCGCCCGCGCTCAATGGGTCGACGTCGAGGGCCGCTCCCTGCGTTACTTCCGGCAGCGAGCTGGCGTTCGAGGCCACTACCGGCAGCTTCGAGGCGAAGGCTTCCACGACGGGAATGCCGAAGCCTTCGTACAGCGAAGGAAACACGAACACGCCCGCCCCCGCGTACACATGGCGCAGGGCCTGGTGATCGCTCAGGCTATTCAGCCAGACCAGGTTCTCGCCGCTTGCCTGCAGGCTTGCGATGCGCGCCACCAGTTCCTCGCTGCGCGCGCCGCGCACGCCCACGATCACCAGCGCGCGTTCGGCGCGCATGCTTGGGGGCAGCATCAGCCAGGCGTCGATCAGGCGCCCGATGTTCTTGCGCGGCTGCAGCGTGCCGACAGTCAGGAAATAACCGGGTTGCAGTTTATTGGCCGTAAGGGTGGCGGCCACGGCGGCCGGATCGGGCGTCTCCAGCCATTCGTCGTCCACCCCGCAAGGCACCACCGACACACGGCGCTCGTCGACGCCGAAGCACTCCACCAGTTCGTCGATCGCGAAGTGCGAGAGCGCGATCACATGGTCGGCCTTGGCGGCGGCCTTGCGCTGGAGCCAGTTCTTCACGCCGCGCAGGCGCGGGTTGCACCATTCGGGATACTTGATCGGCAGCGCGTCGTGCAGGGAGGCGACCACCGGGCAATCCATGCGCACGATGCGGTAGTCGGTCGCGTGGAACACGTCGACCGGCATGTGCACGCGGTGCGCGCCGGGTGTAGCCAGGTCGATGAACGAGGCTTTCTCGAAGGATTGCGGCATCGGCGTGCCGATGCTGATGCCCTGGCCGCCCTGCCCAGCGCGGCGCAGGCCGGGACGCGGCCACGAGAACGGCTGTACGGTGCAGCCGGTGCGCGGCAGGTTCTGCAGCAGCGCCCGGGTGTAGACCCCGATGCCGTCCAGGTGGCCGCCAGTGAGCCCCGGTTCGATCTTGGTCGTTCCGAGTCCTACGCTAAGGCTGCCAGCGATCAGGCTTCGTACATCCAGCGCAGCGTATCGCACAAGGGAGTCGGGTTGAGGTGGCCGATCGCGGCGGTCAGCTTGCTGTTGCTGCCGGTCAGCTGGAGCACGTCGTTGGCGCGCACGAAGGCCGGATTGACCTGCACGTCGATGCGGTAGCCGGCGATCCCGCTCATCATCTCGATCAGCTCGGCCAGCGAATGCGAGCTGCCCGAGCAGACATTGAAGACTTCGTTGCTGGGCGCAACGGCCAGCAGGCGGCGGTAGCTGCGCGCCACCATGCGCACGTCGGAAAAATCGCGCGCGATCGCCAGGTTGCCGAGTTCGATGCGGCGCTCGCCGCGGCGGAAATGCGACACGATCTTCGGCAGCAGGAAATTTTCGGTCTGCCCGATGCCGGTGTAGTTGAAGGGACGCGCGATCGTGATCGGCAGCTTGTCCATCCACAGGCGCGCCATGTATTCCATGGCCAGCTTGCTGACGGCGTAGTCGTTGGCCGGGGACGGCGGCACGTTCTCGTCGAGGACGGGGACGCTGGCGTTGCCGTAGATGTTGGCCGAGGAGGCCAGCAGCACGCTGGTCGGACGGTGCCGGCCGGCGGCCAGCGCCTCCAGCAGGTTGCGCGTGCCGACCACGTTGACGCGGTAGATCATGTCGGCGTTGGCATGGGCCACGAAGGCGATGGCGGCCAGGTGGGCTACCATGTCGGGCTGGACCTTGTCGATCACTTCGGCCAGGGCGGCGCGGTCGAGCAGGTCGACCGGATAGATGTCCGGGCCGAGTTCCTCGCCCGGCATCACGGTGCCGTAGACGCGGTAGCCGGCGGCAGTGAGTTCCTGCGCCAGGTAGCGCGCGGTAAAGCCGCGCAGGCCGGTGATCAGGGCGCGCCGCCCCTCGCCTTCGCGCCCGCCGAGAAAGACGGGAATGTCGTCCGTGGCCACGCGTTCCATATCAGAAGGAGAATCCCAGTTCGTTGCGACGCAGGTCGGCGTCGACCATCATCTGGCACAGCTCTTCGAGGGTGGTCTTCGGCTCCCATCCCAGCTCGCGCCTGGCCTTGCCGGCGTCGCCGATCAGGAGATCGACCTCGGCCGGACGATAGAATTTGGGCGACACGCGCACCAGCTGCTTGCCGGTGCGGGCGCAGTGGCCGGCTTCCTCCTCGCCGCTGCCGCTCCACTCGATCGCGATGTTGGCGCCCTTGAAGGCCATGGCCACGAAGTCGCGCACGGTCTCGGTGCGGCCGGTGGCCAGCACGAAGGTGTCGGGCTGGTCGGCCTGGAGAATGCGCCACATGCCTTCGACGTATTCCTTGGCATAGCCCCAGTCGCGCTTGGCGTCCAGGTTGCCCAGCTCCAGCACGTCGAGCTTGTTCAGCACGATCTTGGCCACCGAATCGGTGATCTTGCGGGTGACGAATTCACGTCCGCGCAGCGGCGATTCGTGGTTGAACAGGATGCCCGAGCAGCCGAACATGCCATAGGACTCGCGATAGTTGACCGTCATCCAGTGCGCGTACAGCTTGGCGACGCCATAGGGGCTGCGCGGGTAGAAAGGGGTGCTCTCGAGCTGGGGGATGGCCTGCACCTTGCCGAACATTTCCGAGGTCGACGCCTGGTAGAAGCGGATCTTCGGGTTGACGATGCGGATCGCTTCGAGCAGGTTGACGGCGCCGATGCCGGTGATCGAGGCGGTGGCCACCGGCTGCTCGAAGGAGACGCCGACGAAGCTCTGGGCCGCCAGGTTGTACACCTCGTCGGGACGGCTGTTTTCGACCAGGCGCACGCTCGAGGACAGGTCGGTCAGGTCGTACTCGACCAGCTGCAGGTTCGGGTGCGAGGCGATGCCCAGCTCCTCGATACGCCAGAAATTGACCGAACTGCAGCGGCGGAAGGTCCCGGTGACGTGATAGCCTTTTTCGAGGAGCAGCTGCGCCAGGTAGGCGCCGTCCTGGCCGGTAATCCCGGTGATGAGGGCTCTTTTCGTAGTGTGCATATTCGTTGTTCTCGTGGTTGTCTCACGGGTGCGGACGCTGTCGAGCCGATTCTAGCAAGGAAGGTCGCGAGACCCTTGCACAATAGAAATCGTGTTAATAAAACAACACTCATCTGTACATTATGCCCTTTGAATCCTTAGGTTACCCCATGCGCTTACCGATTGTTACGGGTGTATTGTGAGCGCGACAAAAATCCGACGACTTGCGACGTGCACGCGACATATCGCTTGATGCAGCGCAATAAACAAATAGGGTTTACTTAAAGGAAAGCGGGGTGGCGGCTATTCGCCGGCAGAGTGAAGCCCAGAAATATTGCTGCAAACACAGGCAGCAAGGCGTGCGGCGGGAAGAGGGAAGGAGGCGCGGCCGGCCAGGCCCGCGCCTGATGCACTGCAACAAAATGCACCAGGCGCGGCCCTGGCCGGCCGGGGGATTAACGCTGGGAGACGGCGTCGACCACGGCCAGCGCGGTCATGTTGACGATGCGGCGCACGGTCGACGAGGGCGTCAGGATGTGGACCGGACGGGCGCAGCCCAGCAGCACCGGGCCGATCGCGATGCCGTTGCCGGCGGCGCTCTTGACCAGGTTGTAGGAGATGTTGGCGGCGTCGATGTTCGGCATCACCAGCAGGTTGGCGTCGCCGGTCAGCTTCGAATCCGGCATGATCTTGACGCGCACCTTGGCTTCGATCGCGGTGTCGCCATGCATCTCGCCGTCGATTTCCAGGTCGGGCTTCATCTGCTGCACCAGCGGCAGGACGGCGCGCATCTTCTGCGCCGACTCGCTGTTGGCGGTGCCGAAGTTCGAGTGCGACAGCAGGGCCGCGCGCGGGCACATGCCGAAGCGTTCCATCTCCTCGGCGGCCATGACCGTGATCTCGGCCAGTTCCGCAGCGTTCGGGTTCTCGTTGACGTGGGTGTCGACGATGGCCAGCTGGCGGTCCTGGGTGATCAGGAAGTTCATCGCCGCATAGACGTTGGAACCGGCGCGCTTGCCCAGCACCTGGTCGATGTACTGCAGGTGCATCTGGGTGGTGCCGTAGGTGCCGCAGATCAGGCCGTCCGCATCGCCCTTGTGCACCATCATGGCGCCGATCAGGGTGTGGCGGCGGCGCATTTCCAGCTTGGCCATGTCGATGGTCACGCCCTTGCGCATGCCGATCTGGTAGTAGGTCTGCCAGTAGTCGCGGTAGCGTTCGTCGAAGTCCGGGTTGATGACGTCGACGTGCTGGCCCAGCTTGAGGCGCAGGCCGAACTTCTCGATGCGCTTTTCCAGCACCGCCGGACGGCCGACCAGGATCGGGCGCGCCAGCTTCTCGTCCACCACCACCTGCACCGCGCGCAGCACGCGTTCGTCCTCGCCTTCGGCGTAGACGATGCGCTTGAGCTCCGCCGGGGCGCTCTTGGCGATCTGGAACAGCGGCTTCATGAAGGTGCCGCTGCGGTACACGAACTGCTGCAGGCTGTCGGCATAGGCAGCCAGGTCCGCGATCGGGCGGGTGGCGACGCCGCCGTCCATCGCCGCCTTGGCCACCGCCGGAGCGATGTGGGTCAGCAGGCGCGGATCGAAAGGCATCGGGATCAGGTATTCCGGGCCGAAGGACAGGTTGGTGATGCCGTAGGCCGAGGCCACGATGTCCGACTGCTCGGCGTGGGCCAGATCGGCGATCGCATGCACCACCGCGATTTCCATTTCGCGGGTGATGGTGGTCGCACCGCAGTCCAGGGCGCCGCGGAACATGTAGGGGAAGCACAGGACGTTGTTGACCTGGTTCGGGTAGTCCGAGCGGCCGGTGGCGATGATGGCGTCGCTGCGGACGGCCTTCACGTCTTCCGGCAGGATTTCCGGGTTCGGGTTGGCCAGGGCCAGGATCAGCGGGTTCGGCGCCATCCTGGCGACCATGTCCTGCTTCAGCACGCCGCCGGCCGACAGGCCGAGGAAGATGTCGGCGCCGGGGATGACTTCCGCCAGCGAGCGGTGCGGGGTGTCCTGGGCGAAGCGTTCCTTGTCCGGGTCCATCAGCTCGGTGCGGCCCTTGTAGACCACGCCCGCCAGGTCGGTGACGAAGATGTTCTCGATCGGGAAGCCCAGGTCGACGATCAGGTCCAGGCAGGCCAGCGCGGCCGCGCCGGCGCCCGACACGACCAGCTTGCATTCCTTGATGTTCTTGTTGACGACCTTCAGGCCGTTGATGATCGCGGCGCCGACGATGATCGCGGTGCCATGCTGGTCATCGTGGAAGACCGGGATCTTCATGCGCTCGCGGAGTTTACGCTCGATGTAGAAGCACTCCGGCGCCTTGATGTCCTCGAGGTTGATGCCCCCGAAAGTGGGCTCGAGCGAGGCGATGATGTCGACCAGCTTGTCCGGGTCGTTTTCGTTGATTTCGATGTCGAAGACATCGATGGCGGCGAATTTCTTGAACAGCACGCCCTTGCCTTCCATGACCGGCTTGGAAGCCAGCGGGCCGATATTGCCCAGGCCGAGGACGGCGGTGCCGTTGGAGATGACGGCGACCAGGTTGCCGCGCGCGGTGTACTTATAGGAGTTCGCCGGATCCTTGACGATCTCTTCGCAAGGCGCGGCCACCCCCGGCGAGTAAGCCAGGGCCAGGTCGCGCTGGTTCAGCAGGCCCTTCGTGGGGGTCACGCTGATCTTGCCGGGGCGGGGAATCTGGTGATATTCGAGTGCTGCCGTACGCAGTTGTTGACGTAATTCTTCTTTCTTGTCCGATGACGAGTCCATCTGGGCAGCCTTCCTGATACTAGAGGGGAACCTCCAATTCTAGCAGAGGCAAAGTTGTCAAGGGCTACGTATTTTCAACAAGTCAAGCCGGCATTCATAATCTGAGCAAATATATTCCGACTGCTCATCGGCAAATCCGATGCAGCGATTACCGGGTGCAAGTTTTCCATACCGGTCCTGGTATCGCAGGCGTGTTCGAGGCGGCGGTACAATCGCGGCCATGCTTTCCGAATTCGACCTCATCAAGACTTATTTCCAGCGCCGCCGGCCTGGACGCGCGGTGCTGGGCATCGGCGACGACTGCGCCCTGCTGGCCCCTGCTCCCGGACGCCAGATCGCGATCTCCTCGGACATGCTGGTGGAAGACCGCCATTTCTTCGCCGGCGCCGATCCCCGCATGCTCGGCCACAAGAGCCTGGCCGTGAACCTGTCGGACCTGGCGGCCATGGGCGCGCGGCCTGTTGCCTTTACCCTGGCGCTGGCCTTGCCCAAGGCCGATCCGGCCTGGCTGGAAGGGTTTTCGTCCGGGCTGTTCGCGCTGGCCGATGCCTTCGACTGCGAGCTGATCGGCGGGGATACGACCAAGGGGCCGCTGAATATCTGCATCACGGTGTTCGGCGAGCTGAGGCCCGGCCACGCGCTGCGGCGCGCGGCGGCGCGGCCCGGCGACGACATCTGGATTTCCGGGACCCTGGGCGATGCGCGCCTGGCGCTGGCGGGGTACTGGAAGGAGCTGGAGCTCGATCCTTCCCTGCACGAGCAGGCGGCGCTGAGGATGCACATGCCGTCGCCGCGCGTGGCGCTGGGACTGGCGCTGGCGCGCGGGCCCATTGCCCCGCCTTTGGCACATGCGGCGCTGGATATCTCGGACGGGCTGGTGGGGGACCTGGGGCATATTCTCGCCGCCTCGCAGGTGGGCGCGACCCTGGATGTCGATGCGCTGCCGGCGGGGCCGGTGCTGGCGCGGCAGGCGCTTGCGCTGCGCAGGCGCTTCACGGCGGCGGGCGGGGACGATTATGAGCTGTGCTTCACGGCGCCGGCGGAGCATCGCGAGGCGGTGCTGGAGGCGGGAAGGGAGAGCGGGACGGCGGTGACGCGGGTGGGCAGGATCGAGGCGGAGGCGGGACTGCGGCTGGTGGATGCGGACGGAGCGCCTCTGGATGTGGGCTTGCGTGGCTGGGACCACTTTACCAGCCCATAGTCACCTCAACCAGCGTCGTCCCGGGACTCGGCTGAGGGAGCGGGCCGACGAATGACGTCTCACTGCTCATTTCCTTCCCTCGGCACCTTCCGGTCATCAAACGGCCCATACGTCAGCCAGTAATGGCGAAACGCATGCCGGATATTGTCCCTCAGCTGGGCATCGTTCCACGGCTTCGTATAGAACCGGTAGATCGCCCCGCGGTTGATCGAATCCAGCACCGTCTCCACGCCCGTATAGCCGGACAGGATGATGCGTATCGTCTCCGGATACATCTCCTTGACCTTGCTGAGGAACTCGGTCCCGCTCATCACCGGCATGCGCTGGTCGCACAGGATCACCTGCACCCGGTACAGCGCCAGCAGCTCGAAGGCCTCGGTCGGCGTGGCCGCCGTCAGCACGCGGTAGCCGTCGCGCCGGAACAGGCGGTGCAGGGCCGTCAGCACATTCACGTCGTCGTCCACCACCAGCAGGGTCTGGACCTTGTCCTCGGTCGCCGGCATCTTGTCGGGCTGGGCGCGGTTGTCCAGCACCAGCTGGCCCAGCTCCGGGGCCGGCAGCGCGCGCGAGAAGTGGAAGCCCTGGATCTCGTCGCAATGGTGGCGCCGCAAATACGCCATCTGGGCGCGCGATTCCACGCCCTCGGCGATCACCTGCATGTGCAGGCTGTGCGCCATGCTGATGATGGCCAGCGCGATCGCCGCGTCGTCCGGGTTGTTGATGATGTCGCGCACGAAGGCGATGTCGATCTTGAGCTTGTCGATCGGGAAGCGCTTCAGGTAGGCCAGGCTCGAATAGCCGGTGCCGAAATCGTCGATCGCCACCCGGATGCCCAGCTGCTTGAGGCTCAGCAGCACCTCGGTGGTGTGCTCGGCATTGACCATCAGCGCGCTCTCGGTCAGCTCCAGCTCCAGCTGGTGCGCTTCCACTCCATGGCGCTCGAGCGCCGCGCGGATTGTGGCTTCCAGGTCGCCCTCGGCGAACTGGCGGCTCGACACGTTCACCGCCACCCGCACGTCGCGCACCCCGGCCTCGTTCCATTCCGCCATCTGGCGGCAGGCCTCGTCGATGATCCATTCGCCGACCCGCACCACCAGCCCGGTCTCTTCCATCACCGGCACGAACTCCGCCGGATACACCAGCCCATAACCCGGCCGGTGCCAGCGCAGCAGCGCTTCGACGCCGGAGATGCGCCCGGTGTTGAGCTCCAGCTTGGGCTGGTAGTGCAGCACGAACTGCCCGTCCTCGAGCGCGCCGCGCAGGGCCAGTTCCAGGTCCAGGCGCGCCAGCACCTGCACGTTCATCCCGGCCGTGAAGAAGCGGTAGCCGTCGCGCCCCGCTTCCTTGGCGCGCACCATGGCGGCGTCGGCGTACTTGACCAGGGCGCCCGGATCGCTGGTGTCGTCCGGGTACATGGCGATGCCGATGCTGGCCGTGAGCGCGGCCTGCTGGCCGTCCAGGTCGAAGGGCGCGCGCAAGGTCTCGCGGATCTCGTTAGCCACGTTCACCGCTTCCTGCTGGTCGCGCTGCATGGTCAGGATCAGCGCGAACTCGTCGCCGCCCAGGCGTCCGACCAGCTCGCGCATCTTCACGCTGCGCACCAGGCGGGTGCTGAACTGGCGCAGCAGCTCGTCGCCCAGCGCGGTGCCGAGCGAATCGTTGATCACCTTGAAGCGGTCGAGCGTGATGCACAGCACCGCCACCCGCCAGCGCTTGTCCTTGGCCAGGTCGATGGCCGCGCCCAGGTTCTCGAAGAACAGGGTGCGGTTGGGCAGGCCGGTCAGGGCGTCGTAGCTGGCCGCGTGGCGCAGGCGCTCGGCCGCGTGCAGGCGCTCGCTGATGTCGCGCACCACCGCGATCAGGATGCGGCTGTGGCCCAGGTCCTGCAGCTTCCAGCTGATCTCGACCGGCACCGAGCCCTCGCCGCCGGCGCGCAGCAGCTCGGTCTCGACGATGTCGGTTTCCTTGCCCTCCCCCTCGGCATGCCCGGTGTGCCCCATCAGCCGTTCGATCTGCGTACGCGACGCCAGGCCGAGGGCCACCGGATCGATGCGCATCAGCGCGTCGCGCGAGAAGCCCAGCATGCGGCAGGCGCCGTCCGATACGTCGACCGTCGCCATGCTGGCGGTGTCGATCAGGAAGATCGCATCCGGGGTGGCGTCCATCGCGCCGCGGAAGCGCGCCAGCTCGGCGGTGCGCTCGCGCACCTCGCGCTCGAGCTGGGAGCCGTAGTCGCGCGATTCGCGGTGCAGCAGGCGCACTTCCAGCAGGTTGCGGATGCGGGTCATCACCTCGACCGTGTCGAAGGGCTTGCCGATGAAGTCGCGCGCCCCCGCTTCCAGCGCCGCCAGCTTCTTGTCCGGCTCCGCCGTCACCACCAGCACCGGCAGCCACGAATCGCTCTCGAGCGGCTTGAGCGCCTCCATCACGTCGAAGCCGTCCATGCCGGGCATGTGCAGGTCGAGGATGATCAGGTCGAAGCGGTGCTTCAGGTGCAGCGACACCACCTGGCGCGGGTCGTTGGTGCTGAACACGTTCTCGTAGCCGGTGGTCTTGAGCAGGTACTCGAGCAGCTGCACGTTCACAGGCTCGTCGTCGACGACGAGGATGTGGGCGCGCCGGATGTCGGACAGGGAAATCATCAAACTTCCTTCCTTTCGGCCTGGGCCCCGCGTCCATGCAGGTGCGCCAGCGTACTGTCGATCGCTTCGGTGAACTTGTCGATGTCGATCGGTTTGGTCAGGTAGCGGTGGAAGCCCGCCGCGATCCCGCGCTCGATATCGCGCGGCATGGCGTTGGCGGTGAGGGCGATCACGGGAATCGCCGCGGTCTCGGGATCGGTGCGCAGCTGGCGCAGCACTTCGATCCCGCTCATTCCGGGCAGGTTCAGGTCCATCAGGATCACTTCGGGGCGGTGTGCGCGCGCCAGCTGCAGGCCGATGTGGCCGTCGGGCGCCGACAGCAGGCGCAGGTCGGGGCGGAAGCGCACGATCTCTTCGACCAGGCGCAGGTTGGCCGGGTTGTCCTCGACGTAGAGCAGCAGGTGCGGCTCGCCCTCCATCGGCGCGGCCGGCGCCGCCGCACGCACCTCCTGGCCGCCCTCCGGCAGGGCCGAGGCCAGCGGCGCGGTGGTGGCCAGCTCGATCCAGAACACGCTGCCCACGCCGGGGCTGCTGCTGACGCCGATCTGGCCGCCCATCAGCTCCACCAGGCGCTTGGTCACCACCAGGCCGATGCCGGTGCCTTCCTGGCTCCCGCCCTCCTGGCCCAGGCGGTTGAAGGGCTGGAACAGGCTGGCCACCTGCTCGGCCGACAGGCCCTGGCCGGTGTCCTGGACCGACAGGCGCAGGCGCGCGGGCGCGGTCTGCTCGCAGGTCAGCACCACCGCGCCCGATTCGCGGTTGTACTTGACCGCGTTGGAGAGCAGGTTGAGCAGCACCTGCTTCAGGCGCGTACGGTCGGCCAGCACCACCGCCCCGGCCACGTCCGGGAACAGCACCCGCACGCCGCGGCCGGAGGCGATCGGCTCGACCATGGTGCGGCATTCGAGCAGGGTGTCGCTCAGCGCCACCGGCTCCATCGACAGGGTCACGGTGCCCGACTCCACCTTGGCCAGGTCGAGGATCTCGTTGATCAGGGTGAGCAGGTGGCGCCCGGACTTGAGGATGTGGTTTGCGAATTCCTTCTTCTGCTCCAGGGTGGACGGCAGGGTGTCGGAGGTCAGGATCTGGGCGAAGCCGAGGATGGCGTTGAGCGGGGTGCGCAGCTCGTGGCTCATGGACGAGAGGAAGGCCGACTTGGCCTGGTTGGCGTTGCGCGCTTCCTCGATCGCGTTGGCCAGCTCGGCGTTGGCCAGGGCCAGCTGCATGGTGCGCTCGTCGACGTGCTGCTCGAGCTGTTCGTTCAGGCGCATCACTTCCTGCTGGGCGCGGGTGCGCTCCTGGGCCTCGCGCACGATGGCGCTGTTGGAATCCTCCAGCTCGCGGGTACGCTGCTCGATCTCGGTCAGCATGGCGTTGAAGGAGTCGGCCAGCTCGCCCGCCTCGTCGTCGCTGTTGCGCGGCGCGCGGCGCGAGTAGTCGCGCGTGGCCACCACTTCGCGCGCGATGCCGGTGATCGCGCTCAAGGGCGCGGTCAGGCGTTTCCCCAGGCGCCACATCAGCAGCCAGGCCACGGCCATGGCCAGCAGGGTGACGCCGATGCCGATCGCCAGGTAGTCGATGAAGCGCTGCGCCAGCCCGCTCTCGGCGCGCAGCACCACGGTGCCCAGCTGCTCGCCGTTCTCGGCGATGCGCTGCCGGACCACCAGCTCGCCCTCGGCGCTCTTCGCGGTCGCTTCGTCCAGGCGCTGGGGGGCGGGACGGCCCTCCCCGGCGGCCGCATACGACGCGAACAGCTCGCCCCCGGCGTCGTAGATGGCGGCGGCGCGCACCAGGGGACGGGTGCGCAGCAGGGCCAGGTTCTCGTTGGCCAGGCGCGGATCGTCGAAGGTCAGCGCGGCCGAGGTCATGTGGCCCACCAGTTCGGCCTGGGTGGTGAGGTCGTTGAGGAGCGCGCGGTGGTAGCTGCGCAGGTCGTAGCCGACCACGATCGCGATCGAGACCAGCAGCGCGGCGAAGGTGGTCGCCATGACCGCCGTGGCCAGCTTCTTGCGGATCGATCCCTGGCGGCTCATGCTCCCTCCAGGACGAGCATGGGCCTGCGCGCGGACCGCGACGGGACAGCGACAGGGATCTTCACGGCCGTGGCGGCCCGGCTTGGCTTCGCGCGATCAAGGCGTGCGGCATTCTCAGGTCCTACAAAAAACGGGGAAAGGACGCCCTCCCCGAGGCGCGCCCAGCAGGCGTCCAGCATAGCAGCACGGCCGGGCATCATGTCGCACGGAACATTTTATTGTGCCAAGCGGATGCGGCCGCGCCGCCGAGGGGCTAGCGGTATTCGAATTGCAAATTTTACCCGGAGCGCCATGCCATGACGGCCTGCGGCGCGCTAGAATGGTTTCCAGGCCGACGACCCCGTCCGCCGCACCGGGGCGCCGCCGCCGGACCGCCCCGTCAAGAAACGAAAGGAGACGCACGTGACGAACGAACTCATCGATCTTGCCACCCAGGTTGGGCGGGCCCTGGAGGCCAAACGGCTGCTGCTGGTCACTGCCGAGTCCTGCACCGGCGGCGGAGTCTCGCAGGCCATCACCGAGGTTGCCGGCTCCACCGGCTGGTTCGAGTGCGGCTTCGTGACTTATTCGAATGCGTCCAAGACCGAATTGCTGGACGTGCCGGCGGCGATGATCGCCCAGTTCGGCTCGGTCAGCGAGGAAGTCGCGGGCAAGATGGCCGAGGGCGCGCTGGCCAACAGCAACGCCGACGTGGCCGTCTCGACCACCGGCATCGCCGGCCCGACCGGCGCCGTGCCGGGCAAGCCGGTCGGGACCGTCTGCTTCGGCTGGTCGCGCGGCGACACCACCTATACCGAGCGCCTGGTGTTCTCGGGCGACCGCCACGCCGTGCGCGAGCAGACCGTCGCGCACGCTCTCCGGGGACTGCTGCGCTTCATTGAATAAGGCGCGCCGGATGCCGGACAGGCTGCGCCATGCGCTTTTCGCCACGCTGGCGGCCCTGCCGCTGACGGCGGCCGCCGTCCCGGCAACGGCTTACACGCTGTATGCGGCGGGCGACATCGCCCGCTGCGCCCATCCCGATCCACGCTGGTCGGGCGCGGCCGCCACCGCCGCCCTGGTGGAAACGCGGCTGGCCGGCGATCCCGACGCCGCCGTATTGACGCTGGGCGACCACACCTACCCGCACGGCGCGGCGCGCGAGTTCGCCGACTGCTACGCCCCGACCTGGGGACGCTTCCGCGAACGCACCTGGCCCACGCCCGGCAACCACGAATACCACACCGACAAGGGCGCGCCCTACTTCGCCTACTTCGGCGAGCGCGCCGGGCGCGGCTACTACAGCCTGCGGCTGGGCGGCTGGCTGGTGATCTCGCTCAACAGCAACCTCAAGGGCGCGGCGCAGGCCGCCCAGCTGGACTGGCTGCGCACGGAACTGGCGCGCGCCCCGACGCGCTGCACGCTGGCGTTCTGGCACCACCCGCTGTATTCATCCGGCGGGCACCGCGAGCCGGGAAGACTGCAGGATGCGTGGCAGATTCTGTTCGACGCCGGGGCAGAGCTGGTCCTGTCCGGCCACGACCACGATTACGAACGCTTCGCGCCGCAGGATGCGCAGGGAGGGCTGGACCGGGCGCGCGGGATCCGGCAGTTCGTGGTCGGCACCGGGGGGGCGTATGCGACGCCCTTCCTGCGATTCCCGCCCAACAGCGAGGTGCGCGAGGCGAGTTTCGACGGGGTGCTGCAGCTGCGGCTGCTCGACGGGGCGTATGAGTGGACATTCCTGCCTGCGGCGCCGGAGAAGGTGCCGGCGGGGGCGGTGATGGATCATGGGCGAACCGAATGCCATTGATCTCTCACCACCAGCCCCAGCCCGTCGTTCCCGCGAAGGCGGGAACCCAAGTTCGTCGAGCCGCCGTCCGGGTTAAACTTGAACGTTACGCGCGCAAACTTGGATCCCCGCCTTCGCGGGGAGTCGGAGCCGCCAATGGCGGGTACGACGGTTTTACGGCCGCGTGCTTTGGAAATTCAGCCGTAGCGCCGCTTCCAAATCTACCAGCCGCCTCCTTTTGAATTATCATGGCGGCCCCGCGCCGCACGGAGATCCGCATGAGAGTGCTCGTCATCCTGGCCGCACTGCTGCTGGCCTCCCTATCCGCCCCCGCCATGTCCCAACCCCCTATTCCTCTGCCCGTGGTCGCCTACGATAAATACGTTCTCCCCAATGGCTTGCAGGTGATCCTGGTCGAAGACCGGCGCCTGCCCATCGTCGCCGTCAACCTGTGGTACCACGTGGGCCCGGCCAATGAAGTCCCGGGCCTGACCGGTTTCGCCCACCTGTTCGAGCACATGATGTTCGCCGCCACCCGCCACATCCCGCGCGGCCTGGCCGACCGCCTGCTCGAAGGCGCGGGCGCCACCGACAGCAACGGCAGCACGGACCTCGACCGCACCAACTACTACGACACCGTGCCCGCCAACCAGCTGGAGCTGGCGCTGTGGGTGCACGCCGACCGCATGGGCTACCTGCTCGACGTGCTCGACCAGAAGGCCTTGACCAACCAACAGGACGTGGTGCGCAACGAGCGCCGCGAGAGCGTCGAGAGCGAACCCTACGGCATCGTCGAGGAAGCCCTGTCGCACGCCCTCTTCCCCAAGGGCCACCCCTACTACGCCTCGGTCATCGGCTCGCACGCCGACATCCAGAACGCGCGCCTGGAAGACGTGCGCCAGTTCTTCGCGAGCTACTACGGCCCCAACAACGCCAGCCTGGTGATCGCCGGCGACATCGACAAGGCCAAGACGCGCGCGCTGGTCGAGCGCTACTTCGGCAGCTTCCGGCGCAGCCCGCCGGTGGCGCGCCCGAACGTGGCGACGCCGCCGATCACCAGCGAGCGGCGCGTGGTCGTGCCCGACCGCGTGGAGCTGCCGCGCGTGTTCATGGGCTGGCTCACGCCCCCGGCCTACCAGCCGGGCGACATCGAGCTGGCCGTGGCCGCCCACATCCTGGGCGGCGGCAAGTCGAGCCGGCTGTATAAATCGCTGGTCTACGAGCGCCAGATCGCGCAGGACGTCGACGCCACCCAGAATTCCTATGGCCTCACCTCGACCTTCGTGATCGACGTCACCGCGCGCGCCGGCCACACGGCGCGCGAACTGGAAGAAGCGATCGACGCCGAACTGGCCCAGCTGCGCGACACGGGTCCGTCCGAGCGCGAAGTCGAGCGCGCCCGCAACAGCATCGAGACCGCCCTGCTGTCTTCGATCGAAAAGCTCGGCGGCGACGGCCTGGCAGACCAGCTCAACCACTACAACCAGTACACCGGCGATCCGGGCTACCTGCCCAAGGACCTCGAACGCCTGCGCAGCGTGGACGCCGCCGCCGTGCGGCGCGCCGTGCAGGCCTGGCTCAAGCAGGACGCACGCGCGGTGGTCACCGGCATCCCGGGCACGCCCGTGATCGACGACCCGCGCGCACCCAAGAAGAAAGCCGCTCCCAAGCCGGCGGCCCAGCAGCACATCAACGCCGATGAACCCTGGCGCGCCAAGCCGCCCAAGGCCGGGCCCGCGCCCGCCTTCACGCTGCCGAAAGGCGAGTCCTTCAAGCTGGCCAACGGCCTGACCGTGATCCACCACCACAACCCGGCCCTGCCCCTGGTCTCGGCCCAGCTGGTGGTGCGCAGCGGCAGCGCGGCCAATCCGGTGCGCCTGCCCGGCCTGGCCGGCTTCACGGCCCAGATGCTGGAGGAAGGCACGGCCACCCGCAGCGCGCCCCAGATCGCCGACGAGCTGGCCCAGCTGGGCGCCTTCATGGACAGCGGCACCAGCGCCGACGCCTCCAGCGTCTCGCTGCTGGCGCTGCGCTCCACCTTCGCCCAGGCCCTCGAGATCATGGCCGACGTGGTGCAGCGACCGGCCTTCCCGAATGCCGAAGTCGAGCGCCAGCGCGCCGACCGGCTGGGTGAACTGATCCAGCAGCGCGACGAGCCGGACATGGTGGCCGCGGTCGCCGCCGCCGGCGCGCTGTACGGCGCGCGCCACGCCAAGGGCTACGGCCAGCTCGGCACCGAGCCGGCGATCCGCGCCACCACCCGCGACGATATCCATGCGTTCTGGCGCCGCCACTACGTGCCCTCGAACGCGGCCCTGGTAGTCACCGGCCACATCACCTTGGACGAGCTGCGCGCGCTGGCCGAGGCGCGCTTCGGCGCCTGGCAGGGCCAAGCCGCGCCGCCGGCCGCGGCGGGCGATGCCTCCACCACCCGCGCGCGCCTGGTGCTGGTCGACCAGCCCGGCGCCGGCCAGACGGCGCTGCGCGTCACCAGCATCGGCGCCGCGCGCGACACGCCGGACTACGCGGCCCTGCAAGTCATGAACGGCGCGCTGGGCGGCATGTTCTCCAGCAGGCTCAACAACAACCTGCGCGAGACCAAGGGCTATACCTACGGCGTCTATTCGGCCTTCCGCCTCGACCGCACGCCCGGCCCCTTCATCATCGCGGGCAACGTGGAGCGCGCCGCCACCGGCGCCTCGGTGCGCGAGATCTTCCGCGAAGTGCGCGCCATGCGCGAGCAACCGCTGCCTCCTGACGAGCTGGCGGCGGCGCGCGACGCCCAGCTGCTGTCGCTGCCCGGCCAGTTCGAGACCAGCGGCGAAGTCGGCGCCAGCCTGGCCGAGCTGTTCGTGTACGGGCTGCCGCTTGACTGGTACGCCGGCCTGCCGCGCCGCTTCGCGCAGGTCGATGCGGCCCAGGTGCAGCAGGCCGCGCGCACCTGGCTCGCGCCGGAGAAGATGATCGTGGTCGCCGTCGGCGACCGCAAGAAAGTCATGCCGCAGCTGCAGCCGCTCGAACTGGGCGCGCCGGAAGTGCGCGACGACGACGGACAGCTCATCCTCAAGAAGGAGGGAAAATAGCAGACCGTTGCGCCGATGCCTAAGGCTTACAAAGGATTACAAATGCCCTCGCTTTCTGCTTGCAAGGCCGCGTCTTTGGCAGGATGATGAATTCACCGGCGCGCATTGACGCCGCCGGTGTCAGGGGGCACCTCATGCAAAGCTTCTTGTTCGCGACCGGGATCGAAGGCAGCTACCCGGTCGTCACCGGGCGCAACGGCGGCTCCTTGCGCATCGACGAAATGGAAAAGACCGGGCATTACCGGCACTGGAAGGAAGACCTTACCCTGGTCAGCACCCTGGGCATCGACGCCCTGCGCTACGGACCTCCCTACTACAAGGTGCACCAGGGCCCCGGGAGCTACGACTGGGATTTCACCGACGAGGTCTTCGCCGAAATCCGCCAGCGCGGCATCAAGCCCATCGTCGACCTCTGCCATTTCGGCTTGCCCGACTGGCTGGGCAACTTCCAGAATCCCGAGTTCCCCCAGTTCTTCACGGAGTACGCCGAGGCCTTCGCCAGACGCTATCCCTGGGTGGAGCTGTACACGCCGATCAACGAGATCTACATCACCGCCAAGTTCTCGGCCCACGAAGGCCTGTGGAACGAGCGCATGAAGACCGACCGCGCTTTCGTGAACGCGATCCGCAACCTGGCCAGGGCGAACATCCTGGCCACCGAGGCGATCATGCACGTCCAGCCCAACGCCAAGTTCATCCAGAGCGAATCGTCGGAGTACTTCCACCCCAGCGGCCCCGAAGCCATGGAAATGGCGCGCCACATGAACGAACTGCGCTTCCTGGCCCTGGACCTCACCTACGGCCACGACGTCTCCGGACGGATGTACGAATACCTGTTCGACAACGGCATGAAGCGCGAGGACTATCACTTCTTCCTCAACCGCAACGTCAAGCCCGTCTGCATCATGGGCAACGACTACTACGCCACCAATGAACACGTGATCCACCCGGACGGCAGCACCGGTTCCTGCGAACTGTTCGGCTACTACGTGATCACCCAGCAGTATTACCACCGCTACCGCATCCCCGTGATGCACACCGAGACCAACAACCGCGACGCGGGCACGGGCGAGAAGGATGCCTGCGCCTGGCTCGAGAAGCAGTGGTCGAACCTGGTGCGGCTCAAGACAGACGGCGTGCCCATCCTCGGATTCACCTGGTACAGCCTGGTCGACCAGGTGGACTGGGACAGCGCCCTCACCATCGACGCAGGGACCGTCAACCAGTACGGCCTGTGCGACCTGGAGCGGCGTGTGCGCCCGATCGGCGAGGCCTACCGCGACCTGATCCATACCTGGCGGCACCGGGTGCGCAACGATTTCATCTGCCTGCATTAAATTTGCTGAGCTCAGGCGGCGCTTGCAAGGAGGCCTGTTTGGCGGGATGATGAACGCCTGCCGGCAGGATCGGCATCGGAAGGAGGCGGACGATGCAGAGGTTCTTGTTTGCGACGGGAATCGAAGGCAGCTATCCGGTCATCGCGGGGCGCGACGGCGCCGACCAGCGCATCGACGAGATGGAAAAGACCGGCCACTACCTGCGCTGGAAGGACGACCTGTGCCTGGTGCGCGCGCTCGGGATCGACGCGCTGCGCTGCGGCCCGCCCTACTACAAGGTGCACCTGGGTCCGGGCCGCTACGACTGGGAATTCCCGGACGCCTTCTTCGCCGAAGTCCAGCGCCTGCGCATCAAGCCCATCGTCGACCTCTGCCATTTCGGCCTGCCCGACTGGCTCGGCAATTTCCAGAATCCCGAGTTCGCGCACTTCTTCGCCGAATACGCGGGCGCCTTCGCCCAGCGTTTTCCCTGGGTCGAGCTGTACACGCCGATCAACGAGATCTACGTCACCGCCAAGTTCTCGGCCCACGAAGGCCTGTGGAACGAGCGCCTGCGTTCCGACCGCGCCTTCGTCACCGCCATCAAACACCTGGCCAAGGCCAATATCCTGGCGACCGAAGCGATCCTGAAGGTCCAGCCCACGGCGAGGTTCATCCAGAGCGAATCCTCGGAATACTTCCACCCCTGCGGGCCGGATGCCGTAAACGTGGCGCGGCACATGAACGACATGCGCTTCCTGGCCCTGGACCTGACCTACGGCCACGATGTCTACGCCAGGATGTACGAGTTCCTGCTCGACAATGGCATGACCCGCGACGAATACCATTTCTTCCTCGACCGCAGCGTCAAGCCGGTCTGCATCATGGGCAACGACTACTACGCCACCAACGAGCACATCGTCTACCCGGACGGCAGTACCTTCGTGTGCGAGATGTTCGGCTACTATGTCATCACCCAGCAGTACTACGACCGCTACCGCATCCCCGTGATGCACACCGAGACCAACAACCGCGACGCCGGCAACGGCGAGAAGGACGCCCGTTCCTGGCTCGAAAAGCAGTGGTCGAACCTGCTGCGCCTGAAGTCCGACGGCGTGCCCATCCTCGGCTTCACCTGGTACAGCCTGGTCGACCAGGTCGACTGGGACAGCTCGCTCGCTGTCGATGCCGGCAACGTCAACCGCTACGGCCTGTGCGACCTGGAACGCCGCGTGCGACCGGTGGGCGAGGCCTACCGCGACCTGATCCACACCTGGAAGCACCGGATCAGCAACGATTTCATCTGCCTGCGCTAGCCATGGAGATGCCGGGCAAGGTCGTCATCGTCAGCGGCGCCACCTCTGGCATCGGCCGCGAGGTGGCCTTGCGCTTCGCCCGCGAAGGCGCGCGCGTCGTGATCCTCGGGCTGGACGACACCCGCGGCCAGGAGGTGCAGACCGCCCTGCAGCTGCAGGGCGCGGCGGACTGCTTTTACAGGCGCACCGACGTGAGCGACGGCGGCGCGGTCCAGGCCGCCGTGGCCGAAGCGGCCGCGCGCTGGGGCCGGGTGGATGTGCTGGTCAACAACGCCGCGATCATGCATACCGGCGCCCTGGCCGACATGAGCGAGGCCGACTGGGACAAGACGATGGCGGTCAACCTGAAGGGGCCCTTCCTGCTGGCGAAGCACGCGCTGCCGGCCATGCCGCCGGGCTCCAGCATCGTCAACATCTCCTCGGTGCATGCGATCGCAACCGATGCGCACAGCACCGCCTACTCGGCCAGCAAGGGTGGGCTCGAAGCCTTCACGCGTGCGCTCGCGCTCGAATGCCATGCGCGCAAGATACGGGTGAATGCGCTGCGCCTGGGCGCGGTCGATACGCCCATGCTGTGGAATAACCCGGATGTGCGCTCGGGCGAGGAGAAGCTCGACCCGAGCGAGGTGGCGTCATCCGGCGAGGTGGCGGAACTGGTGCTGTTCCTGGCGAGTGCGCGTTCGCAGCCGGTGACCGGCGCAGTGCTCACTGCCGACGGCGGGCGCCTGCCTATCCTCGGCAGCCACGCGCACTAGGCGCAGGTGCGGAAACCCACGAACATGTCGCTGCGCTGCGGCGAGTAGAAATTGCGGAAGGCGGTCGAACGCAGGCGTTCCGGCGTCGCGAAGGAGGCGCCGCGCAGCACCTGGTGGGTGTCGAAGTAAGGCGCCGAATACTCTCGGTAGGAATCCGGCGCGAATCCCGGGAAGGCGGTGAAGGGCGATGCCGTCCACTCCCACAGATCGCCCCAGCGCATGCCCGGATGGGCCGCCGCGCGCACCCATTCGGCCTCGCTGGGCAGGCGACGTCCGGCCCAGGCGCAATACGCCTGCGCCTCGTACAGGCTGACATGGCGCACCGGCTCGGACTCCAGGAGCCGACAAGGCCGGCCGAAGCGCAAGGCATACCAGGCGTCGCCCTCGCGCCGCCAGCCGCGCGGCGCGTCCGCTTGCTGCTGCGCCAGCCAGGTCCGGCCCGCTTCGCTCCAGAAGCGCGGCTCCCGGTAGCCGCCGGCGGCAATGAAGCGGCTGTAGTCGGCATTGCTCACCAAGGTCGCATCGATGCGGAAAGGCGCCAGCTCGCAAGGCTGCGCCCACTTTTCATTGTCGAAGACGAAGCCGCTGCCGGGCCGGCTGCCCAGTTCGATCATGCCGCTGCCGAAACTCAGCTCGGCCGCCGCGGCGGACGGCACGGCAGGCTCGCTGCCTGGCCAGGGCCGGCCCAGGGTCTGCAAGGTGTAGGCGAAGGCTTCGCCATGCATGTCTTCGTGCGCCAGGACCAGGCGGTAAAAATAGAGGGCGTCGTCGCTGTGCGCTTCGCTGTCCAATCTTGCCAGCACACCGTCGAGCACGGCGCGGCAATACGCCTTGATCTCGCCGGCCGGCGGCAGGTCCAGCGACCAGCGGGTGTCGTGCGCGACGGTGTTGGAATCGAACCAGGCGTCGCTCCCGGCCAGCAGCGAGGGCCGCAAGGCCGCATCAAGCGCGCTCGAGCTTGCGCCGCGCAGGAGGTACCACTCGGCGAACCAGGCGATGTGCCCGAGTTCCCACAAAGGCGGGTTCACGATGGGCAGCAAGGGCACATTGAAAGGGTCGTCCATGCCGGCCCCGGCAAATTGCTCGAAGAAGGCCAGGCTGCGCACGCGGGCGTCTTGCAGCGCCAGGGCCAGCGCATCCGGTGCGGCGGTTCGAAACGAGGCGTTCATGGCAGGCTTTCAGGCGGGGTCGTGGCGCCCCAGGGACTCCCATTATCGGCCGGGGTCCGGCAAATTCCAAGCACGCCCTTGCCGCTTCTCACGGCTTGATCTAACATGTGAACAATTCTTCACATGTTGAATATGAACTCACTCCTCGAACCCGGCCATCCGGGCCTGGCGGAAGCGCCGTCGCCGGAAGCCGTCGACCAGCTGGCGGACCTGTTCCACCTGCTGGGCGACCCCACCCGCCTGCGCATCGTGCTGGCCTGCCTGGCCCAGCCGACCGCGGTGGGCGACATCGCCGGCCTGCTCGCCTTGTCCAGCTCCCTGGTCAGCCACCACCTGCGCCTGCTGCGCGCCGCCCGCATCGTCAAGGCCGAGCGCCAGGGCAAGCAGGTGTTTTACTCCGCCGCCGACGCTCACATCAGCGGCCTGCTCACCAACATGTTCGAGCACATCGCCGAACCCGCAAACGGAATCGATCCATGAAGCACCAGCATAGCCACGACCATGACCACGACCACGATCACGGTCATGAGCACCACGGCCACCATCACGGCCTCGGCCACCATCATCACCACATGCCCGATCCCAACAGCAATGGCCGCGCCTTCGCGCTGGCGATCGGCGTCAACACGCTGTTCGTGGCGATCGAATTCATCTACGGCTTCATCGCGCACTCGACGGCGCTGATGGCCGACGCTGGCCACAACCTGTCCGACGTGCTGGGCCTGCTGCTGGCCTGGGGCGCGGCGGTGCTCACCAGGAGCAAGCCGCACGGCCGCTACACCTACGGCCTGCGCGGCTCGACCATCCTGGCGGCGCTGGCCAATGCGGTGCTGCTGCTGGTAGCTTGCGGCGCCATCGCCTGGGAAGCGGTGCAGCGCTTCGCCGAACCGGCGCCGGTGGCCGGTTCGACGGTGTCGATCATCGCGGCCATCGGCGTGGCGATCAACGGCTTCTCGGCCTGGCTGTTCATGAAGGGCGCCAAGGACGACCTCAATGTGCGCGGCGCCTACCTGCACATGGCGGCCGATGCCGCGCTCTCGCTGGGCGTGGTGGTGTCGGGGCTGGTGATCATGTCGACCGGCTGGACCTGGATCGACCCGGCGGTGAGCCTGGTGATCGTGGTCGTGATCGTGGCCGGCACCTGGTCGCTGCTGCGCGAGTCGGTGCAGCTGTCGATGGCGGCGGTGCCGCCCTCGGTGGACGCGGTCAAGGTGAAGGGCTTCCTGGCCAAGTGGCCGGGGGTGAGCGAGGTGCACGACCTGCACATCTGGGCGATGAGCACCACCGAGACGGCGCTCACGGCGCACGTGGTGATGCCTGGGGGGTATCCGGGGGATGCGGTGCTCGACGATATCGTCGAGCATTTACGGGAAGATTTCGGGATTCACCACTGCACGCTGCAGGTGGAGGAAGGGACTACCCACCATCATTGTGCGTTGAGGGTGCATGCGCATTGAGCGCTAGCGGGACGCTACGGACTTGGATCCCCGCCTTCGCGGGGATGACGTTGGTGGAAGGTGCGTGAGAGTCGATATAACGTCTTCGGACTCGTACGTTAAAACGTCATCCCCGCGAAGGCGGGGACCCAAGTTTGCCAACAGACCTTCGGCCCTCAACCCGCCAGATTCGCATACAAAGCCGTACTCAAATACCTCTCCCCAAACGAAGGAATGATCGTCACGATCATCTTCCCCGCATTCTCCGGCCTGCGCGCCACCTGGATGGCCACCCACAGCGCCGCCCCCGACGAAATCCCCACCAGCAGCCCCTCTTCCCTGGCCGCCGCGCGCGCCGTCTCGAAGGCGTCGTCGTTCTTCACCGTGATGACTTCGTCATAGGCATGGGTATTCAGCACCTGCGGTACGAAACCCGCGCCGATGCCCTGGATCGGGTGCGGCCCCTTGGTTCCCTTGGACAGCATGGGCGAAGCCTCCGGCTCCACCGCGATCGCCTGGAAGCCCGGCTTGCGCCCCTTGATCACCTCGCTCACGCCGGTGATCGTCCCGCCCGTGCCCACGCCCGCGACCAGGATGTCGACCTTGCCGTCGGTATCGCGCCAGATCTCCTCGGCGGTGGTGCGGCGGTGCACCTCGGGGTTGGCGGGATTGTTGAACTGCTGGGGCATGAAGTTGCGCGGATCGGCCGCCACGAGTTCCTCGGCGCGCCGGATCGCGCCCAGCATGCCTTCGCTGCCGGGAGTGAGCACCAGCTCGGCCCCGTAGGCGCGCAGCAGCATGCGGCGCTCGTTGCTCATGGTCTCGGGCATCACCAGCTTGCAGCGGTAGCCGCGCGCGGCGCACACCATCGCGAGCGCGATGCCGGTGTTGCCGCTGGTGGGTTCGACGATGGTGGTGTCGGGGCCGATCAGCCCCGCCGCCTCGGCCGCCTCGATCATGGCCAGGCCGATGCGGTCCTTGACGCTGTGCGCGGGATTATGGAACTCGAGCTTGCCGAGGATCTCGGCGCCGCTGCCGGCGGCCAGCTTGCGAATACGTACCAACGGGGTGTTGCCAATCAGCTCAGTCACGTCGTTTGCAATTCTCATGCACGGCCTCCGGTTGTCGAGTCACATATGAGTTACTTCACATCCATCAGTTCCACGTCGAAGATCAGGTCCGCATCCGGCGGGATCACGCCGCCCGCGCCGCGCTTGCCGTAGGCCAGGGCGCTCGGGATGATCAGGGTGCGCTTGCCGCCCACCTTCATGCCGGCCACGCCCTGCTCCCAGCCCTTGATGACGCGGCCCGCGCCCAGCTGGAATTCGATCGGCGTACGGCCGGCGTCGAGCGAGGAATCGAACTTGCGGCCGCGCTGCTTGGGCGCCAGCGGCTTGTGCAGCCAGCCGGTGTAGTTGACGGCGACGTTGCTGCCGAGCGTGGCTTCCTTGCCCTTGCCGACCACGCGGTCGACGATCTCGACCTGGGGTGCGGGGGTTGCAGGGACGACGGGCTCGGTCGGCTGGACCGGCTGGGCCGGCTGCGCCTCGGTTGCCGTGGTGGCTGGCGTGGCCGGCATTGCCGGCGGGGATGCCGGCTGCTGCTGCTCCGGCGGCGGCTGGGTGGCCGGCTTGCCGGCCTCCTGCTGCTGCTGAGCGCTCTGCTGAGCGTGGACGCTGGCGGCGGCGAGCAGCAGCGCGATGAAGGCGGATCGACGAATCATGGGCTCTTCCATCAAAAGGATTCAAACTGATCCTATGATAGCAAGGCCTCCTCGGGTTGCACAGTTTGCACTACAACAGCTTCCGCCTCCGTTTGCGGCCGCGCATTGGCGGCGTCGGCCAGCTTGCGCAGCAGGTGGCCGGCGGCCACCATGCCGAAGGTGGCCGTGACCACCATGCTGGAGCCGAAGCCCGCGCAGTTCAGCCCGGTGACGCTGTTGGGATCGATGGCGCAGGCGTCGCCCGCTTCCGGGTAGCGCAGCGGCTCCATCGAGAACACCGCGTCGATGTGGTACTTGTTCTTCTCGCCACGCGCGAAGCCGTATTGCGCGCGCAGGATCTTGCGCACTTTCTTGAGCAGCGGTTCCTGCTCGGTGCGCGCCAGGTCGCGGATCTCGACCTTGGTCGGATCGAGCTGGCCGCCGGCGCCGCCGATGACCACCAGCGGCATCTTGTTGGCGCTGCACCAGGCGATCAGGGCCGCCTTCGGCTTGACGCTGTCGATGGCGTCGACCACGTAATCAAAACCCTTGCCGGCGACCATGCTCTCGATATTCTCCGGATCGATGAAATCCTCGACCAGGGTCACCTTGCAGAACGGATTGATCTCGGCGATGCGGCGCTGCAGGGCCTCGATCTTGGGCAGGCCCACGGTCGAGGACAGCGCCTGGATCTGGCGGTTGATGTTCGACTCGGCGACGTTGTCGAGGTCGATCAGGGTCAGGTGGCCGATCGCGCTGCGCGCCAGCGCCTCGACGATCCAGGAGCCGACGCCGCCCACGCCGATCACGCAAACGTGCGCCGCGCGGAAACGTTCCAGTGCACGCTCGCCGTACAGGCGAGCTATGCCTCCGAAGCGGCGCGCAAAGTCGACTTCTTCTTCCAGTGCTGCCGCGAACTCATGGGGTTTGATCGTGTTCATCCTCCCATTTTAACGGACGGAACTTTCACAACTGCACTAAAATAACTCTCAGTCAATTAAATTCTTTTCGCGTGTCAACAAAAAGCCATATGACCACCCTCCTGCACGACACCGCTCCCGATTTCGACCAGCCGATCGCCGTGCTCAAGCATTGCCATGGCCGCATCCGCAAGCAGCTGGCGACCCTGGACAAGCTGCTGGTCCACCTGCCGGAACACGGCGCCGACGAGCAGGCGCGCCAGGCCGCGAGCGCGGTGCTGAAGTATTTCGACAAGGCCGCCCACCTGCACCACGAGGACGAGGAGCAGGACCTGATCCCGATGCTGCGCGCCGTGGCCCAGGGCGAAGACGCCGCCACCCTGCAGGCGCTGGCGCCGGTGATTCTGCAGGACCACAAGGACATGGACGCGCTGTGGCAGGACCTGCACGAGCAGCTCAACCTGGTCGCCGAAGGCGGCGCCGCCGCCCTGTCGGCCAGCGCCGTGCAGCGCTTCGTGCAGCGCTACACCGCGCACATGGAACGCGAGGAAAGCGTGATCGCGCCGATGGCCATGCGCCTGTTCTCGTCCGAGCAGATGGCGCGCCTGGGCGCCGCCATGAAGCAGCGCCGCGGCCTGGGCGGAGAAACGGACAAGCCTTCGGTCGGCCAGTCGGTGGCCGACCTGCGCAAGGATTACGGCCAGGCAAGCCTTACGGAAGAGGACGTGCTGGACGACCCGATGCTGCAATTCACCCAGTGGTTCGAGCAGGCGCTCAAGGCCGAAGTCAACGAGCCGAACGCGATGTCGGTGGCGACCGTATCAAGCGAAGGCCGCCCGAGTTCGCGTATCGTGCTGGTGAAGCAGTTCGACGAGCGCGGGTTCACCTGGTACACCAATTACGACAGCAAAAAAGCCCAGGATTTGCGCGATAATAAATTTGCAGCATTGTTATTCTTTTGGAGTGAACTGGAACGCCAGGTGCGCATCGAAGGACGAGTGGAGCGCACCCTGGACGAAGAAAGCGACCGGTATTTCCGCAGCCGTCCTCTCAAGAGCCGGCTGTCGGCCATCGCTTCGCACCAAAGCGCCCCGATCGCCAGCCGCGCCGCGCTCGAGGAGAACTACGAAACGGTGGCTCGGCAGGCAGGCGAGGATCCGCCACGCCCCGCGAACTGGGGCGGTTTCCGGCTGATCCCCGACCGCATCGAATTCTGGCAAGGCCGGCGCTCGCGCTTCCATGACCGCATCGTGTACGAGCGGCAGGCGGACGGCAGCTGGACGCGCCAGCGTTTGCAACCGTAGGCCGGCAGCAGTCGGGGCCGGCCGCCACTTCGGAGGTGACCGTGTTCGACCAGATCAAGCTTTCTGCCTGGAGCGCAGGCCTGCGCAACAAGCTCTCCGTTCCGCTGCGCGTGGAACTGTGGAATGGCGAGCACATCGAGCTGTCCTCCGAAGTCCCGCGCGTCACCATCCGCGTGCCGGACAAATCGGCGCTGCGCTACCTCACCTCCCCTTCCCTGTACAAGCTCGGACGCGCCTACGTGGAAGGCGCGATCGAGGTGAAGGGCCGGGCCGCCGACATCATCGACGTCGGCAATGCCCTGGCCGCCTCCGGCGCCATGCCCGACAAGCCGCGCAGCCGCCTGGGCGGCTTCAAGATCGGCTCCCAGCACACACGCGAGAAGGACGCCGAGGCGATCCGCTACCACTACGACGTCTCCAACGAGTTCTACGCCGCCTGGCTCGACCCGAACATGGTGTATTCCTGCGCCTATTTCGAAAACGGCGACGAGGACCTGGCCACGGCGCAGACCAAGAAAGTCGACCACATCCTGCGCAAGCTCGGCGTGCAGCCGGGCCAGACCCTGCTCGACATCGGCTGCGGCTGGGGCGCGCTGGCGCTGCGCGCGGCCGGGCAGTTCGGCGCGCGCTGCGTGGGCATCACCCTGTCCGAGAACCAGGCGCGGCTGGCGCGCGAGCGTGTCCGCCAGGCCGGCCTGCAGGACCGCATCGAGATCCGGCTGCAGGACTACCGCGACGTCGAGGGCACGTTTGACCGCATCACCAGCGTCGGCATGTTCGAGCACGTGGGGGTGCAGCACCTGCCGGAATATTTTGCGCGCGTGTGCCGGCTGCTGGCGCCGGGGGGCGTGATCATGAACCACGGCATCACCACCACCAATGTCGACAATGGCGCCACACCCTATGGCGGCGGCCAGTTCATCGACGAATACGTGTTCCCGCACGGCGAGCTGGCTCATTTGTCGACGGTGATCCGGGCCATGCAGGAAGGCGGACTGGAAGTGCGCGACGTGGAAAACCTGCGCCGCCACTACGCGCGCACCTGCGCCATCTGGACCGAGAACTTCGAAGGGAATGCGGAAGCGATCCGCAAGCTGACAGATCCCAGGCGCTTCCGCATCTGGCACGTCTACCTGGCCGGCTGCGCCTACGCCTTCGCGCACGACCGCATCAGTCTCTACCAGATCGTATGCGGGAAGGCGGGAGGGAAACCGGGGGATATTCCCTGGTCGCGGCGGTATATGTACGTGTAGGACTCCGCGGGGGGCAGCACCGAAGCCGCAGCGCTATTTTAGCCGCCGTCCCATACCAACGTCGTCCCGGCGAAGGCCGGGAGTCGTTACCGGCTAGCGCTCAGGCCTTCAGCCGCTCCGCAAACGTCTTGCGAAACTTCTGCACCTTGGGCGCCACCACAAACGCGCAATACCCCTGCAGCGGATGCTGGGCAAAATAATTCTGGTGGTACCCCTCGGCCTTGTACCAGGTCTCCTGCGGCACGATCTGGGTCACGATGGGCGCATCCCACACCGCGGCCATCTCGGCCATCACCTGGCGCGCGGTCGCCTCCTGCTCGGGCGAGGTGAAGAAGATCGCCGACCGGTACTGCGTGCCGACGTCATTCCCCTGCCGGTCCGGCGTGGTCGGATCGTGGATCGTGAAGAAGATTTCCAGGATGTCGCGGTAGGAAATCACCGACGGGTCGAATTCCAGGCGCACCACTTCGGCATGGCCGGTCTGGCCGGTGCACACCTGCTCGTAGGTCGGATTCTGCACCTGGCCGCCCATGTAGCCCGATTCCACGCGGGTGACGCCGCGCACCTCGAGATAAACCGCTTCCAGGCACCAGAAGCAGCCGCCGCCCAGGATGGCGACCTCGGTTCCCGTTTGCTCGTTCATAGCTCACCTTTGCGCTTGACGTTATCGACAGCGCCTAATGTAACGCAAAGCCGCGGACCCTGCAGAGTGCCTCTCGCGCGCAACAGGCGGGGACTGCCGGCCTTACCCAAAACCATGGCTTGGGGCATTTTGTTGTCCCGAAACGGGCTTGCGCGGCAAGAGATGCCCCGGCAATGGCATAATGGCGCCAACATCCAAGGCTCCAATGAACACACGCTCTCCCCGCGCCACCGCGCGCGGCTTCGATTCGACGCATTTTCGTCACGCACTGTCGCAATTCGCAACCGGCGTCACCGTCATCACGACGCGCCTGGAAGACGGCAGTTTCCGTGGCCTGACCGCCAGCTCCTTCAATTCGGTCTCGCTGGAGCCGCCGCTCGTCCTGTGGAGCCTGGGCGCAGGCGCCAACAGCCTGCCCATCTTCAGCGGCAATTCCCACTACGTCATCAATGTGCTCTCGGCCGGCCAGGAAGAGCTGGCGATGCGTTTCTCGCGCCGCCGCGACAATCCCTTCGAAGGCGTCGAGTACGAGCTGTCGCGCACCGGCCAGCCTATCCTGAAGGGTGTGTCGGCCTGGTTCGAATGCCACAACCGCAGCCGCTATCCGGAAGGCGACCACGTCATCTTCGTGGGCGAGGTCGAGGAATGCCAGGTCCATCCCCAGCCTTCGCTAATCTTTCACGGCGGCAAATTCGGCGTCACGCCGCACCGCTGAGCCCTACCCGGCCGGGGTTGCCGGTCGGACAAATCTAAAAAATCCTGTCGCACTTTCAAAAGATGCGATCGCGCCGACTTCCCTATAATGGGCAGCTTAGGCGCGACTCATCCCGCATTCGACCAAGAAACCAGAGACAGGATTTTGCAATGAACCATTCCGATTCGCCCAAAAAAGCCAAGGCCCAATTTCACTGGGATGATCCGCTCCTCCTGAACAGCCAGCTGACCGACGACGAGCGCATGGTGCGCGACGCCGCCGCGGCCTACTGCCAGGACAAGCTGCAGCCGCGCGTCCTGGAAGCCTTCCGCCACGAGCAGATGGACACCTCGATCTTCCGCGAGATGGGCGAACTCGGCCTGCTCGGCCCGACGATTCCGGAACAGTACGGCGGCCCGGGCCTGAACTACGTGGCCTACGGCCTGATCGCGCGCGAAGTCGAGCGCGTCGACTCCGGCTACCGTTCGATGATGAGCGTGCAGTCCTCGCTGGTCATGGTGCCGATCTACGAGTTCGGCAACGAGGAAACCAAGCAGAAATACCTGCCCAAGCTGGCCACCGGCGAATGGATCGGCTGCTTCGGCCTGACCGAGCCGAACCACGGTTCCGACCCGGCCTCGATGGTCACCCGCGCCCGCAAGGTCGAGGGCGGCTACTCGCTGAGCGGCTCCAAGATGTGGATCACCAACTCGCCGGTCGCCGACGTGTTCGTGGTCTGGGCCAAGGACGACGAAGGCGCGATCCGCGGCTTCGTGCTGGAAAAGGGCTGGAAAGGCCTGTCGGCTCCGGCCATCCACGGCAAGTTCGGCCTGCGCGCCTCGATCACCGGCGAAATCGTCATGGACGAAGTGTTCTGCCCGGAAGAGAACGCCTTCCCGGAAGTGCGCGGCCTCAAGGGTCCGTTCACCTGCCTGAACTCGGCCCGCTACGGCATCGCCTGGGGCGCGCTGGGCGCGGCAGAAGCCTGCTGGCACACCGCGCGCCAATACACCATGGACCGCAAGCAGTTCGGCAAGCCGCTCGCGGCCAACCAGCTGGTGCAGAAGAAGCTGGCCGACATGCAGACCGAGATCACCCTCGGCCTGCAGGGCTGCCTGCGCCTGGGACGCATGAAGGACGAAGGCACTGCTGCCGTCGAGATCACCTCGATCATGAAGCGCAATTCCTGCGGCAAGTCGCTGGATATCGCCCGCGTCGCGCGCGACATGCTGGGCGGTAACGGTATCTCGGACGAGTTCGGCATCATCCGCCACATGGTCAACCTCGAGGTGGTCAACACCTACGAAGGCACGCACGACATCCACGCGCTGATCCTCGGACGCGCACAGACCGGCATCGCCGCGTTCTGATTTTCCCCCGGCGCAACCGGCTGCCGAGGCGGCCGGTTGTGACCGATCACCGTCTGCGGCGCCGGGCGCCGGATTGTTTTCACGATCCAGGTGCCACCATGATCCCGCACGACAAACAGCAAGAAATCCGCAGCCGCCTTCGCACGGCCGAGCAAGAGCACGAAGTCCGCGTCCTCCTGGCCGTCGAGTCGGGCAGCCGCGCCTGGGGCTTCGCTTCGCCCAACAGCGACTACGACGGGCGCTTCATCTATGTACACCGCCCGGACTGGTACCTGTCGGTCAGCCTGGAAGAACAGCGCGACGTCATCGAGTACCCGATCGTGGACGACATGGACGTCAATGGCTGGGACCTGCGCAAGGCCCTGCGCCTGTTCTGGAAATCCAATCCCGGCTTCGTCGAGTGGATCCAGTCGCCGCTGGTCTACGAGTCGGCCGGCAGCTTTCATGCGCGCGCACGCGAACTCCTGCCGCAGGTGTATTCCGTCGAGCGCGGCGTGCACCACTACCGCAGCATGGCCAAGACCAACTACCGGGGCTACCTCCAGGCGGACATGGTGCCGCTGAAGAAGTACTTCTACGTGTTGCGTCCCCTGCTGTCGGTACGCTGGCTGCTCGAGACACAGCGTCCGGCGCCGATCGAGTTCTCCCGGCTGCTGCCCACCATCGAGGGCGAACCGGGCCTGCGCGAGGCCATCGACGAGCTGCTCGAGCGCAAGCGCCGCTCGCCCGAGATGGGCCTGGCGCCCCAGGTCGCGCCCATCCAGCGCTTCATCGAAGTGGAGCTGGCGCGCCAGGAGTCGCTGCGGATCGACCGCGCGCACCGTGACGCCGTGGCGCCGCTGCTGTCGCAGCTGTTCCGCGACGTGCTGCGCGAAACCTGGGGCTGAGGGACCAGTCGGGGACGCGCCGGGAGACGCCTCAGATCTCCCACTGCAGCTGCACTGTAAGCGCCCTGGTGCTGCTGCGCTCCAGCGGCATCCGGTCATCGACATAGCCGGCCGAGATGGTCCGTCCGTGCTTCCAGCGGTAGCGGTACAGTACCGAACGGTGGACCTGGCGCTCGTTCCAGGCCGGCAGCCGGGTGATGCCGTCGTCGCGGCGTGCGGCCCAGGTGTTCTGGGCCAGCACGCGCAGGGAATCGCGCGGGCTGAAATGCAGCATCGCCAGCCAGCGCCAGGCGGTGTCCGTAAAGGCATCGTGGCCGAGCGTGCCCCGTACCCAGGCGCGGTTGACATGGTGGTCGAGTTCCAGCGCCCAACCCCGCCTGAGGGGAAAACGCAGGCCGACGTCGAGAATGACATTGCCGCCGCGCCCGACCCGGTCGGCATCCGCGTCGAGCTGGCGCCCGAGCGAGACTTCGGCGGCGAGCTTCGGCACCCATGCCGCCGGCACCGTCTCGAGGCCGACGTGCAGCGCCGGCGTGCGGTGCAGCCGCCCACCCTGCCGGGCGCGCTGGCGGTCGAGCCCAAGCTGGGTCCAGAAGCGCGTCTGCCCCGGCGCCGACAGCCAGAAGCCGGGACGGATCTTGCGCTCGACCACTTCGTTGCCGGGCTGCCCGCTGGCGCGGTCGCGCAGGGTGCGCATCTCGTGCAGGCCCAGATGGGCCTCGAATTCATGGAGCGCCAGCGCTTCCTGCCGGCCGAGGATCCGGTTGATGTCCAGGTCGAGCTTGGCGATGCCCGCTTGCGGCAGGAAGCCGTTGTCGTTCACGAAGCCGGGGCCGATCGCCTCGACCTCCGCTTCGTTCCACCAGTCGCCCGAGCTGTGCACGAACTTGCCCCACAGGTAGCCGCCATCGCGGGACGGCGTGCGCACCGGCGCCAGCGCCTCGTCGAAGCCGGCGCTGGTCCGCGAATGCATGGCCAGCAGCGCGGCTTGCCGCTGCGCGCCGCCGGCACTGGCACCGCGCCACTGGGCATCGAGGCCGAGCACGTCATTCCTGCCGAAGGCATGGTAGTCGCGCTGCGACACGAAGGCCCCCAGCAGCAATCCCTCGCCATGCCAGCGCGCGCGCCACAGGTTCGCCGTGGAACGGTGGGCTTGCTCGTATTCCAGGGTAGCGTAGGGACGGCCGCGCAGCACCAGCCCGCCGGGTTCGTCGCGCAGGCTCATCGCGGTGGCGTCCAGGTGCGCCGCACGCCAGGTGGCGCGCGCCCCCCACTTCGGATCGAACACGGTGCGCGAATAGAAGGCCGGCAGCGGCAGGCCGAGCACGTCGGAGCTTTCGAGGAAGAAGCCGCGCTTCTCCGGCAGGCTGAGGGCGATGTTGCTGGCGCCCGCGGACACCGGCTGGTCGACCTCGGTCTGCGAGTAATCGGGATGGAGGATGCCGTTGAATACCCAGTCGGCGCGCGGGCGGACGTTGACTTCCAGCCCGGCATCCAGGCGCAGGCCACGTTCGCGCCGGCCCTCCGTGCCGTCGCGCGCGGCGCGCAGCGTGAGTTCCGGACGGAGTTCGACGAAGCGGCGGTCGCGCACCGACTCCACCGTGCTGCCCATGCCCTCGATCTCGCGCAGCGAGACCAGGTAATTCAGCGCATCGGTCTTCAGGGGCGCGGTCAGCAGCAGCGTGCCGTCCGCATGCGGCACGCTGCGCTCGACCATCATCTGCCAGGTGCGGCCGCCGGCATACGGGAAGCGCAGGTTCGACAAGGGCCAGCGCACTTCCATGCTGTAGCCATCCGGCAGCAGCTTGACCGCCGCCTCGAGCGGGAAGTCCGGGCCCAGGTCGGATTCGTCATCGTCGGCCCGGTGTATGCCGTCGCTGACCACGCCCGCCGTGTTGATGCGCACGAACTGGGCGGCGCGTCCATGCCCGACCGGGTCGATCCAGAGGCCGATGAAATCCTGGTCCAGGTCGACCTTGTCGCGCCGCGCCAGCGAGCCGCGCAGCTTGGCGGCCGGCGTGTCCCAGGCGCGGACCGCGAACACCAGCGCGTGCTCGTCGATCAGGAGCTGCACCGTGGTGCGCAAGGCGGGCGGCAGCGGATGGCCGTCGCGCGGCTCGTGCTTGTGGAAGCTGTCGTAGACGGGAGCACGCTGCCAGGCCGGGTCATCCAGGACGCCATCGATGCGCGGCGCGTCGGCCTGGGCGATGCGTACTGCGCGCAGGCCGCCCTGCGTGGCCGGATCACCCTGCCCGTGCGCAGCGGGGGCAAGTACCGGCAGCGCGATGGCGAGCAACAGATGGGGGAGTAGTCGGGCTGAACAGGTATGCACGGATCAAGCGGGCCAAGACGAAGGAAAGAAGGCGGCTTCGGTCCAGGGGACCGCACAGTGCACCCTGATATTGCAATAGAAGCAATATTATAGCTTGAGCATTTGCTATCGCAATCAGGATGGCCCGCTTTCATGCAAAGAGCATGGAACTCCTGTTCAACGAACCCAACTGCTGCGCTCACCCGACATTTCTTAACAATTTTCAATCGCGTGCGTTGCATTGTCTGTCTTTTGAGCTACCATCGGTTATTCGTTCTCCATAACCCGGCTGTTTCAATTTTTCACTGTCCGCGACACATGATGAACGCTCTTTCGGCTCTGGATCAGACCGCTTCAGATAGTGCGCACTCACTGTCGCTCGAACTGCTGTTGAGTAATCTTCCCGGCGCCGCCTACCGTTGCCGCAACGACGGCGAGTGGACCATGGAGTTCATCAGCGACGGCATCGAGAAGCTCACCGGCTACACGGCCGCCGCCTTCATGGCCAAGCCCGGCCTGTCTTTCGCCAGCATCATCCATCCCGACGACCGCGCCGGGGTACAGCGCACCATCGCCGCCGCCCTCGCCGAGGACCGGCATTTCCAGCTGACCTACCGGATCCGCTGCGCCTGCGGCGCCGAAAAATGGATCTGCGAACAGGGTGCGCTCGGTCCGGACGGCGACGGCAGTTATCTGGAAGGCTTCATGACCGACTTCACGCGCATCAAGGAAGCGGACATGATGGTGATGGAACAGGCCTCCTTCCTGCAGCGGGCGCGCGATGCGATCATCGCCATCGACATGCATTCGCGCATCACCTACTGGAACCACGGCGCCGAGCGCCTGTACGGCTGGAGCGCGCACGAGGCGCGCGGCAAGCGCTTCTGCGAGCTGCTGTGCGACGACATGGCGGCCTACCAGAGCGCCTACGAACACACCCTGGGCGAAGGCGAATGGGCCGGCGAGCTGACCCACGTGCGCAGCGACGGCTCGCAGGTCGAAACCGACACCCGCTGGACCCTGCTGGCACCCGACGACGCCTTCGGCGCCAGCCAGAAGATCCTGGTGATTGGCACCGACATCAGCGAGCGCAAGCACAACGAAGCCAAGATCTTCCGCCTCGCCTTCTTCGACCCGCTGACCGACCTGCCGAACCGCGCCAACCTGCTCGACCACCTGCGCCGCGCCCTGCTCGGCAGCGCGCGTACGCGCAAGTGCGGGGCGCTGATGTTCTGCGACCTGGACAATTTCAAGTTCCTCAACGACACCCAGGGCCACGCGGCCGGCGACATGCTGCTGCAGGCGGTGGCGCGGCGCCTGGAGCACTGCGTGCGCGAAGCCGACATGGTGGCGCGCCTGGGTGGCGACGAATTCGTGATCCTGATCCAGCCGCTCGAAGACACGCGCGAAGCCGCGGCGGCCCAGGCCGAGACGGTGGCGGCCAAGGTGGTGGCGGCGATGGCCGCGCCCTTCCAGCTCGGCGAGCTGAACTACACGCTCTCGGTCAGCGTCGGCGTGGCCACCCTGTGCGGCACCACCGACACGGTGGAATCGACCCTGCGCCAGGCGGACGCGGCGATGTACCAGGCCAAGGCCTCGGGACGCAACACGTTCCGCTTCCACGATCCGGCCGTGCAGGCGGCCTGGTCGGCGCGGGCCCAGCTCGAGAACGGGCTGCGCCGGGCGCTGCGCAACAACGAATTCATGCTGCACTACCAGCCCCAGCTCGACCGGGCCGGCCACGTGATCGGGGCCGAAGCCCTGTTGCGCTGGCGCCTGCCGAACGGCAAGATCCTCTTCCCCGCCGAGTTCATCCGCGCCGCCGAGGAAAGCGGCCTGATCGTCGACATCGGCCGCTGGACCCTGCGCACCGCCTGCGCCGAGCTGGCGAGCTGGCAAAGCACGCCGGAGACAGCGGGGCTGACGATGTCGGTCAACGTCAGCGCGCGCCAGTTCACCGAGCCGGATTTCGTGCCGATGCTGCAGCGGATCTTCGAGCACACCGGGGTGCAGCCTTCGAGCCTGAAGCTGGAGCTGACCGAGAGCCTGGTGGTGAGCGACTTCACCCAGACCGCCCACACCATGGCCACGCTCAAGCGGCGCGGGCTGTCGTTCTCGCTGGACGATTTCGGCACCGGCTATTCCTCGCTGGCCTACCTGCGCAAGCTGCCGCTGGACCAGCTCAAGATCGACCACAGCTTCATGCGCGACGTGCTGACCGACCAGAACGACGCCTCGATCGTGCGCTCGATCATTGCGCTCGGGGACAGCCTGGGGCTGCAGGTGATTGCGGAAGGGGTGGAGACGCCGGGGCAGCGGCAGTTCCTGTCGGATGCGGGGTGCTATATCTACCAGGGGCACTTGTATCAGCAGGCGTTGAGTGCGGAGCAGTTTACGCAGTATGCGAGGAGTTTGCACTGAACGTGCTGTAACACTACGCATGCAAACTTGGGTTCCCGCCTTCGCGGGAATGACGGTCTCCAGGCCGGTGGCGATGTTACGAGCTACCACCACTTTTAGCACGTCATCCCCCCGAAGGCGGGAACCTAAGTTCGTCGATCAGCCCCGAAAATAAAAAAACCCGCCGAAGCGGGTTTTTCTTTAAGCACCTGCAGCGATCAGAACTTGTAACCCACCGCCAGCACCACCGACACCGGATCCAGCTTCATCGCCTGGGTCTGGCCCGTCGAGAAGCTGACATTGGTGCGCAGGCGCGCCTTGTTGACGGTGACGTCCGCGAACCAGCGTTCGTTGAAGTTCATCGCCACGCCAGCCTGCACGGTGTAGGTGAACTTGTTGTCGATGCTGAAGGTCGTCGGCGTGGTGCTGCCCGGGTTGGTGACCGCGGTCATCTTGAACGAGCCGCGCTCCTTCATGAAGTAAGCGTAGGTCGCGCCGACGCCCACGAAGGGACGGAAGGTCGCGCTCGGCTCGAAGAAGCGGTACTGCAGGAACAGGGTCGGCGGCAGCGCCTCGACCGTGCCCAGCTCGCCGGTGCCGGCGATCGCGCCCGCACCGAAGATCTTGTGCTTGTATGGGGTGCCCAGCGCCAGCTCGGTCGAGATGTTGTCGGTCAGGCCGTAGGCGAAGATCAGCACCGGCTGGGTGTCGCGGCCGACGTCGGCCTTGGTGCCCGGCAGGGCCGGCGCGCTGATGTCGCCGCTTTCGACCTTCGGGGTCAGCTGGTTGATGCCGAACTTGGCGGTCAGCTGGCCTTTCGACTGGGCCGACGCGGTCGAAGCGCATGCCAGCGCGGCAGCCACACCCAGCATCGTCACGACGCTCTTGAAACGTACTTTCATTTTTTCTCCTGGTTCTTGTGTGATGGCCCGCCCTCTTCCGGGACGGGCCTGCCGCAGCCTTACAGCCAGCCCTTCACGGCCATGTCCTTCAGGACGTAGCGTGCGATCAGGTTGTTCTCGAACGGGGTCGGGTGGACAGTGTCGGCAAACATGTAGTGGCTCACATCACCGCCCGAGGTATTGCTGGCGGTGCAGACCAGCGAGGTCGAGCCCAGCGCATTCGCGCCGCAGGCCGGAGTGCTGGTGTTGGTCAGGCCGTACGGGGCCGGGTTCTTCACCTGGTCGTTGCTGACCCAGTACAGGTCGACGTACAGGATGCGCGGATCGTCGGCGCCCAGGCCGTTCTTCAGCTGGGTGTTGAAGGCGTTGATCATCGCGGTCACCAGTTGCTGGATCTCGGCCGGGCGCGACTTGGCGGCCGGGGTGCTGGCGACGTCCGGCAGGTTGGCCACGACCACGTACTTCGCGCCCTTGCCGACCAGCTCGTTGCGCACCAGGGCGGCCATTTTCGCGCCTTCGACGCCGAGCTCGGTCACCATGCGGGTGGCGTTGGCGGTCGCGTAGTCGCCGGCGGCCTTGGTGCCGGCGGCGGTGCCGTCGGCCTGGGCCTTGACGACCATCGGACCGTACACGGCCTGCGAAGCGACAGCCGCATTGCCCGGCTGGATGGCGGCGGCCATGACGGCGGCCTGCACCACGCTGGCGTCGGTCTTCCCCGGGCGTGCGTTTTCGGTGGCGATCGCCGTGCCGATGGCCACGGCGGCGGTCTGCGGATTGGTGGCGCCTGCCGCCAGCTGCATGGTCAGCGAGGTGGCGAAAGCCTGCGCGCCGGCGGTGGTGCCCGCGGTCTGGATCGCGGCCATCTGCATCAGGACGTCGTTACCGCCGGACAAGACGGTCACCAGTTCGGTGCCGCTGAACTTGCCGCCGGTCTTGGCCAGGTGGTTGGCGATCTGGTTGGTCATCGGCAGGGTCATTTCGCCGATCGGCGAGCCGGTGGCCTTGTTGCCCGGGCCGACCGGGTTGCTCACGCGCGAGCCGCCCTGGGCGTAGTTGAAGCAATTCGCATGGTTCGTGATCGGCACGTTGAGACCCAGGCTCGCGTCGCCTTCGAGGCCGGTCTGGGCGGCGCAAGGCGCCGGCAGGCCCAGCTGGGCGGCCATGAAGTCAAGCCAGATCTTGCCGGTCAGCTCAGGATTGGTGCTGGTGCTGTCGCCGTTGATGGTGAACTTGCCGCCGCCTGCGGCCTTGACCGCGCCTACCGAGTACGTGCCCACGTCCGACAGGCTGTCGCCGAACGAGACTTGCTGGCTGAACGTGGTCTTCTGGGTTTGGTCGCCGCCGGCCGGGCTGCTACCGCCACAGGCCGCCAGCAACGCTGCCGACAACAAGGCAAGCGCGAGTTTGGTTTGACGCATTGTGTCTCCTAACGATGGTTATTATGAAACGAACGCCCGTGCTATTCGTATCACAACTAATATGCCAGTGTTCAGTTCGCTTGTATAGCGAAATTCTTGCAATTTCGTAATTTTTACAAGCCCGCACCACAGGCGTCGAAAGCGCAAAAAAGGGAGGGGATTATAGCGTTCTCGTCGGTAGCGAAAGAAGCTCTTTTTCGCACGCGTGTGCCGTCAAGACAAGGCGTATTGCGCCTTGTCTTTGAGGTGTTTGATATGGATCAGTTGGAGCTCAGGCGCCGGGCTGGCGGTTGAGCAGGCCGTGCACGATGCCGGTGGAGCCGTGGGCCGCGCGGCGCAGGCGGTCGTTCACGCCCAGCCACGAACCATTCGTCGGCGGGGCCTCGACCAGGATGACATCGGCGCCCTGCCCGTCCATGGCGCGCAGCGCCGCGTACAGTGCGTGGGCAAAGCCATCCGGCGTGGCCGGCAGGCGCAGCGCCGCGTGGGTCGCCGGCATGTCGGTGTAGTGGATCAGCGCCACCTTGCGGCCGGCCCGGGCCAGGTCCGCCAAGGTGATGCGCAAGGTCTCGCTGTCCTGCATCGCCACCGGAGTGTGCGGCGCGTAATGCGATTCCAGGGTGCCCGAGGCGCGCGGCGCGGCGGCGTCGGGCGCGGCCGGCAGCTGGTCGATCACGGCGGCGATCGCCTCGGCGCTGATGTGGCCGGGACGCAGCAGCACCGGGCCGTGGGTCTTCAAGCGCGACAGGTCGACGATGGTCGATTCGATGCCTACCTGGGAAGCGCCGCCGTCGAGCACCATGGCCACCGAGCCGTCGGCGCCGAATTCGTCGCGCACGTGCTGGGCCAGGGTCGGGCTGACATGGCCGAACTTGTTGGCCGACGGCGCCGCCACGCCGCCGCGGCCGCCCTTGAAGGCGCGCAGCAGCGCGATCGCCACCGGATGCGAAGGGCAACGCAGGCCGACCGTGTCCTGGCCGCCGCTGACGGCGTCCGGGATGTTGGCGGCGCGCTTGAGAATCATGGTCAGCGGGCCGGGCCAGAAGGCTTCAGCCAGGGCATGGGCTTCCTGCGGAATCTCGCTGGCCCAGTAGTGGAGCGGCGCGCCCGGCGCCAGGTGCACGATCACCGGGTGGTCTTGCGGGCGGCCCTTGGCGGCGTAGATGGCCGCCACGGCCGCCGGGTTCTCGGCATCCGCGCCGAGGCCGTACACGGTCTCGGTCGGGAAGGCGACCAGCGCGCCCTGCTCCAGGGCGCGCGCGGCCGCGTCGATCGCGCTGTGGTCGAGCTGCTGGTCCATCGTCACTCCGGAATGCCCAGGATGAGGCAAGCCTGGCGCAGGCTGTCCTGCGCCTGCGCCAGGGTCGGCGCGACGAAAGTCACGTGGCCCATCTTGCGGCCGCGGCGCGGATCGTCCTTGCCGTACAGGTGCAGGTTGGCGCCCGGCAGCGCCAGGACCTTGTCCCAGGCCGGCTCGCGCGCCTCAGTTGCGTCACCCGCGCTGTTCTCTTCGAACCAGACGTCGCCCAGGATGTTGAGCATCACGCTTGGGGAATGCTGGCGCACGTCGCCCAGCGGCAGGCGCGCCATCGCACGGACCTGCTGCGCGAACTGGCTGGTGACGCAGGCGTCGATGGTGTAGTGGCCGCTGTTGTGCGGACGCGGGGCCATCTCGTTGACCACCAGGCTGCCGTCGGCAAGCACGAAGAACTCGATGCACAGCACGCCTACATAGCCCAGCTGGGCGACGATGGCGCGCGCCGCGTCCTGGGCCTGCTGCGCGCAAGCCTCGGACACGTTCGGTCCCGGCACGGTGGTGGTGAACAGGATGCCGTCGCGGTGCACGTTCTCGGCGATCGGGTAGACCACCGACACGCCATCCGCGCCGCGCGCGGTCAGGACCGAGACTTCATAGGCCAGCGGCAGCATCTTCTCCAGCAGGCAGGTCACGCCTTTCAACTCGTCGAAAGCCGCGCGCACGTCCTCGCGCGAACGCACGCGGACCTGGCCCTTGCCGTCGTAGCCCATGCGCACCGTCTTGAGGATGCCCGGCAGCAGTTCGTCGCCGATGGCCTCGATGTCCGCGTGGGAGGCGATGGTCTTGTGCGGCGCCGGCATCACGCCGGAGGTCGGCGCGCACTCGACGAAGAAGCGTTTTTCCGCGATGCGGTCCTGGGCGATCGACACGCAGGAGGCGGCAGGCGCCACGAAGCTGCGCTCGCCCAGCCAGGCCATGCTGTCGGCCGGGACGTTCTCGAATTCGGTGGTGATGGCGACGCATTGCCGCGCCAGTTCGGCCAGGCCGGCGGCGTCGCTGTAGCCCGCGTTGATCAGGCGTTCGGCGACCTGCCCTGCCGGGCAGTCTTGCGCCGGCTCGAGCACGGCGACCTTGTAGCCCATCGCCTGCGCGGCGTGGGCGAACATGCGGCCAAGCTGGCCGCCGCCCATCACGCCGAGCCAGGCCGACGGATTGGCGGATGGGAGAAACGGATCGTTCATACTCAAGCGGGGAGAGTCATGGCCTGGGCCGCCGCGGTCTGCTCGGCGCGGAAGGCCAGCAGGCGCTGGGCCAATGCATCGTCGGTGGCGGCAAGCATCGCCACCGCGGTCAGGGCCGCGTTGGCGGCGCCGGCTTCGCCGATGGCGAAGGTCGACACCGGCACGCCTTTCGGCATCTGCACGATCGACAGCAGCGAATCTTCGCCGCGCAGGTACTTCGACGGCACCGGCACGCCGAGCACCGGCACGATGGTCTTGGCGGCCACCATGCCCGGCAGGTGGGCGGCGCCCCCTGCCCCGGCGATGATGGCGCGCAGGCCGCGTTCGCGCGCGGTCTCGGCATAGGTGAACATCTCGTCCGGCATGCGGTGCGCGGAGATCACCTGCGCCTCGAAGGGTACGCCGAACTGCTTCAGGACGTCCACGGCGTTCTTCATCACGTCCCAATCCGACGAGGAACCCATGATCACGCCGACCAGCGGCTTGTTCTGCTCACTCATCGTTCAGGCCTTCAGCTTCTCGCCGGTCAGGCGTTCGATGGCTTCGAAGTACTTGGCCTGGGTTTTCTCGATCACTTCCTGCGGCAGGGCCGGCGCCGGTGCGGTCTTCGGCCAGTCGGTCAGGGTTTCCAGGTAGTCGCGCACGAACTGCTTGTCGAAGGACGGCGGCGACATGCCCGGCGCGTAGGAATCGGCCGGCCAGAAGCGCGAGGAGTCGGCGGTCAGGACTTCGTCCATCAGGTGCAGGACGCCGTTCTCGTCCAGGCCGAATTCGAACTTGGTGTCGGCGATGATGATGCCGCGGGTGGCGGCGTACTCGGCGGCGGCGGTGTACAGCGCGATGCTGACGTCGCGCATTTTCGCGGCGAGTTCCTTGCCGATGCGGTTTTCCATCTCTTCGAAGGAGATGTTCTCGTCGTGCTCGCCGATGTCGGCCTTGGCGGCCGGGGTGAACAGCGGCTGGGGCAGCTTGTCGGCCTGGCGCAGGCCGGCCGGCAGCTGGATGCCGCAGATGGCGCCGCTTGCCTGATAGTCCTTCCAGCCGGAACCGATGATGTAGCCGCGCACGACGGCTTCCACCAGGATCGGCTTGAGGCGCTTGGCCACGACGGCGCGGCCGCGCACTTGTTCCACTTCGTTCGGGGCGACCACGGACTCCGGCGCCACGCCGGTCAGGTGGTTCGGCACGATGTGGCCGAGCTTCTCGAACCAGAAGTCGCTCATCTGGTTCAGCACCATGCCCTTGCCCGGGATCGGCTCGTTCATGACCACGTCGAAAGCCGACAGGCGGTCGGTGGTGACGATCAGGATCTTGTCGTCGCCGACGGCGTAGTTGTCGCGCACTTTGCCGCGGCCGAGCAGTGGCAGGGACTGGATAGTGGATTCGTAGAGGCTGTTCATAGAAGGGATATCAGGGAAACAGTGCCGGCGAATGGGGCGCCGGTTTGGGGGTGTTCAGGCCTGGAAGGCCTGCTGAATGCGTAATTTTACGTCAATTCGCATCTCGCCGCCGCCGACCGAAGGCCAGGGCATATACCTACCGCCGTCATCCCCGCGAAGGCGGGGATCCAAGTTTGCTTGCGTTGCGATCCTGCGTGAGCTTGCCGCTGTGCTGCGAACTTGGGTTCCCGCCTACGCGGGAACGACGTTTGAGGGTGCGGGACGAATCTTGCTGAGCGTGTCCGCAGCCGCCGGAAAGCAACTGCAGGCACGCCTACATCATCTTACTGAACGATCTGCGCCAGTTCGCCAGCCTTGTAGCGCTCGGCCATCTTGTCCAGCGGGATAGCCTTGATCTTGCCTGCCTGGCCTTCGCAACCGAAGGACAGGTAACGGGCCTTGCACACTTCCATCGCGGCTTCGCGCGCCGGCTTCAGGTAGTCGCGCGGGTCGAACTTCGACGGGTTCTGGAACATGTACTTGCGGATCGCAGCGGTCATGGCCAGGCGGATGTCGGTGTCGATGTTGATCTTGCGCACGCCGTGCTTGATGCCTTCCTGGATCTCTTCGACCGGCACGCCATAGGTTTCCTTCATGTCGCCGCCGAATTCGCGGATGATGGCCAGCAGTTCCTGCGGCACCGACGACGAACCGTGCATCACCAGGTGGGTGTTCGGGATGCGGGCGTGGATTTCCTTGATGCGGTCGATCGCCAGGATGTCGCCGGTCGGCTTGCGGGTGAACTTGTAGGCGCCGTGCGAGGTGCCGATGGCGATCGCCAGCGCGTCGCACTGGGTCTTGGCCACGAAGTCGGCGGCTTGCGCCACGTCGGTCAGCAGCTGTTCGCGGGTCATGGTGCCGTCCGCGCCGTGGCCGTCTTCCTTGTCGCCCTTCATGGTTTCCAGCGAGCCCAGCACGCCCAGCTCGGCTTCGACGGTCACGCCGATCGAGTGCGCGAACTTGACGACTTCCTTCGAGACTTCGACGTTGTACTCATACGAAGCCACCGACTTGCCGTCGGCTTCGAGCGAGCCGTCCATCATCACCGAGGTGAAGCCCGAACGGATCGCGGCCATGCAGACCGCCGGCGACTGGCCGTGGTCCTGGTGCATGACGACCGGGATGTGCGGGTAGGCTTCGACGGCGGCGTCGATCAGGTGGCGCAGGAAGGCTTCGCCCGCGTACTTGCGCGCGCCGGCCGAGGCCTGCATGATCACCGGCGCGTTGACCGCGTCGGCGGCAGCCATGATGGCCTGCACCTGTTCCAGGTTGTTGACGTTGAATGCCGGCAGGCCGTAACCGTGTTCGGCGGCGTGGTCCAGCAGTTGACGCATTGATACGAGTGCCATGGGTTTACTCCCAAACAATTAAGAAACTAGTTCGTCCAGCTCGCCGACGCGCACGATCTTGAGCGCGTTGGTGCCGCCGGCCTGCCCCATCGGCGAGCCCCAGGTCACGACGATCAGGTCACCCTTGCGGACCATGCCTTCGTTGATCAGGACTTCTTCCGCGCGGCGCAGCACGGCGTGGCTCCCGCCTTCCTGCAGAAGATGGAATGCTCGCACGTTCCGGTACAGGGACGCCTTGCGCTGCGTCGCCTGCAGCGGGGTCAGTGCGAAGATGGGGGTGTCGATCGAGTGACGGCTCATCCACAGTGCGGTCGAGCCCGATTCGGTCAGCGCCACGATGGCCTTCACGCGCAGGTGGTGCGCGGTGAACAGGGTGCCGTAGGCGATCGACTGGTCGATGCGGGTGAACTGGACGTTGAGGAAATCGGCGTCACGCTTGTTGTATTCGGATTGTTCCGCCTCCAGGCAGATCGCGGCCATCATCTCGACCGTTTCCACCGGATACTTGCCCGATGCGGTCTCGGCCGAGGTCATGACGGCGTCGGTGCCGTCCAGCACGGCGTTGGCCACGTCCGAGACTTCGGCGCGGGTCGGCACGGCGTTGACGATCATCGACTCCATCATCTGGGTCGCGGTGATGGCCAGTTTGTTGGAGGCGCGCGCCATCTGGATCATGCGCTTCTGCAGCGCCGGCACGGCGGCGTTGCCGACTTCGACCGCCAGGTCGCCGCGGGCGACCATGATGCCGTCGGAGGCGTCCAGGATTTCCTGCAGCACCGGAATGGCTTCGGCGCGTTCGATCTTGGCGATCATCATCGGCTTGTGGCCGTAGGGTTCGCCGGCGATGTTGGCCAGCTGGCGCGCCATTTCCATGTCGGTGGCGTTCTTCGGGAAGGAGATCGCCAGGTAGTCGGCCTGGAAGCTCATCGCGGTCTTGATGTCTTCCATGTCCTTGGCGGTCAGGGCCGGTGCGGTCAGGCCGCCGCCCTGGCGGTTGATGCCCTTGTTGTTCGACAGCTCGCCGCCGACCTTGACGGTGGTGCAGATCTCGTGGCCGTTGACCTTGTCGACGACCAGCACGATCAGGCCATCGTTCAGCAGCAGCTTGTCGCCGGGCTTGACGTCGCGCGGCAGGGCCTTGTAGTCGAGGCCGACGCGTTCCTGGTTGCCCAGCTCGCCGTTCTCGCCCCATTTCGCGTCCAGGATGAACTTGTCGCCATTGTTCAGGAAGATCTTGCCTTCTTCAAACTTGCCGACGCGGATCTTCGGCCCCTGCATGTCGGCCATGATCGCCACCTCGGTGCCGCACTCGGCGGCGGCGCGGCGCACCAGCGCTGCGCGGTCGATGTGGTCCTGGGCCCGTCCGTGCGAGAAATTCAGGCGCACGACGTCGACGCCGGCGCGGATCATTTTCACGAGGATGTCGAAGTCGGTCGACGCCGGGCCGATGGTGGCAACGATCTTGGTGGCGTTGTACAGGGGGCGCGCAGCTTGCATGGGTTGGAATCCTTGATTCTGAAAGAGAAGCGCAGCCTTCTAGGCTGCGCTGGTACTTATTGGGCGTTACGCTGGAGCAGGATCTCGACTGCCGGCAAGGTCTTCCCTTCGAGGAACTCGAGGAAGGCGCCGCCGCCGGTCGAGATGTAGCCGATCTGGTCGCTGATGTCGTACTTGGCGATCGCGGCCAGGGTGTCGCCGCCGCCGGCGATCGAGAAGCCTTCCGACTTGGCGATGGCCATGGCCAGGGTCTTGGTGCCTTCGGCGAACTGGTCGAACTCGAACACGCCCACCGGGCCGTTCCAGACGATGGTGCCGGCCTTGGCGACCTGCTCCGCCAGCATGGCGGCGGTCTTCGGGCCGATGTCCAGGATCATGTCGTCGTCCGCCACGTCGGCCACGTCCTTGACGGTGGCGGCGGCGGTCGGCGCGAATTCCTTGGCGCACACGACGTCGACAGGGATAGGCACCTGGGCGCCGCGCTTGGCCATCATGTCGATGATCTGCTTCGCTTCGCCGACCAGGTCGTTCTCGACCAGCGACTTGCCGATGTTCAGGCCGACGGCCTTCATGAACGTGTTGGCGATGCCGCCGCCGACGATCAGGTTATCCACCTTCTCTGCCAGGCTCTGCAGGATCGACAGCTTGCTCGAGACCTTGGAACCGGCCACGATGGCCAGCAGCGGACGCTTCGGCTGGCCCAGGGCCTTGCCCAGGGCGTCCAGTTCGGCGGCCAGCAGCGGGCCGGCGGCGACCACGGGCGCGAATTTCGCGATGCCGTGGGTGGTGGCTTCGGCGCGGTGCGCAGTGCCGAAAGCGTCGTTGACATAGACGTCGCACAGCTTGGCCATCTTCTGGGCCAGCTCGTCGCTGTTCTTCTTCTCGCCCTTGTTGACGCGGCAGTTTTCCAGCAGGACCACCTGGCCCGGCGCGACCTCGACGCCGTCGACCCAGTTCTGCTTCAGCTCGACCGGCTGGCCCAGCAGCTCGGACAGGCGCTTGGCGACCGGCGCCAGGCTGTCTTCCGGCTTGAACTCGCCTTCGGTCGGACGGCCCAGGTGCGAGGTCACCATCACCGCGGCGCCGGCCTTGAGGGCGGCCTGGATCGCCGGCACCGAGGCGCGGATGCGGGTGTCTTCGGTGATATTGCCGGCATCATCTTGCGGCACGTTCAGGTCAGCACGGATGAAAACACGCTTGTTTTTCAGCGCGTCGCGGTCGATCAGGTCTTGCAGACGGGTGAAGCGGAGAACGGCGTCCATTGGTCAGCGGTGAGATAGTGAAAAAACGTCATTGTACATTAGGCGACGGGCCCGAAAATGTGTAACACACGCAACAGTGTAAAGACGGCCATGCCGAATATGATCGTCAACAGCATGTTCCGGCGCCACAGGTAGAAACCCAGGGCCGCGAGGCCGGCCAGCAGCTTGGGATTTGTCCATTCCAGCTCGGTCTGGCCTTGGGCGTCGATCAGGATGTCGGGTGCGATGATGGCCGCCAGCGCGCAGGCAGGGGCGTAGCGCAGCATTTCCTGGACCCGCGGCGGAATGGTGATGCGGTGCCCGATCAGCCAGAACGAGCTGCGGGTGGCGAAAGTGGCGACGCACAGCACGCCGATGACCACCCAGATTTCCCAGTCAGCCATGACGCGCCTTTCGCTTGGTGAAGGTTTCTTCGATAAACATGGCGGTCACCATGCCGACCACCACCGCCAGGAGCAGGCCCAGCTTGTAGGGCAGCCCGTAGGCGAGCACGGCCACCGCGCCGGCCACGACCACGCCGCACAGGGCGGCGTTATTGATAATCAGGGGTACCATGACGCACAGGATGGCCAGGGTGCCGGCAAAGCCCAGCCCCCACTCGCTCGGGACGGCGCTGCCGAGGAAGATGCCGATCACGGAACCGATCTGCCAGGCGAACCAGTTCGGAATCACCAGCGCTTTCAGGTAGGCCAGCTTGCCGGGCGCCGGCTCGGCGCTCGGATAGCGCTGCAGGAACATGGCCACGGTGAGGTCGCCGGACACATAGCCGAGCAGCATGCGCTGCTTCCACGGCAGGTGCGCGAAATGCGGCCCCAGCAGCGCGGAAAAGATCACGAAACGCAGGTTGACAACCAGGGCGGTAGCGAAGATGACCCAGATCGGGGCCTGGGCGGCGATCAGTGGCAGCGATGCGAGCTGGGCGGAACCGGCGAACACCAGCAGGGTCATACCGATGGACTGGGGCACGCTCAGGCCGCTCTTGACCATGGCGATGCCCACCACCAGGCCCCAGGCGGCGATGCCGAACAGGGTCGGCAGGCCGGTCTTGAAACCTTCATCCCAGGCCGCGCGGTCGGCGGCGTCCTGGCCGGCAGGAGACAGTCCCTGTGGGTCGCCGTCCTTCATGTGGTAATCCTGCAACGGGCCATGGCCCCCGCGGCGGACTTGAAACGCTTGGGTGTGAAACGCATTTTGGAGGGGGAGCCGGAGACGGCGCAGCTGCGCCCGGGCTCGAATGTGATCAGCCTGTTATTTTAGCGGCCATTCCGGCAACGAGTATGAATCCGTTAAAATCGTATCTTTGGGAACCTCGAAAAACCTACTGCGCGTTGCACTGCCGGTTTGCGATGCTCGCTGTACATTCGTACAGCTGCGCTTCTCAACCAGCATTGCTGCCGCTCGCTACGGTTTTTCGAGGTTCCCCTTTGCAAAAACTTCCCTAACGGAGAGAACCAGATGAACCAAAAGACGATGCCTGTGGTGGAACTCGAGGCCAAAGACCTGCCGGCATATTGCCCGAATCCGGCAATGCCGCTGTGGTCCTCGCACCCGCGCGTCTTCCTCGACTTCGACCACCACGGCGAAGCCAAGTGCCCCTACTGCGGCACCCAGTACCGCCTCGCGCCGGGCACCGTGCTGAAGCACCATTGACCCACCCTGCGGCGCCTGGCGCCGCTCACCCATGAACTATCGTGCCCCTTCCTGGCTGCCGGGCGGCCATTTGCAGACGATCTATCCGGCGACCTGCATCGCCAAGCCGGAGCTCGCCTACCGGCGCGAGCGCTGGCACAGCCATGACGGCGACTTCATCGACGTCGATTTCGTGGACGGCCAGCCCGGCAAGCCGCTGGTAGTGCTGTTCCACGGCCTGGAAGGCTCCTCGCACAGCCATTACGCCCGCAGCCTGATGGCCGCCCTGAAAGCGCGCGGCTGGTCGGGCGCCGTGCCGCATTTCCGCGGCTGCTCGGGCGAGCCGAACCTGACGCCCCGCTTCTACCACTCGGGCGATGCCCACGAAGTCGACTGGATCGTGCGCAAGCTGCGCGCGCACCACACCGGCATCCTGTACGCCGCCGGCGTTTCGCTGGGCGGCAACGCCCTGCTGCGCTGGCTGGGCGAATCGGGCCACGGCGCGGAAATCGTCGACGGCGCCTGCGCCATCTCGGCCCCGCTCGACCTGGCGCGCGGCGGCGAAGCGCTGTCGTCCGGCTTCAATATGGTCTACACGCGGATGTTCCTGCAGACGCTCAAGCCCAAGTGCCTGGCCAAGCTGGAGCAGTTCCCCGGCCTGTTCGACCGCGAGGCCCTGATGCGGGCGCGCGACCTGTACGCCTTCGACAACGTGGTGACCGCGCCGCTGCACGGCTACCGCGACACCGACGACTACTGGCACCGCGCCAGCGCCCGCCACGTGCTGGACGCCATCACGGTGCCGACCCTGGTGCTGAACGCGCGCAACGATCCCTTCCTGCCGGGCGCCCACCTGCCGCAGAGCGCATCGAAGGCGGTGACCCTGGAGTATCCGGAGCACGGCGGCCACGTCGGCTTCGCCGCAGGTCCCTTCCCGGGCCGCATCGACTGGCTGCCGCAAAAGATCCTCCACTTCTTCGACCAGCTTGCCGCCACCCGCGCGCCGGATGCCGCGCAGCTGTGCGATGCTGGCTGACACTATGGACGACATCGTTAAACAGGCAATGGCCAAGTGGCCGAACGTGCCGCACTGCTACGGCTGGCTGGCGCTGGATGCGCGCGGCGGCTGGCGCATGCGCGACGAAGCGGCCCAGCGCGCCAACGCGCCGGGCGACCGGCTGACCAATCCGGCCCTGGTGGGCTTCATCAACCGTAATTACCTGCACGACGAGCACGGCAACTGGTATTTCCAGAACGGGCCGCAGCGCGTCTACGTTAACCTGGAAGCGACGCCCTTCATCGCGCGCACCGATCCGCAACAGGGGCTGGTGCTGCAGACGGGGCAAGCGCTGGCGAAGGTCGAACGGGTATTCCTGCTGGATTCCGGCGCGCTGCTGTTCCAGGCCGGCGAGGTGATCGCGCAGCTGGACGACCGCGACATGGCGCAGGTGCTGGGCATGCTGGAACTGGATGGCGAACCGGCCTCGGACGAAGCGGTGATGGCATGGCTGGACAAGGGCGCCGGCGAACTGGCGCTGCCGTGGAACGGCAGCCGGATCGCGCTCGAACGCCTTGGCGCGCAGGATGCGCCGCAGCGCTTCGGCTACCGGACGATCCCGAGCGCCTGAGCTCAGCGCTCCTTCTCTTCTTCCTTCTCCGCCTTCTGGCGCGCCTGCAGTTCGCGCTCGCGCGCATCGATCACGGCCTGGTCGTAGAACGACACATCGCTCGCCTTGCGCGCCAGATTGAGCTGCTCCACCGCTGCCGGCAGCGCGCCGGCCAGCACATAGGATTCGGCCAGCGACATGTGCTGCAGCGCGATCTTGCCCTGCTTGGCATAGGTCTTGGCCAGCAGGTCGTGCAGCTTGGGTTCCTCGCGGTACTGCTGCACCTGGTCGCGCAGGTAGCGGGCCGCCTCGTCCAGTTTGTCGGCCGCCACCAGCACGTCGGCATACTGGTGCGCGATCGCGCGCGACAGCGGGAAACGCTGGCGCGCCTGCTCCGCTTCCTGCACCGCCTGCTGCAAGACTTCCGGCGGCTGGCCTTGCGCCATCTTGATCTCGATCGACAGGCCGGCGAAGATGCTGGCCCCGTCGCCCACGTTCGACGCGGTCGTGAACACGCCTTCGCGCGGCTTGACGGTGGCGCGCGCCTTGTCGAGCCAGCTCTGGGCGCCGGCCAGGTCGCCCTGGCGCAGCGCCAAATAAGCCAGCCCGTACTGGGCGCCGGCCTGCTGCTGGCGGTGGGTTTCCTTGAGCTGGGTTTCAAAAGCCCTCTTCGCTTCGCGCCGTCCCTGCTCGCTCAGGTCCTGCAGCACCCGGGTACGCGCCCGCACCAGATGGAAGTCGAGGCTGTCGACGCGCTGCTTCTTGGGGATCTCGCGGATGCGCGCCTGCATGTCGCTGATGCGCTCCTGGGTCAGCGGGTGGCTGCTCAGGTTGCTCAAGCCGGCCGGCAGTTCGCCATACAGCTTGCTGGCGCTTTGCAGGCGGCGGAAAAAGGCCACGATGCCGGTGGTGTCGTAGCCGCCCTTCTCCATGATCTGGAAGCCGACCCGGTCGGCCTCGCGCTCGGCGTCGCGGCTGAAGTTCAGCTGGCGCTGGATCGCCAGGCCCTGTCCGCCCATCAGCACGCCCATCGCCGCGTCCGAGCTGGACTTGGCGGCCAGCGCCGCCAGGATCATCGCCGCCAGCGGCAGCAGCACGTCCTGCTTCTGCTGGCCCAGCATGCGCGCGATGTGGCGCTGCGATACGTGGCCGATCTCGTGCGACATGACGCCGGCCAGTTCGGATTCGGTCTGGGCGGCGATGATCAGGCCCGAGTGGGCGCCGATGAAACCGCCGGGCAGCGCGAAGGCGTTGAGGGCGGCATCGCGCACGGCGAAGAACTGGAAATCGGCATTGGTCTCGCCGCGCGCGCCGGGCACGACGGTGACGAGGGCGTTGCCGAAGTTGTTCAGGTATTCGAGGATGACTTCGTCGTCGAGGTAATCACGGTCGCGCCGGATGTCGCGCATGATTTCCTCGCCCAGCTTGCGCTCGACCACGGGCGACAGGTCGCCGCGCGCGGCGTCGCCGAGGGTGGGCAGGCGGGAGCTGTCGGGTTTCTGGAGCGGTTCCGCCGGCGCCGCAATGGCGAACGCGGCCGACGTGCAGAGGGCCAGGACAGTCAATGCGGGGCGCCAGGGGCGCGCTTTGGCTGGTCGGGAGCGTAGTTTCACGGTGCTATCATACCCCCATCCGCGCGCAACTTGCTGTCCTGCGATACACTTTGTTACCCCAGATTATCGACCTTGCAATGACGACCGAGAACCCGACCGCAGACCATCTGACCCACTTCGACGCCACCGGCCAGGCCCATATGGTCGATGTCGGCGCCAAGCAGGACACCCACCGCATCGCCGTGGCGGCCGGCACCATCCGCATGAAGCCGGAGACGCTGGCCCTGGTGGTGTCGGGCACGGCCAAGAAGGGCGACGTGATCGGCATCGCGCGCATCGCCGCCATCATGGCCTCGAAGCGCACCAGCGACCTGGTGCCGCTGTGCCATCCGCTGCCGATTACCAAGGTGGCGGTGGATTTCGAGATCGACGAGGGTGCCAATAGCGTGCATTGCCGCGCGCAGGTCGAGACCATTGGCAAGACTGGGGTCGAGATGGAGGCGCTGACGGCGGTGCAGGTCGGCCTGCTGACCATTTATGACATGTGCAAGGCGGTCGACCGCGGGATGGTCATGACCAATGTGCGGGTGATGGAAAAGCACGGCGGCAAGAGCGGGGACTGGACGGCGGAGCTTGATGAGTGATTAAGTTGAGCTTTAAGCAGTAGAGCGTACCGAATGAGGCGTCTCCGGGTATCGCCTCGATTTTCTTGCGCTACCGACGCGCGCTGCTTTTCGCGGAAGAGCGCTCTCACCGAATTCAAGCCGCCGTGGGCGAAGAAAATGTTTCTTCTCTCACGCTTGACCCGATAGGCAGACGTATAGCATCAATCGGACAAAAATCAGCAGTTGGCAAGCTCTGTACAACCGAAGGGCTACCCAGACAACAGGATCGACCGAGCACGCAGGGTCGAGTTGGAAATTTTTTAGTAAAGTTCAACTATCGGCAACGGCCCTGTTGATCCGCCTCGCTGGCTTTCCTGACTTCTACCAACCTTGTCCCTGTTCAGCCGAGCAAGAATCGTCGTTCAACTTGCATCGGAGGGAAGCATGGCGAGCGACGCATATTTAAGAATAGAAGGGATAAACGGGGAATCCGAAGATGAGCGCCACCGCAATTGGATCGAAGTAAACAACGTACTGTACGCAGTCCACCAGCCTAGAGCCGATGTCGTATCGACCGCTGGGGGCCATACCACCGGCAGAGCAGATCTTTACCCCATCGCCTTCAAGAAGCTTGCCGACTTAGCTTCGCCCATTCTGCTGCAAACTTGTGCAACCGGCAGAACCCTGCCGAAAGCCGTGTTTGAGTTCATGCGGGCCGATGGTGACGGTAAGCCAATCCCGTATTTCAAAATTGAACTGGAAAACTTGATGATTGCGAGCATTACCCCAGATAGTGGCGAAGGCGGGATAATCAGCGAGCGCGTTCAACTCGCGTACGCCAAGATTAAGTGGAGCTACATACGCCAGAGCATCAGGGGTGGTACACAGGGCAATACGTCGGGCAGCTGGGATTGTTCAGCCCACAAAGTGTGCTAGACGGAGGGGAAATGTCCACGCCCTATGACGGCGATGTCATGATTCTCTGCCCGCTCGACTTGACAGACTTTCGGCACACCTGTGCTGTCGTTGTGTCAGGCGACGGTGTCAACGCTTGCGGCCATACGCTACTGCACATTGGCGATAGCTGGTACGTCCACATCGCTGGTGTTTACAAAATGCCCAAGTTCATGCATGAGAGTGGGTACATGCGGTATTTGAAAGAAAACGGCAAACGCGAGATTCGCCGCTGGAATATCAAACTTCCAAATCCTCAGGGGGCGCACGGGAAACTGGAAGAACTGATAGGGAAACCATGGTTATGGGGCGTGTTGCCACATAACTGTGCCTCTTTTGTCGAGGAAGTTGTGCGTGCCGGCGGCAGTAAAGCCGGAATGTATTTTAACTGCCCTACCGCGGAGCCTTTCACATAATGCGTACATTCATTTCGCTTGGCGTCGCCTCCGTAGCGGCTTTGCTTGTCTATATTTTGATATTTTTCTTTAATCCAGGTATGTATGTTGAGAAGGCGTTCAACATCCTGGTCGTCGTGTTCGTCGGTTCATGGGGGGCCACAACACTGGTGCTGAGGCTACGGGGTTCTCGTCGTTAGGTGCGCACTAAAGGCCCCTCCGCCTTTGGTCGCCCGGAATATTTGTGCCAGCATTTCCTTGTGAGACTTTCCGTTTAGCGTCGTCATCAAGTGTCCTTAGGTGCTTTTGGGCAGCGGCAAGCCTTCAGCAATCGCCAGCCGCTCCATCGCATCCTCGAGAATGACCCGGGCCTGCCCCGAGGCCCTGGCCAGTAAGGCGTGCAAGTCGGCATCCTCGGGATTGCGCGAGGCGCACTGCACGCTGTAGCGCTCGAAGCTGCCGATCATCATTAGCAAGTCGGAAAGGTGGCGCGGGCATTCGCAGCTCAGGCGGTCGCTGGCCGTGGTGATCGTCACCAGCGCATCCTCGTCGAAGCGGCGCGGCGTGATCGCCGGTTCCGATTCGCTCAGCGGCAGGCGCTGGCCGCCTAGTGCCGAGCGGCACAGCAGCGCCAGCTCGCCCAGGTCGGCCGGGACGCGGACCACCAGACAGCCCTGAGCGCGCAAGGCGCGGATCGTGGCGCTGGGACAGAAGCGGTACAGCACGACCGCCGCTGCCACATTCACGCGCTGGCGCGCCGCCGCCACCAGCGGCAGGACGCTGTCGTCCAGTTCGGACATTTCGATGACCATCACATCCGCCTCGGCATCGGCCGGCAGTTCATCGAGCCGCTCGAGGCTGGCGCACTGGGCGCGCACGTCGAGGCCGGTCGCCTCGCGGCCCATGGCCGCCAGGCGCCGCCCAAGCACGTTGCTGACCAGGACAACCCGAACCGGCGCCGACGGCTGTGCCTGCGCCTGCAGGTTGTGGCCGAGCATCGATTGCAGCTGCTCCCGGCTCAGCCCGGCCAGCACGCCAATCGAATGGCCCTGGTCCACCAGCTGCTTGAGCAGGCCGAGCCGCGCCACCTGCTCCGCAGAATAGAGCCGCTGTCCGCGCTCGGAGCGCTGGGCTTCCGACAAGCCGTAGCGGCGCTCCCATACGCGTAGGGTCTCGACCGGCAGCCCGGCCAGGCGCGCGGCTGCGCCCGTGCGGTACATGATGCGCTCTTGTCCCGTCCTGATCGAAGAATCCATAGCAATGCCCCTAAATTGAACCACAATTACGGCGGATTATAGCGTCAAACCTTAGACAATCGCGTTCGCTTGGCCTACATTGAGTGCACGCAGCCGTTCGGCTGCACAACCAACCTTCAGGAGCATGCAATGAAAACCGTCCTTGCCGCACTTCCTCTGGCATTTGTCTTCACGAGCGCCCAAGCCGCCGATATCGTCGACACCGCGAAATCGGCAGGCTCGTTCAACACGCTCGTCACCGCTGTCCAGGCTGCCGGCCTGGTCGACACCCTGAAGGGGCCGGGCCCGTTCACCGTATTCGCTCCCACCGACGCGGCGTTCGCAAAGATCCCCAAAGCGAAGCTCGATGCGCTGCTCAAGGATAAGCAAGCGCTGGCCAAGGTCCTCACCTACCACGTCGTGCCGGGCACGGTGAAAGCAGCCGACGTCAAGCCTGGCGAAGTCAAGACCGTCGAAGGCAGCACCTTCAAGGTCGGCATGCGCGGCGACAAGGTCATGGTCGACAACGCCCATGTCACCAAGACCGACATCATGGCCGACAACGGCGTCATCCATGTGATCGACGCCGTCATCATGCCCTAAGCAAACCCGCACTCTTCCTCGTCCGCCGCCCGCCGCTGCCCCCCGGCGCCGCGGCGGTTTTTTTATTGCTGAAGATTTTGCTCGATGAGCCAATTTCATGTCGCGTGGTAAATTGCTGGCCTGCGTGCGCGGCGCCCTGCCGGGCACGAACATGACCAAGAGGATGGAATGAGATTGCATTTGCTGACGATGGCGGCCGCCACCCTGGCTGCTAGCACCGCAATGGCCGCGCCGCGCGGCTTTACCGTCGAAGACCTGGTGAACATGGAGCGGGTCGGCAGCCCGGCCGTGTCGCCGGACGCCACGCGCGTCGTCTACACCGTGCGCAGCACGGACATGAAGAAGAACCGCGGCCACACCGAGCTGTGGCTGGTCGACCTGCGCGCAGACAAGCCCGTGCCGAAGCGCCTGGCGAGCCACAGCGCAAGCAGCGCCGACCCGGAATGGTCACCGTCGGGCGACGCCGTGTATTTCCTGTCGACGCGCTCGGGTTCGTCCCAGGTGTGGCGCCAGCCGGTCGGCGGCGGCAAGCCGGTTCAGGTGACCAATTTCCCGCTCGACGTGGACAGCTTCCGCGTGGCGCCGACCGGCGACCGCCTGGCCTTCAGCATGGCGGTGTTCCGCGACTGCGCCGACCTGGCCTGCACCAAGGACCGCGTCGCGGCGAAGGAAAAGGACAAGGCCACCGGCAAGGTCTATGACCGCCTGTTCGTGCGCCACTGGGATACCTGGCTTGATCACCGCAATAACGTACTGTTCTCGGCGCCGCTGGACAAAGCGGGCAAGGCAGGCGCCACGCCGGTCAGCCTGTCGGGCGCGCTCGATGGCGACGTGCCGTCCAAGCCTTTCGGCGACCGCGAGGAATTCCGCTTCAGCCCGGACGGCAAGACCGTGGTGTTCTCGGTGCGCATCGCCGGCAAGACCGAAGCCTGGTCGACCAACTTCGACCTGTACACGGTCCCGGCGGCGGGCGGCGCCGCGCCGCGCAACCTGACGGCGGACAATCCGGCCTGGGATACCAAGGGCGTGTTCTCGCCCGACGGCCGCACCCTCGCCTACCTGGCGATGGCGCGTCCCGGCTTCGAGGCGGACCGCTTCCAGATCATGCTGATGGACGTGGCCAGTGGCCAGAAGCGTCCGCTGGCGGCCGACTGGGACCGCTCGGCCGGCAACCTGCAGTGGAGCGCGGACGGCAAGGCCCTGATCGTCGATGCGGAAGACGTCGGCCAGCACCGCCTGTTCTCCATCGACATCGCCAGCGGCAAGGTGGCGCCGCTGACCGGCAAGGGCGCGATCGGCGCCTTCGACACGCGCGGCGACACGGTGGCCTACACGCTGGCGAACCTGGCCTCGGGCGCGCAGCTGTACACCATGAAGCTGGGCGGGCAGCCGAAGCAGCTGACGGAGGTGAACAGCGAGCGCCTGAAGGACGTGCGCTGGGGCGAGTACGAGCAGTTCTCGTTCACGGGCGCCAATGGCGACACCGTCTACGGCCACGTGATGAAACCGTGGAACGCGGAACCAGGCAAGAAGTATCCGGTGGCCTTCCTGGTGCACGGCGGCCCGCAGGGCAGCTTCGGCAACGGCTGGAGCTACCGCTGGAATCCGCAGGTGTACGCGGGCGCGGGCTATGCGACCGTGTTCATCGACTTCCACGGCTCGACCGGCTACGGCCAGAAGTTCACGGACTCGATCAGCAACGACTGGGGCGGCAAGCCGCTGGTCGACCTGCAGAAGGGCCTGGAAGCGGCGGTGCAGAAGTTCCCGTGGCTGGACCGCGAACGCAGCTGCGCGCTGGGCGCGTCCTACGGCGGCTACATGATGAACTGGATCGCGGGCAACTGGGCGGACGGCTTCCGCTGCATCGTCAACCACGACGGCGTGTTCGATACGCGCGGCATGGCGTATTCGACCGAGGAGCAGTGGTTCACCGACTGGGAGAGCGGCGGCCCCTACTTCCAGGTGCCGGAAAACCACGAGCGCTTCAACCCGGTGCACCACGTGAACAAGTGGAAGACGCCGATGCTGGTGATCCAGGGCGACCTGGACTTCCGCATCCCGACGGCGCAGGCCTTGTCGACCTTCACGGCGCTGCAGCGCAAGGGCATCGAGAGCAAGCTGCTGGTGTTCCCGGACGAGAATCACTGGGTGCTGAAGCCGGCAAACTCGGTGCAGTGGCATCACACCGTGATCGACTGGCTGGACAGCCATATCAAGCAATAAGCCAAGGGCCGGAGCCAAAGAAAAAACCCGCTCCGAGGAGCGGGTTTTTGATGGTGCAGGCTCGGTCAGGAGCCGCTCAAGAATTACTGAGCGTTGTTCTTGGTGATCGCGTCCATCGCTGCGGCGTTGTCGGTGATCGAGGTGGTGTTGGTCCATGCGACGGTCGCATCGTTCACGACCGGGGTCATGGTGATGGTTTCGCTGTCGACGCCGGTTGCGATGCCGGTGCCCAGGGTGACGGTCAGGACGCCGTCGGCAACTGCCACGCCAGCGACTTCCTTGGTGGCGACGAAATCAGCTTCAGCAACGATACCGCTCGCGCCGCTGTCGCAGTTGTCCAGGGTACCGCCGTTTTCTTGAGCGCAGACGCCCACTGCGGTTTTGATCGACGACACCGAACCCAGTGCTGCGCCGATTTTGGCCTTGACGGTGTAGCTCTGGTAAGCCGGGATAGCGACGGCTGCCAGGATACCGATGATCGCGACGACGATCATCAGTTCGATCAGGGTGAAGCCGCCTTGGGCTTTTTTGGTTTGCATTTGCTTGAAGTTCATTTTCATCTCCGGTGGTGGGGTCAGGAATCTTGTGCTGCGTTGTTGCCGCACTCATCTATATGCAATCGGTATGCCAGGCTGGAAATAGTCGATTTTATTAATACGGAGTTAATAAAACCCTGTGCCAGGACAAGAATTGTCGTATTGAGTGACAAAAATTGTCAGTTCCTTGTGGCAATTTTTGTCGTGTGGACAGTTTTTGATGTCGAAAGCTGGCACGGACCGGACAAAACGCGCGCGATGGACCAAAAAAAACGGGGAGCTTGCGCTCCCCGTCCTTATGGTGCTTCCTTCGATCGCTGGATTACAGCATGGCCTTCAGCAGGCGCGCCATTTCCGACGGGTTCTTGGTGACCTTGATGCCGCAGGCTTCCATGATTTCCAGCTTGGCTTGCGCGGTGTCGGCGCCGCCCGAGATCAGCGCGCCGGCGTGGCCCATGCGCTTGCCCGGAGGCGCGGTGACGCCAGCGATGAAGCCGACGACCGGCTTCTTCATGTTGTCCTTGATCCAGTGAGCAGCGTTCGCCTCGTCCGGGCCGCCGATCTCGCCGATCATGATGACAGCGTCGGTGTCCGGATCGTCGTTGAACATGCGCATCACGTCGATGTGCTTCAGACCGTTGATCGGGTCGCCGCCGATACCGACTGCCGACGACTGGCCCAGGCCCAGGGCGGTCAGCTGGCCGACTGCTTCATAGGTCAGGGTGCCCGAACGCGACACGACGCCGATACGGCCCTTCTTGTGGATGTGACCCGGCATGATGCCGATCTTGATCTCGTCCGGGGTGATCAGACCCGGGCAGTTCGGGCCCAGCAGCAGGGTCTTCGAACCGGCCTTGGCCATACGATCCTTGACTTCCATCATGTCGCGGACCGGGATGCCTTCGGTGATGCAGATTGCCAGGTCCAGCTCGGCTTCAACGGCTTCCCAGATGGCGGCTGCAGCGCCTGCCGGCGGAACATAGATGACCGACACGGTGGCGCCGGTTTCCGACTTGGCTTCCTTGACCGATGCGTAGATCGGGATGCCTTCGAAATCTTCGCCGGCTTTCTTCGGGTTCACGCCGGCCACGAAGGCTTCACGGCCGTTCGCGTAGTCGCGGCACATGCGGGTGTGGAACTGGCCGGTCTTGCCGGTGATACCTTGGGTGATGACTTTGGTGTCTTTGTTAATCAGAATCGACATTTTGTTTTCCTTCGCGAATTAGGCTTGACCGGCGGCAGCGGCAACGACCTGCTTCGCTGCATCTTCCATGGTGTCTGCGGAAATGATCGGCAGGCCCGAATCAGCCAGCATCTTCTTGCCCAGGTCTTCGTTGGTGCCCTTCATGCGGACGACCAGCGGCACTTGCAGCGACACAGCCTTCGATGCGGTGATCACGCCTTCGGCGATCACGTCGCAGCGCATGATGCCGCCGAAGATGTTGACCAGGATGGCCTTCAGGCCCGGGTTCTTCAGCATGATCTTGAATGCTTCGGTGACCTTCTCGGCGGTTGCACCGCCGCCGACGTCCAAGAAGTTGGCCGGCTCGCCGCCGAACAGCTTGATGGTGTCCATGGTGGCCATGGCCAGGCCGGCGCCGTTCACCAGGCAGCCGATGTTGCCGTCGAGCGAGATGTAAGCCAGATCGAACTTCGATGCTTCGACTTCAGCCGGATCTTCTTCGTCCAGGTCGCGGTAGGCGACGATTTCCGGGTGACGGAACAGGGCGTTCGAGTCGAAGTTGAACTTGGCGTCCAGGGCGATGACCTTGCCCGAGCCGGTCAGGATCAGCGGGTTGATTTCGGCCAGCGAGGCATCGGTTTCCCAGTAGGCTTTGTACAGGCCTTGCAGGTTGGCGCGCGCGTCGGCGATCGAGCCTTCCGGCACGCCGATCTTGCGGGCGACGTCGTCAGCTTGCGCATCGGTCAGGCCGACCGACGGTTCGATCACGACGTTGTGGATCTTTTCCGGGTTGCTGTGGGCGACTTCTTCGATGTCCATGCCGCCTTCCGACGAAGCCATCAGGACGACCTTCTGGGTCACGCGGTCCGTGACCAGCGAGACGTACAGTTCTTTCTTGATGTCCGCGCCTTCTTCGATCAGCAGGCGGCGCACTTTCTGGCCTTCCGGGCTGGTCTGGTGGGTCACCAGTTGCATGCCCATGATCTGGTCGGCGTATTCCTTGACCTGTTCCAGCGACTTGGCGACTTTCACGCCGCCGCCCTTGCCGCGGCCGCCAGCGTGGATCTGGGCCTTGACGACCCACACCGGGCCGCCCAGCTCTTCAGCGGCCTTGACGGCCTCTTCCACGTTCATGCACGGAATGCCGCGCGGAACGGTCACTCCGAACTTTCGGAGGATTTCTTTGCCCTGATACTCATGGATTTTCATGCTGGCTTCCCTTCTTTTCTATTACTGATTGTGTAGAAATACGGTTGGACTACAAAAATAACGACTTGAATGCTAACCCGACACGGCTTTGATCGACCAGCGTGGATAGTACTTGGCCACGGCGGGGCCGTCGCTGCGCAGGGCATGGCAACGGTCGAGCTCGAAGGGCCGTTCAGCCGAGTTGTCGTCGGCGCCGCCGCGGGTCTCGAAGACGTCGTCGGCGTAGGCCTGCAGCGCTGCGGTAGGCAGCACCTGGGCCAATTCGGTCAGGTGGGTGCAGCCGAGCACGCCGGAGAGGCGGTCTTTCAGGTGCAGCCGGAAGTGTTTCATCAGCGACAAGCCGATCAGCTTCTTGTAGGCGGGAGCGATCGTATCGCAGAAACCAGGATACGGGACGGAATCGGACGCGGCTTCGGCGTCGACGATGGTCAGGTCGCGGTCGATGGTCACGCGCAGCTTCAGGTCGTGCACCGGAACGCCGCCCGGGCGGTCGCCTGAAGCGAGCGCGATGTCACGCGTCTTGACATCGCGGATGCTGGCGTCGAGATCCCACAAGCCATCGTCGCGCGCATAGGCTTCGACGGTGATGGCGCGCGTATGCCGGAGCGAGCGCGATACGGGAGGAGACAGGGGCATAAAAACCAATGCCGTCAGAGCGGCGGTTAGTGGTGCAGCCGGTGTGCTTCATGCACGTTGCCGCGGCTTCCACGGCAACAACCGCTCATGCGGCGCTGCTTAAACCACAAAAGTTTATCACAGCATCTTGCCAGTTGCACTGCAACAGAGGGGTTTTCCACCGATGAGCACGAGGTTTCTGCCACTGTATTGCAGGGTCGGCAATGTTGCTGTGCGGCGTGAAGGAGAGGGACTCACGGCATGGACGGCGCCCTTGATAAGGAATTGACAACAGTGATGGCAGCGATAAGCACTGTTTATATTGCTGAGCAAAGCTCGGATTGCGTCGCCGGACCTAATCGACGCAAGTCAGTGGACAGATGCGGCCCCAATTGAAAAAGGTGCTTGAACGCATCGGCGGCGCAGCCGCCAACCCTACCGTCCTGTCGCGGTCCGGGAGAATGAAAAAGCGCCAGCGTGCAGCGCCATCGCCCGTTGAGGAATATGCCGAGACATATCGGGGATGGCGCTCCACGCTGGCGCCTGGGTAATGCTGTGCTTGCTACGTTGTGCTTGCTACGCTGAGCTTGCTACGCCGTGTTTGCTACGGCGCTGCCTCTGCTTACAGCTCGTCGTCGTCCGGGCTGCCTTGCATGGCGGCGCGGGCGGCGCGCTGGGAAAAGCCGCGCTGGAGCAGGAAGCGCATCTGCTTGGCGCGCTCCGCCGCATCCGTGGCGACCCGGCCAAACTTGCGCTGCCAGACTTCACGGGCACGCGCGGTTTCGCTCTCGGCCAGCTCGGCCTTGATGTCGGACAGCGCATCGCCGTCGACACCATGACTTTTCAGCTCGGCCATGACGCGGCTGTTGCCGAAACGGCTGGCCTTCCTGTTGATCAGGGATTCGGCGAAACGTTCTTGCGACAGCCAGTTGTTCTTTTCAAGGAAGTCCAGAAGAGCTTCGATGTCGTCGCCCTCCTCGGCATAACGCGCCAGTTTGCGTCCCAGTTCAAGCCGGCTGTGCTCGCGCAGTGACAGGTAGCGCATTGCGCGCGCCTTCAGGCTCAGTTGGGGTGCTGGCATGGGATGGCGGCCGGGACAAGCCGGCGATGTGCTGCCGGCCTGCCCTGCCAATCAATTACTCACCAACAGCCTGGAGCTTCGGACGGCTGTCGTCATCGCTCGAGACCGGCGGCAGCTCGCGCACGCCCAGGGCGGCACGGACCTTGTTCTCGATCTCGCGGGCCAAGGCCGGACGCTCCTTCAGGAACAGGCGGGCATTGTCCTTGCCTTGACCAATGCGTTCACCGTTGTAGCTGTACCAGGAACCCGACTTCTCGACGATCTTGTTGTCGGCGCCCAGATCCAGGATTTCGCCTTCGCGCGAGGTGCCTTCTCCGTACAGGATGTCGAAGTGGGCTTCCTTGAACGGAGGAGCGATCTTGTTCTTGACGACCTTGACCTTGGTTTCGTTACCGATCACCTCGTCGCCCGACTTGATCGAACCGGTACGGCGGATGTCCATACGCACGGATGCGTAGAACTTCAGCGCGTTACCGCCGGTCGTGGTTTCCGGGCTGCCGAACATGACGCCGATCTTCATACGGATCTGGTTAATAAAGATCACCAGGGTGTTGGTGCGGTTGATCGAGGCGGTCAGCTTGCGCAGCGCCTGCGACATCAGTCGCGCCTGCAGGCCCGGCAGCGAGTCGCCCATGTCGCCTTCGATCTCGGCGCGCGGGGTCAGTGCCGCCACCGAGTCGATGACCACGAGGTCGACCGAACCCGAACGCACCAGGGCGTCGGTGATTTCCAGGGCCTGTTCGCCGGTATCCGGCTGGGAGATCAGCAGTTCGCCCAGGTTGATGCCCAGCTTTTGCGCGTAACCCACGTCGAGCGCGTGCTCGGCGTCAATGAAGGCGCAGGTGCCACCCAGCTTTTGCATCTGGGCGATGGTTTGCAGGGTCAGGGTCGTCTTACCCGACGATTCCGGACCGTAGATTTCAACGATACGGCCGCGCGGCAGGCCACCGACGCCGAGCGCGATGTCCAGGCCCAGCGAGCCGGTGGAAACAGTCTGCACTTCCTCGACCGGCGCATTGGTGTCCATGCGCATGACCGAGCCCTTGCCGAACTGCTTTTCGATTTGCGCCAGGGCGGCTGCCAGCGCTTTGCCTTTTTCCGAGGCGTTTACTGCGAGTTTTTTGTCGTCCATGGTGTACTTTCAATCGTGGAGTAGGCAAGGTAGGGTCAAAGCGGCCCAAATCAAGAGTCACTACTGTATAAAAATCCAGTGGTTTTGGCAAGCACAAAATGCGATGAAAAGCGCCGCTGTTGTGCAGTCAAGACTCGCATTGTTGCGACAAATCAAACACAATACGAACTTGTTGAAGGTCTAACGGTTTCCCGAGGTGCCCCATGCGAATTCTGCTCGCCGAAGATGATAGCGTACTTGCCGATGGGCTGACGCGTTCCCTGCGCCAGTCCGGCTATGCCATCGATTGCGTCAAGAACGGCCAGGATGCCGACACCGCGCTCTCCACCCAGGAGTTCGACCTGCTCATCCTGGACCTCGGCCTGCCCAAGATGTCCGGACTGGAAGTGCTGCGCCGCCTGCGCTCGCGCGCCTCGCACCTGCCGGTGCTGATCCTCACCGCCGCCGATTCGGTCGAGCAGCGCGTCGAGGGCCTGGACCTGGGTGCGGACGACTACATGGCCAAGCCCTTCGCCCTGTCCGAGCTGGAAGCGCGGGTGCGCGCCCTCACCCGGCGCGGCGCCGGCGGCGGCCCGGCCGTGGTGCGCCATGGCCCGCTGGTCTACGACCAGGTCGGCCGCAGCGCCTATATCAACGACCAGATGCTCGACCTGTCGGCGCGCGAACTCGGCCTGCTGGAAGTGCTGCTGGCCCGTTCCGGCCGCCTGGTCTCGAAGGAGCAGCTGGTCGACCACCTGTGCGAATGGGGCGAGGAAGTCTCGAACAACGCGATCGAGGTCTACGTGCACCGCCTGCGCAAGAAGATCGAGGTCGGCGGCGTGCGCATCGCCACCGTGCGCGGGCTCGGCTACTGCCTCGAGAAATTCAGCGAGGCGCCACGGGCCGCCCCAGCTGCGCCGGGCGCTTCCGACAGCAAGTGAACGAGCGCGACGCCAGCTTCGACTCCCAGCCCGGGCATGGGCTGGCCGAGCCGCTGTACGTCCCGCCCAATCCCGAGCCCGACGAGAACATCCGCCATTCGCTGTTCGGCGAGATCCTCGACTGGATGCTGGCCCCGCTGCTGCTGCTGTGGCCGATGAGCATCGCGATCACCTACCTGGTGGCCAAGTCGATCGCCAACCAGCCTTTCGACGACGCGCTGGAAGACCGGGTGACGGTGCTCAGCCAGCAGGTGCGCAGCGTGGAAGGCAGCGTCACCGCCCAGCTGGCGCCCGGCGCGGTCGACATCCTGCGCGCCGACGACGTCGACAGCGTCTACTATTTGATCACCGGCCCGGCCGGCCAGCACCTCGACGGCGACCGCGACCTGCCCCGCCCCAAGGCCGGCGACGACGACGAGGCGCGCAGCGGCGCGGTGGCCTTCCGCAACGACAGCTTCCACGGCATTCCGGTGCGGGTCGCCTACTCCTATATCAACCTCGATCCGCTGCATGAGCGCGGGGGACCGGAAACCGAGCCCGAGCTGGCCCTGGTCCAGGTGGCCGAGACGCTCGACAAGCGCGCCCACCTGGCCAATGAGATCATCAAGGGCGTGATCCTGCCCCAGTTCATCATCCTGCCGGTGATCCTGGCCCTGGTCTGGTTCGCCCTGTCGCGCGGCCTGACGCCGCTGGCCGACCTGCAGGAACGCATCCGCGCACGGCCGCAGGACGACCTGTCGCCCATCGATCCGCGCCAGGTGCCGGAAGAGATTTCGCCGCTGGTCGGCTCCTTCAACGACATGCTCGAGCGCCTGGCCCAGACCATCGAGATGCAGAAGCGCTTCATCGCCGACGCCGCGCACCAGATGAAGACGCCGCTGGCAGGCATGCGCATGCAGTCCGAGCTGGCGCTGCGCCAGATCGATCCGGACGAGGTCCGGCGCTCGCTCGAACAGGTGGCCAAGAGCTCGGAATCGGCCACCCGCCTGGTCAACCAGCTGCTGGCCCTGGCCCGCGCCGAGAACCAGCCGCATGCCGGCCTGGCCTTCAGCGAGGTCGACCTGCCGCGCCTGGCGCGCGAGACGGTGCAGGACTGGGTGCAGGCCTCGTTCTCGCACCAGATCGACCTCGGCTTCGAGCCGCCCGATGAAGCGGTCACCATCGCCGGCAATCCGATGATGCTGCGCGAGCTGCTGTCGAACCTGATCGACAACGCGCTGCGCTACACTCCCGCGGGCGGCAGCGTCACCGTGCGCGTGCGCCGCGAGGAGGAGCGCGCCCTGCTCGAGGTCGAGGACACCGGCCCCGGCATCGCGCCGGCCGAGCGTGCGCGCGTGTTCGAGCGCTTCTACCGCATCCTGGGCAGCAATACCCAGGGCAGCGGCCTGGGGCTGGCCATCGTGCGCGAGATCGCCCAGCAGCACGGCGCCGAGATCGACATCTTCAACAACCCGCGCAGCCACGCCAACAAATTCCCGGGCAGCCTGTTCCGGCTGACCTTCCCGCCTCCCGCCCATGACGCCATCGACGCCGCCTGACCAACCCGACCAACAAGACGCCGCCCTGGCCGCGCGCCGGCGGCTGCTGGAGACGCGTGAGGCGCATTGGCGGCGCACGCGGCGCATGACGGCCGTCCTGCTGGCGCTGTGGCTGGTGGCCGGCTTCGGCACCGTGTTCTTCGCGCGCGAGCTGGCCGGCGTCAGCGTGTTCGGCTGGCCGCTGTCCTTCTACATGGCCGCGCAGGGCGTGTCGCTGCTGTCGCTGGCGACCATCGGCCTGTACGCCTGGCGCATGCGAAGCCTGGAACGCCGCTACCGCGCGGCACTGGAGGCTGTGTGAGCGCGAAGACCTCCTACTTCAACAAGCTGGCGCGCTACTACCTCTGGTACACCGGCTGCTTCGGCCTGTTCCTGGTGATGGTGGCGCTGCTCGAGCAGGAAGGCATGCCGCGCCTGTGGATCGGGCATTTGTTCATGTTCGCGACCATCCTGCTGTACGCGATCATCGGCGTGATCTGCCGCACTTCGAACGTCACCGAATACTACGTGGCGGGACGGCGGGTGCCGGCCATGTTCAACGGCATGGCCACCGCCGCCGACTGGATCTCGGCGGCCAGCTTCATCAGCCTGGCCGGCGGCCTGTACCTGCAGGGCTTCGACGGCCTGGCCTATATCATGGGCTGGACCGGCGGCTACTGCCTGGTGGCGCTGCTGATCGCGCCCTACCTGCGGCGCTTCGCCCAGTACACCATCCCCGACTTCCTGGCCGCGCGCTACGGCGGCGGTGCGGACGGACGCGGCGCGGCGGTGCGCGCGGTGGCGGTGGGCGCCACCATCGTCGTCTCGTTCACCTACGTGGTGGCGCAGATCTATGCGGTCGGCCTGATCGCCTCGCGCTTCACCGGCGTCGATTTCTCGGTCGGGATCTTCCTCGGCCTGGCCAGCATCCTGGTGTGTTCCTTCCTGGGCGGGATGCGCGCGATCACCTGGACCCAGGTGGCGCAGTACATCATCCTGCTTGTAGCCTTCCTGATCCCGACCATCTGGCTGTCGGCCAAGCACGCCGACAACCCGGTGCCGCAGCTCGCCTACGGTTCGCTGCTGCCCAAGCTGGCCGCGCGCGAGCATCAGCTGGAACGGGATCCGCGCGAGGAACAGGTGCGCGCCGAGTTCCACCGCCGCGCCCAGGAGTACAGCGCGCGCCTGGAGGCGCTCCCGGCGTCGTGGGAGGCGGGCAAGGTCGAGGCCCAGCGCCGGCTGGTGGAAGCGCGCACGCACAACGCCTCGCTGAACGAGGTGCGCCAGGCCGAGCGCGAACTGAACACCTATCCGAACTCGCCGGACGAGGCGCGCACGGTGTGGATCGAGCTGCGCGACGCTAATCTAGCGCGGGCCCGCCCGCCGGTGCCGCACGCCACGCCCTTCCCCGGCGCCACCAAGGAGGAATCGGACCGGCAGCGCAACAACTTCCTGGCCGTGGTGTTCTGCCTGATGTTCGGCACCGCCGCCATGCCGCATATCCTGATGCGCGCCTACACCACGCCCTCGGTCAACGACACCCGCAACGGCGTGTTCTGGACCCTGTTCTTCATCCTGCTGGTGTACCTGACCATTCCCGCGCTGGCGGTGCTGGCCAAGTACGACATCTATACCTCGCTGGTGGGCAGCGACTTTTCCACGCTGCCGACCTGGATCTCGTACTGGGCCAACGTGGACAAGGCCAATCCGCTGATCAGCGTCATCGACATCAACGGCGACGGCGTGGTGCAGCTGGCCGAGATCGCGATCGACGCCGACGTGCTGGTGCTGGCCACGCCGGAGATCGGCGGGCTGCCCTATGTGATTTCCGGCCTGGTCGCGGCGGGCGGGCTGGCGGCGGCGCTGTCGACGGCGGACGGGCTGCTGCTGGCGATTTCCAATGCGCTGTCGCACGATGTGTATTACAAGATCGTGGAACCGGGCGCGTCGACCCAGAAGCGGGTGACGATTTCCAAGCTGCTGCTGCTGGCGGTGGCTTTCATCGCGGCTTACGCGGCTTCGCAGAAGCCGGCCGACATCCTGTCGCTGGTGGGCGCGGCCTTCTCGCTGGCCGGCTCGACCTTGTTCCCGGTGCTGGTGCTGGGGGTGTTCTGGAAGCGGGCCAACCATACCGGGGCGATCGCGGGGATGGCGGCGGGGTTCGCGGTCTGTTTGTATTACATGTTCCGCGCCAGCCCGACATTGGGGGGCAGCGTGGATGCGGCCTGGCTCGGGGTCATGCCGATGGCGGCGGGGGTGTTCGGGGTGCCGGCGGGGCTGCTGACCATTGTGGTGGTGAGCTTGATGACGCCAGCGCCGAGCAGGAATAGCGAGGGGATGGTGGACTACATTCGGACGCCGGAGTGATTGCGGGCGTTATTGGTGTGCGAAGACGCGAACAAAACAAAACGGGCGCCCTCAAGGCGCCCGTTTTTCATCAGCCGAAGAACAGCTTATTCGACGATCGTCTGCGCCTGGCCTTCAGCGCGCGCACGGATCTCGCCGATGCGGTACACGGTCTCGCCAGCCGCCTGCAGCTGCGCCATCGCCGCATCCGCGTTCTCTTTCGAGACGATCACGGTCATGCCGATACCGCAGTTGAACACGCGGTGCATCTCCGCATCCGCCACGCCGCCGTGCTGCTGCAGCCACTGGAACAGCGGCGGCAGGGTCCACGACTTGCCGTCCAGGACAGCGGTCAGGTGGTCGCCCAGCACGCGCGGGATGTTCTCGACCAGGCCGCCGCCGGTGATGTGCACCAGGCCCTTCACTTCCATCGAGGCCATCAGCGCCAGCAGCGGCTTGACGTAGATGCGGGTCGGGGCCATCAGCACGTCGGCCAGCTTGCGGCCGTGGAAGTCGGCTTCCAGGTCCGGCTTGGCGACTTCGATGATCTTGCGCACCAGCGAGTAGCCGTTCGAGTGCGCGCCCGACGAGGCCAGGCCCAGCACCACATCGCTAGGTGCGATCTTGCTGCCGTCGATGATCTGCGACTTCTCGACCGCGCCGACGGCGAAGCCGGCCAGGTCGTATTCGCCGTCCGGGTACATGCTCGGCATCTCGGCGGTCTCGCCGCCGATGAGGGCGCAGCCGGCCTGTTCGCAGCCCTGGGCGATGCCCTTCACCACATCGGTGGCGGTCGGCACGTCCAGCTTGCCGCAGGCGAAGTAGTCGAGGAAGAACAGCGGCTCGGCGCCCTGCACCAGGATGTCGTTCACGCTCATGGCGACCAGGTCGATGCCGACCGTGTCGTGGCGATTCAGCTCGAAGGCCAGCTTCAGCTTGGTGCCGACGCCGTCGGTGCCCGATACCAGGACCGGTTCCTTGTACTTCTTGCTGATCTCGAACAGCGCGCCGAAGCCGCCGATGCCGCCCAGTACGCCCTCGCGCATGGTGCGCTTGGCGAACGGCTTGATTGCTTCGACCAGGGCGTCGCCGGCGTCGATATCGACACCTGCGTCGCGGTAGGAGAGAGAAACATTAGATGGTTGGCTCATGGTATTTGGCAGCGGAGGCGGTAAAATAGAAGGCGCAGACCAGAATTGGTCAATCCGCTATTTTAACAAAACGGCCCCCATCCAACCCGTTTAACGAATAATCACAACACCGCATGCCCTTTTTCCTTACTCCAGAGCAGAAACAATCGGCATTCTGGTTGGCGCTCTGGCTGGCACTGGCGCTGTTGCTGTACACCCTGGGGCCGATCCTTTCGCCCTTCATCGCATCCGCCATCCTCGCCTACATGCTGGGCGGCGCCGTCGACCGCCTGAGCAGCGCCCGGATGGGCAAACGCGGCTTGAGCAAACCCCTGATGCCGCGCGTGGTCGCGGTCTCGATCGTGCTGACCGCCTTCGTGCTGGGCGTGCTGGCCCTGGTGCTGATCGTGGTGCCGGTGCTGCGCGCCGAGATTCCCCTGCTGCAGGCGAAGATCCCCGCCTTCTTCACCAAGCTCGACGCCATGTTCTCGCCCTGGCTGGCCCAGTACGGCATCCATGTAAAGCTCGACAGCGAAGGCCTGCGCGAACTCCTCACCCGCCAGGTGGCCGCCAGCGGCGACGACGTCTGGGCCACGGTGCTGGCCAAGGTGCGCGTGGGCGGCAGCGCCCTGCTGGGCTGGATCGCCACCCTCACCCTGGTGCCGGTGGTGGTGTTCTACCTGCTGCTCGACTGGCACCAGCTGCTGGCGCGCATCCAGGGCGCCATCCCGCGCCGCTTCCTGCCCAAGGTGACCGGCATGGCGCGCGAGAGCGACGAACTGCTGGCCCAGTACCTGCGCGGCCAACTGCTGGTGATGATCGTGCTGGCCGTGTACTACTCGGCGGCCCTGGCCCTGATCGGGCTGGATGTGGCGCTGCCGGTGGGCGTACTGACCGGGGTGCTGGGCTTCGTGCCTTATCTCGGCTTCGGCCTGGGCATGCTGCTGGCCCTGGTGGCGGCCCTGCTGCAGTTCGCCGGCTGGAGCGCCGTGATCTGGGTGGCCATCATCTATACGGTCGGCCAGCTGCTCGAGAGTTTCATCCTGACCCCGCGCCTGGTGGGCGAGCGCATCGGCCTGCATCCGCTGGCCGTGATCTTCGCCCTGATGGCCTTCGGCGAGCTGTTCGGCTTCGCCGGCGTGCTGCTGGCGCTCCCGGCATCGGCCGTGCTGATGGTCGGTTTCCGCCACGTGCGCAGCCACTACCTGCGCAGCAGCTTCTATAATGCTTGACGACTATAACAGCGCAGATAGTGCGCATTCGATTGTGTTTGCAAACAACCAACACCATGAAACAGCTGGTGCTTGACCTGGGCGCCGAACCGGTGCACAGCCTGGACACCTTCCAGGTGGGAGAAAACGCGGAAATGGCGCACCTGATGCACCAGTTCGCGCAGCGCGCGTCGCGCGAGCATTTCGCCTACCTGTGGGCCGACACCGGCACGGGCAAGACCCACCTGCTGCAAGCCCTGGCCGCCAGCCCGGGCTCGCGCTACATCGCGGCCGACGCGCCGGAAGACCAGTTCGTCTTCACCCCGGAGATCAGCCTTTATCTGCTGGACGATTGCGACCAATTGAGCCCGCAGCGCCAGATCGACGCCTTCGCCCTGTTCAACCAGATCCGCGAGCACGGCGCCTACATGGTCTGCACCGGCCCGGTGCCGCCGGCCCTGCTGCAGGTGCGCGAAGACCTGCGCACGCGCATGGGCTGGGGCCTGGTCTACCAGATCCACGGCCTGTCGGACGACGAGAAGATCGCCGCCCTGACCCAGGCCGCGGAAGCGCGCGGTTTGACCTTGTCGGCCAGCGTGTTACCCTATTTGTTGTCGCATTTCAAGCGCGACATGCGCTCCCTGGCGACCATGCTGGACGCCCTCGACCAATATTCGCTCGAGACCCAGCGCCCGGTGACCGTGCCTTTGTTGCGCGATTTATTGCTGCAGGAAAACCAGCAGCCGGATACGAAAGAATGAAAAACCTTACCATCTTCGATCTCGACCACACCTTGTTGCCGATCGACTCGGACTACGAGTGGGGCGAGTTCCTGGTGCGCGTCGGCGCGGTCGACGAAGCCGCCTTCCGCCAGCGCAACGACGAGTTCTTCGCCCAATACCAGGCCGGCGTGCTCGACCCGGTCGAGTACCTGGAATTCGCCCTCGGCACCCTGGCGAGCTTCCCGCGCGAGCGCCTCGACGCCCTGCGCGCCCAGTACATGCGCGAAGTGATCGAGCCCGCCATCCTGCCACAGGCCGTGAAGCTGGTGCGCGAGCACATCGAGGCGGGCGACCTGGTGGCCATCATCACCGCCACCAACCACTACATCACCGCCCCGATCGCGCGCGCCTTCGGCGTCGAGCACCACATCGCCGCCATGCCGGAAGTCGATGCGCAAGGGCGCCTGACGGGCAAGCTGGCCGGCACCCCGACCTCGGGCGCAGGCAAGATCCACCACATGCACGCCTGGCTGGAGCGCATGGGCCGTCCGTTCGAAAGCTTCGAGCGCAGCCATTTCTACAGCGATTCGCACAACGACCTGCCGCTGCTGGCTATCGTCTCCCACCCGATCGCCACCAACCCGAGCAGCGCGCTCGCAAGCCATGCGCAGGCGCAGGGCTGGCCAACCATTCGCCTATTCAATGATTAAAAAATTCATCCGCAAAATCCTCGGCGTCAAAGACGAGCGCAATCCGACCGAACCGGTGATCCTGGGGCCGGAAGAGCACAAGATCGACCCGAAGAACGTCTCGGCGAATGCGGTCCGGGTGACCCAGACCCTGCAGGAAGCGGGCTTCAAGGCCTTCGTGGTGGGCGGCGCGGTGCGCGACCTGCTGCTGGGCGTGAAGCCCAAGGATTTCGACATCGCCACCGACGCCACGCCCGAGCAGGTCAAGCGCCTGTTCCGGCGCGCCTTCATCATCGGCCGCCGCTTCCAGATCGTGCACGTGATGTTCGGCCAGGACCTGCTGGAAGTGACCACCTTCCGCGGCAACGGCAGCGACAACGCGCCCAAGGACGAGCATGGCCGCGTCCTGCGCGACAATAACTTCGGTCCGCAGCACGAGGACGCGGCGCGCCGCGACTTCACCATCAACGCGATGTACTACGACCCGGCCACGCAGAGCGTGCTGGATTACCACGGCGGCATCGAGGACATCCGCGCCAAGCTGCTGCGCATCATCGGCATGCCGGAAGCGCGCTACCGCGAAGACCCGGTGCGCATGCTGCGCGTGGTCCGCTTCGCGGCCAAGCTGGGCTTCACCATCGAGCCGACCACCCGTGCCCCGATCCCCGTGATGGCCCCGCTGATCGACAACGTGCCGGCCGCGCGCGTGTTCGACGAGATGCTCAAGCTGCTGCTGTCGGGCCACGCGCTGGCCTGCCTGAAGGAGCTGCGTTCGGCCGGCCTGCACCATGGCCTGCTGCCGCTGCTGGACGTGGTGCTGGAGCAGCCGATCGGCATGAAGTTCGTCACCCTGGCGCTGGAATCGACCGACGGCCGCGTCAAGGCCGGCAAGGGCGTCTCACCGGGCTTCCTGTTCGCTTCCCTGCTGTGGCACCAGGTGCTGGAAAAGTGGAACGCCTACCGCGCCGCCGGCGAATCGCCGATCCCGGCCCTGCACCTGGCGGCCGACGACGTGCTGGAGACCCAGACCGAGAACCTGGCCCTGCAGCGCCGCATCGCCACCGACATGCGCGACATCTGGGCCATGCAGCCGCGCTTCGAGCGCCGCACCGGCCGCGCGCCGTACAAGCTGCTGGAACACCCGCGCTTCCGCGCCGGCTACGACTTCCTGCTGCTGCGCTGCGCCTCCGGCGAACTGCCGGCCGAGATCGGCGAATGGTGGACCGAGTTCTACGACGCCGAAGGCGGCGAGCGCGAACGCCTGGTGGCCGAGGCCAACAACCGCGACCGCGAAGGCGGCGCGCCCAAGAAGCGCCGTCCGCGCCGCGGCCCGCGCAAGAACAGTGGCGAAGGCGCGCCGGCAGCCGCGCAAAGTGCGGGCGGCGGCGAGGAATGATCGCTTTCATCGGGATCGGGGCCAACCTGGGCGATGCGCAGGCGAACGTCCTGGACGCGATCGCGCGCTTGAAAGCCCTGCCGGGCGCCACCCTGCTCGGCAGCTCCAGCCTGTACCGCACCGCGCCGATCGATTCGAGCGGCGACGACTACGTCAATGCGGTGGCCAGCATCGACACCACGCTGGCGCCGCAAGCCTTGCTGGAAGCCCTGCAGGAGATCGAGCTGGCGCACGGCCGCGAGCGGCCCCACCGCAACGCGCCGCGCACGCTCGACCTGGACCTGCTGCTGTACGGCGACGAGACCATCGCCACCGGGACCTTGAGCGTTCCTCATCCGCGCATGCACGAACGCGCCTTCGTGCTGGCGCCGCTGCTGGAAATCGCTCCTAGCGTGGCCATTCCCGGCCGCGGGCCAGCCGCCGGCTTCGTGCCGCAGGTGGCGGACCAGTTCATCACCCGGATAGCCTGAGCATGCGGCTTCGCGTCCGCGCCCTTCAACGGGCTCGCACGATGCGATTTACGCTAACGTCCAACAAACAAGAAGCCCACTGCCGCCATGATGCAGCCAAACGCTGCAAGATGTCGCCAATGGATGGGCTCACCTAGGACGGTAACCATGAACACGCCAAAGACCACAAGCGCGATAGCCTCCTGAACCACTTTGAGCTGTCCGGCACTCCATCCGCTTGCAAAGCCTATTCGGTTCGCCGGCACCGCAAGACAGTATTCGACAAACGCGATTCCCCAGCTTACAAGAATCACTGTGAACAGCGGCTTGTGCATCCCTCCCTTGAGATGCCAGTACCACGCGATGGTCATGAAAATATTGGAGGCGGCAAGGAGCAGGAAGGTTTGCATGAAAGTTGAATTAACAGCAACGGGTCGGTAAGAACCAACATTATTGCAGACGAGCGAAGCTCGCACGCGGCATATACCCTGGTGATCTTCACGTGAGATAGAAATGGCAAACAGGCAGCTCTCTTCAGACGAACTCGAACGTCTTTTTGCACCGCTGATTGCGGAGGTCCGGCAGAGCCTCGCTTCACGGAGTGGTGGCGATATTGACTTGCAATGGGCGCTGCGAAGAAAACTCTACAAGGAGCTTTCCTACGACGAGCGCGGCAAGCCTATGCATCGACGCAAGCTGAAAGAACTAAAAAGAAGCGAGCAAGAAAACACCTGCCCCTTGTGTATGACCACACTTCCCGATAAGTACGTTGTGCTTGATCGATTGGAAGCCATGGGCGGCTATACCCCAGCAAACACCCGGCTCCTCTGCTCGGCATGCGACACCAATGTGCAGAAATCGCGTGGGTACAAGTAGCGCTTCTTGTGGCGAGGCGAAGCCTTGACAGCCCTTTACCCCCGGCACCTATCGGCGTCATCTCCCATTCCTAGAACCCTCTTTCTAGAACCTTTCCTGCGCATTCGCGTCCGTGGTATTACACTACGCGGCCTGGACGTTTCGTTTTCAAAAGGATATCTATGAGCGCTTATCTCGGGGGTGGCAACGAGGCCCCGGTTACGCCGAAGCCTGTCGCCAAGGCCGTGACCGTTCCCTCCCTGCTCGCCATGCGCGCAGCCGGCAACAAGATCGCGATGCTGACCGCCTATGACGCCAGCTTCGCATCCCTGATGGACCGCTGCGGCGTCGAAGTCCTGCTCATCGGCGATTCGCTGGGCATGGTCTGCGCCGGCTTCGACTCCACCCTGCCGGTGACGGTGGCCGACGTGGCCTATCACACCGCCTCGGTCGCGCGCGGCAACAAGAACGCGCTGGTGCTGGCCGACATGCCCTTCGGCGCCTACGGCAACCCGCAGCAAGCCTACGACAGCGCCGTGCAACTGATGCGCGCCGGCGCCCAGATGGTCAAGATCGAAGGCGGCGCCTGGCTGGCAGACACCGTGCGCTTCCTGGTCGAGCGCGGTATTCCCGTGTGCGCCCACATCGGCCTGACCCCGCAGTTCGTACACGCTTTCGGCGGCTTCAAGGTGCAGGGCAAGACCGACGAGGCGGCGGAACGCCTGAAGGCCGACGCGCTCGCGCTGCAGGCGGCCGGCGCCATGATGGTGGTGCTGGAAGCCATTCCGGCGGCGCTGGGCAAGGAAGTCACCGACCTGCTGTTCATTCCGACCATCGGCATCGGTGCGGGTCCCGACTGCTCGGGCCAGGTGCTGGTGATGCACGACTTGCTGGGCGTGTTCCCGGGCCGCAAGGCGCGCTTCGTGCGCAACTTCATGGAAGGCCAGACCAGCATCGACGCGGCCGTGACTGCCTACGTGGCGGCCGTGAAGGACGGCAGCTTCCCCGGTCCGGAGCACTGCTTCTAAGGAGACGGCGATGAGCGGCCAGCAAGAGACAACCCGTCTGTTCCTGGCGCTCTGGCCGGATCCGGCCATTCGCCACCAGCTGCGCGAATGGCGCGATGCCTGGGGCTGGCCGCGCGGCGCCGCCCCGGTGCATACCGACAAGCTGCACCTGACCCTGCACTTCCTGGGCAACCTGCCCTCCGAGCGCTTGCCCGAGCTGCTCGACGCTTTTACCGTACCCTTCGAACCCTTCCGGCTGGAGCTGGGACGCGCCGTGATGTGGCCGCGCGGGCTGGCCGTGCTCGAACCGCACAGCGAGCCGCCGGAGCTGCTGGCGCTGCATGCGCGACTGAACGAAGCGATCGCGGCGCTGGGGCTGGTGCCGGAAGCGCGCAAGTACCGGCCGCATGTGACCATGGCCAGACGCGCTGTTGGAGCCGATGTGCCCACGTCCGGGCCGGCGATTGCATGGGAAGCGCAGGGCTATGCGCTGGTGGAATCGCGGCCGGGCGATGGGGGCGGATACATCGTCCTGCGCGAGTATGGGAATTGCATGGAGTAAGTCTGCCTTTTCACCGCCAGCTGCAACCGCACAACGAGTAATTGCCCCTAGGAAAATATCTCACTACACTATCCTATCTTTATCCAGGAAATTCAAGATGGGAAGTCAGAAAGTGCCTCGATACCAAGGAAGAATCACCTCTTGGAAAGACGATCAGGGATTCGGCTTTATCACCCCGAATGGAGGCGGCCCAGCAGTATTTGTGCATATCAGCGCGTTTAGCAGGCGCGGAGCCCGCCCGGTCAGCAATGACATCGTCACCTACCATTTGGGCGCCAACGAGAAGGGGCCGCGCGCAGAACAAGTCATTCTGGTCCGCGACGCCGTGTTACGGAAATCATCGCTTGATTCGCCAACTGGTTCATTGATCGCAGCTGCGGGCTTTCTCGGGTTTGTTACTCTTGGCGTTTTTGCCGGAAAGTTGCCGCTTGCTTTACTTGGTTTGTATTTTGTTATGAGCACCCTGGCATTCTGTACCTATGCTGCCGATAAATCTGCAGCTCGGAAGAATACGTGGAGGACCAGCGAAAGCACCTTGCATATGCTCGGGCTTATTGGCGGCTGGCCTGGCGCTCTTGTAGCCCAGCAGGCATTGCGGCACAAATCGAAGAAGGCATCGTTCCGCACAGTGTTCTGGGCGACAGTTCTCATCAATTGCGGAATACTCATCTGGTTCTTTACACCGCCAGGTGCCGAGGCACTGAGCGCTCTTCTTGGCACAGTATGATGACCGCGAACATCCGATCGCCCATCAGCACGAGAAAGCAATCGCTTCGGACCGACAGAAATCCGGAAGAAGTGAAAAGACCGAGTAGCGACAGGCGAAGGCAGGCGTTGCAAGATTGCCGAACACATCGTTTTGGATCGCCCAGCCCCTGTCGGTTCGCCTGCCGCTCCGGTATCATTCCGGGATGAACGCAATTTCCTCCCTTCCGTTTGTCATTGGTGTCGCTGGCGGAAGCGGCAGTGGCAAGTCAACCGTGACCCAGCAAGTGCTGGCGTCGTTCGGCGCCGAGATGGTCTCGGTCGTGATGCAGGACGATTACTACCGCGACCAGTCCGACCTCACTCCTGAAGTCCGCCGCAAGCAGAACTACGACCATCCGCAGGCCTTCGACTGGCCCCTGCTGGTAGAGCACGTCCGCGCCCTGCGCAACGGCGAAACGATCGCGATGCCGGTGTACGACTTCACGATCGATAACCGCTCCGACAAGACCATCCCCGTCAAACCTGCCCCGGTCATCGTGATCGAAGGCCTGTTTGCCTTGTATGACGCGGATTTGCGCAAGATGATGTCGCTGAAGATCTTCGTCGACACCGCCCCCGACGTGCGCTTCATCCGCCGCATGCAGAGGGATATCGCCGAACGCGGCCGCTCGATGGAGAGCATCGTCAACCAGTACCTGGAAACGGTGCGCCCGATGCACAAGCAGTTCATCGAACCGACCAAGCGCCACGCCGACGTCATCCTGCCCCACGGCGCCAATGGCCCGGCGGTCGATGTCATCACCACCAAGGTGGCGAGCGTCATCGGCCAGTTGAAGCGGTCCTGATCGTATCGCCCCGGACCTTTCAGGCGGCTCCCGGCAGCGGTGTGCTACTGGACGCGCTCGACGCGCGCGGTATTAGCATGGCCGTCGATCTGCAGCAGGTAGCTGCTGAACATGCCGCGCGAGATTTCGACCTGCGGGTTGTTCAGGCGTGGCAGGACTGCCTCGCCCTCGGTCACGCGCCATACCTGGCCGTTGGCCAGCGCGATACGGGTGCCGGGCGACCAGCCGTCCAGGGCTCCGGCCACGCTGCTGCGAATCTTCGAAGGGCTCTTTTCCTTGACGGGCTGCGGTGCGGCCTTCGCCAACCCGAATTTTGCCTCCGGCTGGACCGTCTCGGTGCGAACCGCCCCGGCGTTAGGCGCAGCGGCGGCCGGCGCCGCCGCCACCGGCATCGCATCGTAGCAGGCGAGGCGGCTCGCTGCCTCTGAGAGCGCGCGGCATTTCAGGACGGCGGCGTCGTCGTCGGCCAGAGCGGCGCCAGAAACCAACAGCAGCAAGGACAGGGCTTTCTTCATATGCTTTCCAGAGGCGGGTTGGACAGGCCGGCAAGAGTGCGCGGCTGCGGAGAATTATAACGGCAGCCGCGTCTCAGCCGTGACGCTTCACCACCCCGGCGCTCACGGCGATCACCAATCCCGATAGCGACAGCATCCCCAGCGCCATCATGATGCTCGACTGGGTCGCGATCCAGCCCAGCACCGGCGGCGCCAGCAGCAATCCGCCGTAGCCGAGGGTCGCCACCGCCGCCACGCCAGCCCCGGCGCTCATGCCGGGGATGCGCGAGGCCGCGCCGAACAGCAGCGGCACCACGTTCGCCGCGCCCAGGCCGATCAGCGCGAAGCCGCAGGCCGACAGCAGGAAGTGGGTGCTCAGCACCGCGGTGGCCAGGCCAGCGAACATCGCCACTCCGCCCACCACCATCACCCGCAGCGCACCGAAGCGCACGATCATCCGGTCGCCCGCGAAACGGCAGGCCGCCATCGCAATCGAAAACGCCGAGAAGCCGACGGCCGCGGTGGCCGGCGCGGCGCCGGTACGCTCCTGCATCAAGAGGCCGCTCCAGTCCACCAGCGCGCCCTCGACCGCGAAGCACAGCATGGCCAGCAAGCCGAGACCGACGGCCGCGCCGCGCGGCAGGCTGAAATGGCTGCCATGACTATGCGTGGGGGCGAAAGCCACCACGCGCCGCGCGGCCAGGGCCAGCACCGCCGCGGTCAGCGCGCCCATCGCCATCGCGCCCTCGCCATGTCCCCATCCCTGGCCGATGATCAGGCCGCCCAGCGCCGCGCCGATCAGGCCGCCCAGGCTGAAGAAGCCGTGGAAGGACGACATGGTCGGCAGCCCGCGCGCGGTCTCGACTTCGCTGGCGTTGGCGTTCATCGCCACGTCCAGCGCGCCGTTGCTGATACCGAACAGGAAGGCGGTGCCGAACAGCAGGGGCAAGCCGTCCACCTTCATGATCAGTCCCAGCAGGAGCGCGAAGGCGAAGCCCGACAGCAGGGTCATGCGGCGGGTGCCGAAGCGCGAGGTCAGTCCGCCCATCAGCGGCATGGCCAGCAGCGCGCCGGCGGCGATGGTCAGGAGCACCATGCTGAGCGTCGAGGTGTCGATGCCCATGCGCTGCTGCACCACAGGCACGTGGGCGGCCCACAGGCCGATGCCGGCGCCGTTCAGCAGGAAGACGGTGGAGATGGCCCAGCGGCCCGCCTCGATGCCGGGCGCGTTGGAAGTCGAAACGGGATTCATGCCTTGCTCTTTCCGGTGAACTTGATGTCGAGAGCCGAACAGGCCGTGCGCAGCGTGTGGACGGCATCCGGCGGCGCATCGGCTTCCAGCACGAGGTGGTCGAGATCGGCGAGCGCGCCGAACACGAAGGGCGCGCCGCCTTCCAGGCGCTCGTTGAGCACGGCCACCGCGCGGCGCGCGCTGCCGGCCAGCATGGCGCCCTTGAGCGCCGCTTCTTCCGGATTGGCGGCGCCCAGGCCGCGCTCCAGGTCCAGGCCGCACACGCCCACCAGCGCCAGGTCGGCGCGCAGGCGCTGCACTTCGAGCATGGTCGCGGCGCCGACGGTGGCGCCGACGTCCGGGTGATAGGTCCCGCCCAGCAGCACGATGCGCGTGCGGCGGAAGTGGCCGAGCGCCAGCGCGATCTGCGGGCTGTTGGTGACGATGGCGGCGGCGCAGCCGTCTTCCAGCTGGCGCGCCAGCGCAAGGTGGGTCGAGCCGGCGTCGATCAGCACCGTGTCGCCCGGACGGATGCAGTCGCGCAGTCCCTGGGCGAGCTGGCCCTTGCGCGCCATGTCGGCTTCGGCCCGCTCGCTGAAGCTGGCTTCGCGGCGCAGGCGCACGGCGCCGCCGTGCACGCGGCGCAGCAGGCCGGCCGCATCCAGGTCGCGCAGGTCGCGCCGGATCGTGTCTTCCGAGGTGTCCAAGGTGCGCGCCAGCTCGACGGCCAGCACCCTTCCTTCGCGCTCGACGGCGTCGACAATCGCCTGGCGGCGCTCTTCCGCTAATTGCATGGGTTCTCCTGATGTGTCCGCTCACTGTACACAAACAGGCAAACTCATGCAAGTAAACGCACAAACATGCAAAAACAGGCAGGGCTAGCTGATCATCTGCGCAACAGTGGACCTCCAGGCACGTAGGCGGCCCAACAATTAGTTGTTAAACTTCATCAACTTACGTTGCTATAAATATCATGGACAAGTCCTCTGCCATTCTCATCGTCGACGATTACCTCCTGATCCGCACCCATGTGCGCCAGGTGCTGGCCGAACTCGGCTTCCTGAACGTGTTCCAGGCCGACAATGGCAAGACGGCGCAGGACGTGATGCGCAAGCAGCAGATCGACATCGTGGTCGGCGACTGGGGCATGCCGGTCATGAGCGGCATCGACCTGCTCAAATGGATGCGCAGCGACCACCGCTACGCCCACACGCCTTTCATGATGCTGACCGCCGAAGCCAACCCGGCCTCGGTACGCACCGCGCTGCAGGCGGGCGTGAACGCCTACATGATCAAGCCCTTCACGGTGCACAGCTTCGCCAGCAAGTTCATGAGCATGCTGGGCGTAACGCTCGACAGCGCACCGGCCTCGCCGTTCGCACGCCCGGCCCCTGCCCGTCCTGCGGTTCCGAGCGCGCCGTCACCTGCGCCGGCTCCGGCTGCAGTCGCCCCTGCGGCGCCGGCCCTGCCGCCGTCGAACGTGATCGGCCTGGACCAGCCGATCGGCGAGCGGGTCAAGAAGTGCACGGTGCTGATCGTCGACGACATCCCGACCAACATCGAGGTGCTGGCCGGCGTGCTGAAGGACGAATACGCGATCAAGGTCGCGATCAGCGGCAAGAAGGCGCTGGAGATCGCGGAAGCCTTCCACGTCGACCTGATCCTGCTCGACATCATGATGCCGGTGATGGACGGCTTCGAGGTCTGCCGCCAGCTCAAGGCCAATCCGAAGACGGCGCACATCCCGATCATCTTCCTGTCCGCGCGCGACGGCACTGAGGACGTGGTGTCCGGCCTGCGCCTGGGCGCGGTGGACTACGTGGCCAAGCCGGCCGACCCGACCATCCTCAAGGCGCGCCTCTCGGCCCACCTGATGCTGGCCACGGCCATGCAGGACCTGAAGCGCCAGAACGAACTGCTGATCGAGAACGCGCGCCTGCGCGAGGATGTCGAGCGCATGACCCGCCACGACCTCAAGAGCCCGATCGCGGTGGCCCTGCACGGCAGCCAGTTCCTGCTGGGGAGCGCGCTGAACGAGGCGCAGGAACAGCAGGCGCGCATGATCGAAGAGGCGGCCGAGCACGCGCTCGAAATGATCAACCGCACCCTCGACGTCTACAAGATGGAGCAAGGGACCTACCAGCCGATCCTGCAGATGTTCGACCTCGGCACGCTGCTGGCCAAGGTGGCGCAGCAGGTGCAGTTGGCCTTCACCGAGAAGGACGTGGTGATCCGCTTCGACGCGCCGCAGGACGTGATGTGCCTGGGCGAGCCGATGCTGTGCTATTCGCTGTTCAACAACGCGCTGAAGAATGCGGTGGAGGCGTCGCCGGGCGGGGCGGCGGTGCGCATGGTTGTGGCGCCGGGGTATGGAAATCTGCACGTCATGATCGATAACCCGGGCGAAGTGCCGGTGGAGCTGCGGGAGCGCTTCTTTGACAAGTATGCGTCGAGCGAGAAGATCGGGGGGACCGGGCTGGGGACGTACTCGATCCGGCTGATGGCCGAGGTGCAGGGAGGCAGCGTCAGCATGGATACCGGTTCGGGTGTGACGAAGCTGACGATTACGCTGCCCTGCCCGTAATCTGCTGACAAGTTCCGCACCGAAGCTGCAAACGCCCGCATCACACCAGCAGCATCAAATGCTCCCTCTCCCAAGAGCTGATCACCCTGCTAAACGTCGCAAACTCCAGCTCCTTCACCTCGCAGTACGCCTGCACGAACAGCTCTCCCAGCATCGCCGCCAGCTGCGGACACTGGCGCAAGCGCAAAATCGCATCCTCCAGGTCCCGCGGCAGATCGTCGTGCACCTGCTCCGCGCTGTCCGGCGTCGGGTCCGACGGCGTGAGCCGCTCGGTCATCCCCAGCAGCCCGCAGCTGAGCGTGGCCGCCATCGCCAGGTAGGGATTCACATCCACCCCCGGCACCCGGTTCTCCACGCGCCTGGCCTCGGGCGAGGAATTCGGCACGCGGATGCCGCAAGTGCGGTTGTCGTAGCCCCAGCGCACATTGGTCGGCGCCGACTGGAAGCGCGATAAACGGCGGTAGGAATTCACATGCGGCGCGAACATCAGGAGCGCGTCCGGCACATAGCGCTCCAGCCCGGCGATATAGTGGAAGAACAGCTGACTCGGCCCGCCCCCCTCCTCCGTGAAGATATTGCGCCCCGTGGCGATGTCGACCACGCTCTGGTGCACATGCATGGCGCTGCCCGGCTCGGTCTCCATGGGCTTGGCCATGAAGGTGGCGAAGATGCCGTGCCGCAGGGCGGTCTCGCGTACCGCGCGCTTGAACAGGAACACGCGGTCGGCCAGCTCGAGCGCGTCGCCGTGCGCGAAGTTGATTTCCATCTGTCCCGCGCCAGCCTCGTGGATCAGGGTTTCCACGCCCAGGTCGTGGGCCTTGCAGAAGGCGGACAGCTCCAGGAAGAAGGGATCGAAATCGTTCACCGCGTCGATCGAGTAGGACTGGCGCCCCGTCTCGGCCATGCCGGTACGGCCCATCGGGGGCGTCAGGGGCTCGTGCGGATTGGTGTTGCGCGCCACCAGGTAGAACTCCATCTCCGGCGCCACCACCGGCCGCCAGCCGCGCTCTTCGTACAACCCCAGCACCCGGCGCAGCACCGCGCGCGGCGACAGCTCGACCAGCGAACCGTCGAAGTTGCGGCAATCGTGGATGACCACGGCAACCCGCTCGGAGGCCCAGGGCACGACCCGGATCGTGTCCGGATCCGGTACGCAGATCATGTCGGGGTCGGTCGTGCCCACGTAGGGCGCGTTGTTGGGCTGCTCGCCGTTGACGGTGTTGAGCAGCACGCTCTTCGGCAGGCGCATGTGGCCGCCGTCGAGAAACAGGTCTTTGGGAAGGATCTTGCCGCGCGCGATGCCCGTCATGTCCGTGATGACGCACTCGACTTCATGAATATTGTGTTCGCGCAGGAACTCGCGCATCTCAATGCCCATGGTGTTTCCGTCGTAGCTACGGGAGGCCCAATATAGCACCACGCCCGCCGGCCCCGCGCGCCGCTGACGCCTTCCCGCAATCCAGGTATCGAATCTGGCATTTCGCGTCATGACCGGCCCCGCCTGGCCCATTCTGCGCCATACTTTCGCCATGAAAACAATGTCAATCAAGCAGCCCGCCCCTGGCCGCCGCCTCATGTGGCGGATCTATGTTGCCGTCTGGCTGGTATATGCGGTCTTCCTGTCGACCGCCGACCAGCTGGACAAGGTGGTGGCGGGACAATTCGATGCGGCGCGAGCCGCGTTGACGATCGCCAGCCTGCTCCCCTCCGCGCTGCTGCTGGCCCTCGCGTGGCCGCTGACCGGCTACCTGGAGCGCCGCAAGCTGAGCCGGACCACGGTGCTGGTGGTCCACGCCTTGATCGCGCCCGTGTTCGCGATCCTGTCGCAAGGGCCCTTCTGGGCCATGTTCCAGCCCAACAAGGCGATCAGCTGGTATGTCTGGCCCCTGCTGTACCACTGCATGACCTACCTGCTCGGGACCGGCATTTTCACGCTGGTCCGCGCCGGCGAGCGCGCCCACCGGCAGGCGCTGGCCATGGAAGAGGCGCAAAAGCTCCTGATCGCCTCGGAACTGAACGCCTTGCGCAGCAAGCTCAATCCCCACTTCCTGTTCAACACCCTGCACTCGATCATCGCGCTCACGCGCAAGGACCCCGGCGCGGCGGAGACCGCCCTGTTCCAGTTCTCCGACATGCTGCGCTACGTGCTGGACACCGAGAAAAGCGGCAGCGACCGCGTGACGCTCGATGCGGAACTCGATTTCGTGCGCGATTACCTGGAGCTGGAAGCGCTGCGCCTGGGCAGCCGCCTGAACGTGGAATGGCAGCTCGATCCGGATGCCGGCAGCGAACAGGTGCCGGCGCTGTCCCTGCAGCCGCTGGTCGAGAACAGCATCAAGCATGCGTTCAACCCGCACAGCCGCCCCGGCACCCTGCGCATCGAGACCCAGCGCGACGAGGCCGGGGGGCGCCTGCGCTTTGCCGTGCGCGACGACGGTCCGGGCGTCGATGCGGATGCGATCGGACGCAGCGCGGGCCTCGGCCTGCGCACGGTGGAAAAGCGCCTGGTGCTCGACTACGGCGCAGAGTCCGCGCTGCGCATCGACACCGCCCCGGGCGCCGGCTTCGCCGTCGCATTTTCCATTCCGCTCGAACCGACAGGGAGACTCGCGTGAACATGAAGACCGTATTCTTCGCGGAAGACGAACCGCTCGCCCGCGACGTGCTGCGCGATGCGATCTGCGCCCACGAGGGCCTGCGCCTGGTGGGCGAAGCGGCCGACGGCGCGGCCGCGCTCGCCAGCATCAACCGGCTGCGGCCGGAGGTGGTGTTCATGGACATCCAGATGCCCGAGATGACCGGGCTGGAGGTGCTGCGCCGCCTGGATTACCTGCCGCAGATCGTGTTCACCACGGCCTACGACCAGTACGCGGTCACGGCGTTCGAACTCAATGCCATCGACTACCTGCTCAAGCCCTTCACGCGTGCGCGCTTCGACGCCGCCGTGGCGCGCCTGCTGGATGCGCCGCAGCGTTCGCCGGGCGAGCTGGCCGATACCTTGCTGCAGGCGGGCCAGCGTGAGGTGCGGCGCGTCGAGCGCATCCTGGTGCGCGACCGCGGCCGCATCTTCCCGCTCGCGGTGGGCGATATCGAGTACATGAAATCGGATTCCAAGTACACGGTGATCGTCGCGCGCGGCCAGAACTTCCTGGTGCGGCTCGGCATAGCGGAGCTGGAAGCCCAGCTCGACCCAAGCCGGTTCATCCGCATCCACCGCTCGGTGCTGGTCAACCTCGATTTCGTCGAGTCGATGACGCCGGATGACCAGTCCCAGTTGCAGATCGAGATGCGCGACGGCACCCGCCTGGGCGCCAACCGCGAGGCGTCCAGGGCGCTGCGCGATATGTCCATCTAAAAGTTGGTCACATGCAATAAGAAATAACTGTCGGAATCTTTTACACCTGCCCGCAGACCTTCTCCGGCCTTCCTTCAAAATCAAGGAGTTGCAAAGTTGGCATGCAAATTGCTATCCATCAATTTGTATTTCAATTTTAACTATACCCCTGAAAGAGAATAAAAAATGAACCGTTCGCTCGTACAGTTGTTCCGCATTGCAGGCTTGAGCCTGGCCCTCATGCTTCCAGCCTCGGCAGCCGTCGTCACGACCGCAACCGAGGTCACCGGCACCGGTCCGCTTTCCCAGCAGTGGACCGCCACCTGGAGCGGCAGCGACGCCTATGGCATGGGCTCCGACCTGACCGTGGGCGGCAACAAGCTGTCCTACGATTTCAAGCATCCGGGCCACGCCTACATGGGCGTGCCGCAGCAGACCTATGTGTTCTCCACGACGGCACAGAAAACCGGCAAGCTCTCGATCGACGTGGACCTGTCCTCGTTCGCAGCTTGGTATCAGTCGTACACCGATATGTCGATCTGGCAAGGCTCGACCAGCAACGCCACGCTGCTGACGCAGAACACCTGGGGTGGCGTGGTCAAGAAGTCGCTCGACCTGGACCTGACCGCAGGCCAGGCCTGGGGCTTCATCGCCAAGGGCGGCAACTACGACGGCACCGGCATCCTGGCCGGCTCGTTCACCGTGACCCAGGCCGACGTCCCCGAGCCTGCCTCGCTGGCACTCCTCGGCCTGGGCGCCCTGGGCATGCTGGCACGTCGCCGCAAGAAGGCCTGAAACACGGCGCACCTACCGCCTGGATGATCCGGGCGGCATAAGAAAAATGCCAGTCAGCGATTGACTGGCATTTTTTTTCGAGCGGAGACTTTGCGAGGACTTCCTGCTACAGTTGCCGGTAGTTCGACGAGGAGACCACCATGTTCACATTTGCACCTACCAAACACACGCTGGCCGCGCTCATGGCGACAGGCCTGCTGGCAGGCTGCGCCCAGATGGGGACGCAGAACACCGCCATGACCGACGCGATGAAGAACCATGCCGGGATGGATTGCTGCAAGGAGAAGATGGGGGCGGATGGCAAGCCGATGCCTTGCAAGTGCTGTGGCCAGAAGGCGATGGCGGGCGCTGCGGCGATTACCGGTGCCGCGCCGCAGATGTGCATGGGCCAGATGAGCAAGAAAGCCGGCTCCTAAAAGTTCTCAGTTAGCCACAAGACAGTCGCCCCGGCGAAGGTGAACTGACCCCGAAAAGTTGGACTCCAACATTTCGGGGTTTTATGAAGCACACGGAACAATTCAAACTGGCTGTGGTTGAGCGTTACCTCCAGGGTACTGACGGCTACGAAAGGCTGGCCAGAGAATGCGGTGTCGAGAAAACGATGCTGCGACGGTGGGTGTTGTGGTATCGGACTCATGGCGTAGCAGGTCTGACGCGCAAGTCAGGCTGCTACAGCGTGGATTTCAAGCTCTCGGTGCTCCAGCACATGTGGGACAATGCCCTCTCACATACGCAAGTTGCCGCAGTGTTCAACGTTCGGAATATCTCTTCGATCGCGGCATGGGAGCGCCGCTACCAAGATGGCGGTGTACAAGCGTTAGACCGGCCCCGAGGATTGCCTTCCACTGTTATGCGAGCTCCAACTTCCAAACCCGATCCGTCTGTCGACGACGATAAGCGCTCACGCGAGGACTTGCTCAAGGAGCTTGAGTACCTGCGGATGGAGAATGCCTACCTAAAAAAAGTCGAAGCCTTGGTTCAAGCAAAGAAGAACTCGAACGCGCCGAAAAAGCGCAAGTAGTACTTGAGCTGAGGCAGCAGTTTCCACTGTCCGGACTTCTCGAAATAGCGGGCTTATCCAAAAGTACTTTCCACTACCAGGTCAAAGCGCAACAGGGCGGTGACAAGTATGACGACCTGAAAAAGTGTATCAAGGCAGTGTTCGAACAGCACAAGGCGCGCTATGGTTATCGGCGTGTGACGGCAGCGCTTCGGCAGGCTGGGCACGTCGTGAACCACAAAACGGTTCAACGGCTGATGGGAGAGCTTGGCCTCAAGTCGCTGGTCAAAGTGAAGAAGTATCAGTCGTACAAAGGTGAAACCGGGCAGGCCGCCCCCAATGTCCTGGACCGTCAATTCACTGCTGAAAAGGCGAATGAGAAGTGGGTTACCGATGTCACCGAATTCAAAGTGGCAGGCGAAAAGCTCTACCTGTCTACCGTCATGGATTTATTCAATGGCGAAATTGTCGCGTTCGAAACGGCGCGTCGTCCCATGTTCGAACTGGTGACCAGCATGCTGACGCTAGCGATGGCCAAGCTCAGGAAGTGCGACAGGCCGTTGTTGCATTCGGATCAAGGCTGGCATTACCGAATGCCGGCTTACCAACAGATGCTCAGTAAGCGAAAATTAACTCAAAGCATGTCACGTAAAGGTAACTGCCATGACAACGCTGCGATGGAAAGCTTCTTTGGAACCTTGAAGTCGGAGTTCTTCTATCTGAACAAATTTGCCAGCATCGAACAGTTACAGAAAGGCCTGGGCGAGTACATCCACTACTATAATCATGAGCGTATCAAACTCAGCCTTGGCGGATTGAGTCCTGTTCAATTCAGGATCCAAGCCTCCAAGGCATAGCTCATCAACTGTCCAACAAATTGGGGTCAGTTCAAGGCCGGGGCCCAAGTTTGCTTGAGCTATCGAGACGCTTAACTTGGGTTCCGGCCTCCGCCGGAACGACGTGCATGCGTTAACGGTTCAAACCTGAATCCAGGTCGTCTTCAGCTCCGTATATTTATCGAACGCGTGCAGCGACTTGTCGCGCCCGTTCCCTGACTGCTTGTAACCGCCGAACGGCACCGTGATGTCGTCGTTGTCGTACTGGTTCACGTGCACCGTACCAGCCCGCAGCGCGCGGGACGCGCGGATCGCCTTGCTCATGTCGCGCGTCCACACCGCCGCCGCCAGGCCATAAGGCGTGCTGTTGGCCTGCTTGATGGCCTCGTCCAGGTCCGTGAACGACAGCACCGACAGCACCGGCCCGAAGATCTCTTCGCGCGCAATGCGCATCGACCCATCCACGCCGTCGAACAGGGTCGGCTCGATATACAAACCGCCGCTCTCCTGGCGCGCCGCGGCGCCGCCGGCCAGCAGCCGCGCGCCGGCCGACTTGCCCTCTTCGATGTAGCCGAGCACGGTCTTCATCTGGGTCTGGTCGACGATCGCCCCCATCACCGTCTCCTCGTCGAGCGGATCGCCGGGAGCGTGGCGCGGGATCAGCTTGAGCGCCTTGTCCAGGAAAGCCTCGCGAATCGATTCCTCGACGAACAGGCGCGAGGGCGCATTGCAGCTCTCGCCCTGGTTGAAATAGATCGAGCCGATCGCGCTTTCGACGGCGGCATCCAGGTCCGGGCAGTCGGCGCAGACGATGTTGGCCGACTTGCCGCCCAACTCGGTCCAGGCGCGCTTCAGGTTCGACTGGCCCGCCATCTGCAGGATCTGCTTGCCCACGCGGGTGGAGCCGGTGAAGCCGATGCAATCGACATCCATGTGCAGCGCCAGCGCCTTGCCGGCTTCGTCGCCGTAGCCGGGCAATACGTTGAACACGCCCGCCGGCACCCCCGCCTCCAGCGCCAGCTCGGCCAGCCGCAGCGACGACAGCGGCGCCTTCTCGGACGGCTTGAGCACCACGCTGTTGCCGGCCGCCAGGGCCGGGCCGATCTTCCAGGCCGCCATCAGCATCGGGTAGTTCCAGGGGATCACGGCCGCCACCACGCCCACCGGCTCGCGCTGAATCAGTGCCAGGCTGTCCTCGGAGGTAGGCGCCACCTGGTCGTAGATCTTGTCGGTCGCCTCGCCGTACCAGCGGATGCAGTTCTGGGCCAGCTGCACGTCGACGCTGCGGCTGTAGCGGATCGGCTTGCCCATGTCCATGGTTTCCAGCAGGGCCAGTTCGTCGCGGTGCGCCAGCATCAGGTCGGCGAAGCGGATCAGGATGCGCTTGCGCTCGGCCGGGGGCTTGCCGGCCCAGCGCCGGTCCTCGAAGGCGCGGCGCGCCGCCGTCACGGCCAGGTCGACGTCGAGCACGTCGCAGCGGGCCACCTCGGCCAGCTTGCGGCCATCCACCGGCGACAGGGAATCGAAGCACAGGCCGGAGCGCGCATCCACGCGCCAGCCGTCGATGAAAGCGCGGCCGTCGGCGTTCAGCGCCGCGGCTCGTTCATGCCAGGTTGTTGTTGTCATTTCACTCATCCTTCCAGTAAACGCAACTGCGGAGCAACATCCATGGACAAATCCGGGGATAGTTGATCCAATCGCCAGGTTCTGCCTTTATAATCGCGGATTTTCCGCCCGATAATATTTTGTCCCTCGGAGCACACACCGCATGAACACCACTTTGATCACATTTGTCGTGCTCTACCTCTTGGGTACCTTGGCGCTCGGGATGTGGGCGGGTACACGGATCAAGAATACCAGCGACTTCGCCGTCGCGGGCCGCAGCCTGCCGCTGGTGATGGTCATTACCACCACCTTCGCCACCTGGTTCGGCGCCGAGACCGTGATGGGCGTGCCGGCCAAGTTCGTCCAGGGCGGCCTGAACGCCGTGATCGAAGACCCCTTCGGCGCCGGCACCTGCCTGATCCTGGTCGGCCTGTTCTTCGCCACCAAGCTGTACAAACTCAATCTGCTGACCATCGGCGACTACTACCGCCAGCGCTACGGCAAGGGCATCGAGATCTTCTGCTCGCTGGCCATCATCCTCAGCTACCTGGGCTGGGTGGCGGCGCAGATCACCGCGCTGGGCCTGGTATTCTCGGTGCTGACCAATGGCGCCATGGCGCCGGCCACCGGCATGCTGATCGGTACCCTGGCGGTGCTGGTGTATGTGGTTGTGGGCGGCTTCCTGGCGGTGGCGATCACCGACTTCATCCAGATGATCGTGCTGATCGTCGGCATGAGCATCATCGCCTTCTTCGCGGCCGACCTGGCCGGCGGTTCGGACAAGGTGCTGGCGATGGCGCAGCAGGCCGACCTGTGGCGCGTGCTGCCGGAGCCGAGCTTCACCGACGTCGTGTTCTTCATCGGCGCGGCCATCACCATGATGTTCGGCTCGATCCCGCAGCAGGACGTGTTCCAGCGCGTGATGTCGGCCAAGGACGCCCCGACCGCGCGCACCGGCGCCGTGATCGGCGGCGCCAGCTACATCCTGTTCGCCTTCGTGCCGATGTTCATCGTGGCAGCGGCCGTGGTGGTGATGGGCGGCTCGGCGATGGACATCGCCAAGAACGACTACCAGCGCCTGCTGCCGACCTTCATCATGACCAAAATGCCGCTGGTGATGCAGATCCTGTTCTTCGGCGCGCTGCTGTCGGCGATCAAGAGCACTTCGTCCGCCACCCTGCTGGCGCCGTCGACCAGCTTCGTGGAGAACATCCTCAAGCACCTGCGTCCGGGCATGAGCGACAAGCAGCAGCTGCTGGCGATGCGCATCAGCGTGGTGGTGTTCGCCGCGGTGGTGCTGACCTATGCGATCGCGATGGAAGGCACCTCGATCTATGAGCTGGTGTCGAGCGCTTACCAGGTGACGCTCGTGGGCGCCTTCGTGCCGCTGGTGATGGGGCTGTACTGGAAGCGGGCGACGACCCAGGGGGCGATCCTGTCGATCGGCGCGGGCATTATCGTGTGGGTGCTGTTCTTCCCGCAGCTCACCACCTGGGGCGAGCATTTCCCGGGGCAGCTGGCGGGGCTGATTGCGGCTTTTATCGGCATGTTCGTGGGCTCGCTGGCGCCGCAGGTGTTCAAGAATCATTGTGAGCCGAAGCTTGTGGCGGTTTGAAATCGGGTTCGCTACGCTCTAGGGCGTGACGGGTCTTTTACTAACTTGGGTTCCCGCCTTCGCGGGAACCCAAGTTTCTTTGAGCAGCGAGAAACGCTACTCGATCCACCCATTCTTCCTCACCTCATCGTAGGTCAGATCCAGGCAATACCTGATCTTCTCCACCATCTCATCGATCTCCGCGACGGTGATCGACAAGGGCGGCGCCACGATCATCCGATCCCCCACCGCGCGCATGATGACGCCATTGTCGAACATGAACCCGCGGCACAGCATCCCCACCGCGCTCAATGGCGGAAACGCCTCGCACTCATGCACCGTGTCGCCCTTGCGCTTGACGAGATTGAGCCCCGCCGCCAGCCCGCAGGTCTCCGCGTTTCCCACCAGCGGATGCGAGGTCAGGGAAGCAAACCGCGCCTTGAGATGAGGCCCCGTCTCCAGCGCCACCTTCTCCACCAGCTTCTCTTCGATCAGGATGCGCAGGTTCTCCAGCGCCGCCGCGCAGGCCACCGGATGGCCCGAATAGGTGAAGCCGTGGTTGAAGTCCCCGCCCTTTTCGATCAGGGTATGCGCCACCCGGCTGCCGACCAGCACCCCGCCTAAAGGCACATAGCCCGAGGTGACGCCCTTGGCGAAGGCGATCAGGTCCGGCTTGGCCTGCATCAGCTCGCAGCCGAACCAGGTGCCCAGCCGGCCGAAGCCGCAAATCACCTCGTCCGACACCAGCAAGATGTCGTACTTCTCGCAGATGCGCTGGATCTCCGGCCAGTAGGTCGCCGGCGGAATGATCACGCCGCCCGCGCCCTGCACCGGCTCGCCGATGAAGGCGGCCACCTTGTCCGCCCCCAGCTCGAGGATCTTGTCCTCCAGCCAGCTGGCCGCCACCAGGCCGAAACCCGCTTCGCTCATGCCTTGTCCGTGCGCGGCGTAGCTGGGCTGCTCGATGTGGACGATGCCCGGAATCGGCAGTCCGCCCTGCGCATGCATGGCCGCCATGCCGCCCAGCGAGGCGCCGGCCATGGTGCTGCCGTGGTAGGCGTTGCGGCGGCTGATGATGACCTGGCGCTCGGGCTGGTTCATCAGCTGCCAGTAGCGCCGCACCATGCGCACGATGGTGTCGTTGGCTTCCGAACCGGAGGTCGTGAAGAAGGCGTGCTGGAAGCCCGGCGGCGCCAGGCTGGCCAGCAGCGCGGCCAGCTTCACGGCGGGCACGTTGGTGGTGTTGAAGAAGCTGTTGTAGAAAGGCAGGGCCAGCATCTGCGCATGCACCGCCTCGGCGATGCTCGCGCGGCCGTAGCCGGCGTTCACGCACCACAGGCCGGCCATGCCGTCGATGATTTTCTTGCCTTCCGAATCCCAGAGGTAGACCCCTTCGCCGCGCACGATCACGCGCGCGCCCCGCTCACGCAGGGCGGCGTGGTCGGTGAAGGGATGCAGGAAATGCGCCGCGTCGAGCTGCTGCAGCGCGGCCGTATCGAAGCTGTCCGTGTAGGTGTCCGCTGCGCTCGTGCGCACCGGGGATGCTGCCGTAAGCTTGGCTGTCATGATCGACTCCCATCATCGTGAAGGTTTCCGTATCAGACATGCAGCAGCAGGTGCTCGCGCTCCCACGGGCTGATGACGCGCATGAATTCCTGGTGCTCCAGGTCCTTCACCGCCGAATAGACGTCGATGAAGCGCTCGCCCAGGATCTCGCGCAATCGCTCCTCACGGCGCAGCAGGGTGATCGCTTCGGACAGGCCCTGGGGCAGCTCGACCGCCATGTCGTAGGCGCTGCCTTCGACCATCGGCAAAGGATCGAGCTGCTCGGTCATGCCCAGGTAGCCGCAGGCCAGGGTCACGGCCAGCGCCAGGTAGGGATTGGCGTCGGCGCCGATCACGCGGTTCTCCACGCGGCGGTCCTGGGCGCCCGACACCGGAACGCGGAAGCCCACGGTGCGGTTGTCCATGCCCCATTGCAGGTTGATCGGCGCGGCCGTGTGGCGCACGATGCGGCGGTAGGAATTCACGTAAGGGGCGACGATCGCCATCGCCGACGGCATATAGCGCTGCAGGCCGCCGATGTACTGCTGGAACAGCTTCGAGGCCGTGCCGTCCTCGTTGCTGAAGATGTTGCGTCCGGTTTTCGCATCCACCACGCTCTGGTGCACGTGCATGGCCGAACCGGGTTCGCCTTCCATCGGCTTGGCCATGAAGGTGGCGTACATGTCGTGCTTGAGCGCGGCCTCGCGCAGGGTGCGCTTGAAGTAGAACACCTTGTCCGCCAGGCCGAGCGGGTCGCCGTGCAGGAAGTTGATTTCCATCTGGCCGGCGCCGATCTCGTGGATCAGGGTGTCGACGTCGAGGTTCATCATCTCGCAGTAGTCGTAGATGTCCTCGAACAGCGGATCGAACTCGTTGACGGCGTCGATGCTGTAGACCTGGCGGCTGGTCTCGGCGCGGCCGCTGCGGCCGACCGGCGCGGCCAGCGGCAGGTCCGGGTCGATGTTCTTGGCGGTCAGGTAGAACTCGAGTTCCGGTGCGACCATCGGCTTCCAGCCGCGCTCCGCGTAGAGCTTGAGCACGCGGCGCAGCACGCTGCGCGGAGCGAAGTCGACCAGGCTGCCGTCGGCGAAGTAGCAGTCGTGGATCACCTGCGCGGTCGGGTCCACCGCCCACGGCACCGTGGTGATGGTGGTGGGGTCGGCCTTGAGGATCATGTCGCGGTCGGTGGCGGCGATGGCGCGGTTGTAGGCGTCGTCGCGCTCCGGGGTGTTGCCGGTGACGGTCATGCCCAGCACCACTTCAGGGATGCGCATGCCGCGGTCTTCGGTGAACTTCACGCGCGGCAGGATCTTGCCGCGCGCAACGCCGGTCAGGTCGGGGACCAGGCATTCGATTTCGGTGACTCGCTTCGCATTGAGCCACTCTTCCATGTCGGTATAGCTGAAATTTTCGCGGATTGCCATGTTTGCCTCACTGTCTTTTCCAATGCGGGCACGCAGGCGAAGGTGCGAGCACATACGCCGCGCGCAGGGATACGGTAGGCAGGGAAGCTAGGGAACTGCGGTCGCCCACTTGCGGGCGGCAGCCCTTGGTTCGTGAAACCTCATCCGCGGCTCCGTTGCTGTTCCAGGCGCTGTTCACGATACATGCGGCAGGCTTCGCCGAACGCGCCGAACATCTTCATCGAATACGGGTTGTGCTGGATGCGCCACTCGGGGTGCCACTGGACCGCCAGGGTAAAGCCCGGCGAATCCGCCACCGTGAAGGCTTCGACCAGGCCGTCCTCGGCCACCGCCTCCACCGTCAGGCAGGGCGCGATCGAATTCACGCCCTGGCCGTGCAGCGAGTTCACGGGAATCTCGTCCACGCCCAGGATCTCGCGCAGCATGCCGCCTTCGCACAGCTTGACGTTGTGGGCGTCGCCGTACTGTTCGTCCATGCCCAGCTCCGGGTTTTCGCGGTGGTCGAACTTGCCGGGCACCGCCTGCACCGCCTGGTGCAGGCTGCCGCCGAGGGCCACGTTCATCTCCTGGAAGCCGCGGCAGATCGCGATGATCGGCACGCCGCGCTTCACCGCTTCGCGGATCAGCGGCAAGGTGGTCTGGTCGCGCGCCGGGTCTTGCGGCAGCGAGGGATCGAGCACCTCTTCCGAGTAATAGCTGGGATGAACATTGGAGGCCGAACCGGTCAGCATGATGCCGTCGATCAGCGAAAACATGGTCTCCAGATCCAGCGACGCGCCAAGCGACGGCAGGATCATGGGGGCGCAATCGGCGCCGAGAACGACGGCGTCGACATACTTGTGCTGGGCGGCGTGGTACGGATGTTCGCCGAAATCACGCGTGCACGCTGGAACGATGACGAGGGGGCGCATGGTCTCTACCTTGTGGTGAAGCGCACGAGTCCATCATACGAGCATTTGGGCCCGAACGCGAGGTGCTGTTGAGCCAGATCAACAAACCGCGGAATGGGTGCTTCTCTGCCGATCTGCCGTGGAACTTCGTTCCAATAACAAAAGCTTAACGGTAACTCGACCGGGGTGCCAACACGGTTAGGCAGGGCAATGCGTGGAATAGTCGTAGGGTGGACGGGTCCCCCGTCCACGCGGTGATAGTTGGAAGCAAGATCATCCGGCACGAATCCGGAGCCTGCGTCTATCACCGCGTGGACGGCGGAGCCGTCCACCCTACAGTGTCCTGGCGGTATTATTTCCGCAGTTTCGCCAGCGCCGCTTCCAGCACGGTATCGCGGCCGCGGCGCAGGTCGGCCAGGGTCTGCTTCACCGCCACGGTGGGCTGGATGCCCTTGCCCACCCAGCGCGTGCCGTCCGGATAGGTGTCGGCCTTGGTGCAGATGCGCGCCGTGCCGCCACCCGGCAGGGAGACGAACAGCGGCTGGCCCGTGCTGCCGCCGGTCGCTTCGCCGACGATCGTGCCGCGCTTCATCGCGTCGAAGGCCACTGCGAAATCCTCGGCCGCCGAATAGGTGGCGCCGGAAGTCAGCACCACCACCGGGCCGGTGAAATGGCGCTTGCCGTCCGGCTCCCAGGTGTTGGCCGGTTTCTCGAAGTCCGGCATCGGCTTCTTCCAGGCGCGGTAGCTGGGCAGGTACTGGCGGGTCGACCAGGCGCTGGTGGCGAAGGGCTTGTCCACCAGGGTGGCCAGCACGCGGTAGCCGACGGACGAATTGCCGCCGCCGTTGTTGCGCACATCGATCACCAGCGCCGAGGCCTTGGCGATGCGCTCGAAGGCCGCCATGTAAGCATCCGCGGCGCGGTCGTCGCCGAAGCTGTTCAGCGCCACATAGGCCACGTTCCCCGGCAGCATGCGCAGCTCGAAAGGCTCGCGTCCATACGCCGCCTTGATGAAAGTCTCGATCTCCACGCGCGGCGTCTCCAGGTCGAAACTCTTGCCGGCGGCGGTGCGGAAGCTCACGCGCGGGACGTCCTTCAAGGCTCCCGCCAGGAAGTTGAAGCCGTAGGCGCGGCGTTCCATGTCTTGCGGGGTGGAGGCGCTGATGACGGGGACCAGTTCGCGCTGCGCGTAGGCCAGCGAGGGCTCGCCGTTCACCGCGACCACTTCGACGCCGGGCCGGACACCCTTGGCTGCCAGGGCCGGATCGAAGACCTCGCGCACCAGTACCTTGCCTTCGATGAGGTAGGTCGTGAACATCGGGCGCGCCATCGTCAGCTTGCGCAGTTCCGGCCCCGGGTAGACATTGGTGTGACCGTCCTGCAGCCTGGCGCACAGCTCGGACAACACGCGATAGTACTCAAGCGTCGAGGTGGTGGCGCGCACCTTGGGAATGGTCTCGAGGTAGAGGCGGTCCCAGTCCAGTTCCTTGAGCTTGTCGACATAAACGAAGTTGTACTTCACCTCGGACCAGAACTTGGCCAGGCCGGCCAGTTTCTCGTCCTCGCTCAGGTTCTCGCGGTAAGGCGTGGCCAGGGCGGGGGAATCGAACAGCCTGGCATCGAGTTCCTCCCGGGGCGTGGCGCCCTGGGCGAAAGCGCTGCCGCCCAGGGCAGCGAGGATAGTGACCAGGATGATGCGGGATCTCATGCGGTGCTCCATGCTTGTTGGTGTGATCGTTATTCTACGAACGGCGAATGCGGCGCGCGCGCGGCATGCGACAGGCGGTCAATTTTGCGGAACAGGCTGCATGTTTTGCACTACCATGGGATGACCCGACGGCAACCCATCCCTTCCCACCACTGTCCCCGCCCATGAAAAAGACCCTGTTGACCACCCTGCTCTGCGCCTCGATCTTCACGTCCGCTTCCGCATCCGAGCTCGCCAAGGCCATCTCCGGCGACTACGACAAGCACCTTGGCGCGCTGTTCGACCATTTTCACCGCAATCCGGAACTCTCATTCCTGGAAGTGAAGACCGCCGCGCGCCTGGCTCAGGAATTGCGCGCGGCCGGTTTCGAGGTCACCGAGAAAGTCGGCGGGACCGGCGTGGTGGCGATCCTGAAGAACGGCCGCGGCCCGCTGGTGATGATGCGCGCCGACATGGACGGCTTGCCGATGCAGGAGAAGTCCGGCCTGCCGAACGCCTCCACCGCCAGGCAGAAGGACATGGAGGGGAACGTGGTGCCGGTCGCGCACTCCTGCGGGCACGACGTGCACATGACCAGCCTGGTGGGCACGGCGCGCCGCATGGCGGCCGAAAAGGACAAGTGGTCCGGCACCCTGATGCTGATCGGCCAGCCGGCCGAGGAGCGCATCGGCGGTGCGCTGGCGATGATGCAGGACGGCCTGTACAAGCGCTTCGGCAAGCCCGACTACGCGCTCGGCTTCCACGTCAAGGCCGACATGGCGAGCGGCAAGGTGCTCGCCTCGGAAGTCTCGCCCTATTCCGGCGCCGACACGGTCGAGATCCTGATCAAGGGCGTGGGCGCGCACGGCGCCAGCCCGCACCGCGGCAAGGACCCGATCGTGCTCGGCTCGATGATCGTGGTCGGCCTGCAGACCATCGTCAGCCGCGAACTGAGCCCGCGCGAACCCGGCCTGATCACGGTCGGTTCCTTCCACGGCGGCACCAAGGCCAACATCATCGGCGACAACGCCAGGCTCCAGCTGACCGTGCGCAGCGAAAGCGCGGCCACGCGCAAGCTGCTGCTCGACGCGATCAAGCGCATGGCCGAGAACACGGCGCGCGCCGCCGGCATGGCGGAGAACGAGCTGCCGGAAGTGAAGCTGGTCGACCATCCGACCCCGCCGGTGCTCAACAACGCCGACCTGGTGCGCCGACTGAGCGCGGCCTGGAAGCGCGACATCGGTCCGGACGCCATCGGCGACGAGGAATTCCGCGAGGGGATGGGGTCGGAAGACTTCCCCCAGTTCGTCACCGATCCGTACATCCCGAGCGTCTACTTCACGGTCGGCGGCACCGCGCCGGAAGACATCGCCGCGGCCAAGGCGGGCAAGCTGAAGCTGCCGAGCCACCACAGCCCGCTGTTCAAGGTCTTGCCGGGCCCCAGCGTGAAGACGGGCGTCGAGGCCACCGTGGTGGCGCTGCAGGACCTGATGCGCAAGTAGCACGCAGGGGCCTCGCGGCGCGTGTTGTCGAAAAGGTCTACCATGATGGATTCCTGACGAAGCCACACGCACGAGGAACTCCATGCTGAACCTGAAAGATCCTTCCCTGCTGCGCCAGCAGGCCTATATCGATGGCGCCTGGGTCGGCGCCGACAATGGCGCCACCTTCCCGGTCGTGAACCCCGCCACCGGCGAGCAGCTCGGCACCGTGCCGCACATGGGCGCGGGCGAGACCCGCCGCGCCATCGAGGCCGCCAATGCCGCCTGGCCGGCGTGGCGCAAGAAGACCGCCAAGGAACGCGCTGCCATCCTGCGCGCCTGGTCCGACCTGATGCTGGCCAATGCCGACGACCTGGCGCTCCTGATGACGGCCGAACAGGGCAAGCCGCTGGCGGAGGCCAAGGGCGAAGTCACCTACGCCGCTTCCTTCTTCGAGTGGTTCGGCGAAGAGGCCAAGCGCATCGCCGGCGAGACCCTTGCTTCGCCCTGGCCGGACCGCCGCATCGTCGTGACCAAGGAGCCGATCGGCGTATGCGCCGCGATCACGCCCTGGAACTTCCCGGCCGCGATGATCACCCGCAAGGTCGGCCCGGCGCTGGCGGCCGGCTGCCCCATCGTGCTGAAGCCCGCCGAACTGACGCCCTATTCCGCGCTGGCCCTGGCCGTGCTGGCCGAGCGCGCCGGCGTGCCGAAAGGCGTGTTCAGCGTCGTGATCGGCGAAGCAAAGGCCATCGGCGGCGAGATGACGGCCAACCCGCTGGTGCGCAAACTGAGTTTCACCGGCTCGACCGCCGTCGGCCGCCTGCTGATGGAGCAGTGCGCGCCGACGATCAAGAAGCTTTCGCTGGAACTGGGCGGCAACGCCTCCTTCATCGTCTTCGACGACGCCGACATCGACGCGGCGGTCGAAGGCGCGATCGCCTCCAAGTACCGCAACGCCGGCCAGACCTGCGTGTGCGCCAACCGCATCTACGTGCAGGACGGCGTGTACGACGAATTCGCGCGCAAGCTGGTGGCGGCCGTGGGCAAGCTCAAGGTCGGCAACGGCGTCGAGGAGGGCGTCAACCAGGGCCCGCTGATCGAGGAAAAGGCGGTGCGCAAGGTCGAGCAGCACATCGAGGATGCGCTCGGCAAAGGGGCGAAGCTGCTGGCGGGCGGCAAGCGCCACGCGCTGGGGCACAGCTTCTTCCAGCCGACCGTGCTGACCGAGGTCACCTCGGACATGCTGGTCGCCAGCGAGGAAACCTTCGGGCCGGTGGCGCCGCTGTTCCGCTTCAAGACGGAAGAAGATGTGATCGCGCTGGCCAATGCCACCGAGTTCGGGCTGGCGTCCTACTTCTACGCGCGCGACATCGGGCGCGTGTGGCGCGTGGCCGAGGCGATCGAAACGGGGATGGTGGGGGTGAATACCGGGCTGATCTCGACCGAGGTGGCGCCGTTTGGCGGGGTCAAGCAGTCGGGGCTGGGGCGGGAAGGGTCGACCTATGGGATGGACGATTACCTGATCGTGAAGTATATCTGCATGGGTGGCGTATAACCCTTAGCCAGCACCCTCAACCCGCCGTTCCGGCGAAGGCCGGAACCCAAGTTTGCTCGTGCTGCCGCTAGCGTTAAATGTAAGTGGTACGCAACGAGCTTAGGTTCCGGCCTGCGCCGGAACGACGGTCTTGAGGGTGCGGGTAAAACACACGCGCGCTCTGCTTACGTTTACTTCTTGTACTCGTAATACTTCCTCGCATCCCCCCTCACCTGCTCGGCGGGATACTTCTCGCGATTCAGCACCATCTTTTCCTGCACCGCCGCGAACAGGTCGACATCGAGCTTGTCGGCGATGCGCACCAGGTAGACCAGCACATCGGCCATCTCGTGCTTCACCTCGGCCAGTTTCTCCTGCCCCAGCTCCTCAAGACGCCCATGCTGGAGCCACTGGAAATGCTCCAGCAGCTCGGCCGCCTCCACCGTCAGGGCGGAAGCCAGGTTCTTGGGCGTATGGAACTGGTCCCAGTCGCGCTCGTCCACGAACTCGCGCACGAGAGCGCGCAACTGATGCAGCTCGCTCACGCCGCGTCCTTCTCCACGTAGCCGTTCAGCACGCGCTCGAGCTTCGGCGCGATTTCTTCCTGGCTGCTGATGGTGATGCCCAGGTCGCGCAGCAGGCCGTCATGCACGCCGTAGACCCAGCTGTGGATGGTCAGCGGTTGGCCGCGGTCCCAGGCGTCGCGCACGATCGTGGTCTGGGCCACGTTGATCACCTGCTCGGCCACGTTCAGCTCCACCAGGCGGTTGGTCGCGGCGCGGCCGGTGACGGCGCCCAGGTACTTGCCGTGCTTCTCGCGCACGTCGCGCACATGGCCCAGCCAGTTGTCGGCCAGGCCCACGCGGCCGCCGGTCAGCGCGGCATGCACGCCCGAGCAGCCGTAGTGGCCGCAGATGATGACGTGCTTCACCTTCAGCACGTCGATCGCGAACTGCAGCACGCTCAAGCAGTTCAGGTCCGAGTGCACCACCACGTTGGCGATGTTGCGGTGGACGAAGAGCTCGCCCGGCGCCATGCCCAGCAGTTCATTGGCCGGCACGCGGCTGTCGGAACAGCCGATCCACAGGTATTCCGGGGCCTGCTGCTCGGACAGCGCCTTGAAGAAGTTCGGGTCCTCGGCCACCATCGAGGCAGCCCAGGCGCGGTTGCGCGCGAACAGGTCTTCGGCGGTCACGCCCTTGCTCTTGTTTTCCATCTTCGCTCCTTGTCGTGTGTTGCCGTCCCGTAGGGACGCGGCCGGGCCGTGGCTCGCCACGCCGGCTCTAGAATAATTCTTCGGAAAATACACGAAGTGTAACAGTGTTGAACTGTTGCCATCCATAGGGCCGAAAAAAACGCCGAGGGCTCGCGCCGCTCAGCGTTTTCCGGTGCAGGACCTGCTTACTCAAAGAAGTCCTTGACCTTGTCCATCCAGCCCTTGCTCTGCGGGCTATGCTTCGCGCCGCCCTCGTTGGTGAGGCGGTCGAATTCGCGCAGCAGGTCCTTCTGTTTGTCGGTCAGCTTGACCGGGGTCTCGACCACCACGTGGCAGAACAGGTCGCCCGTGTAGCCCGAACGCACGCCCTTGATGCCCTTGCCTTTCAGGCGGAAGGTCTTGCCGGTCTGGGTGCCTTCGGGCACCGTGAACGAGACCTTGCCGGTCAGGGTCGGCACCTCGATCTCGCCGCCCAGGGCGGCCTTCGAGAACGAGATCGGCATCTCGCAGTGCAGGTCGTCGCCTTCGCGCTGGAACACCTGGTGCGGCTTGATGTGGATCTCCACGTACAGGTCGCCCGGCGGCCCGCCGTTGGTGCCCGGTTCGCCGTTGCCCGAGGAGCGGATGCGCATGCCGTTGTCGATACCGGCCGGGATCTTCACTTCCAGGGTCTTGTTGCGCTTGATGCGTCCGGCGCCGGCGCAGGCCGCGCAGGGTTCCGGGATGATCTTGCCGCTGCCGTGGCACTTCGGGCAGGTCTGCTGGATGCTGAAGAAGCCCTGCTGCATGCGCACCTGGCCGTGGCCGGCGCAGGTCGAGCAGGTGACGGGCTGGGTGCCCGGCTTGGCGCCGCTGCCGTGGCAGGTGTCGCACTTGTCCCAGCTCGGCACGCGGATGGTGGTGTCGAAGCCGTGCGCCGCCTGTTCCAGCGTGATCTCGAGGTTGTAGCGCAAATCGGCGCCGCGGTAGACCTGCGGACCCGCGCTGCGGCCGCGGCCGCCACCGAAGATGTCGCCGAAGATGTCGCCGAACGCGTCGCCGAAGCCGCCCGCGCCGAAACCTCCGCCCATGCCGCTGTTCGGATCCACGCCGGCATGACCGAAGCGGTCGTAAGCCTCGCGTTTCTCCGCGTTGGTCAGCATCTCATAGGCTTCCTTCACCTCCTTGAACTTCTCCTCCGCTTCCTTGTTGTCAGGATTGCGGTCGGGGTGGTACTTCATCGCCAGCTTGCGATAAGCCTTCTTGATGTCGTCTTCCGACGCAGTCTTGGCGACCCCGAGGATCTCGTAAAAATCACGCTTTGCCATTGTCGGCACCTTGCTGTTTATCTAAAACGGAACGATCTATGCAAAAAAACCGAGCCGGGAACCATGTGGTCATCGGCTCGGTCCCGTACGGAACGGGGCGAGAGCCCCGTCCGCTGGTCTTACTTGGCGTCCTTCACTTCCTTGAAGTCGGCATCGACCACGTCGTCGTCCTGCTTGGCCGACGATTCGCCGCCAGGCTGCTGGCCGCCGGCCGCGCCCTGGGCGCCTGCCTGCTGCGCCTGCATGTCGGCGTACATCTTCTCGCCGAGCTTCTGGGCCGCGGTCGACAGGGCTGCGGTCTTGGCGTCGATGTCCGCCTTGTCGCCGCTCTTGATCGCGCCTTCCAGGTCGGCGATCGCCGCTTCGATCTTTTCCTTCTCGCCGGCTTCCAGCTTGTCGCCGTATTCGGTCAGGGACTTCTTGGTCGAGTGGACCAGCGCGTCGCCCTGGTTGCGGGCTTCGGCCATTTCCTTGACCTTCTTGTCCTCTTCCGCGTTCAGCTCGGCGTCCTTCACCATCTTCTGGATTTCTTCTTCCGACAGGCCCGAGTTGGCCTTGATGGTGATCTTGTTTTCCTTGCCGGTGGCCTTGTCCTTCGCGCCCACGTGCAGGATGCCGTTGGCGTCGATGTCGAAGGTCACTTCGATCTGCGGGGTGCCGCGCGGCGCCGGCGGGATGCCTTCGAGGTTGAATTCGCCCAGGCCCTTGTTGCCCGCTGCGATTTCACGCTCGCCCTGGTAGACCTTGATGGTCACGGCCGGCTGGTTGTCGTCGGCGGTCGAGAACACCTGCGAGAACTTGGTCGGGATCGTGGTGTTCTTGTGGATCATCTTGGTCATCACGCCGCCCAGGGTTTCGATGCCGAGCGACAGCGGGGTCACGTCCAGCAGCAGCAGGTCCTTGCGCTCGCCCGACAGGACCGAGCCCTGGATCGCGGCGCCGACAGCGACGGCTTCGTCCGGGTTGACGTCCTTGCGCGGGTCCTTGCCGAAGAACTCCTTGACCTTCTCCTGCACCTTCGGCATGCGGGTCATGCCGCCGACCAGGATGATGTCGTCGATGTCCGAGACCTTGACGCCCGCATCCTTGATCGCGATGCGGCACGGCTCGATGGTCTTGGCGATCAGTTCCTCGACCAGGGCTTCCAGCTTGGCGCGGGTGATCTTCAGGTTCAGGTGGACCGGCGCGCCGTTCGCCATGGCGATGTACGGCTCGTTGATCTCGGTCTGCTGCGAGGACGACAGCTCGATCTTGGCGCGCTCGGCCGAGGCCTTGATGCGCTGCAGGGCGATCGGGTCCTTGGACAGGTCGAGGCCGTTGATCTTCTTGAACTCGTCGATGATGTAGTCGATGATGCGCTGGTCGAAGTCTTCGCCGCCCAGGAAGGTGTCGCCGTTGGTCGACAGCACTTCGAACTGCTTCTCGCCTTCGACGTCGGCGATCTCGATGATCGACACGTCGAAGGTGCCGCCGCCGAGGTCATACACGGCGATCTTGCGGTCGCCCTTGTCGGTCTTGTCCAGGCCGAAAGCCAGCGCGGCCGCGGTCGGCTCGTTGATGATGCGCTTGACGTCCAGGCCCGCGATGCGGCCGGCGTCCTTGGTCGCCTGGCGCTGCGAGTCGTTGAAGTAAGCCGGCACGGTGATCACGGCTTCGGTGACTTCTTCGCCCAGGTAGTCCTCGGCGGTCTTCTTCATCTTGCGCAGCACTTCCGCCGAGATCTGCGGCGGCGCCAGCTTCTTGTCGCGCACGCCGACCCATGCGTCGCCGTTATCGGCTTGCATGATCTGGTAAGGCATCAGCGCGATGTCTTTCTGGACTTCCTTTTCCTGGAACTTGCGGCCGATCAGGCGCTTCACCGCGAACAGGGTGTTCTTCGGGTTGGTGACAGCCTGGCGTTTCGCCGGCGCGCCCACGAGGATTTCACCATCTTCCTGATAGGCGATGATCGAAGGAGTAGTGCGCGCGCCTTCGGCGTTCTCAATCACCTTCGGCTGGCCGTTTTCCATGATCGCGACGCAGGAGTTGGTGGTTCCCAGGTCGATACCAATGATTCTGCCCATGATGTATTCCTTTTATATTTGGATGATTTCGGATGAATTCAATATTGGGAAAAAGCGCGTGCTTTCAAGTGGTTAACTCGCTGCACGCTGCGTTTTTTCCTTATTTCGCGCTTATTTCGGTGCTGCTGCGGTGACGATGGCGGGACGCAGCAGGCGGTCGGCGATCATGTAGCCTTTCTGCAGCACTGCAACCACGGTATTCGCTTCCTGCTCCGACGGCACCACGGCCACGGCCTGGTGCTTGTTCGGGTCGAGCTTTTCGCCCGGCTGCGGCATGACTTCGATCAGGCGGTTCTTCTCGAAGGCCGCGGTGAGCTGCTTGAGGGTCATCTCGACGCCTTCGCGGATCGCTTCCACGGTCTGGGTCTCGACCTTCAGCGCCATTTCCAGGCTGTCGCGCACCGGCACCATGGCCTCGGCGAAGCTTTCGATGGCAAATTTATGCGCTTTGCTCACATCTTCCTGGGCGCGGCGGCGGATGTTTTCCGCGTCGGCCTTGGCGCGCATGAAGGCGTCGTGCATCTCGGCCAGCTTGGCTTCGGTCGCGCTCAGCTGTTCTTCGAGGCCCGGCTCGCCCGGTGCGGCAGCAGCGGCCTGGGGAGCGGCAGCCTCGGCTGCGGGCGCCTCGGCTTCCGGCTGGTTCGTCACCTCTTTGTTTTCTTGGTCTTGCATCGAAAAAACTCCTAGAATCAAGGACTTGGCTGAGACAGGAAAGCTTCCTGCTTGAATGTACAGGCCCCCAGATGGGGCGATCTCCTACAATTTCAAGGGGAATTGAGGAAATGTCATGGTCCGGCAGGCCCGCTCCAGACGATCAGTCCACTTCAGATAACAATTGTTACAGTATTTACTATTTTCGTGATTCATTTCCCAACGAGAAGTTATAAGCTTCTCGACAAGCTTGCCACTGTCGAGGCAAGCGATCCGGGAGCAGACATCATGCGATTACACCTGATCAGCAGCGCCGTCGTGCTGTACACCCTGGCGGTGATGGCCTGGCTGTGCTACGTCGGCATCGGCGCGACGCCCTGACAAACCGGCCATTTTAGCAGAACGGCTACCCTGTCCGCCTAAGCGCCGAGCTGGGCCGCGTGCTGGGCGCCGACCTGGGCGTCGCGCCGCTGGCTGGCGCTCTGGGCCGGGGTGAGGATGGTCGGCCAGCCGATCAGGTGCTGTTCGGCGATCTCGGCCAGGCCCTTGATCCAGGCCGGCGAGGTGTTGAGGCAGGGGATGTAGTGGTAATCCTTGCCGCCCGCGGCCTCGAAATCGTGACGGACTTCCATGTTGATCTCTTCCAGCGTCTCCAGGCAGTCGCTGGTGAAGCCCGGGCAGATCACGTCGATGCGCTCCACGCCTTCGCGCGCCAGCTGCTGCACGGTGGGGGCGGTATAGGGCTGCAGCCATTCGGCCTTGCCGAAGCGCGACTGGAAAGTCACCAGGTAGTCTTCCGGCCCGATGCCCAGGGCCTCGGCCAGCAGGCGCGCGGTCTTCTGGCATTCGCAGAAATACGGGTCGCCCAGCAGCAGGGTGCGCTTGGGCACGCCGTGGAAGCTCATCACCAGTTTCTGGCCGCGGCCGTGGTTGTCCCAGTGGCCCTGCACGCTTTCGGCCAGGGCGTTGATATAGCCCTCGTGGTCGTGGTAGTGCTTCACCAGGCGCAGCTCGGGCACGTTGCGCACGCGCGCATAGTGCTGGTAGACGGCGTCCCAGATCGAGGCGGTGGTGGTGCCGGAATACTGGGGGTAGGCGGGCAGGACCACGATGCGGTCGCAGCCCTCTTCCTTGAGGCGATCGAGCACCTCATTGACCGACGGCGAGCCATAGCGCATCGCCATCGCCACCTTCACGCCCTCGTGGCCGCGTTCCTTCAGCATGTCCTGCAGCAGCGCCGCCTGCTTCGCGGTGTGGACCTTCAGGGGCGAACCCTCGCGGGTCCAGATGGTGCGGTACTTGGCGGCCGATTTGCCGGAGCGGAAAGGCAGGATGAACAGGTGCAGGATGAACCACCAGACGCGGCTCGGGATCTCCACCACGCGCGGGTCGGACAGGAACTGCTTCAGGTAGCGGCGCACGGCCTTGCGAGTGGGCTCGTCGGGTGTGCCGAGGTTGACCAGGACGACGGCATGCTGCGGCACGGTGCCGTGGGCGTGAGGCGGTTCTTTGCGAAATGGCATGTATGAAGGGTGGGTGACGGGACGCCCTCTATTATAAGTGGGGGTCCCGTGCGGCGGACAGCGCGTGCGCGCGGCTTGTCGTCAGGTGGATACGTGCAGGCGAACGTCGATGTTGTTGCGGGTGGCGTTCGAGTAGGGGCAGACGATGTGGGCCTTGTCGACCAGCTCTTTCAGCTGGGCCTGGTCCATGCCCGGGGCCTTGATGGTAAGGTCGACTTCGATGCCGAAGCCGGTGGGGATCTGGCCGATGCCGACGTCGCCGGTGACGGTCAGGTCTTGCGGCAGGCTGACCTTCTGCTGGCCGGCCACGAATTTCAGGGCGCCGAGGAAGCAGGCCGAGTAGCCGGCGGCGAACAGCTGTTCGGGATTGGTGCCGGGACCGCCGCCGCCGCCCAGTTCCTTCGGGGTGGACAGCTGCAGGTTCAGCACGCCGTCGGAACTCTTCGAGTTGCCTTCGCGGCCACCTTGGGAGGTGGCTTGGGCGCGGTACAGGACTTTTTCGATGCTCATTCGACTTCCCTCCTTTGTGGTTGTGGGTGCGGATCAGATAGCACTTTGCCACAGAATGGTGAAGGGGGGGATGACGGTTGGCCGGATGGGAGAGGCGCTTTGGCCCGCTGCATGTAAACGTCGTTCCGGCGAAGGCCGGAACGACGGTCTTGAGGCTAACGGGCCTGGCGGCGTTACGACGCCAGCAACTCCCTCGCATGCTTGCGCGTCGTCTCGGTAATCTCGATCCCGCCCAGCATGCGCGCCACCTCTTCCACCCTGGCCCGGCTGTCCAGCACATCGATGCGCGACACGGTCCTGCCCGCATCGGTCGTGCCCTTGGCCACCTGGAAGTGCTGGTTCGCCTGGCTCGCCACCTGCGGCAAGTGGGTCACGCACAGCACCTGGCGCTGCTGCCCCAGGCGCTTGAGCAGGCGGCCCACCACTTCGGCTACGCCGCCGCCGATGCCGGTATCGACCTCGTCGAAGATCAGGGTCGGCACCGTGGTCGCATTCGAGGTGATCACCGAAATCGCCAGCGAAATACGCGCCAGTTCGCCACCCGAAGCCACCTTGGCCAGCGGACGCGGCGCCACGCCCGTGTGGCCGGCCACCAGGAATTCCACCTGCTCCAGCCCGTGCGCGCCCGGCTCGGCGGCGTTCAGCGCCACCGCGAAGCTGCCGCCGCTCATGCTCAGTTCCTGCATCGCGCTGGTCACCTGCGTGCCCAGCTCGCGCGCCGCCTTTTCGCGGCGCTGCGACAGGCGCCTGGCCACTTCCATGTAGGCGGCCCTGGCCTTGTCCTCCTGCTTGCGCAGGCCTTCGATGTCGGTCGCATCCGCCAGCTGGCGCAGCTTGGCCGCCAGCGCGGCGTGCTCGTCGTGCAGCTCCTCGGGCGTCACGCGGTACTTGCGCGCGGCGCTGTGCAGCGCCTCCATGCGCGCGTCGACCTCGCGCAGGCGGTCCGGGTCGAGCTCCACCTTGTCGATGTAGTTGTTCAGCGCGTACACCGCTTCCTGCAGCTGGATGCGGGCCGGCTCCATGCAGTCGAGCACCGCCTGCAGCTGCACGTCGACGTCCACCAGCTTGCCCAGCTTGGCGTTCAGCGAAGACAGCTGCGACAGGATAGGGTGATCGTCCGATTCCGACAGCGCATTCAGCGCTTCCTGCGCGCCCTCCAGCAGGCTGGCGGCATGCGACAGGCGGCTGTGCTCGTTGCTGATCTCGGCCCACTCGCCGGCCTTTGGCGCCAGCTTGTCCAGCTCGCTCACCTGCCACTCCAGGCGCTCGCGCTCGATCAGCACGTTCTTGGCATTGGTCTCGTATTCCTCGCGCTGGCGCACCAGGGCGCGCCAGGCGCGGTACAGGCTGGCCACTTCCACCACCTCGGCGCGCGCCTCGGGGTCGCGCACCGCGATCTGGTTATCGAGCAGGTCGCGCTGGGCGTCGGGTTTCAGCAAAGTCTGGTGGGCGTGCTGGCCGTGGATGTCGACCAGCATTTCGCCCAGCTCGCGCAGCTGCGATGCGGTGGCCGAGATGCCGTTGATGTAGGCCTTCGAGCGGCCGGCGTTGTCGATCACGCGGCGCAGCAGCGCGCCGCCCTCTTCGCTGGCGAATTCGTTCGCCTCCAGCCATGCCGTCGCCGCCGCGGTGAGGGCGAAATCGGCCGTGATGTCGGCCTTGGCCGCTCCTTCGCGCACCATGCTGGCGTCGCCCCGGCCACCCAGCACCAGTTGCAGCGCATCGATCAGGATCGACTTGCCGGCGCCGGTCTCGCCGGTGAATACCGTGAAGCCGTTCGAGAACTCGAGCTCGATGGCGTCGACAATGACGAAGTCACGGATGGTAAGTGTGCGCAGCATGAAAAATCGGGTCTCCGTTGGTGGATATGGGTATGGCGATTTACTTGAGCTTGCCGTCGTTGGTCGGGTATTCGTTCCAGTGCAGTTTTTCGCGCAGCGTATGGTAGTAGCTCCAGTCGTGCGGGTGCAGGAAGGTGACGGTGTTGGGCGAGCGCGAGATGACGATGCGGTCGCCCAGCTGCAGGCTGGTGAAGGTCTGCATGTCGAAGTTGACGCTGATGTCGCGCCCGCTCACCAGTTCGACCACGATCTCGCTGGTGTCCGGCACCACGATCGGCCGGTTCGACAGCGCATGCGGCGCGATCGGCACCAGCACGATGCCTTGCAGGCTCGGGTGCAGCAGCGGGCCGCCGGCAGACAGCGAATAGGCGGTGGAACCGGTCGGCGTCGAGACGATCAGGCCGTCCGAGCGCTGGTTGTACATGAACTCGCCGTCCACGATCAGCTTGAGTTCGACCATGCCGGCGCCGGTGCCGCGCGCCACCACCACGTCGTTGACCGCCACGCTGCAGTAGATCTGCTCGCCGTCGCGCATCACGCGCGCTTCCAGCAGCGTGCGCTTCTCCAGGCGCGACCTGCCCTCCAGGATCTCGCCCAGCGCGGGCAGCATGTTCTGGATCGGGATGTCGGTGATGAAGCCCAGGCGTCCCTGGTTGATGCCGATCAAAGGGGTATCGTATTTGGCGAGCTGGCGCGCGATGCCGAGCATGGTGCCGTCGCCGCCGACCACGACGGCCGCCTTGGCTTGTTCGCCGATGGCGGCCACGCTCATGGATTCGATGCCCGTCAGCCCCAAGTGGGCCGCGGTGTCTTCCTCGAACACCACGCGGTAGCCGGCGCCGCGCAGGAAATCCACGATGCGGCCGACCGGCTCCTCGACTCCGGCCGTGTTTTGCCGGACCACGAGCGCGATGATGGGTTGTGGTGCAGGCGTGACAGCGGACATATCGATCTCGGCGGTGATGGGTAACGACACGCTGGAGATTAACCGATAATCCCTGCGGCTGCCAGTTGACGGGCCGCCCGGGACTCGTCAAACACTGTACAAAAGAACAGTATAAGGGCGAGCCCCGCCAGGTGGCAAGATTACTGTAGAAAGGCCTGGCTCACGGCAGCAACAACGGCCATGCTCAGGCTAATGGTGTGCAACATCATCAACACCAGCCAGCGCACCGCGGTCATGGTGCGGGTGCCGCCGTACACGCGCCGCATCGCGGTCGGCAGGTAGAAGGTCAGCCAGAGCAGCAGCACGAGCGTGACGATGTCCCAGCCCTTCGGCACCAGGATGAGCAGGCTGAGCATGAAGAAGGCGAAGGCATTCGAGTGCAGCGCGAACAGGAAGTGTTCGCCGTAGGTGCGGCCCTTGCCCAGATAGAGGATTTTCAGGAACAGGGCGAACACCGGCATCAGCGCGAAGACCGCATAGGGCGCGTTGGAGAAGAAGGCCCGCTTCAGCGCGTCGCTGCGTTCCTTCTCGGGCATGTCCAGCAGGCCCTCGGTGCCGCGGCCCAGCGCGGGATTGATCCTGCCGGCGATTTCCACGAGGTCCTTCTCGCTTTCCTTGACCTGGGCCAGCTCTTCCGGCGTGGCGGGACGCGCCACCTTGTCCTTTGCAACTTGTTCGACCGCGGCGCGCTGCAGCTCGTCCCGGTCGGTGCTCATGACATTGAAGTCCAGGCCGCCGATCTTGAACAGTGCGAAGAAGATGATGCTGAAGGTCAGGTAGACGCGCAGCGGCTCGAGGTAGCGCGCGCGCCGGCCTTCGATGTACTCGCGGGTCAAGAAGCCCGGCTTGAACAGCAGCAGCTTGAGCGACTTCCACAGCTTGCCTTCCAGCGCCACATAATGGCCAACGAACTCGTGCAGGAACTCGAAGGCGGTCGGCACGTGCAGGTGGGTGGCCTGGCCGCACTGGTGGCAGAAATTGCCGGAGGTCGCAGCGCCGCAATTCTTGCAAATGGAGGTGTCGGGATGAGGAAGGGCTTCGGTTTTCACGGCGCGGTTCCAGGCAATGACGGTCAAGCCGACATGGTAAGGCTTTAGTTGCAAAATTGCATCATCCAATTGCGCGACCGCATCCTCTTCACCCAGTTAGGATTGAACCAACAGAAATGCAGAAGGAGGACATCATGGTCACCGAAACCAAGGACCGCTTCGTCAACACCAAGGCCCCGATCGAGAACGACGGCGTCAAGCGCCAGCCGCACGAGCGCGACGAGACCCCGGATGCGCAGGACCAGGAACCGCGCGGCGTCATCAAGCAGGCGGCCGAGGACCTGGCCCAGGGCCTCGTCAATACCGATTGCTACGGCACCAACGGCCAGGGCATCGAGCAGGCCGTCGAGCCGGCTGCGGATGCGACCGGCCAGGCCAACCCGCAACCGGACCGCCACCGCTCGATGCGCCGCCACGAGGGCGCCGATCTCGGACCAGGCAACGACGACAAGGGGGCGCCATGACGATCAAGCGTAACGGCAGCGCCGTCTGGAGCGGCGGGCTGAAGGATGGCAAGGGCGCGGTGTCGACCGGCAGCGGCGCGCTCAAGGACGCGCAGTACGGCTTCAACACGCGCTTCGAGGACGGTCCCGGCACCAATCCCGAGGAGCTGATCGGCGCCGCGCACGCGGGCTGCTTCACCATGGCGCTCTCGGGCCAGCTCGGGCAGGCCGGATTGACGGCGCAGGAGCTGCGCACCACGGCCACCGTGTCGATGGAAAAGGTCGAGGGCGGCTTCTCGATCACGGCGGTGCACCTGGACCTGGTGGCGAAGATTCCCGGCGCGAGCCAGGAAGCCTTCGACAAGGCGGCCAGCACGGCCAAGGAAAACTGCCCGGTGTCGAAGCTGCTGAACGCGGACATCACGCTCAGCGCGAAGCTGGAGAACTGAGCGCGCGCAGGCGCCGGCAAGGAACATGGCGAGCGCATAAAATGGCGGTTTTCTGAATCAACAAGAGGACACTACCCATGCGCATTCTGCACACCATGTTACGCGTCGGCGACCTGCAACGCTCGATCGACTTCTACACCAAGGTGCTGGGCATGAAGCTGCTGCGCACCAGCGACAATCCCGAGTACAAGTACACCCTCGCCTTCCTCGGCTACGGCAGCAACCCGGAGCACGCGGAGCTCGAGCTGACCTACAACTACGGCGTCGACAGCTACGACATGGGCACGGCCTACGGCCATATCGCCATCTCGGCCGAGGACATCTACAAGACCTGCGAACAGGTGCGCGCGGCCGGCGGCAACATCACCCGCGAGCCGGGCCCGGTCAAGGGCGGCAGCACCGTGATCGCCTTCATCACCGACCCGGACGGCTACAAGGTCGAACTGATCGAGCGTGCCGACCACGCCGGCGGCGCCGGTCTCGGCAGCTGATCGGGCAGCTCTTCAGCAAGCCCGGCGCGGCGCGGCAATCAATACGTCTTCGGGGCGGTCCTGGGCGGCCCCGTGCAATCCCCCACCCCACGGTGTCGGCGGCCGATGTGGTGATTGCTGAACTCATTCAGTGGCGCAGGGGGCGGGCTATTTAAACGTTGCGGTGCTGCTGGGGAACTTGGGTTCCCGCCTTCGCGGGAACGGCGGGTTTCGGTAGCGAGCCACAAATTTTGTCGTAGTCCGCTACTTCATCACGTCGTCCCCGCGCAGGCGGGGACCCAAGTTCGCAGCATAGAGACGAACAAAACAAAAACCCGGGCAGCCAGCAAACCGGCTCCCGGGTTTTCTTATTCAAGCACGCCGCCAGGCGTGCCTGGACGATTACTTATCCAGCAGATTATTCACCGGCACCAGATCCGCCTCGCGCAGCGATCCCGACGCCGCCTTCAGGCGCAGGCCGTTGAGGATGGTGTCGTAACGCGCACGCGACAGGTCGGTGCGGGTCTGGTACAGCTGGCGCTGCGCGTTCAGCACGTCGATATTGATGCGCACGCCCACCTGGTAACCCAGCTTGTTCGAATCCAGCGCCGATTGGCTCGACACTTCCGCCGCTTCCAGCGCCTTGACCTGGGCCAGGCCGCTGTTCACGCCGAGGAAGGACTGGCGCGCCGTCAGGGCTGCGTTGCGGCGGGTCGTTTCCAGGTCGTTGCGGGCCTTGTCTTCCAGCGCGATCGATTCGCGCACGCGGCTGGTGACGCTGAAACCGCTGAAGATCGGTACGCTCAGCTGCACGCCGATGGCGTTGTTCTTGTTGACGCCCGAGGTGTTGTTCACCTGGCCGTTGACGTCGCGGCGGGTCGAGGTGGCCAGCAGGTCCAGGGTCGGCAGGTGGCCGGCGCGTTGGCGGGAGATCTCGCGCTTGGCGATTTCCACCTGCAGTTCCTGCACGGTCACGCCGTAGTTCTGCGTTTCCGCCGACGACACCCACTGGTCGACCGTGGCCGGCTGCGGCGGGGCCAGGGTGATGCCGGTCTTCAGCGGCGCCAGCGTGCCCGGCTCGGTGCCGATGATGGCCTGCAGCGCGTTGCGCTTGTTGTCCAGGTCGTTCACCGCGGCGAATTCCTGCGCCACCACCAGGTCGTTGGCGGCTTGCGCTTCATGGGTGTCGGTGATGGTCTGGGTGCCGACTTCGAAGTTGCGCTTGGCCGATGCCAGCTGCTCGCTCACCGCATCCTTCTGGGCGCGGATCGAGGCCAGCTTGTCCTGGGCCGCCAGCACCTCGAAGTAGGCAGAGGCCACGCGGGTGATCAGGTCCTGCTGCGCCTGCGCGAACTGGGCTTCGGCGATCGACTGCTGCAGCTTGCTCTGCTGGTAGGACTGCCAGCGGTCCCAGCGGAACAGCGGCTGCTGCAGCGACAGCGTGTATTCCTTGGTGGTCAGGTTGGAGCCGCCGGCGGTGACGATGCCCTGGGTGCCGTCGGCGCGGGTGACCGTCGCACCTTCGTTCCACGGCGAGAAATCGCTGTCGTTCCTGGTGATGGCGCCGGTGAGACCCACCGTGGGAAGCAGGCCGGCTTGCCCCTGCGTGATCCGCTCGCGGCCCGCGTTCAACGCCGCGCGTGCACTGGCGTAGGTCGCATCGTTGGCCAGCGCCTGCTGGTAAACCTGGATCAGGTCCGCCGCGCTTGCATTCAGCGAGAAGAACGCGCCGGCCAGCAGGACGGCGATAAGGGGTTTCTGCATTGCTTTCTCCACAGGAGTCATCAAAAGTTAGGAATCAGGTCAGTACTTCGGCATCGAAGGGTCGACCTGCACGGCCCAGGCGTGTACTCCGCCCGTCAAATTCGTTACGTTGGCAAATCCGTTCCGTTCGAGGAAGGCAGCAACCTGCATGCTGCGCGCCCCGTGGTGACAGATGCACACGATCTCGCGGTCGTCGTCGATCTCGCCGACCCGGATCGGAATCAGGTGCATCGGGATCTGGGTCGAGCCCGCGATATGGCAGGTCTCGAATTCCCAGTTCTCGCGCACGTCCAGCAGCAGCGGCTGCTCGCGCGCCGGGTCGGCCAGCCAGGCGGCCAACTCGGGGGCGGTCATCTGTCGCATCGCGGTCCCTTAGAACGTGAAGCGCGACGGCGCGACGGCGCCGGTCAGCGGCTTGACGTTGGTCTCGAACACCTTGACCGAGTCGTAGCCGGTTTCCGAAGTGCGGGTGATGATGTTGCAGCTCATCGCCGGCGCTTCGCCCAGGATCACCGCCAGGCGGCCACCCACTTTCACTTGCTTGACCAGCGCTTCCGGCAGCACCGGCAGCGCGCCCGACACGACGATCACGTCGTAAGGCGCGCCCTGCGGCCAGCCTTCGGCGCCATTGCCCAGCTCGACGGTCACGTTGGTGATGCCGGCCTTGGCGAGGTTCTGTTCGGCCAGCGCCTTGGTTTCCGGCAGGATCTCAACGGTGGTCACGTGGCGCGCCTTGTGCGCCAGCAGTGCCGCCATGTAGCCCGAACCGGCGCCGATTTCGAGGACGTTCTCATGCTTCTTCACCGCGATTTCCTGCACGATGCGCGCTTCGACCTTCGGGTTGAACATCGCTTCGCCACCCGGCAGCGGAATCTCGACGTCCGCGAACGCCAGGTTCTGGTAGGCCTGCGGCACGAACTGTTCGCGCTTGACCACGTGCAGCAGGTCGAGCACGTCCTGGTCCAGCACGTTCCACGGACGGATCTGCTGTTCGATCATGTTGAAGCGGGCTTGTTCGATATTCATCTGAGTTCTCGGTGGAAAAATAAATAATCCGATATTTTATCGTTGAACGGCCTCAGGACGCACATCTTAACGATGGGCAGGCCTGAGCGCGGGAAATTGCGACAGTCTGCAGTTTAGAAGGGATGAACGCCAAATTTCAGGACATTTGGCGTACTGACAACTTACTGCGCGGCCGTGGGCGGAGCAGGCAGCAACCCGTGCAGGGTAATGTCGAGGAAGGCGTCCAGGAAGGCCTGCGGCTGCAGCTCGCAGCGCTCGCAGGGGCCGATCGAATGCTGCCAGGTGGACAGCATCAGGGTTGGCGCGATCAGCACCTGGGTGACCTGGGCGATGTCGATGGCGCGGAATTCGCCGCGGCTCACGCCGCGCTCGAGCATGCTGGAGATCATGCGCGCGGCGCGCATCATGACTTCTTCCTGGTAGAAGCGCGCCAGTTCCGGGAAATTGTCTGCTTCCGCCATGATCAGCTTGCTGATGCCCGAGACCTTGGTGCTGCCCAGGCGGCGCCACCAGGTCAGGATGACGTCGCGCAGCAGGTCGCCGCTGTGGCCGTCGAAGCCGGCCACCGAGACTTCGGCGTCGCCGATCACCGGCACGATGCTTTCGCGCACCACGGCCTTGAACAAGTCTTCCTTGTTGGCGTAGTACAGATAGAGCGTGCCCTTGGACACGCCGGCGCGGCGCGCCACGTCTTCCAGACGGGTGGCCGCGAATCCACGCTCGACGAACAAATCGATCGCGGCAGCCAGCAGCTCCTGCGGGCGCGCGTCCTTGCGGCGCTCCCAGCGCGGCTTGCTGTCGAGTTGGCAATGCATTGTTTCCGCCTAGAAACTTATTTAAAGGATGATTAACTATAGAGTGCGGCGAATGGCAGAGTCAAGCTGGCGTTGTGTATAGGGAACTAAACGGCTTAAACGCCTCCCGGACCGTAAATACGGCCATCGGCGCGCGAAGCGTAAAGACTGCCGTCGGGATTGCGCGGCGGGCAGTCCTGCTGCTGGCGCGGCACCTGGAACACCGCCAGCCGGTCCGACACGCCGGGCAGCAGGCGGTCCATCATCACGTCGATGTCGGCCATCATGCCGACCCGCACGGTACGCATCGGCACCACCGCCGCGTGCAGGATGGCGGCCGCGACCTGGTGCGGATCGACCTGGGGCGAAGGCAGCTTGGGTTCGCGGTCCATGTAGTTGCGCGCGTGCTGGGGCAAGGGCGTGTCGACGGCGGTCGGTTCGATCAGGGTGACCGAGACCGGCGCCTCGTCGAGCTGTTCCACCTCGATGCGCAGCGCGTCGGTGAAGCCCTTCACCGCGTGCTTGCTGGCCGAATACATGCCTTGCATGGGAATCGCGACCTCCGAAGCTTCGCTGCCGAGGTTGATCAAGGCCCCGCCCTGGCGCTTCAGGTGGGGCAGCGCCACCAGGGAACCGTGCACCATGCCCCAGAAGTTGATGTCGAACAGGCGCCGGGCGTCGGCCTCGGAGACTTCGTCGACCCTGCCGTAGATGGTGCTGCCCGCATTGTTGACCCAGGTGTCGATGCGCCCGAAACGGGCGATTGCGGCCTCGGCGATACGCTCGACCTGGGCGCGCTCGGAGACGTCGGCGACCACCCCGACCGCTTCCTGGCCGAGGGCGTTAAAGCGGGCCACGACGGCGTCGAGTACGTCGGCGCCGCGCGCGGCCAGCACCAGCTGGGCGCCCTGCTTCGCGGCTTCCTGCGCGGTGGCCAGGCCGATGCCGCTGGTGGCGCCGGTAATGACGATGACTTGACGGTTCAAAGGCTTAAGCGGACTCGACATCGATACCTCCTGCGTTCATGGGAAACAACGTAGCAGGAATTCCGCCGGGGAAGCGCCCGCTTTACCCGTTCGCGCAGGTATACTTGGCGGTCCCGCTTCCCGCACGATCATGAACACTTCCTTCGACTGCAGGCCGCACTGCGGCGCCTGCTGCACTGCCCCTTCCATCACCAGCCCCATTCCCGGCATGCCGAACGGCAAGCCGGCGGGCGTGCGCTGCGTGCAGCTGGGCGAGGACGACCGCTGCCTGATTTTCGGCAAGCCGGAGCGCCCGGCCTTTTGTGGGGGATTGCAGCCTTCCGCGGAGATGTGCGGAACGAATCGCGAACAGGCGATGCTGTGGCTGGGGGAACTGGAACGCGCGACGGCGCCGGGTTAATCCGGCCGGCTGCCGGGCTCCTCGTCCTTGACCAGCAGCCCGAGCCGCTTCTTCTTTTTCTTGACGACCTGGGTCTGCTCCTGCGCCGGCTTGGTGGCGGGAGGCGGCGCGACAGGCAAGGGAAAGCCCAGGAAGGCCATCACGAAGAAAATCGGCAGCAGCACATAGAACAGCGGCCGTCTCCAGTTGAGCTTTTCTTTCACCATTGCCAACACGTGGTGCTGCGTGCAGGCAATTCAAGAGCGGCGGTCACCCAGCAAGGGTAGCCTGCATTCAGCAGGGTCGGCCGCTCACGCTGCGGCGCGCTGGCCTTGCAGCGCCTGGATGTCGCCGAACAGGGCGCCCAGGGTCAGCCTCTCGTGCCAGATGTCCGGCAGCATCACGCCATAGCGGCTGCGCAGGGCTTGCGCCAGGGTTTCGATTTCTCCGGCATCGGTGGGACGGCGGTGCGGATGCGCGGCGCGGAAGATGCCGAGCAATTCGTCGTCGGGACGGAAGCGCAGGCGGTCGGTATCGGTGAAGGAAAAGGTCGAGACCACCAGCGAGAGGAACTCGCGGATGTCCTTGCGGGACGCCGAAGGGAAGGCGCGACGCCAGAGGCGGCTCTGGCAGCTGCGGTAGCGCAGGGGGTTGTGAAGCTGTCCACCCTGGAGGGCCGCGATGGCGGCCACGACAAGCACAAGAACGATGAGAACACTCATGTGCTTGAGTCTAGCACGCTGTCCGGCCCGATGCGCAAGCCTGGAAAACGAATTTTAGCTTGCGCGCGATACGTAACAGAACAGCAATTGCGGCCCTGTAAAATGTTGTATCCCGTCATAGCAGACTCAACGGGCAAGGCCCTGCCCGTGGTAAGCTCTTACCCCGCGCAGTTTTCTCACAGCACGCATTAAATCAATCACATACGTTTCATGGACATCGTTCTCGCCATCAAGGCGATCATCATGGGCCTGGTCGAGGGCTTCACGGAATTTCTGCCAATCTCTTCCACCGGTCACCTGATCCTGGCGGGCAGCCTGCTGAATTTCACCGGCGAAAAGGTCAAGGTCTTCGAGATCGCCATCCAGGCCGGCGCCATGCTGGCCGTGATCTGGGAATACCGCGAACGCATCCGCAACGTGCTGGCGGGCCTGGGCTCGGACCCGCGCCAGCAGAAGTTCGCGCTCAATGTCCTGATCGCCTTCCTGCCGGCCGCCGTGCTGGGCTTCCTGTTCAACAAGGCGATCACGGAGCGCCTGTTCTCGCCGGTGCCGGTGGCGACCGCCTTCATCGTCGGCGGCCTGATCATCCTGTATGTGGAACGCCGCAACCATGGCCATGAACGGCCGGCGCGCGTCGACACGGTCGACGAGATGAGCACGGCCGACGCCCTCAAGGTGGGCCTGGCCCAGTCCTTCGCCCTGATTCCGGGCACCAGCCGCTCCGGCGCGACCATCATCGGCGGCATGCTGTTCGGCCTGTCGCGCAAGGCGGCTACCGAATTCTCCTTCTTCCTGGCAATCCCCACCCTGCTGGGCGCCACCCTGTATTCCGTGCTCAAGCAGCGCGAACTGTTGTCGCTGAGCGACCTGCCGATGTTCGGCCTGGGCGGCCTGGCCGCTTTCGCCTCGGCCTTCTTGTGCGTGCGCTGGCTCCTGCGCTATATCAGCACGCACGACTTCACGATCTTCGCCTGGTACCGTATCGTATTCGGTATTCTGGTCCTCGTGACCGCCCACTTCGACCTGGTGGCTTGGGTACATTAACCCGACTCATTGATTAGCGACACAGCGAGCATGAACCCCGACATCGGCGCCGACATCGGCGCGCGCGCGCTTCACATCCTGCAGACGGTCTTCGGCTACCCCGCATTCCGTGGGCAGCAGGGCGACATCGTCGAGCACGTGGCCGCAGGCGGCGACGCGCTGGTGCTCATGCCTACCGGCGGCGGCAAGTCGCTGTGCTACCAGATCCCGGCCCTGCTGCGCGACGGCGTGGGCGTGGTGGTCTCGCCGCTGATCGCACTGATGCAGGACCAGGTCGACGCGCTGGCCGAGGTCGGCGTGCGCGCCGCCTTCCTGAACTCGACCCAGACCTTCGAGGAAACCCTGCGCATCGAGCGCCTGGTGCGCACCGGCGAGATCGACCTGGTCTACGTGGCGCCCGAACGCCTGATGACGCCGCGCTGCCTGGAGCTGTTCGAGTCCTCGCACATCTCGCTGTTCGCCATCGACGAGGCGCACTGCGTGTCGCAATGGGGCCACGATTTCCGGCCGGAATACATCCGCCTGTCGATCCTGCACGAGCGCTTCCCCAACGTGCCGCGCATCGCGCTCACCGCGACCGCCGACCAGCAGACCCGCGCCGAGATCGCGCACCGCCTGCAGCTGGAAGAAGCGCGCCAGTTCGTCTCGTCCTTCGACCGCCCCAACATCCGCTACTCCATCGTCGAGAAGACCAACGGCCGCAAGCAGCTGATCGATTTCATCAGCGCCGAGCACGCGCAGGATTCCGGCATCGTATATTGCCTGTCGCGCAAGAAGGTCGAGGAAACCGCCGACTTCCTCAACGAAAACGGCATCCGCGCCCTCGCCTACCACGCAGGAATGGAGCACGCCACGCGCGCGGCCAACCAGGCGCGCTTCCTGCGAGAAGACAACATCGTGATGGTGGCGACCATCGCCTTCGGTATGGGCATCGACAAGCCGGACGTGCGCTTCGTCTGCCACCTCGACCTGCCCAAGAGCATCGAGGGCTATTACCAGGAGACCGGCCGCGCCGGCCGCGACGGCGCCCCCGCCAGCGCCTGGATGGCCTATGGCCTGCAGGACGTGGTGCTGCAGCGCCGGATGATCGACGAGTCCGAGGCCGACGACGGCTTCAAGCGCGTGTTGTCGATGAAACTCGACGCCATGCTCGGCCTGTGCGAAACCCTCTCGTGCCGCCGCATGCGCCTGCTCGACTACTTCGGCGAGCGCTCCGGCCCCTGCGGCAACTGCGACACCTGCCTGATTCCGCCGGTGCAGGTCGACGGCACGGTGCCGATGCAAAAGCTCCTGTCGGCCGTCTACCGGGTCGACCAGCGCTTCGCCGCCGGCCATGTGATCGACGTGCTGCGCGGCGCCCAGACCGAGCGCATCAGCCAGTGGCACCACGACAAGCTCACCGTGTACGGCGTCGGCGCCGACCGCAGCGAGCAGGAATGGCGCGCCATCCTGCGCCAGGGGATCGCGCTTGGCTTCCTGACGGTCGACCACGACGCCTTCAGCTCGCTCAAGCTGACCGACCTGGCGCGCCCGGTGCTCAAGGGCGAGCAGAAGGTGCAGCTGCGCCAGTACCAGAAGCCGGTCAAGCCCAAGCGCCAGTCGTCCTCGCGCGCGAGCTATGAGGAAGTGGAACTGTCGCGCTCCGAGCAGCAGATCTTCGACCGCCTGCGCTCCTGGCGCATGGGCGCGGCGCGCGAGCACGGCGTGCCGGCCTATGTGGTGTTCCAGGACGCCACCTTGCGCGAGATCGCCAAGGTCAAGCCGGCCTCGCTCGAGCAACTGCGCGGCGTGAGCGGTGTTGGCGAGAAGAAACTAGTCTCCTACGGCGACGAAATTGTCGCCATTATCAGCGAGATGATGTAGTGTCGTGGGTTGATTCAATTCAACCCCGTCACTCCCATGGCCATCCCGACTCCCACCAGCACCACTGCCGCGCCGAAGCTCGATAGCGCTCCCACTCCGCTGCCGGGCAACACCGCCAGCCTCCAGACTTTCGTGTTCGCCCTGTTCTTCGTATTCGGCGGCATCACGAGCCTGAACGACGTCATCATCCCCAAGCTCAAGGACTTGTTCACCCTGAGCTACGCCCAGGCGATGCTGGTGCAGTCGGCCTTCTTCGCCGCCTATTTCTTCGTCTCGATTCCGGCGGCGGCCATCGTGCAGCGCGTGGGCTACATGCGCACCGCCGTGGTCGGCCTGGTCACCATGGCGGCCGGCTGCCTGCTGTTCATCCCGGCCTCCTCCTCGGGCGTGTTCGCGACCTTCCTGCTGGCGCTGTTCGTACTGGCCTCGGGCATCACCATCGTGCAGGTGGTGGCCAATCCCCTGATCTCGATGCTGGGCAAGCCGAGCACGGCCTCCAGCCGCCTGACCTTCGCCCAGGCCTTCAATTCGCTGGGCACCACCCTCTTCCCCTATGTGGGCGCGATCCTGATCCTGGGCTCGCTGGCCACGGTCGACCCGACTACCTTGAGCGGCGCGGCCCTGGACGCCTTCCGCGAAGAAGAAACCCGCGTGGTGGTGCACACCTACATCGGCCTGGCGATCGCGCTGGCGGTGCTGGCCTTCGCCGTGTGGCTGAACCGCAGCAAGCTGGCCGAGAAGCCGGCGCCGGAAGAAAGCATCCTGCGCGCCTTCGACCTGCTCAAGCAGCCGCGCTTCGCCTTCGGCACCCTGTGCATCTTCCTGTACGTGGGCGCGGAAGTGGCGATCGGCTCGATCATCGTCAACTACCTGATGGAAGCCAACGTGCTCGGCATGGGCGCCGAGGAGGCCGGCAAGCACGTGCCGCTGTACTGGGGCGGCGCGATGGTGGGCCGCTTCATCGGCGCCGGCCTGCTGCGCCTGTTCTCGCCGGGCAAGGTGCTGGCCTTCGCCGCCGCCATGACCATCGTCCTGCTGGTGGTCTCGGGCACCAGCACCGGCGCGCTGTCGGGCTGGTCGCTGCTGGCCATCGGCCTGTTCAACTCGATCATGTTCCCGACCATTTTCACCCTGGCCTGCGAAGGCCTGGGCCACCGCACGGCCGAAGGCTCGGGCCTGCTGTGCGTGGCCATCGTCGGCGGTGCGATCGTGCCGCTCCTGACCGGCTATGCGGCCGACGTGGTGGGCCTGAAGATGTCGCTGGCGGTGCCGGCCGTGTGCTATGCGGCGATCCTGCTGTTCGGCGTGTATGCGCGCCGTGCATATCACTCCCCCCAGCACGCCTGAAAGCCTGCGTTCAGTCGCGGAACAGGTGCGTGAAGCTGCGGCTGACCGGGAGCTTTTCCTCGCTCCCGCGCAGCAGCACCTGCATCCGTTCCGCGTCGATCCTCTCCGCCGCCGCGATGGCGTTCACGTTCACCAGCGTGCCGCGATGAATCTGCCAGAAGCGCCCGCTGTCCAGCCCGCTCAATAAGTCCTTCAGCGGAATGCGCACCAGCGCTTCCGAACCGGCCAGCACCACCCGCGTGTACTTGGTATCGGCCTGGAAGAACAACACCTCGTCGACGTCGATCAGGCGGATCTGCTTGCCGACGCTGGCCTTCAGCCACTTGAGCTTTTCCGGCCGCGGCTCCGGCGCCTGCGCCTTCAGCTGGCGCAGCACGTCGCCCAGGTCTGCCGGGCGGCTGTCCAGCTTCTCGCGCAGGCGTCCCACCGCGCGGTCCAGGCGTCCCGGCTGCACCGGCTTGAGCAGGTAGTCGATGGCGCCGGCGTCGAAGGCGTCCACCGCATACTGGTCGTAGGCGGTGACGAACACCACGTGGGCCAGCTTGCCGATCCGGTCCGCCACTTCCAGCCCGGACATGCCCGGCATGCGGATGTCGAGGAAGACCACCTGCGGCTCGTGCTCCAGGAAGGCGTCCCAGGCGTCGTTGCCGTTCTCGGCGACCGCCACTACCTCGGCATCCGGCCAGGCCACCGGCAGCATGCCGAGCAGTCGCTCGCGCATCAGCGGTTCGTCTTCGGCCACCAGCACCTTGATACTCATTGCATCGCTCCCGACTGTACTCCCTGAGGTGGAATGGCGAGTTCGGCCTCGAAGCCGGGATCGGCGTCGTACAGCGCCAGCCCGGCGGACTCGCCGTAGGCCAGGCGCAGGCGGTGGCGGATGTTTTCCAGGCCCAGGCCATGACCCGGCGTGGCGCTCATGCCGACGCCGCTGTCCCGGACCCGGATGCGGATGCCCGAACCGGTATCCTCGGCGCCCACCCAGACCGTGCCGCCGCGCAGCGAAGGCTCGATGCCGTGCTTGATCGCGTTCTCGGCCAGGGTCAGCACCAGCATGCTGGGAATCTGCACGCCCTCCAGGGCCTCGGGCAGCGTCAGGTTGAAGCGCAGGCGGTGGCCCAGCCTGGCCTGCATCACGCGCAGGTAGGAATCGACCAGGCGGAATTCCGACTGCAGGCTCGCCTGCCCGGTGCGCATATCGCCCAGGCTGGCGCGCAGGAAGTCGATCAGGTTGGCGGTCAGCTCGGCCGCCTTCGGCGCCCCTTGCTCGGCCAGTTGCTGGACCGCGCCCAGGGTATTGAACAGGAAGTGCGGCTCGATCTGGGCGCGCAGCAGGCGCAGCTGGGATTCGCTCAGCTCGCGCGCCAGGCGTTCGCGCTCGGCGTCGGCCAGCAGTTGCGCGGCCAGGAGTTCATGGCGCCGGTTGCGCCAGGCGGCAATGGCGATCAGGGGCAAGGCATACAGCAGCGTGGAAAACACGAAGCCGATCGCCAGGATGCGCGGCAGCTTTTCCACGATCGCATCGAGCGACTGGTGTCCCTGAAGCAGGACGAATACCAGTCCGATCAGCGCGCCGCCCACGTCCAGGCCGAGCAGGAATATGAAGGCCTTGAACTTGGCCCGTGCAATCTTGCGATAGTGCAGCCACACGGCCGTCAGCGCCAAGGTCATGCAAAAGCCGACCAGGTTGGCAAGGACCAGGGCGAGACCCCAGTTCATCTGGGGAAGGAAGGCGAACCTGAGCAGCAGGCCGGCAACGCTGAACACGGCGCACAGCTTGAGCAAGGCCAGGTAGAGCCTGTTGCCGCGGTAGCGTGCGGAAAAATCGTGCAGTTCCTGGCGTTCGAGCGGCGACAATGCGGCCAGGCGCTCGGCCACGAAGCGGCGATAGCCGGGCGCGGCGCGCTCGGCGAGGGCCGGCTCCTTCAGCACGGCCAGCTGCTCCTCTTCCCACTCCCGGTACCACTTGGCAACGCTTGCGAACATGACAACCTCCTGAACTCATTAATGTAAAGCAATGCAATGAGATCAGTCTAGGCGTGGCAGGCGGGAGCGGACAGCGGAGGGCGACGAACGACGAAGGCGGACGCCCGAAGGACGATCCGCCTTGGGGGGAGCAATTACTTGCGGGTGAACACCAGGTCCCAGACGCCGTGGCCGAGCTTCAGGCCGCGGTTCTCGAACTTGGTCAGCGGGCGGTAGGCCGGCTGGGGCGCATAGCCTTCGGCGGTGTTCTGCAGCTGCGGCTCGCCGCTCAGCACGTCAAGCATCTGCACCGCATAGTCTTCCCAGTCGGTGGCCAGGTGGATGTAGCCGCCCGGCGCCAGCTTCTGGCACAGCAGCTTGACGAACGCCGGCTGGATCAGGCGGCGCTTGTTGTGGCGCGCCTTGTGCCAGGGATCCGGGAAGAACACGTGCACGCCGTCCAGCGAGCCGTCGGCGATCATGAAGTTCAGCACCTCGACCACGTCGTGCTGGATCAGGCGCAGGTTCTTGATGTCCTGCTCGCCGATCTGCTTGAGCAGGCTGCCCACGCCCGGCGTGTGCACCTCGACGCCCAGGAAATCCTTTTCCGGCATCAGGCGCGCGATGTGCGCGGTGGTATCGCCCATGCCGAAGCCGATTTCCAGCACCACCGGCGCCTTGCGGCCGAAGGCCCGGACCAGGTCGAGCGGCTCTTTCTTGTACTCGATCAGGAATTGGGGGCCGAGTTCCTCCAGCGCCCGCGCCTGGCCGGTCGACAGCCTGCCGGCACGCGTCACGAAGCTGCGGATGCGGTGTTCGGTGGGATCGTAAAGCATGGGCCGCGCCGGGCCGTCGGTTGGCGTATCAGAGGACATGGGGATGAGAATGAGGAAAAAACGGCTGTCATTATAGCCTAGCTGCCGCGCCCTTCCGCCACGGGCGTGCGGAGGCGATGCGGCGATTGCGCCATAATCGCGGCATCGCCACACCGCTTGCCGGAGCCTGCCCATGCACATGACGAAACACCCGATCGCCACCGACGACAACGTCACCACCGCCCATCTCACCTCTTACCACTATGGCGCACCCGGCTCCGGCAAGAAGGTCTATATCCAGGCCTCGCTGCACGCGGACGAAGTGCCGGCCATGCTGGTCGCCCACTTCCTGCGCCAGGAACTGGAGCGCCTCGATGCCGAAGGCCGCGTCAAGGGCGAAGTGACCCTGGTGCCGGTGGCCAATCCGCTCGGCCTGTCGCAGGTGGTGCACGGCACGCTGTTCGGCCGCTACGACCTGAACACCGGGGTCAACTTCAACCGCGCCTACCACCACGTGGCGGACGGGCTCAAGGAGTCGCTGGCCGGCAAGCTGGGCCCTGACGCGCAGGCCAACGTGGCGCTCATCCGCGAACACGCGCGGCGCTCGGTGGCCGAGTGGAAGGTCAAGGACGCCACCGGCGTGCTGAAGAAAGCCCTGCTGGGCATGGCGATCGACGCCGACTTCATGCTCGACCTGCACTGCGACAACGAAGCGGTGCTGCACATGTACGCCGGCACCCCGTTGGCCGAGGCCGTGCAGCCGCTGTCGGCCCTGATGGGCGCGCGCGTGGTGCTGCTGGCCACGCAATCCGGCGGCGAGCCCTTCGACGAAGCCTGCGGCCGCCTGTGGTGGGACCTGGCGGCGCACTTCCAGGAGGCCGCCATCCCGCCGGCCTGCGTCGCCATCACCGTCGAACTGCGTGGCGAGATGGACGTGCGCTACGCCTATGCGCGCCAGGATGCCCACGCCCTCTTGCAATACCTGGCCCATGCCGGCGTGCTCGATATTCCCGTGCAGCCGCTGCCGAAGGCCTTGTGCAAGCCGACGCCGCTGGACGCGGTCGAGCCGCTGGAGGCGCCGCATGCCGGCGTGCTGGTGTTCCACAAGCGGCTGGGCGACACGGTGGCGGCGGGCGAACCGATCGCGGACATCGTCAACCCGGTCAGCGGCAAGGTAAGCACGGTGGCCGCCACGCGGCCGGGACTGCTGTTCGCCAGCACCGCGCACCGGCACCTGCTGCGCGGGATGCACATCTGCAAGGTGGCCGGATCGGAATCCTTCAGATCTGGAAATCTGCTGTCGAGCTGACCCGGCCGCGCCCGAGCAGCGCGATGCCCGCCGCCAGGCCGGCGGCAAGCGGCGGCAGCCAGGCCAGCGGCAGGCCCAGTTCCATCTGCGTGGCGCCGCTGAGCGCGCACCACGCCACGGGAATCAGCCACAGCGGCCAGCGCGCCCGCACCAGCAGCAGGATGCCCAGGGTGGCCAGCGCGGTCGGGTCGGGCGCGACGCCGAACACCTCGCCCTGGCTCTGGTAACGCCCTTCGTGGATGGGCAGCAGCGGATAGACCGCCACCGCCAGGCAGACGATCGCCAGCGCCACCCAGGACACGGGACTGGCGTTGAAGCGCAGCAGGCGGGGAATCGGCTTGGCCGCCATCCACAGCAGCATCAGTCCCTGCAGCACGAAACCGGCCGCGAACCAGGGCGCGCCGAGGTTGATCGCCGCATAGCGCTCGAGGTGGAAGGCCCAGCCGACCCACAGCCAGGCCAGTCCCAGCAGCAGCGCGGCCAGGCGCGAGGCCGCCGCGCCGCCGCTCACCGCGCCCGCCGTCACGGCCAAGCCTGCGAGCAAGGCCACCACCTGGGCCGGCCAGATGTCCTGGTTGTACAGCTCGAACAGGCGGTGATAGCTGCGCGCCGAGAACATCAGCAGGTCGGATAGCGTATAGGTCCACCATTCGGTCAACCATCGGCTCATGCCAGCCTTTCGACATCCTGGACGATGCGCCTGCGCAGCGCCTCGTCGGGCAGGCGGCCGGCGCCGGCCAGCAGGTTCTCGCGCACGTGGGCCACGCTGGTGGTGGCGGGAATCGCGCAGCTCACGGCCGGGTGGGCCAGGATGAACTTGAGCAGCGCCTGGGCCCAGCTGGTGCAGCCGAGGTCGGCGGCCCAGCCGGGCAGCGGCTTGCCGGCCAGGGCGCGGGTCAGGTCGCCCTGGCGGAACGGCCGGTTGACGATCACGCCGATGCGCCGCTCGCGCGCCAGCGGCAGGATGCGCCGCTCCACCTCGCGGTCGAGCACGTTGTACGAGACCTGCACGAAGTCGATCGGCTGGCTGGCCATGATCTTCTCGATCTCCGCGTGGCGCCGCCCTTCCGAGGTGGTGATGCCCACGTAGCGCAGGCGCCCTGCGCGCTTCATCGCCAGCAGGGCCGGCAAATGCGCTTCCCAGGCCAGCAGGTTGTGCACCTGGAGCAGGTCGAAGCGCGGCACGCCCCAGCGCCGGCGCGAGGTCTCGATCTGCGCGGGGCCGTCCGCGGCAGCGCCGATCCAGACCTTGTCGGCCGCGAACAGGCGCGCCGGCTTGATCGCCTGCAGCGCTTCGCCGATCACTTCCTGGGCCGAGCCGTACATCGGCGACGAATCGATCATCCGGCCGCCGCCCGCGAAGAAGGCGCGCATCACGGCGCCGCTCTCGGCCCGTCCCTGCGGATCGCGGCCGACGTTGAAGGTGATCCAGCTGCCCAGGCCGACGAGGGGCAGCTGTTCGCCGGAAGCCGGGATGGGACGGGTCAGGAGCGGGATGGGAGCGGCGTGCAGCGCGGACAGCGCCCGGCCGGCGGGCAGGGCCAGCAGGGATTCCAGCAGACGGCGGCGGGACGGCGAGCGTGGGCGCATGCGGGCGCTCCTTTCCAGATGCGGCGCGTAAGATGCCAGCATACCGTGCGCGCGCAGGCCGCGGCGCTCCGGCATCTTCATGCCTTAGGGAAAACCGTCATGCTGTCCTGCTTGCCGCGCCTGGTGGGCGCCATCCTGTTCTGGGTCCTGGCCTTGCCGGCCTGCGCCATCGACTGGCAGGCGCCGCTCACCGTCGCCTCCGGCGGTGGCGCCAGGGGTCCCTGGCGCCAGAACGATTCGCGCTACGACTACGTGGACGACGGCACGGCGGCCTGGCTGGACGACGGCCTGCTCGGCGTCGCCTGGGCCGACCAGGGCCGCAAGGACGTGCTGTTCCGCACTTATCCTGGCAGAGAGCCGGTCAACGTCTCGCGCAGCGGCGCCACCTTCTCCTGGCATCCGCGTATCGCTACGGCCAAGGGCCAGGTCTATGTGCTGTGGCAGGAGATCATCTTCTCGGGCGGCTCGCACGGAGGCGACATCCTGTTCGCCCGCTCCAGCGACAAGGGGCGCAGCTTCGGACCGCCCATCAACCTGTCCCGTTCCGTGGGCGGGGACGGCAAGGGACGCCTCGACCGCGCCACCTGGTCGAACGGCAGCCTCGACCTGGCGGTGAGCGGCGATGGCACGCTGGTCGCTGCCTGGACCGAGTTCGACGGCGCGCTGTGGGTCGCCCGTTCGCTCGATGCCGGCGCGGGCTTTTCGCGGCCGCTGCGGATCGCAGGCGACGAGCGCGTGCCCGCGCGCGCTCCCACACTGGCGGCCGGCCCCGGGAACCGGGTGGCGCTGGCCTGGACCGTGGGCGAAGACGATGCCGCCGCGATCCGCGTCGCGATTTCGCCGGACGGCGGCGCCTCCTTCGGCGCGCCCCTGCTGGCGGGCACGCCGGGCGCCTTCGCCGATGCGCCGCGCCTGGCCACCGGCGCCGACGGCGTTTTGCACCTCGTTTATGCACGGCAGCCGGACCGCCAGCGCGGGCCTGCACAGGTGATGGCCGCGCGCCTGGCGCCGGACGGCAAGGCCTTCGGACCGCCGCGCGCCGTCTCGGCACCTGGCGCCGGCTATCCGTCCCTGGCCATGGATGCGAAGGGGAAGCTGGTGGTGTCGTGGGAAGTGTTCCCGCAAGGCGGCGGCCGTCCCAGCGGCCTGGCGTTCGCGGTCTCGAAGGACGGTGGCGCCAGCTTCGGGGCGCCGCAGCCGGTCCCCGGCAGCGCGCCTGCGCAAGGCGGCAACGGCAGCTACCAGGGACTGCTCGGCAAGAAGCTCGCCGTCGCGCCCGACGGCGGCCTCGCCTTCGTCAACAGCAACCTCATTCCCGGCAAGGGCAGCCGCGTGTGGCTGGTCCGCGGGCGGCTGCCCTAGTTCGCCGCCGGCGCTGCGAGCGGCGTGGCGCGCACGGCGACGAATTCCCAGTCCGCTCCCTTGGGACGCACCAGGCCGAAGGTGAAGAATTCGCGCGCCACGCGCTTGCCGCCCGCCCCGTCGGGCACTTCGATGAAGACGGCGCTGTCGGTGGCGAACATGTCGCCGACCGGCTCGATGCGCTTGACCACGGTGCGGTGGGTCATCCCGGCCGGCAGCTTGCCGAAGGAGTTGGTAAAGTAGGCCAGGACTTCGTCGCGCCCTTTCAGGCGGGTGCTGCTGCCGATCGTCGATGTCGCATCGCGTGCATACATCGCGGCCATGGCGGCGGCGTCACGGCGGTTCCAGGTGGCGTCGGCCTTGTCCGCCAGCGCCTGCAGGGTCCGGGCCAGCTGCGGGGAAGGCGCGGCCCCGGGTTCGGCGTGGGCAGGCAAGGCGGCGCACAGCAGGGAGGCGAGCAGCAAGTGCAAGGCAGAACGGCGTTTCATCAAGTTTCCTTCACGTTGTATGAGGGGCCACAACCCGGCACTATCAGCACCGTCCCGTTGTGGTTAGAATGGCCACTCTACGGAACCGCCCTGGCCTTTTCCAAGCCGTGTTTCGCCAATCAACCGCAGCAATTCGTCAACGCCCCGGCATGTCATTCACGAAGCGTGAAATGGATCTCCCTCCGCTGGCCGCGCAGCTGGCGACCGCGCTCGCCCTGGGGCTGTTCTTCGCGGCGCTGGGCCCCTTCGGCACCTATGCCGACCTGACGGCGGGCATGCGCTATGCCTATTGGGTAGGCCTGGTGCTGGTCGGCTACCTCAACATCCTGGTCGCCGCGCACGCCATCGCGGCCTGCGCGCCGCGCCTGGCGACGCCGTGGTCGCTCGCCTGGATCACCCTCGCCTCGGCCCTGCCGACCTCCTTCGTGGTGGCCTGGGTCGAATCGCTGCTGCGGCTGTCGCATCCGGTGCCGCTGTCGGTGTTCCCGCGTGTCTATGGCAGCGTGGCCGTGATCCAGCTGGCGATGCTGCTGTTCCTGACCCGCTTCCGACCGCCGGCCGAGATGCTGCTCTTGCGGAAGCGCAGGCAGGAAGTGCAGGCTGCGCCGGTCCTGGATACGCCGGTGCCGGCAACCACCTTCGCCAGGAGGATTCCTGCCCACCTCGGCGGCGAGCTGCTCGCCCTGGGCGCGGAAGACCATTACCTGCGCGTCGTCACACCGCTCGGTTCGGACCTGATCCTGATGCGCCTGTCGGACGCGCTGGGCGAGCTGGGGCCGGGCGCCGGCCTGCAGGTGCACCGCAGCTGGTGGGTGGCCCGGAACGCGGTGCGCGCACTGCGGCGCGACGGCGCGCGCACGGTGCTGGTATTGTGCAATGGCCTCGAGGTGCCGGTCAGCCGCACCTATCGCGCGGCGGTACGGGCGGCGGGATGGCCGCTACCCGGATCCACCCCACCCCATTCCGTCGAAAGGTCTGTATGAGCCACGTGCTGCGCCTGATGCTGGTCGTGTTCTGCTGCTTCGCCATGCACCCGGCCGCCCGGGCGCAGCAGGCGGGGGCGGAACCCGCGATGTCCCAGGCCGATCGCATCCGGATCGCCGAAGCCTTCCGCCTCAAAGCCTGGATCGGCGAGCGCCTCTGGCCCGGCTGGAGCCGCACGCCCTTCCCCGTGCTGCTGGTCACGCAGGACTGGGAATTCCTGGTCGGCCACCCGGCCCCCGACAACAGCTTCCGCCGCCTCGGCCGCGACGAACTGCTCGGCCAGGAGGTGCTGGTGCGCAAGCGCGTCTTCCCGCCCAGCCTGATGGCGACCTTCCCGGCCGTCAGCGGCATGCCCACCGTCGTGATCGGGCAGGCCGAGAAAACCGAAAGGCCGCGCTCGACCGCCTGGGTAATCACCCTGCTGCACGAGCATTTCCACCAGTGGCAGTCCGGCGCGCCGGGCTACTTCGACAGCGTCGCCAACCTGGGCCTGTCGCGCGGCGACAAGACGGGGATGTGGATGCTCAACTACCCCTTCCCCTACGCCAAGCCGGCGGTGGCCGTCCAGTTCCGCAAGCTCTCGCTCTCCCTGGCGCGGGCGCTGGAGTCCAGCGAGGGCGGCCTTGAGACGGTCGCCGCCGCGCAGACCCGCCTGGCCACGCTGGTCAGCGCGGACGAATTCCGCTACCTCGACTTCCAGCTCTGGCAGGAAGGCGTGGCCCGCTATACGGAGCTGCGCGTGGCCGAGCTGGCCGCCTCGGACTACGAACCCGGCGCGCAGTTCGCCGCCCTGCCCGACTTCACGCCCTACGGCAAGCAGGCGGCCAGCCTGCGCGCCGGCATGCTGCGCGAACTGAAGGATGTGCAGCTGGCCAAGCGCCAGCGCGTGGCGGTCTATGGCATGGGCGCGGGACTGGCGATGCTGCTGGACCGCGAGCAGCCGGAGTGGCGCATGCGCTACCTGGAGAATCCGTTCACGCTCAGCAAACCGGTCGAGGCGGCGGCGCCCAGGCCGGTCGATACCGGGGGGAAGGATTAGGAGAGTTCAGCCAATGGGGATGGAGCGGGTGAAGGGAATCGAACCCTCGTCTTAAGCTTGGGAAGCTCCTGCTCTACCATTGAGCTACACCCGCGTTGCCTGCATTCTACGCGCGTTTGGCGGGATTTGCCAAACCTTCAAGCTTGGCCGGCCCGCCTGGATCAAGCGGGCCGGAGCGCAGCTCATTGCGGTTGTTCGACCGTATACCCCTTGGCCGCCAGCGCCGCGATGACGCCGTTCGGATCGATGATGTCCTTGATCTGCAGCAGGGCGAAGGTCGAGGCGTTCTGCGCCAGCGCCTTCTCGGCGTTGGCCAGCCACTTCTGGCGCATCAGGATGCGCATGTTCTTGAAGGCCGGGTCGGCGTCGAACGCGGCGCTGCTGAACACATTGTTGAAGCAAGCTTCCTCGCGCTCGGCGAAGTCCAGCTTGCGGATCTCGTCGATGTTGCCCCTGGCCCAGGCGTTGGCGCGCGCGCTCGCTTCCGCGATGTCCGTCTCGAGCGCGGCCATCGTCGTCGACAGGCAGGCGACGTCGTTGAGCGAGGTCTTCTTGAAGTTCTTCAGCATGGTGCGCGCATTGTCCATCGGCAGGTCGACGGTGGAGGACGTGTAGGTGAGCTTGCCGTTCTTGACCAGCTCCTGCACGCGCTTGCGCACGGCGTCGTCGCCGACCAGGCCCGCCTGCTGGCGCGCGACGCGCATCAAGGCTTCGGCCGCGAAGATCGGACGCTCGCGCTCCGCATCCTCGTTGTCCGGCATGTACTTGGCCTTGAGTCCGGTCCAGCGTGCATATTGTTCCGGCGGCAGCAGGTCGCGCAAGCTGGCGCCGTCGGGGTTCTTGCGCACCCCGATCAGGTGGGGCAGCAAGGTAATGCCCTTGAAGAAGCCCGCTTCGGCCTTGGCGCCCATCGGCGCCAGGTATTCCTGCGAGCCGGCGATCGCGGCCTCGACCTCGTGCGCGCGCCATTCCATGTTCTTGGGCAGCGGCGCATAGGTGCCGAACACCCAAAGCACGTGGTCGCCCCTGGACACCTTCCACATGCCTGGTCCGGGGCGCTGGGCCACGACATGGATCTGCTCCGGCGCGGCCTCGAGCGCGGGGACGGGTTCCTGCGACTGGCTGAAGGATGGCGCCGACCAAAGACACAGGCACAGCGCCGGAATAGCGAATTTGCTCATGAAGGACATCCTGTTGTTGTTAATGTTTGACCAAGCTTACCGCGTTTGCGGCGGTCACCATCAAGCAGTAACAGGATGTTGCAAATCCATTAGTTCAGCATAAGCGGCGCGCTGTCCTTCTCCAGGGCCGCCTGGCCATCCATGCGGAACTCGGCCACCAGGGCCACCAGGGTGGCCGACTGCTGCTGCAGGCTTTCGGCTGCCGCAGCGGCTTCCTCGACCAGGGCCGCGTTCTGCTGGGTCACGCCATCCATCTGGCCGATGGCCTGGTTGACCTGGCCGATGCCGGCGCTCTGCTCGGTGCTGGCGGCGCTGATCTCGGCCACGATGTCGCTGACGCGGCGTACGCTGGCCACCACGTCGTCCATGGTCTGGCCGGCTTCGGCCACCAGCGCGCTGCCGACGCCGACCTTGTCGACCGAGTCGCCGATCAGGGCCTTGATCTCCTTGGCCGCGGCCGCGCTGCGCTGGGCCAGGTTGCGCACCTCGGTCGCCACGACCGCGAAGCCGCGGCCCTGCTCGCCGGCACGCGCCGCTTCCACGGCCGCATTCAGCGCCAGGATATTGGTCTGGAAGGCGATGCCGTCGATGACGCTGATGATGTCCACCACCTTCTTCGAGGAGTCGCTGATCGAGGACATGGTCTCGACCACGCGCGCCACCACCTCGCCGCCGCGCGTGGCGGTTTCGGAGGCGGACAGCGCCAGCTGGTTGGCCTGATGGGCGTTGTCGGCGTTCTGGCGCACGGTGCTGGTCAGTTCCTCCATCGAGGCCGCGGTTTCTTCCAGCGCGCTGGCCTGCTGCTCGGTGCGGCCGGAGAGATCGCTGTTGCCCTGGCGGATTTCGCCGGCGGCGGTGGACACGCTCTCCGAGCTCACGCGCACGCGCCGCAGCACGTTCTCGATCTTGGCCACGAAGCCGTTGAAGCCGCTGGCGATCAGGGCCAGCTCGTCGTTGCCGCGCACGTCGAGGCGGGCGCTCAGGTTGGCGTTGCCGCTGGCCAAACCGGTCATGGTCTGGCCCAGCACGCGCAGCGGACGGGTCAGGGTGCGCAGCACCAGGATCATGACGAAGGTCGCGGCGATGGCGCAAGCCACCGACACCAGCAGGTTATAGCCGACCAGCTCGCGCGCCGAAGCGGTGGCGACGCTGCGTGGGAAGGACAGCGAGATCGCCCATGGTGCGATGTCGGGATGGATGCGCAGCGGATGCAGCAGGTGCATCACGTCCTGGTCGTCGAGGTACTGGTAAGGCGTGCCCTGGCGGACCGCATCCAGCGCCGCAGCAGGCAGGTCCTCGGCCTTCTTGCCGTTGCGTGCATGGTCCTTGTGGCTGGCGTACAAGCCGCCGTTCGAGACCAGGGCCAAGCTGCCGCCGTCGATCACCTTCATCTCGGCCAGCATGGCACCGAGCTTGGTGAGCATGAAGTCGCCGGTCACGGCGCCCTGGAATTTGCCGCCCACCATGATCGGCGCCACCAGCGACGCGATCAGCTCGTCCTTGCCATTGACCGGGTACACGTAGGGTTCCGAGAAGTACGTCTTGCCGGTCGACTTCGGGACATCGTACCAGGCGTTCATGGCCGCGTCGCTGCCGAACACGATCGGTTCGATATTGACCTTGCCGTCGGCGCCGCGCGAGAAATACGGCATGTAGCGGCCACTGTCGTCGTAGTGCGGCTTCTGGCCCGCGAACTCGGCGTCCTTGCCGTCCAGCGCGTTCGGTTCGAAGGTGGCCGAGCTGCCGACCAGGTCTTCGGCACGGCCGATGTGCCTCTGGATGATCTCGTTGATCTGCGCACGCGTCAGCGCATGCTGGGCGCCTCCCGTGGCTTCCAGCGCGCCGGCGATGGCGCCGAGATTGGACAGGTTCTGCGCCAGGCGGCCCTGCAGCATGGCGGTGGCTTCACGTGTGAGCGTGCGAGCGTGGGCAATCGCTTCGTCTTCCGCGCTCTGGCTACTCTTGACGCCGATGAAGCTCGAGGTGATGCCCAGGCTGAGCACCACCAGCGCAGTGGCGGTGGCGCAGATCCTGGCGCTCAGGGAAAGCGAAAAACGGCGCGCCGGGCGCGCCTGCATGGTCTGATTCATGGTAAGTCCGTTTTAGCTCAACCGAGCATCAAATGAGAAGGTTCCTTGGCCAGGCGTGCGGCGGCGGGCTGGCCCTGCAGCTTGAATTCGCCCACCAGCGACACCAGCAGGTCCGACTGCTGCTGCAGGCTTTCGGCCGCCGCTGCGGCTTCCTCGACCAGGGCCGCGTTCTGCTGGGTCACGCCATCCATCTGGCCGATCGCCTGGTTGACCTGGGCGATGCCGGCGCTCTGCTCGGTGCTGGCGGCGCTGATCTCGGCCACGATGTCGCTCACGCGGCGCACGCTGCCCACCACGTCGTCCATCGTCTTGCCGGCTTCGGCCACCAGCATGGAGCCGGTGTCGACCTTGTCGACCGAATTGCCGATCAGGGCCTTGATTTCCTTGGCCGCGCTGGCCGAGCGCTGGGCCAGGTTGCGCACTTCGGACGCCACGACCGCGAAGCCGCGGCCCTGCTCGCCCGCACGCGCCGCTTCAACCGCCGCATTCAGCGCCAGGATGTTGGTCTGGAAGGCGATGCCGTCGATGACGCTGATGATGTCCACCACCTTCTTGGACGATTCGCTGATCGAGGCCATGGTCTCGACCACGCGCGCCACCACCTCGCCGCCACGGGCGGCGGTCTCGGAGGCGGACAGCGCCAGCTGGTTGGCCTGCTGGGCGTTGTCGGCGTTCTGGCGCACGGTGCTGGTCAACTCTTCCATCGAGGCCGCGGTTTCTTCCAGCGCGCTGGCCTGTTCTTCGGTGCGCGACGACAGGTCGTTGTTGCCCTGGCTGATCTCGTGCGCGGCCATGGCCACGCTGTCGGAGCTGGTGCGCACGCGCGTCAGCACCGATTCGATCTTGGCCACGAAGCCGTTGAAGCCGGCCGCGATGGTCGCCAGTTCATCCTTGCCGCGCACCTCCAGACGGGCGCCCAGGGCGGCGTTGCCGCTTGCCAGGCCGGTCATGGTCTTGCCCAGTACGCGCAGCGGCTGGGTCAGGCGGCGCAGCACCATGCACATGACGATGGCCGCGGCGACCGCGCACACCACCGACACCAGCAGCGCGAAGCCGGTCAGCTCGCGCGCCGAGGCGGTGGCCACGCTTTGCGGGAAGCTCAGCGAGATCGCCCATGGCGCGATGTCCGGATGGATGCGCAGCGGCTGCAGCAGGCGCACCATGCCCTTGTCGTCCACGTATTCGTAGGGCTTGCCGGCGCGGACCGCGTCGAGCGCGGCGGCCGGCAAGTCCTCGGCCTTTTTGCCGGCGCGGGCCAGGTCCTTGTGGCTGGCGTACATGCCGCCGTTCGTGACCAGCGCCAGCGAGCCCCCCTCCACCACCTTCATCTCGGCCAGGATGGCGCCGAGCTGGGTGACGTTGAAGTCGGCGCTTGCGGTGCCCTTGAACTGGCCGTCGACGAGGATCGGCACGACCATCGACGCCATCAGCACGTCCTTGCCGTTGACCGGATACGAATATGGCTCGGTGAAGAAGACGCGCTTGGTCGCCTTCGGCACGTCGTACCAGTCGTTGGCGCCGGGCGTGGTGGGGAAGATGATCGGCTCGACATTCACGCCGCCCGCGCCGTTGCGCGTGAAGTAAGGCATGTAGCGGCCGCTGTCGTCATACATGGGCTTCTGGCCGGCGAACTCCTGGTCCTTGCCGTCCAGCGCATTGGCCTCCATGGTCACGGCGGTGCCGAACAGATCCTCGGAGCTCAGCAGCGCGGCCTTGGTCATCTCGGCGACCTGGGTGCGCGCCAGCGGCTCGCCGGTGGCCAGGGTTGCGCGCATCGTCGCGCCCATGGTGGCGGGAATGGCCAGGTTGGCGCCGATCCGGCTCTGCAGCGCCGCTGCGGCTTCGCGGCTGGAGGTGCGCGCCAGGTCCATCGCCGCCTGTTCGGCGCTGCGGCTGCTCTGGACGCCGATGAAGGCCGAAGTGATGCCCAGGCTGAGCACCACCAGCGCGGTGGCGGTGGCGCAGATCCTGGCGGTCAGGGAAAGCGACATGCGGCCGCCGCGCGTCTTCTTCGATTCGTTCATGATGGACGCTCCTCAGGTCAGAAGGTTTTGGCCACGCTCAGGGTGAAAGTGCTCTTGGCCGGATTCGAGATGGCCAGCTGGCCGTCGGCGCGCGGCACGCCGGTGGTGTAGCGGTCGTAGGCGTCGGTCTTGCCCCAGGCGCGGGTCCAGGCGGCGGCAACGGTCCAGCCGCCGTCGAAGCTGCGGGTCACGCCGGCCTTGGCGTCGCGCCAGTTCCAGTAGTCGTTACCCGCGCCGGCCACGCGGCCGTCGCCCGCATGCAGGTTCAGCACATAGCCGCCGCCCAGGTCGTGGTTCATGCCCACGTCCAGGTAGCCGGTGCCGCGCGCGTCGACGATGCCGAAGAAATCGCGGGTCATGGTGCGGTTGTACTTGGCGTAGAAGGACTTCCAGGTGACGCCGAGCGACAGTTCGCCGTAGTTGAATTTGGTATTGGTGGCGCTGATGGCGGCGCCCGGATACAGGTAGTAGTAGGCCATCACGCTGTAGCCGAGCGGGCCGGCGGTGCCGCTGTAGCCGCCGTACAGGTCCCATTCGGCCTTGCCGCCCTCGACGAAGCGGTCGCTGATGGTCGAGGCCCAGGTGCCGGCCGACCAGCCGTCCGGGCGCACGTAATCGACGCCGACTTGCAGGGCGGGACGGCCCCAGGTCTGGCGGACGCCGCGCGAGACATATTGCGAGGCGACGGTCACGGTGGCGGTGACCGGCAGTGCGCTGTCGGTGCTTGCTGCCGCGGCGGCTGGAACCGTGGGAACGGCGTCGTCGGCGTGGACCGCCGGGATGGCGATCAGGGTCAAGGTCAAGGCCGGCAGCAGGCGGAGGAAGGGGGTATTCATCGTGGTCTCGTCAGGTCGTTGTACGGCATGTGGCGGCATGGTGCGGCCGTATGTACAGGCCATAGCACCTTGAATAATTAGTGCCGTACGGAAATTCTATGACCCTGACGAGAGTTTTCGAGAGAATTTAGACATAACGCTAACTACTTTTTGATGAGCTTGCGTCATTGGCGCAACAGCTGAGCAAAAGCGTTAATAGCCTGCAAATAAGGGCAGTTACAGCAGAACGGTCGTGCTTTCAAAGCAGAACGGTCGTGCTGTGGTTCCAGCGGGTTGTGGCAGAAGCGTGCTAAGGGGATTCCGGGACGTCAGGACGCTCCAATAATTCCTGGGCCAAGCGCAAGCCCTTGACCATGACGGAAAAGGCTTCCTGCTTGGATGCTTCGTCGGGCACGCGCAGCACGTAGGAGGGGTGGTAGATGGTGACGACCCAGCTGTCGCCATGGCGCACCGGCCGGCCCAGCTTGTCCCCGAGCGTGACCTTCCCCGACTGCATGACCGATTTGAGGGCGGTGGCGCCCATGGCCACGATGACCTTGGGTTTGCAGGCCGCCAGTTCCTTCTCCAGCCAGTAGTGGCAGGCCTCGATCTCGCGCTGCACCGGGGTCTTGTGCAGGCGGCGCTTGCCGCGCGGCTCCCACTTGAAATGCTTGACTGCATTGGTGAGGTAGACCGTCTGGCGGTCCAGCCCGGCCTGCTCGAACACCCGGTCGAGCAGCTTGCCGGCCGGTCCCACGAAGGGCGCGCCGGCCAGGTCTTCCTGGTCGCCCGGCTGTTCGCCCACGATCATGATCTTGGCGCGCTTCGGACCTGCCCCGCCAACCGCTTGCGTCGCGTGCTGCCACAGCTCGCAGCGGCGGCATTCGTCCAGCTTGGACGGCTGCTGGCGCTCGGGCTGGGCGTCCTCGGGCGCGATCGGGATGGTGGCGCCGCTGCGCCGTCCCACCGCCTGCACCTGGCCGATGCGGCGCGCGCCCAGGCCGGCCTGGCTCACCAGGGAGGGCACCAGGGCGCCTTCGGGCAGGTTCTTCCAGAAGCGCGAGGGGATGTGGCTCTGCATGACCGAGGTATTCAGGCGCGCCGGATTGAAGATGCTGCGGTAGTAGGTGAGCCAGAGCGCTTCGCCGCTGTCGTCGAGGTCGGCGGCGCTGGACATCAGGGGGCCGCAGTTGTGCAGCGTGTGGCCGTCCCACAGCACGCTGGCGTCCGGGGTCGCGATCATCCAGCTCACCTTGCCCATGCGGCTGACGAAATGTTCGGCGACCTGGGGCAGCACGTCGTGGCGCGGTTCGAACCAGGCCACGAAACGCGGGGCGCCGGTCTCGATGGGACGCTCGCGGAATCGGATGTAGGCGTGCATGTCGTGCTCCTCGCGGCGCACCGCCTTGACCATGGCGTGCAGGCGCGCGCCGTCCGGGTCGGCGGGCGACTGCACGTCGTGCTCGCCCTGCTGCCAGCGCCACAGCACCCGGTAAAGGAAAGCCCAGCGCTCAGGCTCGCGATAGCAGGCGGCGGTCTGCAGCATCTCCAGCAGCGAGCGCGGCAAGTGCGGTGCCGGTTTCGGTTCCTGTAACTGGATAGCCGCATTATGCGGGGGCGTTCCGGGCGCTGGCGCACCCGAGAACAGATCGTCGCCCGGCGAGCCCCAGGTGACCGCTTCCGGCGGCACGCCCGCCCGCAGCAGTTCGCGCGCCGCCTCGCGCCATTCGGCGAAGCTCGCCACCTGCAGGGAGCGCCCCTGCAGTACCGCGTGGGTGGCGCTCGGATCGTTCATGCCGCCTGCAACTCCGGCCAGAGATTCATCTGCTGCGCCGGCTGGTGGTCGGCCAGGTGACGCCGCAGGATGCTGGACTCCGCCGCCCCTTGCGCCGGCTTGTAGTCGGCCGTGACGACAAAAGGCGCCAGCTTCTTGAGGCTGCAGCGCAGGCGCGACAGGTCTTCCCAGCGGATGCGGCGCAGGCGGCGCAGGTCGACCAGGCGCTTGGCGTTGCGCAAGCCGATGCCGGGCACGCGCGCGATCATGCTGGCGTCGGCGCGGTTCAGGTCCATCGGGAAATGCTCGCGGTTGGACAGCGCCCAGGCCAGCTTGGGATCGATGTCGAGGGCCAGGTTGCCGCTGGCCGGCATCAGTTCGCCGGCGGTGAAGCCGTAGCCGCGCAGCAGGAAGTCGGCCTGGTAGAGGCGGTGCTCGCGCAGCAGCGGCGGCGGCGCGGCCGGCACGCTTTTCGGGCTTTGCGGGATGGGGCTGAAGGCCGAGTAATAGACCCGCTTGAGCTTGTAGCTGCCGTAGAGCGTTTGCGCCGTGTTGAGGATGGTGTGGTCGTCGCTGGCGTCGGCGCCCACGATCATTTGCGTGCTCTGGCCGGCCGGGGCGAAGTTCGGCGCCTTCGGTTCCTCGGCCTTTTCGTCGAGCTTGCGGCGGATCGAGCCCATCGCCAGCTTGATCGTGTGCACGTTCTTTTCCGGCGCCAGGCGGGTCACGCTGTCGTGAGTGGGCAGCTCGATGTTCACCGACAGGCGGTCGGCCCAGCGGCCCGCTTCCTCGATCAGGGCGGGGTCGGCGTCGGGAATGGTCTTGAGGTGAATGTAGCCGCGGAACTGGTGCACCTCGCGCAGCTGGCGCGCGACGGCGACCAGCTGTTCCATCGTGTAGTCGGCCGAGCGGATGATGCCCGAGCTCAGGAACAGGCCGTCGATATAGTTACGCAGGTAAAAATCCTGGGTCAGCTTGACCACTTCCTCGACTGCGAAACGAGCGCGCGGCACGTTGGAGCTGCGGCGGTTGATGCAGTACTGGCAGTCGTAGATGCAGAAGTTCGTCAGCAGGATCTTGAGCAGGGAGACGCAGCGGCCGTCGGGCGTGTAGCTGTGGCAAATGCCCATGCCGGTGGTGGCGCCCAGGCCGTCCTTGCCTTCCGAGCCGCGCTTGGGCGCGCCGCTGCTGGCGCAGGAAGCGTCGTATTTGGCGGCGTCGGCCAGGATTTCGAGCTTGTCGGTGAGTTCCATCGCGCTGGCTTGACTGTATGGGCATACAGTATAACGCGGTGGGGGTGGTGTTCGGCTGGGGTGGGGGGGTTTTAGTGGTTCAAATGCGGGACATCAAAGGGGTTGCGTGGGCGCATGCAAACCACCAAGGTATCAAACCAAGCGCTGCGCCTGCGCCAGCAACTGCGGCTCCATGCGCCCCGCAATCTTCTTGAGGTAACTCGCCGCCAGCGCCACGCCCGCGCTCCCCGCCCGGTGCAGCCAGGCATACGCCTCCACCAGGTCGCGTTGCGCTCCCTGCCCCGCCGCGTACATCACGCCCAGGTTGTACTGCGCGCGCGCATGCCCCTGGCGCGCCGCGCACAGGTACCAGAAATGCGCCGCCTCGTAGTCGCGCTCGACGCCCTTGCCGCAGTCGTAGTGCAGCCCCAGCTCGAACTGGGCCAGCGAATGGCCCTGGTCGGCCGCCTTGTGGAACCAGTCGGCCGCCTCGCGCGGATCGCTGTCCTCCATCCGGTCGAGAAGCGCACCCACCATGTACTGCGCCGGCGCGTAATCCTGCGCGGCGGCGCGCCGGTACCAGGCCAGCGCCTGGGTGCTGTCCTGCGGCACGCCGACTCCGCCCTCGTAGCGCAGGCCGAGGTCGAACTGGGCGCGCAAATGGCCCTGCTCGGCCGCCTTGCGGTACCACGCGGCCGCCTGCTCCACGTCCTGCGCGATGCCGTTGCCGCTGTCGTACAGCTGTCCAAGGTGATACTGGGCCGAAGGCAGGCCCTGGTCCGCCGCCTGGCGGTACCAGTGCAGCGCCTGGGCCGGGTCGCGCTCCACGCCCTGGCCGTGCTCGTAGCGCATGCCGAGGTTGTCCTGGGCGCCCGCATGGCCCTGCTCGGCCGCGCGCAGATACCAGCCCAGGGCCAGCTGCTCGTTGCGCGGCACGCCGTGGCCGCTGTCGTAGATCAGGGCCAGGTTGAACTGCGAACTGGCGTGGCCCTGCTCGCCCGCGCGGCCGTACCACAGGATCGCTTGCTCGCTGTCCTGCGGCAGGTCCTGGCCCTTGTCGTAGCGCAGGCCGAGGTTGAACTGGGCCGGCGCGTAGCCCTGGTCGGCAGCCTTGCGCAGCCAGTCCAGCGCCGCGAAGGTGTCGCGCGGCATGCCCTGGCCGGTATCCGCGCGCAGCGCCAGGCTGAACTGCGAGCGCGCATAGCCTTGTTCGGCGGCGCGCCGGTACCAGTCGAGGGCGGCGTCCAGGTCTTGCGGCACGCCCTTGCCGGTCTCGTACATCATGCCCAGGTTGTGCTGCGCGCCCGGCTCGCCCTGCTCGGCGGCCTGGCTGAACCAGTGCAGCGCCTGCTGCACGTCGTTCGGCACGCCCTGCCCTTTCGCATACAGCCAGCCCAGGTTGTACTGCGCCGGCGCATAGCCTTGCTCGGCCGCACGGCGGTACCAGTAGGCGGCCTGGCCGAAGTCCTGCTCGACGCCCTGGCCCTTCTGGTACATCACGCCGAGGTTGTACTGGGCCTGCTCCAGGCCCGCGGACGCGGCCATGCGGTACCAGGCCACCGCCAGCTCGTAGTTGCGCGGCACGCCCTGGCCGTTGACGTACATGAAGCCCAGCGTGTGCTGGGCCTGGGTCACGCCGCGCTCGGCCAGGCCCTTCACGCGCAGGAATTCGGCCGTATGGCGCTCCTGCGCGTCGCTGGGATGACTGGGACTATCGAGCATGGCTGCTTACGCCTGGACGGCGCGCAAATTCGGAGCGGACTGCGCACGCAGCGCGCCGATGAAGTCCTGCAGCGGAATCGGACGGTAGTAGAGGTAGCCCTGCATGGTGAGGCAGCCGTTGGAGCGCAGGTAGCGCGCCTGTTCCTCGGTTTCCACGCCTTCGGCGATCAGGTTCAGGCCCAGGCCGCGCGCGATCGAGATGATCGCCAGGATGACCGGGTAGTGCCCGTTCTCCTCGTGGATCTCCTTCACGAAGGACTGGTCGATCTTGACGGTGTGGATCGGGAAGCGGTGCAGGTAGGACAGCGACGAATAGCCGGTGCCGAAGTCGTCGATCGCGACCGACACGCCCAGCTGGCACAGCTTGTTGAGCTGCTCGATCGCGTATTGCGGGTTACGGATGCAGATGTTCTCGGTGATCTCGACTTCGATCTGGCCCGGGGCGATCCCGTAGCGCACCAGGGCGCCGCGCATCTTCTCGAAGAAGTCGCCGCGGTCCAGGTATTGCGGGGACAGGTTGAGCGACAGGCGCACGTTGCCGCCGCCGACCGCCTTCCACTGCAGCATGTCGCGGCACAGGGCGCCGATCATCCAGTCCGAGATCGGCAGCATCAGGCCGTTCTCTTCGGCGAAAGGCAGGAACTCGCCGGCCGACAGCAGGCCGCGGGTCGGGTGGTTCCAGCGCATCAGCGCCTCGGCGCCGACGATGCGGGAGGTGATGGCGTCGATCTGCGGCTGGTAGTACATCTCCAGCTCGTCCTGCTCCAGCGCGCGGCGCAGCGCCTGCTCCAGCGCGATCTTCTGGTGCGACACGTCCAGCATCGAGGTGTGGTAGAAGCTGTGGCCGTTCTTGCCCAGCGCCTTGACCTGGTACATCGCGATGTCGGCGTGGCGCAGCAGCTCGTCGATCGATTCGCCGTCGCTCGGGTAGATCGCGATGCCGATCGAGGCCGAGATGTGCACTTCGTGGCCGTCCAGGTCGAAGGGCTCCTGCAGAGTTTCCAGGAACTTGTCGGCGATGACGCGGGCGTCGTCGCGGTCGCGCAGTTCCGGCAGCACGATGGTGAATTCGTCGCCGCCCTGGCGCGCCAGGGTGTCGCCCTTGCGCAGGCAGCCTTTCAGGCGGCGCGCGGCCTGCTGCAGCAGCTCGTCGCCCTTGACGTGGCCGAGGGTGTCGTTGACCAGCTTGAAGCGGTCCAGGTCGATGAACATCACCGCGAGCTCGGTCTGCTTGCGCTTGGCCTGGATCACGGCCAGGCCGAGGCGGTCCTTGAACAGGATGCGGTTCGGCAGGTCGGTCAGGATGTCGTGGTAGGCCTGGTAGGAGATGACCTCTTCCGCGCGCTTGCGGTCGGTGATGTCGCGCGCCACGCCGTAGGTGCCGAAGAACTCGAGCTTCTTCACTTCCTGGTCGGGCACGTGCATGCCGATCGCGTTGAGCGAGATCGTCATCAGCGTGTTGTTGAAGGTGCGGTCGTGGCCATTGCCGCCGCGGCACTTCAGGCGCAGCTCGACGTTGCGCGAGGCGCGCTCGTCGACGCGGCGCTCGTTGAACACGTAGCGCGCGCGCTCCAGGTCTTCCTCGTGCACCAGGATCGAATAGTGCTGGCCGAGCAGCTCTTCGCGGGTGTAGCCGAGCAGCTGGTAGGCGCGGTCGTTGACGAAGGTGAAGCGGCCTTCGTGGTTGAGCGTGTAGATGATGTCCGGCGACGAATCGACCAGGTAGCGGTACATCTTCTCGGAATTCTCGAGCTGGGTCGCGATGCGCTCGTTGTCGGCCGCCAGGCGGCGCTGCTGCAGCGCGTTGGCGACCGTGGTCAGGAGCTCTTCGCGGCTGTAGGGCTTGCGCAGGTAGTCGTAGGCGCCGCGCTTGAGGGCGCCGATCGCCGCGTCGATGCCGACTTCGCCGCTCATCACGATCACGTGGGCGTCGATGCCCTTCTCGTTGATGAAGTCCATGATGTCATGGCCGCCGATATCGGGCAGGCGCAGGTCGAGCAGGACCAGGTCGAAGCGCTGGCGCGACAGCTGGGCCAGCGCTTCGCTGCCCGAGGACGCCGTCACCAGGCGGTAGCCGCGTCCCTGCAGCAGCTCGTACAGGGAGGACAGCAGGCGCGGTTCGTCGTCGACCAGCAGCAGGCGGGGCAAGCTGTCGGTCTCCAGGGTATCCGAAATTGGAGCGGGTTCGCCGGAATGCATGGTGGCGGGTCTCGAGTTCATGTTGGGATAATGGGGACGAACTAGGCGGAACCGAGCGCGCGCGCCGGCAGGGCGACCGCCGTGCCGGCGCCGGACCACGCCGGCAGGAGGATTTCAAAAGCGGTGCCGGTGCGGCCGCTGCGGCAGGCGATGTGCCCGCCCAGCTTCTTGACCAGGCTGTGCACGATCGACAGGCCCAGGCCATGGTGGGCGCCGTCCTTGGTGCTCTTCACCGGCGAGAACAGATTGGCCAGCACCTCGCGCGACAGGCCGGGGCCGTTGTCGCTGACCACCAGCTCCAGGTAGAGCTGGCGCTCGCGGTTCACGTGGCCGCGGTTCAGGATCTCGATGCGCCCGCCGGCGCCGCTCAGGGCTTCGACGGCGTTCTTGACCAGGTTGACCAGGATCTGCTTAAGAACATCGGCATCGCCTTCGATGCGCTTGGCGTCGTCGGGCATGTGGGCGTTGATCTCGACCGTGGCCGGCACGAAGCCGCTGGAGCGGAACAGGCGCAGCACGTCGTCGACCACCTTGCTCACGTCGGTCGGACGCGGGCCGGCGTCGAGCGGCTTGAGCTCGGCCAGGCTGCCGACCAATTGGCCGACGCGGTCGATCTCTTCGTTCAGGATCGACAGTTCGCCGCCCACCGGTTCCTGGCGCGCCAGCTTGCTGTCCAGGACACTCAGGTAGTTCTTGATGATCGACAGCGGATTGTTCACCTCGTGCACCACGCGGCGCGAGGCTTCGCGGTATTCCTCGGCCACGCTGGCCAGCTGGCGGCGCGCATGGCCGCGTTCGGACATCAGGTTTTCGAGCGCGGTCGCGGCTTGCGCGCCGAAGGCTTGCATGAAGCGTTCGCGGCGCTGGCACAGCGGCAGCTGCCAGGCGCTGACGCCGCCGATCAGGATGCCCAGGCAGCGCGCGCCCGCCACCAGCGGCACGCACACCAGGCTGTCGGTGCCGAGCATGCGCAGCAGCTGTTCCTCGGCCATGCCGATCGGCTGGCGCTCGCGCTGCACGAAAGCGGGACGGCGCTCGAGGGCGCTCTTGGCCACCGGGCCGCCCTTGGCGAGCGGCACGGCGAATTCGGCGATGCGCTGGCTGCCCGCGGTCGGCGCGCCCACCAGGGCGTGGCCGGTAGGGTTCTCCAGCAGCACCACGGCGTTCTCGAAATCGAAGAGGATGCGGGCGGTGCGCGTCATCGCTTCCAGCAGGCCGGATTCGCCCTGCTGGCGCGCCAGGGTCTGGCCGACTTCCGACACCAGCACCATGTTGCGCACTTCCTCGGACAGGCGCTGCTGCACCGGATCGACCGGGGGCGGCGCGAAGGCCGGCGGCGCCGGAATGTCGTCGGCGCCGGCCAGGTCGATGCCCAGGTGGACGGCGGCCTTGTCGACCTGGCGCGCAGCCCCTTCCAGCATCTGCAAGGCCTGGCTTGGCTCCAGGTTGCACAGCGCCGCGGCTTCGACCAGGGCGGCGTGGTCGTCGGCGTGGCTGGCCAGCACATGGGCCAGGCGCACGGCGCGGATCAGGGGGTGGGCCGATTCCAGGCGGTCGCTCGGCTCGTGGTGGTAGAGCACCGCGTCGGCCAGGAAGGAATCGAGCTGCCAGCGTTCGATCAGCCAGGCGCCGGCTTCGGCGTGGGTAATCTGCAGGGTGCGCTGCTCGACCGCGCACAGGTCTTCGTCGTCACGCGCGGTGAAGTTGAAACCGTATTCCTTGGGCGCGGTGGCCAGCAGGGCCAGGCGGCCGACGTTGTGCAGCAGGCCGGCCAGGTAGGCTTCCTCGTGGTGCGGGTAGTCGATCGCCCGCGCGGCGTCGCGCGCCAGCACGGCGGCGGTCAGGGAATTCTTCCAGAACGCGCGCAGGTCGATGCTGCCCGAGTGCGGGAAGCTGTTGAAGGTCTGGAAAACGGAGTCGCTGATGACCAGGGTCTTGATCATGTCCGTGCCGAGCGAGACCAGCGACTGCTCGAGGTTCACGGTGCGGCCGTTGCGGTGGTAGGCCGAGCTGTTGGCGACGGCCAGCAGCTTGCCGGTCATGCCGGCATCCTTCGAAATAAGGGCGGCGAGCTCCGGCATCCCCAGGTCATCCGCCTGGAGGTGCTCGATCAGCTTGACGAGGATCTGCGGCATCGCCGGCAGACGGGCAATCAGCAAACGATTGCGGATATCCTGGTCTGATTGGTGCATGTTGTCAAACACGGCCGCCACTTGTCGAAGGTTGGAAAGTGGCTGCCCGAACATCGCTCAAAGCGGGTTGCCACAAGATCTAGCTTTTTCATCCATCGAACAGGCGGGGTTGTGGCCCGTTATTCTGGATGCAAGAAACTTATCTTAGCATATATACATTTCTGATCAGGAACAATAGTTTCGGGAAAAACTGTTGCCGATTGGTCGCTATGATAGTAACAGAGCAACACAAATTGTTCACAGTCTTGAAATATTATTACGATTCGTATGCATATATGAAATATTGTTCCGCTTGCAATCTAAAAGTGTTGCGGAAATGAAAAAGGCCGGGAGAACCCGGCCTTCTGCATTTTTTGTTCGGCTCGCTGGTCAGATTTCGCCGCGCAGCCGCCGTCGACGGTAACGCCGCGCCGTCACCCAGAAGGCGAGCGAGAGCAGCGCGAAGCCGGCCTGTCCCAGGGCCAGGGCCAGCACCGAGTGCGACAGCAGGGGCGACACCACGCCCGCCACGATGGCGCCCAGCAGGGTCGACACGAAGGACTGGCAAGAGGCCACGGTGCCGCGGATATGCGGGAACAAGTCGAGGGCCAGCAAGGTGGCGCCGGGCGCGATGATCGAGCTGCCGAAGGTGAAGAAGAACATCGGCGCCACGGTCCACGGCAGCGAAGGCGGCAGGAAGGCGTGGTAAGTCACGTTGAACACGACCGCGCCCAGCATGAAGAAGAAGCCCATGCGGATCTGGCGCGCGAAGTCCATCTTGCCCGCCAGGCGGTTGGCGGCCAGCGCACCCAGGAAGATGCCGCTCACGGTCGGCACGAACAGCCAGGCGAACTGCGACGGCCCCAGGCCCAGGTGCTCGGGCAGCAGCACCGGCGCGGCCGAGATGTACAGGAACAGGCCGGCGAAGTTCAGCGCCGTCACGCCCGCCTTCATGTGGAACAGGAAGGACGAGAAGATCGCGCCATAGCTCTCGGCCAGGAAGCGCGGATTGAAGGGCTGGCGCTTCTCCATCGGCATCGTCTCCGGGAGATGCTTCCAGCAGAACCAGCCCAGCACGATGGTATAGGCGCACAGCGCCAGGAAGATCGCACGCCAGTCGAAGAACAGCACGATCCAGCCGCCCAGCACGGGCGCGATGGCCGGTGCGATCGAGAAGATCATGGTCACCATCGACAGCAGGCGCGCCGCGGCGGCGTCGGAATACAGGTCGCGGATGATGGCCCGCCCGACCACCACGCCCGCCCCTGCCGACACGCCCTGCATGATGCGGAACACCCACAGGTAATGCACGGAAGACGCGGAGGCGCAGCCGAAGGTGCCGATGGCGAACACCACCAGCGCCACCAGGATCACGTTGCGGCGCCCGAAGGCGTCGGCCAGCGCGCCATGCCACAGCACCATGCCGGCAAAGGCCAGCATGTAGGCGGTCAGGGTTTGCTGGACCTCGATGGAGGTGGCATTGAGTTCTGCGCGGATCTGCGGGAAGGCCGGCAGGTAGGCGTCGATCGAAAACGGCCCCAGCATCGACAGGGCCGCCAGCAGGGTTGCGAGGCCGCCCGCCGACAGCATCGCGATCTTGTGGGGTTTAGGCAGGGGAACCGGTGTGACGGGGTCCTTGGGAAGATCGGATGGCTCGGTGGGCGGCAGCATGTGTTGTCAGTCCTGCTTTGGTTTGGCTTCCTCGCGTCGATTGAAGCCGGCGACCATGTCGAAGCGGAACAATCGGCACTCGAGCGCGCCGTTGAAGAATGGTGTCTTGCGCGATTCTTTCAGGCGCAGCATCTTGGGCAGGCCCAGGTCGGCGGTGAACAGGAAGGCGGTCCAGCCGGCGAAGCGCTGCTTGAGCGTGGTGCCCAGGGCCGAGTAGAAGGCGACCGCCATCTCGTCCTGCGGCATGGTGGAGTCGCCGCGCACGCCGATACGCTCGCCGTAGGGCGGGTTGGTCAGCAGGATGCCCGGCTGGCTGGTGGGCGGCGATACATGCTGGGCTTCGATCTGCTTGAGCGGCACCTCGAACAGGATGCCGGCCACCTTCAGGTTATGGCGCGCCATGGCGACCATGTCGCCCGAGATGTCGGAGCCGAAGATGGTCGGCTCGCTCGGGAGCGGATTGGCCTTGATCGCGGCCTTCATGTCCTGCCAGGCCTGGCGGTTGAAATCGCGGAATTGTTCGAAGGCGAAGCGGCGGCGCGCGCCGGGCGGAATCCCCTGCAGCATCTGGGCCGCTTCGACGAGGATGGTGCCGGAGCCGCACATCGGGTCGAACAGCGGCACGCCCGGCTTCCAGCCGGCCACGCGCAGCATGCCCGCGGCCAGGTTCTCGCGCAGCGGCGCGTCGCCCGTCTCTTCGCGCCAGCCGCGCTTGAACAGCGCTTCGCCCGAGGTGTCGAGGTAGATGATGAAGTTGCGCTGGTCGAGGAAGCCGACGATGCGCATGTCCGGCTCGCGGGTGTTGACCGAGGGGCGCTTGTTGAACTGGTCGCGGAAGCGGTCGCAGACGGCGTCCTTGATCTTCAGGGTGGTGAACTCCAGGCTCTTCAGCGGGGACTTCACGGCGGTGACGTCGACGCGGATGGTGTGCTCGGTGCCGAACCAGTCTTCCCAGGGCTGCTCGAGAACCAGGTCGTAGATGTCGTTTTCGTTGTTGTAGCTGCGCTGGCCCATGCGCATCAGCACCCGGGAAGCGATGCGGGAGTGCAGGTTGACCAGATAGGCATCAAGCAGGGAGCCGGAGCAGTGCACGCCGCCGGGGACCTGGTTGTGCACCTTCAGGGTGGTGCTGAGCTGGGCGATTTCGCCGAGTTCTTCGGCTAGCGCCGCTTCCATGCCGCGCGGGCATGGGCAAAAGTATGAGGCCATGAGGGGTACCCTTTGTCCGTTGAGAAACTATTGAGATAACGCGTCAGCAGCTCCTGCCGATGACGCTACAACTTCTTATTTACCGCTAACCGTAAAACCGTCATCCCGGCCTTCGCCGGGATGACGGTTTTACGGTTAGCGGTACTGAAACTTAGAACGGCTTCACCACCACCAGAATCACAATCGCCAGCAGCAGCAGCACCGGCACTTCATTGAAATACCGGAACCACTTATGGCTGCGCGTATTGACCCCGCGTTCGAACTTTTTCAGCAGCGAACCGCAGGCATGATGGTAGCCGATCGTCACGATCACCAGCGCCAGTTTCGCGTGCAGCCAGCCGCCTTTGATACCGTAGCCGAGCCACAGCCACAGGCCCAGCACCAGCGCCGGCACCATCAGGATCGTGGTGAAGCGGTACAGCCTCCGTCCCATGCCCAGCAGGCGTTCGACCACGGCCGGATTGCTTTCCTGCGCCAGGTTCACGAAGATGCGCGGCAGGTAGAACAGCCCGGCGAACCAGGACGCGATAAAGACGATGTGCAGGGCCTTGATCCAGAGGTACATGCGAATCCTTGTTCTTATTGACGCACTTCGCCGTGACCGAACACGACGTACTTGAGCGAGGTAAGCCCTTCCAGTCCCACCGGACCGCGCGCGTGCAGCTTGTCGTTCGAGATGCCGATCTCCGCACCCAGTCCGTACTCGAAGCCGTCCGCGAAGCGGGTCGAGGCATTCACCATCACCGAGGCCGAATCGACTTCCTTCAGGAAGCGCATCGCACCGCTGAAGTCCTCGGTGATGATCGCGTCCGTGTGCTTCGACGAATAGGTGTTGATGTGGTCGATCGCCTCGTCGATGCCGGCGACGATCTTCACCGCCAGGATCGGCGCCAGGTATTCGGTGCTCCAGTCTTCTTCAAGCGCGGCCACCAGGTGCGGATAGCCCGCCAGGATCGCGAAGGATTCCGGATCGGCGCGCAGCTCGACCTCTTTGGTCTTGTACAGCTCCGCCAGGCGCGGCAGCACGGCCGGGGCGATTTCGCGCGACACCAGCAGGGTTTCCATGGTGTTGCAGGTGCCGTAGCGGTGGCACTTGGCGTTGAAGGCCACCGGCAGCGCCTTCTCCAGGTCGGCCTTGGCGTCGATGTAGACGTGGCAGATGCCGTCCAGGTGCTTGATCATCGGGACCGTGGACTCTTCCATCAGGCGCGCGATCAGGCCCTTGCCGCCGCGCGGGACGATCACGTCCACATACTGCGGCATGGTGATCAGGGCGCCGACGGCGGCGCGGTCGGTGGTGTCGACCACCTGCACCGCGCTAAGGGGCAGCCCGGCCTTCTGCAGGCCTTCGGCCACCAGCCTGGCGAGCGCGCGGTTGCAGTGGATGGCTTCCGAGCCGCCTCGCAGGATCGCCGCGTTGCCGCTCTTGATGCACAGGCCGGCCGCGTCGACCGTCACGTTCGGACGCGCTTCGTAGATGATGCCGATCACGCCCAGCGGCACGCGCATCTGGCCCACCTGGATGCCGGTCGGGCGCACCTTCATGTTCGAGATTTCGCCGATCGGGTCGGGCAGCTCGGCGATCTGGCGCAGGCCGGTCACCATGGTGGCGATGGCCGCGTCGGACAAGGCCAGGCGGTCCAGCAGCGCCGGCGCCAGGCCGTTCGCGCTGGCCGCGTCCATATCTTGCTGGTTGGCCGCGCGCAGGGAAGCCGCTTCGCGTTCGATCGCCTCGGCGATCAGGAGCAGCGCGCGGTTGCGGGTGGCGCCGTCGGCGCGCGCCATGGCGCGCGAGGCGGCCCGGGCCTGGCGGCCGAGGGTGTGCATGTGTGCGGTGATGTCCATCGTGTCGTCCAATTGCGTTGAGATTCGGCGTGCGGGGAATGGATCGGACGACCGGGAAAGCCTAGCGCGCCACCTTCAAGGCCAGCTGCAGCATGGCGTCCCAGGCATCGCCCGCGAACTGCTTCGCGCGCAGGCCCTTGACCATCCGGTCCACCTGCGCCGCGTCCTGCAGCGCTGCCTCGAGCGTGCCGAGCGACACGCGGCGCAGCGCCGGTTCCATCATCCGCTCGCGCGGACCCCAGATCCGGTATTCCTTCAGCAGCGCGCCCAGCGGCCGCCCCTGACTCATCCCGGTCTTCAATTTTAGCAGCGTGCGGATTTCTTCACTGACCGCCCACAAAACCAGCGGCAGCGCCTCGCCCTCGCCCTTCAGGCCTTCCAGCATGCGCGCCAGGCGCGCCGGGTCGCCCGTCAGCATCGCCTCGGACAGCTTGAACACGTCGTAGCGCGCCACGTTGAGCACGGCGTCGTGCACCTGCTCGAAACTCAGCTTGCCCGGTTCGTACAGCAGGCCGAGCTTCTGGATTTCCTGGTGCGCCGCCAGCAGGTTGCCCTCCACGCGGTCGGCAATGAAATCCAGGCTCTGGCGCTCGGCGCTCTGCCCTTGCGCGGAGAGACGCATGCCGATCCAGCCCGGCAGCTGCGCCCTTTCCACATTCGGGATCTCGATGTAGACGGCCGCCTGCTGCAGCGCCGTCACCCAGGAGGACTTGGCGGTCTGCCAGTCCAGCTTGGGCAGGGTGATCAGGGTCAGGTTGTCGGGGCTGAGGTCCTTGGCATAGCTCTGCAGGGCGGCGCTGCCGTCCTTGCCCGGCTTGCCGCTCGGGATGCGCAGCTCGATCAGCTTCTTGTCGCCGAACAGCGATAAAGCCTGGTTGGCCGCCAGCAGTTCCCCCCACTTGAAGCTGCGCTCGACCGTGAGCACGTCGCGCTCGGTATAGCCCTGGGCGCGCGCGGCCTTGCGGATGCGGTCGGCCGCTTCCAGCGCGAGCAGGTGCTCGTCGCTGGTGATCACGTACAGCGGCGCCAGGCCCTTTGCCAGCTGCCCGTCGAGCGCTTCAAGCCGCAACTGCATTACGCATTCACCTCAGGCAGCCGCCGGCTTGATCGCGGCCAGGCGGCGCAGGATCTGCTGCACCAGGTCGGCCTGCATGTCGCGGTACAGCAGCGCTTCTTCCGATTCCTTGGCCAGCACCTGGCTTTCGTCGAAAGCGATGTTGCGGCGCAGGGTGATCTCGGTCGGCGCGAGCAGTTCGCGGTTGTTGGCGTCGCGCACCCGGAACACCAGGGTGTAGCTCAGCGTGTATTCGCGCACCCGGCCCAGGCTGTTGAGCGAGAGGATGGACTTGCCGCGCGTCTCGGACAGCACGTCGAACAAGGCCTGGGCCCTGGACGCGTCCTGCTCGATGCGCACGGTTTCGGCCGCGCGCAGGTTGCGCTTGAGCTCAGTGCCCAGCGGCGAGGTCTCCGGGAAGGACAGCCAGATGCTCTGGAACGGCAGGTTGTACTGGCCGTTCGTACCGCGCAGCTGGAAGCCGCAGCCCGCGAGGACCGCAGCCGCCATCAGCATACACACCAGGGTTCGGATAGCGCGCATTCGCTTACACCACGATGTTGATGAGTTTGCCAGGCACGACGATGACCTTCTTCGGCGTGCCCTCGACGAACTTCTGCACCGCCTCGGAGGCCAGCGCGGCCGCTTCGATGGCCGCCTTGTCGGCATCCTTGGCCACCTTGACCGAGCCGCGCAGCTTGCCGTTCACCTGGATCATCAGTTCGATCTCGGACTGCTCCAGCGCGGCAGGGTCGACTTCCGGCCACTGCACGTTCAGGATGTCGCCGTAGGCCTGGCCATAGCCCAGGTCCTGCCACAGCGCGTGGGTGATGTGCGGCGAGACCGGGTTCAGCAGGCGCAGGAAGATCGAGAAGCCTTCGGCGATCACGGCGTTGGTCGCAGCGCCTTCTTCCGGCTTGGCCGACTCCAGCGTGTTCAGCATCTTCATGCAGGCCGACACCACGGTGTTGTACTGGATGCGCTTGAGGTCGTAGTCGGCCTGCTGCAGCACCTTGTGCACTTCGCGGCGCAGGGTCTTCTGGGCGTCGTCGAGCGTGCCTTCCTGCTTGCCCGCCAGGGCCGCGGCGATGCGCTCGCGCTGTGCGTAGCCGTAGGCCCACACGCGGCGCAGGAAGCGGCTGGCGCCTTCGACGCCGCTGTTCGACCATTCCAGGGTCTGTTCCGGCGGCGAGGCGAACATGGTGAACAGGCGCGCGGTGTCGGCGCCGTACTGCTCGATCTGGGCCTGCGGGTCGATGCCGTTGTTCTTCGACTTCGACATCTTCTCGGTGCCGCCCAGTTCCACCGGCTGGCCGTCGGCCTTCAGGATGGCGCTTTGCGGGCGGCCCTTGTCGTCAAAGGTCAGCTCGACGTCGGCCGGGTTGAACCAGGTCTTCTTGCCGGCGGCGTCTTCGCGGTAGTAGGTCTCGTTCAGCACCATGCCCTGGGTCAGCAGGTTCACGAAAGGCTCGTCGAACTTGACCAGGCCGAAGTCGCGCATGACCTTGGTCCAGAAGCGCGCGTACAGCAGGTGCATGACGGCGTGCTCGATGCCGCCGATGTACTGGTCCATCGGCATCCAGTAATCGTTGCGCGCATCGACCATGGCCTCGTTCGAGCCCGGCGAGGTATAGCGCATGTAGTACCAGGACGAGTCGATGAAGGTGTCCATCGTGTCGGTCTCGCGGCGCGCCGGCTTGCCGCACTTCGGGCAGTCGCACTTCAGGAAGGCTTCATCCTTGTTCAGCGGGTTGCCGGTGCCGTCCGGGACCAGGTGTTCCGGCAGCACGACCGGCAGGTCCTGCTCGGGGACCGGCACCGCGCCGCAGTCGCCGCAGTGGATCATCGGGATCGGGGTGCCCCAGTAGCGCTGGCGCGAGATGCCCCAGTCGCGCAGGCGGAAGGTGGTCTTCTTCTCGCCCAGGCCCTGGCCCGCGAGGTCGCCCGCGACCGCATTGACGGCGGCGGTGTAATCGAGGCCGTCGTACTTGCCGGAGTTGATGGTCTTGCCGTGTTCCTTGTCGCCGTACCACTCCTGCCAGGCGTCCAGCGAGAACTCCTGGCCTTCGATGGCCACCACCTGCTTGATCGGCAGGTCGTATTTCTTGGCGAAGCCGAAGTCGCGCTCGTCGTGCGCCGGCACGCCCATCACGGCGCCGTCGCCGTAGGTCATGAGGACGTAGTTGCCGACCCAGACCGGCACCTGCTCGCCGGTCACCGGATGGGTGACGAACAGGCCGGTCGGCATGCCTTTCTTTTCCATCGTCGCCATGTCGGCTTCGATGACGGAACCCATCTTGCACTCGGCGATGAAGGCGGCGAGGTCCGGGTTGTCCTTGGCGGCGTGCTGGGCCAGCGGGTGTTCCGCGGCCACGGCGCAGAAGGTCACGCCCATGATGGTGTCGGCGCGGGTGGTGAAGACCCAGAGCTTGCCGTCGTTGATCAGCTCACCGGCTTCGTCCATGACCACATGCGGGAAGGCGAAGCGCACGCCGGTCGACTTGCCGATCCAGTTGGCCTGCATGATGCGCACGCGCTCCGGCCAGCCCGGCAGCTTGTTGTCGACGTAGTCGAGCAGCTCGTCGGCGTAGTCGGTGATGCGCACGTAGTACATCGGGATCTCGCGCTTCTCGATCAGCGCGCCCGAACGCCAGCCGCGGCCGTCCACCACCTGCTCGTTGGCCAGCACGGTCTGGTCGATCGGGTCCCAGTTCACGGTGCCGGTCTTCTGGTAGATGATGCCCTTCTCGAGCATCTTGAGGAACATCCACTGGTTCCACTTGTAGTATTCCGGCTTGCAGGCGGTCATTTCGCGCGACCAGTCGATGGCCAGGCCCATCGACTCCATCTGCTTCTTCATGTGGGCGATGTTCGAATAGGTCCACTCGCTAGGGGGCACGTTGTTGGCCATCGCGGCATTCTCCGCCGGCATGCCGAACGCGTCCCAGCCCATCGGCATCAGGACGTTGTAGCCGTTCATGCGCAGGTAGCGGTACATCACGTCATTGATCGTATAGTTGCGCACGTGACCCATGTGCAGCTTGCCCGACGGGTAAGGCAGCATCGAGCAGGCGTAATACTTGCCTTTAGGGAAACGCGGGTCGTTCTCGACGGCTTTGTAGGCCTCGATCGACTTCCAGTAGGCCTGGGCGGCCTGTTCGACTTCGGCTGGACTATATTTTTCTTGCATGATTTCTGCAGACGTAATGAGGGTGGAACAGAACATTATACTGGTTCGTTTTGCACTGCGGCGAAGTGCGATGCTGCAGGGATAAGCAGCGGCGGCGACGTTGCTTTTAGCACCACAAAACTAAAGACCGTCATCCCGGCCTTCGCCGGGATGACGGTCTTATGACTGGGGGCGGGTTTTGAGGCCGCGGGGCGGTATTAGTGCAGCGATCAGTTAGCGCAGCACCAGTTCCAGCGCCGGCTTCTCGCCGTAATCCTCATAGCGCTCGTTGATGCCGCCGACGCAGAAGGCAATCTCCTCCAGCAGATCCGGCGCCGCCGCCTTCATCTTCGCGGCATCCGCAATGACGATCTCCAGCACCTCGTTCGGCTTGAGCCGGAACTTGGTCATGTTCTCCTCGTCCCGCAGGTAGCTCATGCAGTCCACCCAGGCATCGATGGAATCCGCATACGACGCCGGAAAGCCGAACGCGCGCCGGCTCTCGGCGTGGAAGGAGGCCTCGTCGACGATGGCCGCGCCGTTCAGTTCCGCGACCGCCATATCAAGCCTTCAGGCCCAGCACGTCCTGCATGTCGTACAAGCCGTTCGGCTTGCCCGCCAGGAAGCGCGCGGCGCGCAGGGAGCCGTGGGCGTAGGTCACGCGGCTGCTCGACTTGTGGCTGATCTCGATGCGCTCACCCGTCCCCAGGAACATGACGGTGTGGTCGCCCACCACGTCGCCGCCGCGCACGGTGGCGAAGCCGATGGTCGACGGATCGCGCTCGCCGGTCACGCCTTCGCGGCCATAGACGGCGCATTCCTTCAGGTCGCGCCCCAAAGCATCCGCGATCACCTCGCCCATCTTGAGCGCGGTGCCCGAGGGCGCGTCCACCTTGTGGCGGTGGTGCGCTTCGACGATCTCGATGTCGTAGCCTTCCGAGAAGCTCCTGGCCGCCATTTCCAGCAGCTTGAGGGTGACGTTCACGCCCACGCTCATGTTCGGGGCGAACACCACGGCGGTCTTCTCGGCCGCGGCGCGGATCGCGGCCTTGCCGGCCTCGTCGAAGCCGGTGGTGCCGATCACCATCTGCTTGCCGTTGGCGGCGCAGTATGCCAGGTGATGCAGGGTGCCTTCCGGGCGCGTGAAGTCGATCAGCAGGTCGGCCTTGGCCAGCGCGGCGGCCAGGTCGGACTGGATGATCACGCCGGTCAGCTGGCCGGCGAAGGCGCCGGCATCCATGCCGATCGCCGTCGAACCGGCGACGTCCAGCGCGCCCGCCAGTTCCGCGTCCGGCGCGGCCTGGATGGCTTCGATCAGCATGCGGCCCATGCGGCCGCTGGCGCCTGCAACGGCGATCTTCAGCGGTGCGCTCATGGCTGGATCACAGGTGCGCCGCCGACCTTGACCGGTTCGACCGGGCGGGTCTCGGGCTTGTTCTTCGGGATCCTGGCCGGGCCGGCGATGCGGTCGATGTAATCGCGCTCGCTCGGCAGGTTGCCGCCTTCGAAGCGCTCGACCACGTCGTTCTTGAAGTAGACGGTCACGCGGCTGGTGGTCAGCTCGCCGTTGCCGCGCGCCAGGTAGAACGGGTAGTCCCAGCGGTCGCCGTGGAACATGTCGGTCAGCAGCGGGCTGCCGAGGATGAAGCGCACCTGGTCGCGGGTCTGGCCCACCTTCAGCTGGCTTAGCATCTCCTGCGAGACGAAGTTACCTTGCTGGATGTCCGGACGGTAGGGCGAGAACACCCACAGGAATTTCTGCAGCTTGGTGACCGTCGTGGTCTGCGCGCCCGCATTGGCGGCCGCGGCCGATTTTTCGGCGGCGGCAGCGGCGGCGGCCGGGTCCGTATTCACCGGCGCTGCCGGACGCGTCTGGTTGCGCCAGCTGGCGCAGCCCGAGAGCATCAGGGTGCACGCGAGGCCTGCCGCGAGGGCAGCCCGGGCGGAGAATCGATGAAAAACGGCATGTTTGACGCGCATAGATAACCTCAAAACGTTTGAGCGGGAGCTCCAAAACGCTATATCATAAAGCACTCCGCCAAACTACGAGCAACAAACATGAGTAACAACCCGACCGACCTGAAGGCCAGCGGCCTGAAGGCTACCCTGCCGCGACTGAAAATCCTGGAGATTTTCCAGAACAGCGAAGTGCGGCACCTGACGGCGGAAGACGTCTACAAGATTCTCCTGGCCGATAACATGGACGTGGGCCTGGCGACTGTCTACCGGGTCCTGACCCAGTTCGAGCAGGCCGGCCTGCTCAACCGCAACCACTTCGAGACGGGCAAGGCCATTTATGAGCTGAATGCCGGGTCGCACCATGATCACCTGGTGTGCCTGGATTGCGGACATGTCGAGGAGTTCTACGACGAAGAGATCGAATCGCGCCAGCACAAGATCGCGACCGAGCGCGGGTACAAGATCGCCGAGCATGCGCTGGCGATTTATGGGAATTGTGTGAAGGTGAATTGTCCGAGGAAGCAGTAAATACGCTTTTCGGCTGATCGGCGAACTTGGATCCCGGCCTTCGCCGGGATCCAAGTTCATCAGCACGCCACGAGCGTGCTTTTTTACGGCTGGCTCAACGCATTCGACAGCAGCTTCGCCGTAATATCCACAATCGGAATCACCCGCTCGTACGCCATGCGCGTCGGCCCGATCACCCCCAGGGTCCCGACGATCCGCCCATTGACCTCATACGGCGCCGTCACCACGCTCATCTCGTCCATCGGCACCAGCTTCGACTCCCCGCCGATGAAGATCTGCACCCCGCCCGCCTTGCTGGACACGTCCAGCAGCTGCATCAGCCCGGTCTTCTGCTCGAACATCTCGAACATCTGGCGCAGCGAAGTCATGTTCGACGACAAATCCGACACCGACAGCAGGTTGCGCTCGCCGGCGATCACCATGTCGTCGCCCTCGGCCATCGCCTCGCTGCCCGCCTCCACCGCCGCCTGCATCAGGCGGCCCATGTCGTCGCGCAGCTGGCGCAGTTCGCCCGTCAGGCGGGCGCGCACCTCGTCGAAGGTGAGGCCGGCGTAGTTCTGGTTCAGGTAATTGGCCGACTGGGTCAGCTGGCCCGGCGTGTAGTCCACGTCGGTCAGCAGCAGGCGGTTCTGCACGTCGCCGCGCGGGTCGACGATCACCAGCAGAATCCTTTTCTCAGACAAACGGAGGAATTCGATCTGCTGGAACACCGATTCGCGGCGCGGGCTCTGCACCACGCCGGCGAACTGCGACAGCGAGGACAGCATTTGCGCCGCGTTGGCGATGATCTTCTGCGGCTGCTGCACCGGCAGGCGCATGCGCTCGGCGGCGACCGCCTGCTCGTCGATGTGCTGCACGGTCAGGAGGGTGTCCACGAACAGGCGGTAGCCGCGCGGCGTCGGAATGCGCCCGGCCGAGGTGTGCGGGCTGGCCACATAGCCCATCTCTTCGAGGTCCGCCATGATATTGCGGATCGTGGCCGGCGACAGGTCCAGGCCGGAAATCTTCGACAGCGCGCGCGAACCTACCGGCTGGCCGTCGGCGATATAGCGTTCGACGAGCGCTTTGAGCAGGGTTTGTGCACGGTTATCGAGTTGCATGATTCTTGGAAGCAAAAGAGTTGCTGCCTATATTATAGATAGGTGGGGACGCGAGACGGCAAGCGCAAGCCCGGCGCTGCGCCAGCTCAAGCATCAATGGTGCTCGCGCCTGAGCCAGGCTATCAGCTCGTCCAGGCTCGTCACCTCGGCGTCGGGCTGCACCAGGTGGGGGATCTCGTTGCGCTTGCCGACCCGGTTCATCCAGACGGCGCGCAGGCCGGCGCGCTGGGCGCCCTGGACGTCGAGCAGCAGGTCGTCGCCCACGTACACCGCCTCGGAAAAGCGCACGCCGAGCGCCGCGCAGCCGGCCTGGAAGATCTCGGGAGCGGGCTTGGCCTTGCCGAAACTATGGGCGGCGACCGAGGCGTGGAAGTGGCGCGCCAGGCCGATGGTCTCCAGGTCGGCGTTGCCGTTGGTCACGGAACCGATCAAGACCCGGCTCTTCAGGCGCAGCAGGCCGGGCACCACATCGTCGTAGGGAATCACGGCATTGCGCGCGGCAAAGAACTCGACCATGGCCAGCTCGACCTTGGCGGTATCCTCGCCCGCCTGCTCGAAGGCCGCGATCAGGCCGGCGCGGCGCAGGGCGCCCAGGTCGAGCTGGAATTCGGGCCGGCTGGCGAGCAATTCCAGGCGCGCCTGGCGCAGGGTCTCGATCGTGTATTGCTGGGCCACGCGCGGCGCGTGCCGGGCCAGCCAGGCGTACAGGATCTTTTCTGCTTCGATGATCACGGGCGCGATCGGCCACAGGGTGTCGTCAAGATCGAACAGAACGGCTTTTGGCCAGGGTCTCGTCATGGTGCATGGGGGAGAGGGAGTCTCCCCAAGCATAGCGAGCCGGTCCTCGAAAATCAATCGCGTGCAGACGTGGTTACACCGTGATACAAAGGCAAATGGACCAGCTGCTTGCCAAATGGACTAAAATGTTGGGCGATTTTGTCTCATCCTTCCCTGATTTGGCTTTTTTCCCGTCCGATATTTTGGAGTAAGTACATGAAGAGTTCCTACCTGCGTGCCGGCGCCGTGCTGGCATGCACGCTTGCGCTGTCCGCCTGTGGCGGTGGCAGTGATGGCGAGCTCGCCATCGGCGGCAACTTCACCGGCGTCACCAAGACCGGCCTGGTCCTGACCCTCAACGGCGGCTCGGATTACGCCGTCACCCCGACCACGAGCGGCGCCGGCACGTACTACTTCCCGAATCTGGTGGAAACCGATTCCCAGTACAACGTCGAAGTCAAGACCACCCCGGACAACGTCGAGAAATGCGACGTCGTCGGCGCCAGGGGCCGCGCGGTCTTCGCGACCAACCGCGTGGACGTCGTCTGCACCTTCAAGACGCACGCCTTGGGCGGCAGCATCGGCAACCTGACCGGCAGCGGCCTGGTGCTGGTCAACGGCTCGGACCGCGTGGCGGTGGCCGCCGGCGCGACCAGCTTCGCCATGGCCAAGGTGCCGCAGGACGGCGTCTACGGCGTCGCGATCCTGACCCAGCCGGCCGGCCAGACTTGCACGATTGCCAACGGCACCGGCAAGATGGGCGCCGCCGGCATCAATAACCTGGCCGTTACCTGCACCCCGTAAATTCTCCTGGAGTCATTCATGAAGTCTTCCCTGATCCGTCCGGCGCTCGCGCTGGCGCTGGCCCTGGGTCTGTCCGCCTGCGGCGGCGGCGGCAAAGCCGAGTTCACCGTGGCGGGCACCGCCAAGGGCCTGATCTATCCAGGCCTGACCCTGTCGACCAACGGCATGACCATCACCGTCAATCCGCCGGCCACGCCGGGCGCCGACGTGAGCTATTCCTTCCCGAACAAGCTCGAGTACGGCGACGAGTACAACGTCAAGATCGACGCCGAGCCGGCGCACCAGAACTGCGGCTTCGCCCAGACCTACCGCGATCCGATCAACCGGGACACGGCCGGCCGCCTGGAAAAGATCAATGTCATCGTCGAGTGCGGGATTGACCAGCATACCGTCGGCGGCTCGGTGACCGGCCTGACCGCGGACGGCCTGGTGATGACCAATGGCAGCACCGGCGGCACCGTCACCCTGCTCAAGGGCGCGACCAGCTACGCATTCGGGGCGCCGGTGGCCTACGGCATCACCTACGGCGTGACCATCCTGACCCAGCCGACCGGCCTGACCTGCACGGTGGCCAACGGCGTCGGCACCATGGGCGACGAAGACGTGAAGAACGTCAACGTGAACTGCGTGGCGAATCCCTGATCAGATATACGCAATTCTTATGTCGAGTATTTGAAAGAGAAATTGGACTTATATGCTGTAACGCAGCATACTTGCTCCTGTCTCCTCCAACTCTCCTCAGAAAAGAATTGGATTTAGCCCGCCCTCCAAGGCGGGCTTTTTTTTTGCCCGCGCGCCTGGAGATGGAGCCTGGAGAGGAATCAGCGCGCGGCGCTGACCTTTACCACGGCGACCTTGCTCATGCCGACCGAGACCTGGGCGGCGTAGTTGTCGGCGGCCTTTTCAGTCGCGGCCACCGCATAGCTGCTGCCGCCGATGACGATCAGGGCTGCGAGGAAGACGGCTTCCATATTCTTGAGGACATTCATGATGTGCTCCTTCGGTAAGTGGTGTGAGCCAGATCGGCTGTCGATGGAAGCACTATAGGAAAAGGCGGGGCCAGGCTCCAGCGGCGTGCGACGGACTGCGGAAAAGCCAGGCTGGAATGGGGAAAATGCGCGATGACGTGCGCTTGTGCGGCGCAATAACCCGGCGGTTCGACGCGCGGACGGCGAGGCCGTCCACGCCAGGGGAGGTTCAGAGCAGGTTGGCCAGCGCCACATAGTGTTCGAGGCCCACGGCTTCCGGACGGGCGCCCGGATCGATGCCGGCTTCCACCAGCTGGGCTTCGGTGAACATGCCGGCCACGCAGTTGCGGATCACCTTGCGGCGCTGCGAGAAGGCCTTGGCCACCACCTGCTCCAGCCTGGCGCCGTCGCAGGCCAGCCGTTCGCGCTTGGGGATCATGCGCACGATCGCCGAATCCACCTGCGGCGGCGGGTCGAAGGCCTCGGGCGGGACGATGAACAGCAGCTCCATGTCGTAGCGCCACTGCAGCATCACCGACAGGCGGCTGTAGGCCTTGGTGCCCGGCTCGGCCACCATGCGCTCCACCACTTCCTTCTGCAGCATGAAATGCTGGTCCTCGACCAGGGGCGCGAACTCGGCCAGGTGGAACAGCAGCGGGCTGGAGATGTTGTACGGCAGGTTGCCGACCACGCGCAGCCTCTGCCCTTCCGGCACGGGAATCGAACCGAAGTCGAACTTGAGCGCGTCGCCCGAGTGCACCGTGAGGCGCTCGCGCGGATAGGCTTTTTCCAGGCGCGCCACCAGGTCGCGGTCCAGTTCCACCACATGCATGTGGTCGAGGCTCTTGAGCAGCAGCGCCGTCATCGCCGCCAGGCCCGGGCCGATCTCGACCATCGCCTCGCCGCGGCGCGGCCCGATGGCGTCGATGATGTTGTTCAGGACGTGGGCATCGGTCAGGAAGTTCTGGCCGAAGCGCTTGCGTGCGACGTGTTTCATTCTTGCTTTCTGTTAGATCTTCTTGGAGGCGGCCACCATGAGCATGGCGGCGCGGATCGCCTCTTCCATGCTGCCGCAATCGGCCAGGCCCAGCCCCTGGGCGGCCAGGTCGAGCGCGGTGCCGTGGTCGACCGAGGTGCGGATCAGCGGCAGCCCGAGGGTGACGTTGATGCCGCGCCCGAAGGTGGCGTACTTGAGCACCGGCAGGCCCTGGTCGTGGTACATCGCCAGCACGCAGTCGGCGTCCTTCAGGTAGCGCGGCTGGAACAGGGTGTCGGCCGGATAGGGGCCGCGCGCGTCGATGCCGCGCTTGCGCGCGCCCTCCAGCACCGGCGCGATGACCTCGATCTCCTCGCGGCCCAGGTAGCCGTTCTCGCCCGCGTGCGGGTTCAGGCCGGTGACCAGGATGACGGGCTGCGCGATGCCGAACTTGGCGCGCAGGTCGGCGGCGATGATGTCGATCACCCGGGCCAGGCTGTCGCGCGTGATCGCATCCGGCACGTCCTTGAGCGGCAGGTGGGTGGTGGCCAGCGCCACCCGCAGGTAAGGCTGGTCCTGGCCGGGCGAACCGGCCAGCATCATGACCACCTTGGGCGTGCCGGTCTTCTCGGCCAGGTATTCGGTGTGGCCGGAAAACGCGATGCCGGCGTCGTTGATGGTGCTCTTCTGGAGCGGCGCGGTGACGATGGCGTCGAACCAGCCGCATTGCGCGCCTTCGATGGCCAGGTCGAGCGTGGCCAGCACCGCGCGGCCGTTCTCGGCGTCGAGCGTGCCGGGGGTCACGTGGGCCGCCAGCGGCACGTCGATCACGGCCAGGCGTTCGGCGCCGAAATGCGGCAGGCCGCCGTTGCGCAGGGCCTGGGTCGACAGCGCCGACAGGCGGATCTCCGGGTCGATCAGGCTGGCGGTGAGCGCCAGGAAGGCCGCGTCGCCGATCAGGACGCAGTTGGCCTGGTGGCGCAGCGCCCACGCCGCCCGGATCGAGATTTCAGGACCGATGCCGGCCGGTTCGCCGACCGTGACGGCAAGCGTCGGCCGGGGCGCGAGCGGCGCGGCCATGGGCTTACTGCTCCTCGCGGAACTCGACGTAGGCGCGGTCGCGGACCTGGCGCAGCCAGTCTTCCATCGCTTCCTGCATCTTGCGCTCGCGGATGACGTTGCGCGCGACGTTGCGTTCCTTCTGCTGGGTCACGTCCTGACTCTTGCGCTCGACCACCTGGATCAGGTGGAAGCCGAACGGCGACTGGATCACGTCCGAGATTTCGCCCGGCTTGAGGTTGTTCATCGCGCTCTCGAATTCCGGCACGGTGTCGCCCGGTTCCAGCCAGCCCAGGTCGCCGCCCTTGCTGGCCGAGCCGTCCTGCGAGTGCAGGCGCGCCAGGTCCTCGAAGGTGCCGGCGTTGTTGGCCATCTTTTCCTTCAGTTCCAGCAGCTTGCGCTTGACTTCGCCCTCGGTCATGGTCGGGGTGGGCTTGAGCAGGATGTGGCGCGCGCGGGTCTGCTGCACCACCGCCTTGTCGTTCGATTCGGCCAGCGAGCGCTTGTTGCTCATCTTGAGGATGTGGAAACCGACGTTGGTCTTGATGATCTGGGTGACCTGGCCCGGCTGGATCTTGCGCAGTTCGCCGGCGAACACCGGCGGCAGGCGGTCCGGGTCGCGCCAGCCGATGTCGCCGCCCTTCAGGGCATCCGGGGCGTCCGAATAGGTGGCGGCGGTCTTGGCGAAGTCGGCGCCGGTGCGCAGCTGGCGCATCACTTCCTCGGCGCGCGCGCGGCGCGCGGCGATCTGCTCGGGCGAGGCGTTCTCGGGCACGCGCACCAGGATCTGGGCCAGCTCCATCTCGACCTTCTCGGCCGCGGCGGCCTTGCTTGCCGCCAGGTAGGTGTCGACCTCGGCTTCCGAGATCTGGATCTTGCTGTCGACCTCGTGCTCGCGCAAGCGCTGCAGCATGATCTCGTTGCGGATGTCTTCGCGGAACTGCCCGTAGGTCAGTCCCTCTTTTTCCATCTGGTTGCGCAGATCCTGCAGCGACATCTTCTGGCCTTCGGCGATGCGGGCGATAGTGGCGTCCAGGGTGCGGTCATCGACGCGCACGCCCATTTCCTTGGCCAGCTGGAGCTGGGCGCGCTCGACGATCATCGACTCGACCACCTGGCGTTCCAGGGTCGCCTGGTCCGGCAGCTGGGCGCCGCGCGCCTTCAGGTTCTGCGCGATCTGGGCCACGCGGTTCACGACTTCGTTCTTGGTGATCACTTCGTCATTGACGACGACGTGGATCGAGTCGACCACCTTGGCGTTGGCGGACGCAGGCGGCAGGAAGCCGCCGCCCGCCTTGGCCGCCGGCGCGGCCGTGGCGGCAGGCGCCTTGGCCTGGGCCAGCACCTGGCCGCTGGTGAGCGCGCACAGCAGCGCCGCAGCGAGTGAGAAGGCTCGCGTGTTCTTGTGCAAACGGGTAGTACGCATCATCTGGAAAGCACTCATTCAGGATGTTTCAATCACGGGCGGCCGACATTCGTGTTCAGCCGCGTATAGCCCGGGATGCTCTTGTTGAACGTCTCGAGCGGGTTGCCCAAGCCAAGGCGCGACAGGCCATTGAGCTCGAGCTGGAAGAAGATCGGCGTCGACGTGGTCTGGGCCGCGGTCACGAAACGCTGCGCACCCATCCGGAACACCCAGCAGTCGGCCTTGTATTCGAGACCGACCAGGCTCTCGATCAGCTTGCCGCCTCGCGAGGGGTTGGTCGCCTGGCCCACGCCATAGGACCGCAGCGCATAGCTGATCCGGCCCACGCCGTACCAGCGCTGCGAGATCGGCCACTGCGCCGACAGGTCGATGTTGCGGAAGCTGTCGCGCTGATAACGGTATTCCGCGTTCACCACCTTCATCCGTCCCGGCAGCCACTGTACCCCCGCATTCGAGCTGTACAGGCTACTGCCGGTTGCGTCGTATTGTACGCCGCTATCGAAGCTCCAGGTCTCGGAAATGCGGCCCGAGGCCGCCAGCAGCACGTCCGAGCGGCTCTGGTGGCTCGCTTCGCCCGGCAGGCGCACGCGCGGCTCCTCGAAATACAGGCGCTGGCCGAAGGCCAGGCGCAGGCGCTCGGCGCCGTCCGGCTGGATGAAGCGCGAGACCACGGCGGCGGTGAGCTGGTTGGCGTCCGACACCCGGTCCAGGCCCACGTAGCGGTTCTCGCTGAACAGCTGGGCGTAGTTGAAGCCGGCGCGGCCGGTGTCGAACACCGGGATGTCGTCCTGGTTCTTGTACGGCGTGTACACGTAGAACAGGCGCGGCTCCAGGGTCTGGGTGACGGCGCGCCCGAACAGCGAGCCGTCGCGCTCGAACACCATGCCGCTGTCGAGCGAGAAGGTGCCGACCGTGCGCGACAGCTTGGTCGGCAGGCGGCTGCCGTCCGGGCGCAGGCCGCCGCCCGCGATGTGGTCGTAGTCGACGTCGTACTTGGCGGCGTTGGCGATCAGCTTGGGCGTGATGAACCAGCCGGGACGCACGATCGGGTAGCTGATCTGGCCCACCGCCACGGCGCGGTTGCCGCGCACGAAATCCGGATGCCAGAAACGGGTCGCCTCGGCGTCCACCGCCCAGTCGAAGCCGGCCACGTCGTAGCGGCCGGCGTGGAAGTTAATCTGCGGCAGGCGGTCGTAGGGACGCGGCACCGTCAGGCTCGGGTTGGTGGCCGCGGCCGGGTCCTGCAGCACCTGGTAGTTCTGGGCGCGCGCGGCCAGGCTCCAGTACTGGCCCACGTAGTCGGTGCGCAGCTCGCGCAGCAGCTGGCGCTCGGCCGAGTTCGAGACCGAACGCGAGAAGTCGGACGGGTATTCGTCGTCCGAGGCGCCATGCAGGTTCCAGCCGAACGACCAGTTGGGACGGATCGCCTGGTTGTGCAGCGAGTCGGCGCGCCAGCGCGTGGTGTCGGTCTTGCGGTCGCTCGGCAGCACCTCGATATGGGTCTCGCCGTTGTAGGTCGTGCCCAGGTAGCGGCCGGTCGCGCCCAGCTGCAGGCCGCGGTCGAACATCATGCGCGGGTACAGGGTCAGGTCGCGGTTGGGCGCGATGTTGACGTAGTAGGGCACCATGATCTCGGCCTTGCCCTGCGAGCCGAAGCCCACCGAGGGCGGCAGCCAGCCGGAGCGGCGTTCGCCCGAGAGCGAGAACGAGAGCGCGGGCGTGCCCAGGATCGGCACGTCCTTGAAATAGATGACGGTCTTGCCGGCCACGCCGACATCGCGCCCGCTGTCCAGGCGCAGGGTGCTGGACTTGAGGTACCAGTCCGGGTCCGGGCCTTCGCAGGTGCTGTAGGTGCCGTTGCGCACCACGGCCTGGTTCTCGCCCAGGAAGTCGATGCGGTCGGCGCGGCCCTGGCCGTTGGTCGCCTCCAGGCGGTACTGGGGATGCAGCACCCAGCCCTTGCCGGTCTCGAGATTCAACTGCAGCGCATCGCCCTTGTAGCGGTCGCCGAAGCGCCACATGTTGACGTTGCCGCTGGCCGTGACTTCGTCCTCGATCCGCATGTAGCAGGCGGTATCGGCGGTGATGCCGGTCTGGCCACGCTGGATCTCGACATTGCGGTCCAGGTTCAGCTGGCGGTCGGGCCGGCCGCTGATGTCCTCGGCCTTGATGACAATCGGTAAATCCTGGTCTTCAGTCTGTGGCGTGGGGGAAACACTCTGTGCCCATGCGGGCGCCGCGGCAGCGGAGACCAAAGCATAGAGCGCGAGCGTCTGCCGCGGGGGGAAAGGTTGGGCCGTAAACCAGCTCATGGACGTTCAGCGTGCGCCATAAAGGGCGGTATTTTTTGAATGAATCCCTTATTATAGGGGAATTACCTCAACCAACCGGATTCACCAGGCTGCTTCATGTCTTCTTTGTATCAAACCTCCCCTACTTCCGCCGACCGGGATGCACGCCTGGCGCAGCTGAACGCATGGCTGGCGACGACCGGCCTGGTGGACGTGGGGACCGGCCGTCCGGCATCCGCGGACGCCAGCTTCCGCCGCTACTTCCGCTACGACGTCACCCCCGCGCTGCAGGATAAACTGGGCGCCACCCTGGTCGCCATGGACGCCCCGCCCGAGCGCGAGAACGTCCCGGCCTTCATCCATGTGCAGGGCCTGCTGACCGAGGCCGGCGTCCATGCGCCGGCGATCGTCGCGCGCAAGGTCGAAGACGGCTTCCTGCTCCTGTCCGACCTGGGCACCACCACCTACCTGTCGCGCCTGAACCCGGACAACGCGGCCTTCATGTATTCGGACGCCGTCGACGCCCTGATCAAGTTCCAGCTGGCCAGCCAGCCGGGCGTGCTGCCCGAATTCGACCGCGCCTTCGTGCTGCGCGAGATGAATTTGTTCCCCGAGTGGTACATCGGCCGCCACCTGAACGTGACCCTGGACGAGAAGCAGCAGGCGCAGCTCGACAAAGTATTCGAGGCGATCACCGCCAACGTGCTGGCGCAGCAGCAGGTCTACATGCACCGCGATTTCCATTCGCGTAACCTGATGTTCCTCGACCAGGGCAACCCGGGCGTGCTGGACTTCCAGGACGCGGTCTACGGCCCGGTCACCTACGACCTGGCTTCGCTGCTGCGCGACGCCTATATCCAGTGGGACGAAGAGATCGTGCTGGACTGGGTGGTGCGCTACTGGCAAAGCGCCAAGCAGGTGGGCCTGCCGGTCAATCCGGACATCGACGCCTTCTACCGCGACTTCGAATTCATGGCGCTGCAGCGCCACCTGAAGATCCTCGGCATCTTCTGCCGCCTGAACTACCGCGACAGCAAACCGGTCTACATGGGCGACCTGCCCACCGTGATGGACTACGTGCGCAAGACGGCCAACCGCTATACCGAACTCAAGCCGCTGCTACGCCTGCTCGATTCGCTCGAGAACAAGGGCCCGCAGGTCGGCTACACCTTCTGACGGATACTCCATGAAAGCGATGATTTTCGCCGCCGGCCGCGGCGAGCGCATGCGCCCGCTCACCGATTCCTGCCCCAAGCCCCTGCTCAAGGTGCGCGGGCGTCCGATGATCACCTGGCACGTGCTGAACCTGGTGCGTGCCGGGATCAAGGACATCGTCATCAACCACTCCTTCCTGGGCCACATGATCGAGGAAGAGCTGGGCGACGGCAGCCGCTACGGCGCGCGCATCGTCTACTCGCACGAGCCCACCCCGCTGGAAACCGCGGGCGGCATCGCCAACGCCCTGCACCTGCTGGGCGACGAGCCTTTCCTGGCCGTGTCGGGCGACATCTATGCGCCCTACTTCGATTTCTCGCAGGTGTTCGACGTCCTCAAGGACAAGGACATGCTGGGCATCCCCTACCCGGAAGACAAGCGCGACATCGCCTGGCTGTGGCTGACGCCGAATCCCTGGCACAACCCGGAGGGCGACTTCGCGCTCGACATGTACACCTTGCGCAATGACGGCCCGACCAAGTGGAACTTCGCCGGCATCGGCGTCTACCGTCCCGAGATGTTCGACGGGATCAAGGCCGGCGAATTCGTCAAGTTCGGTCCCCTGATGCGCAAGTACATCGACCAGGGCCGCGTGGGCGGCGAGCTGTACGAAGGCCAGTGGGTCAACGTCGGCACCGTGCGCCAGCTGGAAGAACTCAACGCGCCGCTGGGCACCGTGGTGCGCGTCGCGCCATGACGCAAGGCGCCGCCTGCTATTCTGAACGCCGTGCGCGCCTGGCTGCGCAGATGCAGCCAGGCGCGGTGGCGGTGCTGGCCACCGCGCCGGAAGTGGCGCGCAACAGCGATACCGAGTATCCCTACCGCCACGACAGCTATTTCTATTACCTGACCGGCTTCTCCGAGCCCGAGAGCGTGCTGGTGCTGCTTGCGGCCCAGGGCGACCAGCCTGCCCGCTCGATCCTGTTCTGCCGCGAGAAGAACCTGGAACGCGAGATCTGGGATGGTTTCCGCTACGGTCCCGAAGCGGCGCGCATCGCCTTCGGCATGGACGAGGCCTACCCGATCGGCGAGCTCGATGCGAAGATGGCGTCCCTGCTCGCGAACGTCCCTGCCCTCTACTACGCCCTGGGCCACAGCGCCGCGCTGGACGCCCAAGTGGCCGGCTGGCTGAAAGCCGTGCGCGCCCAGGGCCGCAGCGGCGTCACCGCGCCCGGCACGACCCACCACCTGCTCGGCATCCTCGACGAGATGCGCCTGCTGAAGGACGCGCAGGAGCAAGGCCTGATGCAGCGCGCCGCCGTCATCAGCGCCCAGGCCCACACGCGCGCCATGCGCGCCGCCCGTCCCGGCATGTATGAGTACGAACTCGAGGCCGAACTGCTGCACGAATTCCGCCGCAACGGCGCCCAGTTCCCGGCCTATACCCCCATCGTCGCCTCGGGCGCGAACGCCTGCGTGCTGCACTACAACGCCAACAACCGGCAGATGCTGGACGGCGAGCTGGTGCTGATCGACGCCGGCTGCGAATTCGACGGCTACGCGGCCGACATTACGCGCACCTGGCCCGTCAACGGCCGCTTCAGCACGGCGCAACGGCGCTTGTATGAACTGGTGCTGCAGGCGCAGTCGAGCGCCTTCGCCGCCATCGTGCCGGGCCAGCCCTACAGCGCCATGCACGACGCCGCGGTACAGGTGCTGGCGCAGGGCATGCTCGACCTGGGCCTGCTCGACAAGGGCAAGTTCGGCTCGGCCGAAGCCGTGATCGCCGAGCGCGCCCACCAGCAGTTCTACATGCACGGCACCGGCCACTGGCTGGGCATGGACGTGCACGACGTCGGCGCCTACCGCGACGTGCACGCCGCCGGCAAGCCTTCGCGGCCGCTGGCGCCGGGCATGGCGGTGACCGTGGAGCCGGGCATCTACGTGCGTCCGGCCGAAGGCGTGCCGGAGGAATTCTGGCATATCGGCATCCGCATCGAGGACGACGTGATCGTCACCGACAACGGCTGCCAGGTCCTGAGCAGCGCCGCGCCCAAGGGCGTGGACGAGATCGAAACCCTGATGCGGGAGGCGCAATGAGCGGCGAGGTCCTCGAATTCGACGTCGCGGTCTGCGGCGCGGGGCCCGTGGGCCTGGCGCTGGCCGCCTTCCTGGTGCGCCGCGGCGTGCCGGGCGAGCGCATCGTGCTCATCGACGGCAAGTCGCTCGGCCAGGCGATCTCGGACCCGCGTTCGATCGCGCTGTCCTGGGGCAGCGTGCAATTGCTGGAGGAAGTCGGCGCCTGGCCGCTTGCGGCGACGCCGATTCACCAGATCCACGTCTCGCGCCGTGGCCAACTGGGGCGCAGCCTGATGGATCGTCACGAACATGGTTTGCCGGCGCTGGGTTATGTCACCCGCTACGGCGAAGTGGTGGATGCATTGGCGCGCGCCTGCGAGCGCGCGGGCGTGGCCGTGCTGCGGCCGGCGCGCGTGGCGTCCTTCGACGAACAGGGCGACGGCGTCAATCTGCAGCTGGATGACGGACGCACGGTGAAGACGCAGGTGGCGGTGCAGGCCGAGGGCGGGGTCTTTGGTCAGCAGGATGACAAGGCCCAGCGCCGCGACTACGAGCAGACCGCCGTGATCGCACGCGTGACGGTCAGCCAGCCGGCGGTGCATCGCGCCTTCGAGCGCTTCACCGACGAAGGCCCGCTGGCCCTGCTGCCGCAGGACGGAGGCGACGGCCATCAGTATGCGCTGGTGTGGTGCATGCGGCCGGAACGCGCCGGATCGGTGCTGGAACTGGGCGACGACCGCTTCCTGGAGCAGCTGGGCGAGGCCTTCGGTTCGCGCCTGGGGCGCTTCACCTCGGTCTCGCCGCGTGTCGCTTTCCCTTTAGGACTGAATGCCGAAGCGCGCGCCACCGGGCGTACTGTCGCAATCGGCAATGCCGCGCAAACGCTTCACCCGGTTGCGGGCCAGGGGCTGAACTTGGGCCTGCGTGACGCAGCCGTGCTGGCGCGCGAACTGGGGCGCGGTGTGAGCTCCCAAGCCATCGGCAATTTCATGAGCGCCCGTGCGCAGGATCGCAAGCTGACGATCGGGATGACCGACGTGATGGCGCGTGCCTTCGTTGGCGGTGGACCGGTGCAACCGCTGCTGGGCTTGGGTCTGGCTACGCTGGATCTGGTCAAGCCTGCTCGTATGCTGCTGGCGGACCTGATGATGTTTGGCCGTCGCTGATCTCTCGGTATATCAGTGAACTGGGCGGTTCGATGCCGCAAATTGCGTGAGCATTGGAGGCTCGACCAAAACAGTAAGCCGGGCGGTTGCCGCTTTTGAGAAAGCGAAGTAGTCAATGAGGCAGGGGGTTGTGTCCGAATTCGAACCTGCCCCCTGACCTGCGCTAAGCCAACCGAATGAATTCATGGGCAGCCTGCGATAGAATTTTCACGGATATATTTAATTACACTAGGATCGCTAATTCCTGAAACGGCTTCCTCGCCCCCAGATTTAGGGAGATAAAATCTTACGCCCTCGGGCAACACTTTTATTCTACCGTTCGCATGAGAAGGCATAAGCACCCAAACCCAACCTTGTGGCGACCAAAAACCAATCGCTTTCGAATTTTGATAAACGTAACTTATTGGCAAGCAACTATCTGCCTTCTTTGTCTTATTCGTCTGATATGCCGCTTGCAAAATGGACCACTCCCCCTTCTCATCAAGGCTGTCGCGCGAAGTTATCCAGTAATCAGTGCCAAGAACAACGCCGATAGCACCCGCTAGAGCTACGATAACTAGCACGCCCAACTTCAACGTTGTCATTTTTTCCCATTCATTTCATTCATCTATTTGGCCGGATCGAATTTTTTTCAAAGAAAATTATCTTTTGGAATTGTCCCGCTATATAGTCTTGAATCCAGTACGGGCGAAAATGGTGACCTCGCCGCTCGACTGGCAATGGAGTAGCCACCGATATTTTTCCGGCGACGGTTGCCCCCCTTGGCTTGAGCGCGATTGGCTACTCAGTCAATTCAGCGGTACGCATACAACCGCCATCCCCGCTTATCAAGCTTTCGTTCTCGCGGGCGTTGACAAAGCCAGCCCACTTATCGAGACTCGTCGTCACATCCTCTTGGGCGATGACGATTTCGTGGCAAAACATCAACAGTCACAACAATCTGCTGAAAAAATAGAAATTGCTAAAGTTGAACGTCGTGCCGTGGCCCTTCCGCTGGACGAGTATAAGACTCAGTTTGCTAACAGGGACGAAGCGATGGCACGCGCTTACCTGTCTGAACCGCCCCGGCTTTCGTGGAGGCCGGTTAGTGTGAGTCAGGCCGGAACAACCTGACTGCTCAACTGCTTGTAATAGTTTGCCTCAGCTTCCGCCGGCGGTATATAGCCGAGCGGTTCGAGCAGGCGGTGATGGTTGAACCAGGACACCCATTCCAGCGTGGCCAGTTCGACGGCCTCACGCGCTTTCCAGGGAGCGCGGCGGTGGATCAATTCAGCCTTGTAGAGCCCATTGATCGTCTCGGCCAGGGCATTGTCGTAACTGTCGCCCTTGCTGCCCACAGACGGCTCGATGCCGGCTTCTGCCAGACGCTCGCTGTACTTTATGGATACGTATTGCGAGCCCCTGTCGCTATGATGGACCAGCTCGTTTCGTTCGGGCTGACGAGCGTATAGCGCCTGCTCCAAAGCGTCGAGCACGAAGTCGGTCCGCATCGAGCTGCTGACGCGCCAGCCGACAATGCGCCGGGCGAAGACGTCGATGACGAAGGCCACGTAGACGAAGCCCTGCCAGGTCGAGACGTAGGTGAAATCGCTGACCCACAGCTGGTTCGGCCGCTGTGCTTTGAACTGGCGGTTGACTCGGTCGAGCGGGCACGGTGCCTTCGCATCGGCAGTCGTCGTGCGTACGACCTTGCCACGCATGACGCCGCGCAGGCCGGCCTTGCGCATCAGGCGCTCCACCGTGCAGCGGGCCACCTCAGTCCCCTCACGTCGAAGTTGGCGCCACACTTTGTCGGCGCCGTAGACCTGCAGGTTTGCTTGCCAAACCCGCTCAATATCGACGCTCAGCACATCGTCACGCTGGACTCGTGCACAGCGCAACGCCGGGTTGCGCTGCTGCGCTGCATAACGCCAGTAACCCGACGGCGCGACCTGCATCACCTTGCAGATCGGCTCGACACCGTAGGCATGGCGGTACTGGTCGATGAACGCCCTCACGGCTTGAAGCGGCGGTCGAGCTCCGCCTGGGCGAAAAACGCACTCGCCAGACGCAGGATCTCATTTGCCTTGCGCAGCTTGCGCACCTCTCGCTCCAGCGCCTTGATGCGCTCCTCTTCAGCTGTGGTCGGGCCTGGACGCTGGCCAGTGTCACGCTCTTGCTGGCGTACCCAGCGGCGCAACGTCTCTGGCGTGCAGCCGATCTTGGCCGCGATCGACGTGATCGCGGCCCACTGCGATTCGTACTCGCTGCTCGCTTCGCTGACCATGCGCACAGCGCGCTCGATGACTTCGGGAGAATACTTGGGTTGCTTCTTCATAGCTCCATTTTCTCAAAGAATGGAGCCTATATGGACGCCTCCCTTTTGCAAGGTATTTTCCAGCTTTTCCAGACGAGGAAAGTCGCAGTTCTATATCCGGCCTTGTACGCGGCATTGCCGCTGGCCCCGATGAAATCCGCTGATCCACGCCTCATTCTCTACATGGGCTGCTAAGCCCCAGGCTCCATTCAGGCTTGGTGAATCCCGGTCTGACCTGTCTGTCATCGCTGTCGATACCTAACGCAACTGGCGTGAAGTAATCCTTTCGCAAGTTGAGGTGCTTTTCACCTCGCTACCGCCGTGTCCGGCCGCATGCTGACGTGGTCCTTGTCATATGCACGGTCGTGGGCCAATACCGCCCAGATCGTACGCGCCATCTTGTTGGCCAGCGCTGCGATTACTACGTTCAGTGGCCGCCGCTGGCTCAATTGCTGCAACCAAGGGCTGAGCGCCTTGGGGCGCCGCAGCACTGCTCGAGCTCCATGGATCAGCAGGGTGCGTAGGTAAGTGTCGCCGCGCTTACTCATGCCCAGCAGTCGGACTTTTCCTCCACTGCCGGTCTGGCCCGGTATGAGCCCAAGCCAGGCCGCGAACTCGCGGCCAGACCGGAATGCCTTCGCATCTCCCATCGCAGCCACTACCGCGGTCGCGGTCAATAGGCCGACGCCTGGAATCGCGAAGATCGCCTTAGCGGCACGGTCCTCCCGCATCCATGTCAACAGCGATGACTCGATGCGGGCGATGCGCGCGTCCAGCCGGGCCAGCTCGTTCCACTGGTCGCGCAGCGTTTCGATGAGCGGCATCGGCAACCTCTCGGCCAACCGTCCGAGCGCAGCCTTGATGCCGGCATCGAAGGCTTTCCTGCCTGTGCCAAACACTTCACCGTACTCCGCCAGCAAACCGCGTAGGGCGTTCATTTGTGCCGTGCGCATCTTCACCAGTTGCTGCCTGATGCGGTGCATTGCCAGCACGGCCTGCTGCGCTTCGGTTTTGATCGCCACGGCTTTCACTTCCGGTTGTTGCGCAGCCATGTAGATCGCACGCGCATCGGCTGCATCGTTCTTGTTACCGCCGACGAACGCCTTGACCATCTTCCCGCTCATCAGCTTTACTTCGTGCCCCAATTCCTGGAGCTTGCGCGCCCAATGCTGCGAACCGCCGCATGCCTCCATGCCGATTAGGCAAGGCGGCCGGTTGGCGAACCATTGCACAAACTGAGCGCGCTTGATGGGCTTGTTGATCACTTCGCCCGTTGCCTGCTCAACGGTGTATACCTGGAACACACTTTTGGCGGTATCGACACCGACCACCGCTTTGCGAGTAGCATTCATGATGTGGATCCTCCGGTTAGCCTGAAAGCTCTGAGACTTTCACTTTAGGCGCTTTTTGACGCCGTTGGCCCGCGAGGGTCCACCATCCCTGCTAAACCCCTCAATTTCTTCCCGCGGTTCTTGACTTCTTCTCCGGTATGGGTGGGAGGCGTCCATTTCATTCTCTACAAAACCCGGGGCGGTTCAGTGTCCGTGACCCGGCCCCCTGTGTGCCCCCGCCCTGAGGGCACATATTAGGGCTGAGGTCGTGTCCGAATGTTAGACCTGACCCCGCCCTTGCGCCCTTGCTGGTACTGACTTAAGGCGTATTGGCACGCTCCACGATCTCAACAAGCCGATTCTGGCTATCCGATATTAGCTCTATTGAGTAATACCATTGATCTTTCGATTTGATGACAAAGCCAGACGCATAAACGACGACGCCGTCCTGACTGACCGTCGCTACCAGCTTTATTCCGAGCTGACGCACAACTTTGGCGCGAGCCCGCTTAATATCTTCACCAAATTTCATCCCCAAGGGCAACCGAATTGAGTTTCGGCCTTTTCCAACGCGAGCCGAAACCCTTACCAGTGCACCATTAAAAAACGCGTATTCCTTTCCTTCAGCGTCCACTGCTGAGCAATCGCTAAAGCTCCGATCGCCTCCGCAATCGGTCGAGATGAATTGATCCAGCGCGGCAGGTAACCCGCCGATCGGGACGATCCCAAGATTCGCTTTGTTATTCTTTCCAAAACAGCCGACTGAGAAGCTTGCCCCCAATATCAAAGCAATCATCTGTCTCGAAAGGTACGTCATTTCGCGTTCTCCAACAAATTTGTCTATGTTAGCAGCTAATTTTTTAGTTTCTCGGTTGGCGGCGGTGGCAGTGCCTTCATCGGATCGATTACCTTTCCCCCGGCCGCTACCGGTGCCGGACTGCCAATGCGCACTTCAAAATGTAGATGCGTATCCCCGGATTTCGGCGTATTGCCAGTCCGACCCGCAGTGCCAATTTCTTGACCTGCAGAAACAGCTTCACTGGTTTTTACTGATGTCGAGCCGAGGTGGGCGGATTGTGTGAAGACACCATTCCCGTGGTCGATAACAACTTGACTTCCATAGGTGGCGCTTGGGTTAGGCTGGATATTCACTACCTTACCGTCTCCGGCCGCGACAACCTTGGCACCATTGGCAGCTTGGATGTCAATGCCGGTATGGGACCTCGTCCCACCGGCGCGCCTTGTTCCAAAGTGCCCGTCGCCCTCGCCTGGCTTATCAGCCTTATTTATCACACCTGAACTTGGGACAGGCCACGCCGTGAGTTGCCCCGGCTCCCTCCCGTCAGGGTCGATATATTTATAAGGATTGTTATTAGCATAGGCGTAGCGATTAAAGCTTTTCCCGCTACTGGCATCCGTTACCACAGGATCAATGCTCAAGAACCGACCTCCGACCGCATCATAATACCGATGCTGCATATAGATGAGGCCGGTCTCATTGTCGTTCACATGACCAGTAAATCCGATCGTGCGTGGTGTCCCCGACATAATGTATCCGTATGGCTCGTATCTTGTTCTGCTTACGACCGCGCCAGCCGTATCACTCTGCGCCACCGGGCTGCCCAGCGCGTCCGTATGAGCATAGGTAACCGCCGACCCGCCGACCTCCGCAATCATGCGGTTGCCTAAGTAAACATACTTTGTCGCGGTACCGCTGGTCGGCGCCACGTATAGCAGTTTTCCGTCGCCGCTATACACTTGCACCCGATTGACCCCATCCGTACCAACAGTACTCACCCGGCGATAGCGCGCGTCGTAAGCATAGGTCGCACGTCCCGGTGCGGCGCGCAGGCGATTGGCCAAGTCGAAATCGAACGTCTGCGTGTTGCGCTGGACGACATTGCCGCGCGCGTCGTAGTAATAGCTGACGTTGAAACCCGGCGGTCCGTTCGTAATGCTGTCGAGCCGGTTGGTTGCCGAATTGAAGTTGTGAATCGTCGTCCGGGCAGTCGGCCCCGCACTGACCGATACCCCAGTCAGATTGTCGAGCGCATCATAGGTGTAGCTCGCCGTTCCCCACAGAGCAGGTGCAATAACAGTCTTGAGGCGATCCAGATTGTCGTAGCCCATCGTGCGCGTAGTTACGCCCCCCGACAGCAAGTCCGTGATCGAGGCCACGTTGCCGTTCGCGTCGTAACGGTAGTCGTCGTTGATCGCGGCGCCATCGATCCAGCGCTCAGGAAGGCCGCGTATGTTCTGCGTCGTGGTATGCGTGATGCCGCCCGGCCCTGGGCCGTACACGAAACCCGCCACCGCATCGTTCGGATGGTACGTAATGCTCGTGGCGGAGTTGCCAACCCTTGTTGCTTCGCCCAGCGCGTTGGGCGCGTAATCCACCGCAACGTTGTCCGGGTAGGTGAGCTGGCGCAGCGAGCCATTGGCGTCGTACGCGCGCCGGATGGCATAGTTCACGCCGCCGTAGGTCAGCTGTTCAGTCTCGAGCAGGCGCCGCTTGTTATAGATATTGGTCCAGACCGCGCCGCCCGATGTCAGGGTTTCGGGCAGGCCGTCGGCCGTGAGCGTGGTCGAAATGGCCGGGCTGCCATCGCCAAAGCTGGTCCCGACAGGACGGTTCCGCACGTCATACTGGTAGGAGATTTTGCTTGCAGCGCCAACGCTGGCAGTATCGCAAGCGCTCAGCGACGGCAAGGCCAGGCCGGTGGCGCGCCAGCTGATGTTGCCGGCGGCATCGTAATCCTGCACTGTTGCGCCTGTTTCCGGCTCTATCGTCTTGCACAGCCGCTGGGCAACGTCGTAGACGTAGTATCGCGTCACGCTCTTGGCCGCGTCGCCACGTGTGATCGACGTAGGCTTGCCGAACACGTCGCGGCCGATCGACACCGTCACGCCTTCGGGCGCCGCAATGCTGGTGATCGCATCGTAGGACGGTTCGTCGAATGCCTGATAGCTATACGTGCTCGCATTATTGCGCGGATCGGTCACGGTCGTCTTGAAGCCGTAGTCGTAGCTCGTGCGTGTCCGGGCATAACCGTCCGGATCGCCGGCTTCGCTCTTGGCAGCCTTGACCGTCTCGCGTCCCAAGGCATCGTAGGTCGTGTAGACGCCCGGGCCGATCTCGCCGTAGGTACGCTTCGGATAGGATTCGAAAGTACGCCTGCTTGCGGAGTCGTACTGGTACTTAGTCGTACGCAGGGTCCCGGCAAGGTTGTTGTCGTCCCAGCGCTCCACGTACACCGGGCGCCACAAGGCATCGTAATAGGTCACCGTGCGCGCCGTGCCGGTGGAGATCTGTTCGCGCCAATGGTTGGCGCCCAGGTCGAACTGGCCGCTCGCCGACTGCCAGGTCGAAATCGTGGTCGGCGCCCAGGCCACGGTATCACCAGCCGGATGGCTGACGGACGACAGCCGCCCCATCACGTCGTAGCCGAAGCTCGTCGTCGCGGCTACCTCATTGGTCAGCGACGAGATGTTGCCGATGTTGTCCACCACCGCGCTTTTAGTCTGGCCGTTGTGGTAGCTGATGGTCTGGGGTATGCCGCGCTTATAGTTCGAGTAGCTCGTCGACTGCAGCTTGCCGTCCGTCTCCGTGTTGAGCAGACCGTTGCTGTAATAGGTCATCGAGCTCTGCAGCTGCCCGAAGCGGCTCACGCTGGTCAGGTTGCTCCACTCGGGATCGTACTGGTTCGCCACCATGACCTTGCCCGAGCTTTCGGTGACCGACTTGACCTGGTTAAGCACCCAACGCTTCGTATTGTTCTCGTACAGCGTGGTCTCGACCCGGCTGCCGTAGGGGCTCGAGCGCTCCACTTGGGCCGGCAAACCGAACTCGTTGAAGGTATAGGCGCGCCAGGTAAAACTTGCGCCTTGCTGGGTGGTCGTGCGCACACTGACGGTCGTGTTGCGCGCCGCAAGATCGCCGTCTCCCCGTCCCTGCGGGCTCGATCCGAACGGCCCGATCGGCTCGGCATATTGCATCGTCGTCGTGCGCAGCGTGTTACCTGCACTGTCCTGCACGTCCATCTGCTGCGGCTGGCCTTCCGTCTGCCGGAACAAGGTACCGAAGGTATGGACGATCCGGTTGCCTTCTGGGTCGGTCACGGTGACGGTCTTGTCCGTGTCGCAGCCATTGCAAGGGGCCCAGCTCGCTTGTGCGGGCGAATACGAGGTCGACCACGTCGTGGCGGGCAAGCCCGGTCCCGTGATCGTCTTCTTGGTCAGCGCGTACGAATCGAAGTATTTCGAGTAGACAGGACTGTAGGTGCCCAGGTTGAGGTCGTAACGGCAGTTGTATTCCACTCCCGCGCGGCCGTGCCGTGTCGGCGTCAAGGTGAATTCGCCGGTTGCGCCAGACGGATGGGTCATCGACCCGACGAGCACATAGGGGTTCACCATCCCCGGATCGTCGCAGCTGCCTTCGCCCAGGTAATCCAATGGGAACAACAAAGGCTGGATGCCACCCAGCTGCCACTTTGTCTGGTCCGGCAAGACTACGGTCTGCAGCTGGGCATAGTTGTTCGTGCCGTTGTATTGATACGTCCAGGTGCGCGAGCCGTCCGTCACGCTGGACACCAGGTTCGATGCGGTGGAGCTGGGCGTCACATAGCTCAGCGTGATGCGGCGGGGACTGCCGGCGATATCGGTGGCCTCGATGGTCTTGAGTTGCCATTTGTTGACCGTGTCGTAGGTGAAGGTGACGGTATTGCCGTGCCGGTCCGTGATCAGGGTGGGAAGGATCCACGCTTCGACGCGGTTGAGCTGGTGGGAGCCGGAGGCGGCGACCGACTCCTCACCAAGCGCGACCCTTTGCGACTGCGCTTCCGTGTCGCCCGTGTCCTTGCTCATGACAGCGCTGCCTTCCGGCGCCACGCTGCTTTTCGTCAGCGGCGACGTCATCCGGGTGACCAGCCAGTCGAAGCGGTACTCGGTGCCGTCGGGGGAGACCGCCACGAAGCCTTCGCCGGCAACGCCGTTGGCGCTGTTCAGGGTGGGCAGGCAGCGGATAGCCCAGTTGTTGCGGGTGACCACCGGGAAGGTATAGGCCGAATTGAGCGTCGGTTTGGTGGCGTAGGTACTGCGCTTGAGCATTTCCTGGTCGCCCATGCCGGGCACGTACAGGAAAGCGCCATGCCAGAACTCGGTACCGGACCAGGAAGCGCCATCGTTCGTCGTGACGGAACCGGGAGCGCCGAACGAACTGCAGCGCGTTGTCGTATTGCCTGCGCCGACCCATCCGCGCAGCTGCGAGTACACGCCGTGCAGGTGCGGTATGTCCAGGTCCCATTGGCCGAACAAGCCACCAGTCACCGCGTCCCTGCCGGCTTCCAGGCGCCGGCCGACGCCGACGCGCAAGGGGCTATTGCCGGGGATGACCACGTCGGTCTGGATGAATTCCAAGTTGCCGGTGTAGAGATTGACCTTGTCGCCGAACAGGCCGGTGCCGAGCGCGGTGAAGGCCCGCGGCGCGCGGATCAGCTTTTCCTGCTCGCTGTAGGTGGTTGCGGCATGCGCTGACAGCATGCTGGCGATGAGGCTGAACAGTCCGCCCAGGCCGACTGCCATCGTTTTGCTGCGAATTCCTGCCCCAAGCCATGCTTTGCGCATCAGATCGCGCCCCATATGATGTGTTGTTGAGCTAACTCAACAATGGGACAGGGTAACCTGAAGTCAACAGCAAAGGTATGCATGTCACATGACATGCAAAAAAATTTCGCTAAGAAAACTGCTGGCTAGCGCCGCAAGATTTCTTCTACCGTGCTGTGCTTCGGCGTCGCATCTTCATGAAACAAATCCGCAAGATACTCCCGCAGCTCTGCTCCAGCGATGTCCGCAGGGACGACGAAATCGGCAGGCCGGCGCTTGCCTTCCGCGCCGAGGTAGAACGCCTGCCACTTCCCTTCCTCCCCGCTCACCGCCACCAGCGTGCCGAAGACGTTGAAGCGGAACTCCATCCGCTTACTCCACCGCCTTGACCATCGACTCGATCACCTTCTTGGCGTCGCCGAACACCATCATCGTGTTCGGCTGGTAGAACAAGTCGTTGTCCAGGCCCGCATAGCCCGATGCCATCGAGCGCTTGTTGACGATGATGCTCTTGGCCTTGTACGCCTCCAGGATCGGCATGCCGGCAATCGGAGATTTTGGATCCTTGGCCGCCGGGTTCACCACGTCGTTCGCGCCCAGCACCAGCACCACGTCGGTCTGGCCGAACTCGCCGTTGATGTCTTCCATCTCGGCCACCTGGTCGTAAGGCACCTCGGCCTCGGCCAGCAGCACGTTCATGTGGCCCGGCATGCGCCCCGCCACCGGGTGGATCGCGTAGCGCACCGAGACGCCATGCTCGGTCAGCTTGTCGACCAGCTCCTTCACCGAGTGCTGGGCGCGCGCCACCGCCAGGCCGTAGCCTGGAACGATGATCACGCTTTCCGCGTTCTGCATGATGAAGGCCGCGTCTTCCGCCGATCCCGACTTGACCGGGCGCTGCTCCTTGGCGCCGCCTACCTCGCTCGACGCTTCGCCGCCGAAGCCGCCCAGGATCACGTTGAAGAAGGAACGGTTCATCGCCTTGCACATGATGTACGAGAGGATGGCGCCGCTCGAACCCACCAGCGAGCCGGCGATGATCAGCATCGAGTTATTCAGCGAGAAGCCGATGCCCGCCGCAGCCCAGCCCGAGTAGGAGTTCAGCATCGACACCACCACCGGCATGTCGGCGCCGCCGATCGGGATGATGATCAGGACGCCCAGGATAAAGGACAGCGCGGCCATGAGGATGAAAGGCTCCCACGCCGGCTCCACGCCTTCCGCGAAGCAGAACACCAGCCCGAGCCCGATGATGGCGATGGCCAGCACCAGGTTCAGGATGTGCTGCCCGGCGAAGCGCACCGGCGCGCCCTGGAACAGGCGGAACTTGTACTTGCCCGACAGCTTGCCGAAGGCGATCACCGAACCGGAGAAGGTCACCGCGCCCACGAAGGTACCGATGAACAGCTCCAGCCGGTTCCCGAAGGGCAACGGCGTGGTGCGGGTGGCGATGTTGAAGGCCCAGGGCTCGGACACGGCGGCCACCGCGATGCACACGGCGGCCAGGCCGATCAGCGAGTGCATGGCCGCGACCAGTTCCGGCATCTTGGTCATCTCGACCCGCTTGGCCGCGATTGCGCCGATGGCGCCGCCGACCACCACGCCCAGCAGCACCAGCGGCATGCCCATGCCCTGGCTGCCCTCCAGCTCGGCCTGCAGCTTGAAGATCAGCGCCACCGTGGTGACCACCGCGATCGCCATGCCGACGATGCCGAAGGTATTGCCCATGCGTGCACTGCTTGGGGAGGACAGGCCCTTGAGCGCCTGGATGAAGCAGACCGAGGCGACCAGGTAGAGCAGGGTGACGACATTCATGCTGATGAAGTTCATTGCTCGCCCTCCTTCTTGGCCGCGCCCTTGTCCTTCTTCTTGAACATCTCGAGCATGCGCTGCGTGACCATGAAGCCGCCGAACACGTTGACCGCGGCCAGCGCCACGGCGACCGTGCCCGCGACCTGCCCGGTGATGCCCTCGGTGAGGCCCGCCGCCAGCATGGCGCCGACGATGATGATGGCCGAGATGGCGTTGGTGACCGCCATCAGCGGCGTGTGCAGCGCCGGGGTGACGGTCCAGACCACGTGGTAGCCGACGTAGATCGCCAGCACGAAGATGATCAGGTTGATGATGGTATGGCTGATGTCCATGCTTCCCTCTTATCCTTTATTTGCGCAGCACTTCGCCGTCCGCGCACATCAGCGTGGCGCGCACGATCTCGTCTTCGCGGTCGATGAAGAACTTGTCTTCCTTGTCGATCACGAGCTTGAGGAAATCCAGCACGTTGCGGGCGTACAGGGCCGAGGCGTCGGCCGCCACCATGGCCGCCAGGTTCGGCTCGCCGATGATGTGCACGCCGTGCTTGATCACGGTCTTGCCCAGCTCCGTGAGCGGGCAGTTGCCGCCCTGCTCGACCGCCATGTCGACGATCACCGAGCCGGGCTTCATGGCCTTGACGGTGTCTTCGGAAATCAGGACCGGAGCCTTGCGGCCCGGGATCAGGGCGGTGGTGATGATGATGTCGGCCAGCTTGGCGCGCTCGTGCACCAGCTCGGCCTGGCGCCGCATCCAGTCGGCTGGCATCGGACGGGCATAGCCGCCCTCGCCCTTGGCGATCTCGCGCTCTTCGTCGGTCACATACGGCACGTCGATGAACTTGGCGCCCAGCGACTCCACCTGTTCCTTGACCGGCGGGCGCACGTCGGACGCTTCGATCACGGCCCCCAGGCGCTTGGCGGTGGCGATCGCCTGCAAGCCCGCCACGCCCACACCCATGATCAGCACGCGCGCCGCCTTGACGGTGCCGGCGGCGGTCATCAGCATGGGCATGAAGCGCTGGTAGGTGTTCGCGGCCAGCATCACGGCCTTGTAGCCGGCGATGTTGGCCTGGGACGACAGCACGTCCATCGACTGCGCCCGCGTGATGCGCGGCGCCGCTTCCAGGGCGAAGGCGGTCAGGCTGCTGGCGGCCAGCAGGCCCAGGTTGTCGGCGTCGAAGGGGTTGAGCATGCCGACCAGGACCGCGCCCTGTTTCATCAGCGCCCGCTCGTCCGCGTTGGGGCTGCGTACCTTGAGCACCATGTCGGCGCCGAAGGCCGTGGCCGCATCGACGATGCTGGCGCCGGCCGCCTCGTAGGCCGCGTCGGGCACGGAAGCGTGCACGCCGGCCCCGCTCTGTACCAGGACCTGGTGCTTGGCGGCCAGCTTCTTGACGGTTTCGGGAGTTGCTGCAACGCGGGTCTCGCCCGGCCGTGTCTCGGCCGGTATGCCTATCCTCATGAATCCCTCCAAGCTTTGAATAAACCGAAGGAAACCTCGGACACCTGCTGAGACACATCTCCGAGGTTTCTGAACTGACAATCTATCACGTAATGACGTGACTTGCTCCAGAATAAATATTCTTTGATCAACAGCGAATTCTCGCAGGATGTTGTTCGGGATTCAGGCAAATTGCCGTAGAGTTTGTGGTAAATCAACCCAAATTAACGACAAGCAAGCGCACTGGAGTGGGCATGGCTGAGCAGACCGGGCATTGGTCAAGGTAGAATGTCGGCTCATTTTCAAGGACAGGCATGAGCGATATCTTCAAACCATCGGTTACCGTGGCCGCGATCATCGAGCGCGATGGCCGTTTCCTGCTGATCGAGGAAGAGACCAGCGAAGGCATCAAGCTGAACCAGCCGGCCGGCCACCTCGACCCGCACGAGTCGCTCGAGCAGGCGGTGGTGCGCGAGGCGCTGGAGGAAACCGCGCACGAGTTCATTCCGCGTGCGCTGGTGGGCATGTACATGTCGCGCTATCACTCGAAGTCGCGCGGGACCGATGTGACCTACTTGCGCTTCACCTTCTGCGGAGAGGCCGGGCGCGAGCTCGACCAGCCGCTGGACGAGGGCATCCTGCGCACCATCTGGATGACCCGCGACGAAATCGCCGCCACCGCCGAGCGCCACCGCAGCCCGATCGTGCTGCAATGCGTCGACGACTACCTGGCCGGCCACCGCACGCCCCTGCACCTGCTGTACACCCATCCGTCGGTGTTCGAGGGCGGCATTTAAGTATACGGAAGCAACATGAGCAAGAAAAAAGTCGTGATCGGGATGTCGGGCGGCGTCGACTCCTCGGTCGCGGCGTGGATGCTGAAAGAACAAGGCTATGAAGTGATCGGCCTGTTCATGAAGAACTGGGAAGACGACGACGATTCCGAGTACTGCTCCACGCGCCAGGACTGGATCGACGCGGCCAGCGTGGCCGACGTGGTCGGCGTGGACATCGAGGCCGTCAACTTCGCCGCCGAGTACAAGGACCGCGTGTTCGCGGAATTCCTGCGCGAGTACCAGGCCGGCCGCACGCCGAACCCGGACGTGCTGTGCAACGCCGAGATCAAGTTCAAGGCCTTCCTCGACCACGCGATGAAGCTGGGCGCCGACCTGATCGCGACCGGCCACTATGCGCGCGTGCGCCAGAACGGCGACAAGTTCGAGCTGCTCAAGGCGCTCGACAGTACCAAGGACCAGAGCTACTTCCTGCACCGCCTGAACCAGGCGCAGCTCTCGAAGTCGCTGTTCCCGCTGGGCGAGATCGCCAAGACCGAAGTGCGCAAGATCGCCGAAAAGCTCAAGCTGCCGAACGCCGCCAAGAAGGACTCGACCGGCATTTGCTTCATCGGCGAGCGCCCTTTCCGCGACTTCCTGAACCGCTACCTGTCGTACAAGCCGGGCCCGATGAAGCTGGACGACGGCACCGTGGTCGGCGAGCACGTGGGCCTGTCCTTCTACACGCTAGGCCAGCGCAAGGGCATCGGCATCGGCGGGCTGAAGTCGCGCAAGAATGCGGACGGCACCAGCGAGCCGTGGTTCGTGGCGCGCAAGGACATCGAGCAGAACACCCTGTACATCGTGCAGGGGCATGATCATCCGTGGCTGCTCTCGAGCCGCCTGGAGGCCGGCCAGGCCAACTGGATCGCGGGCGAGGCGCCGGAAACTCGTGCGCTCTCGGCCAAGACGCGCTATCGGCAGGCCGATGTGGCTTGCACCGTGCAGGCGCAGGGCCTGGAGCGCTTCTCGCTCGATTTCGTGGAGCCGCAATGGGCGGTGACGCCGGGGCAGTCGGCCGTGCTGTATGACGGCGATGTGTGCCTGGGGGGCGGGATCATCGACAGCAAGTCGGGTATCTAATACCGCTGCCATTTTCATAGTTAACCCCTAAAACCGTCGTCCCCGCGAAGGCGGGGACCCAAGTTCTGCTGGCGTCATCGTAACGCATGCAAAATTGGGTCCCCGCCTTCGCGGGGACGACGTTTTGGGGCTGCTAAACTGAATAAATATCGTCAGCGCCGCGGCCGGATTTCACCCGGCATCACCCGGCGCCGCCTGCTGCTTCTTCACCCACGCAATCACCGTATTGCGAATCGTCTTGAGCACCGTATCCGCCTTGAACGGCTTGACGATAAACCCATGCACCCCGCGCGCCACCGCTTCCTGCACCGCCTGCGCATCGAGCGTCCCCGACACGATGAAGATCAGCGTCTTGGGCAATTCCGCCCGCAGCTGCTCGACCACGTTGTTGCCGTCCTCGACCTGCTCGCGCGCGATGCAGATGAAATGGGGATGGTGCTTGAGCGCCAGCCCATAGGCCAGGGTGCTGGTATGGGTCTGGCCAACCACGTTGTAGCCGCCGTCGGTCAGCACGGTGTTCAGCAGTCCGCGCGACACCGCGCTCGAATCCACGATCAATGCCTTGAGCATCGCGTCCAGTCCCCTTTAAAACGATTCGTAAGCCAGCATGTTCCAGGTCACGCCCAGGCGCACGTCGCGCTTGAGCTCCACCAGCTGGCGCGAGACCTGGAGTATCTCACGCTCGGCGCGCAGCCTCTCGCCCAGCGGGGTCTTGAGGATGCCGGCGCCGGCCACCACCGCGTCCAGGCTGCCGTAGGCGTTGAGCAGGCGCGCGGCGGTCTTCATGCCGATCTTCGACACGCCCGGCACGCCGTCGGTCGGGTCGCCCATCAGCGCCAGCAGGTCGTGCAGCAGCTCGGGCGCGACGCCGAAGCGATTGCGCACCCAGGCGTCGTCGTGCCACTCGCCCTTGAAGTGGTCCCATATCAGTGCGCCGTGCGCGATCAGCTCGTGCAGGTCCTTGTCGGTGGTGGCGACGATGGCTTCGCCCCGCCCTTCCGACAGCCAGCGCATCACGCCGGTGGCGATCACGTCGTCGGCCTCGACCTCTGGAATCATGAGCACGTGCAGGCCGGCGGCGCGCAGGCGGTCGTGGAATTCGGGCAGGGCCTCGCGCAGTTCGGTGGGCATGGAGGCGCGGCCCTCGCGGTAGCGCGGGTAGAGCGCGTGGCGCCAGGTTGGCCCGCCGTAGTCGAAGGCGGCCAGCACGTGGGTGGGCGCGTGCGCCTCCAGCAGGTTGCGGAAGGACGAGAAGGCGTGGCGCAGCGCGATGCTGGCCTTCAGGTCCGAATCCGGTTCGGGACTGGCTTCGTAGACGCGGCGGACGATGTTCAGGCCGTCGATGGCGAGCAGCTTTGCCATGCTTACTTCACGAGTTCGTACTTCCCGCCGCGTTCGAGCGCGCGCTGGTAGGCGGGACGGGCGTGGATGCGCTCGAGGAAGGCGGACAGCTTCGGGTACTTGCCGTCCAGCCCTCCGCGCGAGCTCGATGCTTCCAGCGCAAAACTCATCTGGATATCGGCGGCGCTGAATTCCTCGCCGGCGAACCAGGTGGACTTGTTCAACTCGGCTTCGAGGTAGTCGAGCTGGCTGCGGATATTGGGCAGGACGAAGTCGTTCTTGACCTTGCGCGCGATGGCGCGCGCGATCGGGCGCACGAAGAAAGGCATGGGGCCGTGCTCGATGCGGTCGAAGATCAACTTGAGCAGCAGCGGCGGCATGGCCGAGCCTTCGGCGAAATGCAGGAAGTAGGTCCAGCGCAGGCGCTCGGGCGTGTCCGCCGGCGGGATCAGGCGCCCGTTGCCGTAGCGCTGGACCAGGTACTCGACGATGGCGCCGGATTCGGCCACCACGGTGTCGCCGTCGCTGATCACCGGCGACTTGCCGAGCGGGTGCACGGCTTTCAGCTCCGGCGGGGCCAGCATGGTCTTGGGATCGCGCTGGTATTTCTTGATCTCGTAGTCCAGGCCGAGTTCCTCGAGCAGCCACAGGATGCGCTGCGAGCGCGAATTGTTCAGGTGGTGGACGAGGATCATGGCGATGGGCGTGGGTGGGAACGGGCGACAGCTTAACATTGTTGTGTGCTTGTAAAAAGCGAGAGATGCTTCTACAGCCAACCGGAAGCCCGTAACGTCCGCGATCCTCAGTGCGCCACCGCACGACGCCCGCGCCCGCCCGGGTGTATGGTGCACGAATGAGCGGCGCAACCTACATCGGCATCTCCGGCTGGCGCTACGTGCCCTGGCGCGGCAAGTTCTATCCTCCCGGCCTGGCCCAGCACCGCGAGCTGGAATACGCCTCGCGCCAGCTGCCCACCATCGAGATCAACGGCTCCTTCTATTCGCTGCAGCGCCCCGAAAGCTACGCCGCCTGGTACGCCGCCACGCCGCCCGGCTTCGTGTTCGCGGTCAAGGGCAACCGCTTCCTGACCCATATGCTGCGCCTGCGCGACGTCGAGGGACCGATGGCCAACGTGCTGGCCTCCGGCGTGTTCGAGCTGCGCGAAAAGCTCGGCCCCTTCCTGTGGCAGTTCCCGCCCAACTTTCCCTTCGAGCCGGACCGCTTCGAGCGCTTCCTCTCGCTGCTGCCGCACGACACCGACGCCGCCCTGGCCCTGGCGCGGCGCTACGAGCCGCGCATGGAAGGCCGGGTCTCGCTCGAGGCCGGGCCCAAACGCCCGATGCGCCACGCGGTCGAGATCCGCCACGAAAGCTTCATCGATCCCGCCTTCATCGCCATGCTGCGCCGGCATAACGTGGCCCTGGTGGTGGCCGACACCGCCGGCCGCTGGCCGCAGTACGAGGACGTCACCGCCGATTTCGTCTACGTGCGCCTGCACGGCGACAAGGAGCTCTACGCCAGCGGCTACGACGACGAGGCGACGGAGCGCTGGGCCGCGCGCATCCGCGCCTGGCGCGATGGCGGCCAGCCGGCACAGGCGCGGCTGATCTCGGGCGAAGCGCCGCCGAAGCTGGCCGCGCGCGACGTCTACTGCTACTTCGACAACGACATCAAGGTCCACGCCCCCTACGACGCACGGCGCCTGATCGAGGCTGTTGCAGAATAGTCAAGCGGGGCATCCAATCGGCGCGCAGCGCGCTAGAATGGATCGGCTGTCCTTTCCAACTCTAGGAGCTTGCGATGAAGACCGTGCAAATTGGTACTGCCCTGCTTTCCCTGCTGTTGGCCGGCCCCGTGCTGGCGGAAGATGGAACGCCCCTGCGCAAGGCAAACGGCGTGCTGGTCGACGCCAAGGGAATGACCGTCTACACCTACGACAAGGACACTGCTGCCAGCGGCAAGAGCGCCTGCGTCGAGATGTGCGCCAGGAACTGGCCGCCGGTCGTGGCCGGCGACATGCGCCTGGATCCGCCCTATTCCGCAATCACGCGCGATGACGGCAGCAAACAGCTCGCACACGACGGCAAACCGCTATACACCTTTATCAAGGACAAGAAGGAAGGTGACCGTACCGGAGACGGTGTCGGCGGCGTCTGGCACGTCGTTACCGATGCCAAGACGAAATAAGGAGAAGGCGCCGTTCAGCGGCGCTCGTGCAGCTTGATGACGCGGTGCTTGTTGCCGGCCGGCGGCTGGGGAGCGGAAGTCTCGCAGGTGTTGCAGCCGCCACAGCTGCCCGAGGTGTCGAGCCAGCCCGCCAGCCTGGAGCGCTTCATGCCGCCGCGCGTCAGGCGCTGCACCAGCCAGCGGCGCCAGGTCGCCGGCAGGTAGCGCGCGCCCAGGTAGAGCGCGGCCAGCAGAACGATGATCCCCACAAGGAGTTCCTGCATGCTCAGCCTCCCAGGGCCAGGGCCACGCGGTAGGTGATGAAGGAGGCCGCGTAGGCCAGCGCGAACATGTAGCCCGCCATGATGAAGGCGTAGCGGCGGCTGCCGGTTTCGCGGCGCACCGTGGCCAGGGTGGCGATGCACTGCGGCGCATACACGTACCAGGCCAGCAGCGACAGGCCGGTGGCCAGCGACCAGGCCTGCTTGATCATCGGCGCCAGGGTGTCGCCCACTTCGTCGCCGCCCGACAGGGCGTACACGGTGCCCAGCGCGGCCACCGCGACTTCGCGCGCGGCCATGCCCGGGATCAGGGCGATCGCGATTTCCCAGCCGAAGCCGATCGGCTCCAGGATCACCGACAGCGCACGGCCCAGCATGCCGGCCACGCTGTAGTAGATCGGCGGATGGGTGGCGTTGTCCGGCGCGCCCGGGAAGCTCGACAGGAACCAGAGCAGGACCATCATGGTCAGGATCACGGTGCCAACGCGCATCAGGAAGATCTTGGCGCGTTCCCACAGGCCGATCGCCAGGGTGCCCAGGTGCGGCCAGTGGTAGGACGGCAATTCCATCATCAGCGGCTGCTGGGTATAGCTGCTGCGGCGCTTGAGGAACCAGGCCACCGCCATCGCGCTCACGATGCCGGCGAAGTACAGCACGAACAGCACCAGGCCCTGCAGGTTCAGGAAACCGGCCACTTCGCGGTCCGGAATGAAGGCCGCGATCAGGAGGGCATACACCGGCAGGCGCGCCGAGCAGGTCATCAGCGGCGCGATCATGATCGTGGTCAGGCGGTCGCGCGGGTTCTGGATGGTGCGCGCCGCCATCACGCCCGGAATCGCGCAGGCGAAGGACGACAGCAGCGGAATGAAGGCGCGTCCCGACAGGCCGACGCTGCCCATCAGGCGGTCGAGCAGGAAGGCCGCGCGCGGCAGGTAGCCGCAGTCTTCCAGGATCAGGATGAAGAAGAACAGGATCAGGATCTGCGGCAGGAACACCAGCACGCTGCCGGCGCCGGCGATGACGCCGTCCACCAGCAGGCTGCGCAGCGGGCCTTCGCTCATCCAGCCGCCCACCGTCTGGCCGAGCGAGGCGACGCCGGCGTCGATCATGTCCATCGGCGCGGCGGCCCAGGTGAACACGGCCTGGAACACCAGGAACATCAAGAGGGCCAGGATCGCCGGGCCGGCGACCGGGTGCAGCACCACGTGGTCGATCTGTTCGGTGAAGTTGCCCTTGTCGTGGGCTTCCGAGACCGTCAGGTCGAGGATGCGGCGCACTTCGCGCTGGGTCTGCTCGACCGGCACTTCGTCGATGGCGGACAGCGGATTGGGCGTGACCGCGGTGTCGAATGGCATCTTGTCGAGCGCTGCCAGCAGGTTCTGCTCGCCGCCGGCCTGCACGGCCACGGTCTCGACCACGGGCATGCCCAGTTCCTGCGAGAGCCTGGCGGTGTCGATGGCGATGCCGCGCTTCTTGGCGACGTCCACCATGTTCAGCGCCAGCACCATCGGCAGGCCGAGGCGGCGCAGTTCCAGCACCAGGCGCAGGTTCAGGCGCAAATTTGTCGCGTTGACGACGCACAGGATGGCGTCGGGAGTCTGTTCGCCGGCGCGCAGGCCGCCCACCACGTCGCGGGTGATGACTTCGTCAGGGGTCTGGGCGTTCAGGCTGTAGGCGCCCGGCAGGTCGAGCACACGAAAAGGCCGGCCCTGGGGCGAAGTGAAGCTGCCTTCCTTGCGTTCGATGGTCACGCCCGCGTAGTTGGCGACCTTCTGGCGCGAGCCGGTGAGGCGGTTGAACAGGGCGGTCTTGCCGCAGTTGGGATTGCCGAGCAATGCGATCAGGGGCGTGCGCGACGCCACCTGTTGTTCCATGACACCCATCGTTTATTCCGGCTGGATCGACACCAGGGCCGCTTCGAAGCGGCGCAGCGCGAAGGTGGACTGGCCGACCTTGACGGCCAGCGGACCGCCCAGCACGCGCTTGAGCACGCGGATGCGCTCGCCCGGCACGAAGCCGAGTTCCATCAGGCGGCGCTGGACGTCGACCCCGCCCTGCTGCGCATGCGGAGCCAGGTGGATCACGGTGGCGCTCTGGCCGGCTTTCAGCGAGTCGAGCGTGGTGAGGGTGGGAACAAGGGTCATGGTCGCGTCCGGTGCGGGTATATATACGTAGCGCTGATGAGACAGATACTAGCATCATAAACCTAAATGCGAATTATTTCTATTTGCAGACTGATATTGCGTAAAAGAAAGGCAGCAACACAACAGCCACACCCTGCAGATTTTGCTTGCGTTGGCGGTCGAGTTTACGGAGAATGGCAACGCAAATGAGAATGATTCGTATTTTGTAGACGAATTTTCAAGAAGCATTTTCACCCACACCGCCAGGAACCGAACCGCCATGATCGTCTGTGTCTGCAACAACATCTCCGACCGTGAAATCCGCCAGGCTGTGGACCTGGGCATCTCGTCGGTTGCCGAACTGCACCGCGAACTGGGTGTGGGCACCATGTGCGGCAAGTGCGTGAGCTATGCGCGCGAAGTGCTGAACGAACATCTGGAAAGCAAGACGGTTGTGACCGAGCTGCGCCGCGTGGCGCAAGCCGCCTGAAACTGAACTGATCTCTCTCCTCGCCCCGTTCCCCACGGGGCTTTTTTTCGCCGCCCTGCCCTGACGGTTTGCTATGATGTGAACATCACATCAACAAAGGCATTCCATGAAGGGCGATCCCAACATCATCCGTCTGCTGAACGCACAGCTGACCAACGAACTGACCGCGATCAACCAGTATTTCCTGCATGCGCGCATGTACCGCCACTGGGGCTTCGAGCGCCTGGCGAAGAAGGAATACGACGAGTCGATCGGCGAGATGAAGCATGCGGACAAGCTGATCGACCGCATCCTGATGCTCGACGGCCTGCCCAACCTGCAGGCGCTGCACAAGCTCCTGATCGGCGAGTCGACCCAGGAAATGCTCGAGTGCGACCTCAAGCTGGAGCGTGGCGCGCAAGTCACGGTCAAGGAAGGCATCGCCGCGGCCGAGGCAGCGCAGGATTACGTATCGCGTGATCTGCTGCTGGAGATCCTGGAGGATACCGAGGAGCATATCGAGTGGCTGGAGACGCAGCTGGATCTGATCGTGAAGATCGGGATTCAGAATTATCTGCAGAGCCAGATGAACGCGGAGTAAGTGTTCTGATTGCCGCTACGGCTGATGCCCGTGGCGGCGCGACGGACTTGGATCCCGGCCTTCGCCGGGAGTCATAGGCGCCAGTGGCGCGTATGACGGTTTTTAGGCTAACACTGAGAACAGTGTTAGCGTGTCTCGTACTCAGCCTGCCTAAGCACGTCGTTCCGGGACTCGGCGTCCCCCTCGGCCGGAACCCAAGTTTGCATGAATGACCGCTACCTCCAGCGCGTCATCCACTTATCGTAAAACCCCAAATCCCTCGGCACCGCCCCCGGCACCGCGCAGATCGCCCCGGCAAACTCGTTCGCCCGCGCCAGGGTCTGTTCCAGCTCCCATCCCCGCATCTTCCCCAGGAGGAAAATCGCCGAAAACGCATCCCCCGCCCCCACCGTATCGATGACGAAAGGCGGCGCCGGATTGTCGCGGTGGTTGATCACCTGCCCATCCGACCCGAAGTACACCGACCCGCGGTGTCCCAGGGTGACGATCAGCGCGTCCAGCGAGAACATCTGCAGCAGCGCCTGGCAGGAGGCATGCACCTCTTCGGCCGACAGCGGCGGATCTTCCGGACGAATCTGGAAATACCACTGGAACAGCGCCTGCAGTTCCTCTTCGTTGACCTTGGCGACATGCGCCGCCTGCAGCGAGCGCGTCACGCAGCGCTCTTCCACCTGGCCGTCGCGCAGGTTGAGGTCGAGGAAGCGCAGCGCCGGGCTGGCTTCCAGCACCGCCGTGAGCGTCGCGCGCGAGTGCTCGTTGCGCTGGGCCAGGGTGCCGAAATATAGGATGCCGGGCTGGGCGCTTTCCACGGCCGCCACGGCCTGCTGGCGGTCGATGAAATCGTAGGCCTGGTTCGGCAGGATGGTGAAGCGGTGGCCGCCGCGTGCGCCGCGCTCGACCAGCACGCGGCCGGTCTCTTCCATCGCATCGACCTGCAGGCCGGCCTCGCTCATGGCGAAGCGTTCGAACTCGGCGCGCACCAGCTGCCCCAGGCGGTCGTTGCCGATGCGGGTGACCATCAGCTGCGGCGCCATGAAGGCGGCCAGGTGGCGCGCCACGTTGAAGGGGGCGCCGCCGACCACCTGCTCGGTGCTGAAGTCGTCGACCAGCGCCTCGCCAAAGACGACGGTGACCGGCGCAGCCATTATGCGAGGAAAGGAATGGTGTCCTTGAAGGACGGGCGCTCGGAGAGCTTGTCGAACAGGCGCGCCAGGTTCGGATAGTCGCCGCGCCACGCCACTTCAGGGAAGCGGAAGGCGATCCAGCCCAGGGCGCAGCCGACGGCGACGTCGGCCAGGCTGTAGTGGTTGCCCATGCAGAAAGGCGCTTCGCCCAGGCCCTCGGACATCGCGCGCAGGCCGGCGTGCACCTTGGCCCACTGGCGGTCGATCCAGTCCTGGCTCTGCTGCTGCTCGGGACGCAGGGTCTTTTCCAGGCGCACCAGCACGGCGGCATCGAGCACGCCGTCGGCCAGCGCTTCCCAGACCTTGACCTCGGCGCGCTCGCGGCCGTTCGGCGGCAGCAGCTTGCACACGGGTGTGAGCGTATCCAGGTATTCGGCGATCACGCGCGAATCGTAGATCGTGCTGCCGTCTTCCATCACCAGGCACGGCACCTTGCCCAGCGGATTGGTCTGCTGGATGGTGGTGTCCGGCGCCCAGACGTTTTCCTGGACAAAGGTGAAGTCGAGCTTCTTCTCCGCCATCACGACACGGACTTTGCGGACAAAGGGGCTGGTGACAGAACCGATGAGTTTCATACACGCTCAGAGAATGGGAGAGGAAACAGTATAGCATCGCCCTCCGGCGAAAACCCTGCGCCCCGCCGCATGGCAGATGCACCCGCCACAAGGTATTGACAGGCGGCCGGTGGTAAAATCCGCGTTTTTGCACACTCCCCCGCCGCCATGACCTCTACCTCCCTCTCCCCTACCCTGTCGGCCTTGTCCCCCCTGGACGGGCGTTACGCTTCCAAAACCGACAAGCTGCGCCCGATTCTGTCGGAAGCGGGCTTCATGCACCACCGCGTGAAGGTCGAGATCGCCTGGCTGCAGGCCCTGTCGCAGGCCGGCTTCGCCGAGATCAAGCCGTTCTCCGCGGAAGCGAACGCTCACCTCGACAAGATGGCCGCGCAGTTCGGCGAGGCTGATGCCGCCCGCATCAAGGAAATCGAAGCGGTCACCAACCACGACGTCAAGGCGGTCGAGTACTGGCTGAAGGAACAGGTCAAGGACGTGCCGGAACTGGTCGCGGCCAGCGAGTTCATCCACTTCGGCTGCACCTCGGAAGACATCAACAACACCTCGCACGGCATGATGCTGAAGGCCGCGCGCGACGGCGTGCTGCTGCCCTCGCTGCAGACCATCATCGCCAAGCTGACCGAGATCGCGCACACCAACGCGAACCTGCCGATGCTGTCGCGCACCCACGGCCAGACCGCCAGCCCGACCACCTTGGGCAAGGAATTCGCCAACGTGGTCGCGCGCCTGCAGCGCGCCGTCAAGCGCATCGCGGACGTGGAAATCCTGGGCAAGATGAACGGCGCGGTCGGCAACTACAACGCCCACCTGTCGGCCTACCCGGGCTTCGACTGGCAGTCGTTCTCGAAGGACGTGATCGAGCAGCGCCTGGGCCTCACCTTCAACCCCTACACCATCCAGATCGAACCGCACGACTACATGGCCGAGCTGTTCGACGCGATCGCGCGCACCAACACCATCCTGCTGGACCTGAACCGCGACATCTGGACCTATGTCTCGCTGGGCTACTTCAAGCAGAAGCTGAAGGCCGGCGAAATCGGTTCGTCGACCATGCCGCACAAGGTCAACCCGATCGATTTCGAGAATTCGGAAGGCAACCTGGGCCTGGCCAACGCGGTGCTGCGCCACATGGCCGAGAAGCTGCCGGTCTCGCGCATGCAGCGCGACCTGACCGATTCGACCGTGCTGCGCAACATCGGCGTCGGCTTCGGCTACGCGCTGCTGGCCTACGACAGCTGCCTGCGCGGCCTGAACAAGCTGGAAGTGAACGCGGCGCGCCTGGAGCAGGACCTGGACGCGAGCTGGGAAGTACTGGCCGAGCCGGTGCAGACCGTGATGCGCCGCTACGGCATCGAGAATCCGTACGAGCAGCTGAAGGAACTCACCCGCGGCAAGGGCATCACCCGCGAAGCGCTGCAGGAGTTCATCGGCAAGCTGGCGATTCCGCAGGAAGCCAAGGATCTGCTGCTGCAAATGACGCCGGCGAACTACACCGGCCTGGCTGCGCAGCTGGCTGCGGCGATCTAATCGTAGGGTGGACGGCGTAGCCGCCCACCCTACATTCATTCGCACACAGCGGTGAATGATGCCTCAATACTCCCACACCGCCTTCACCCCAATCCGGCGTTCCACCTCGGCCCGATATTGCACTGAGCCGTACTCTGGGTGTCCGCCATTCAGGTTCTCGCCGAACACCGACACTTCCAGCCCCGGCCGCAGGCGCCAGCCAAGGCGCGCATCGAAGGCCGTATAGGACGGCACATCCGAAGTCGCGCCGACGTGGCGGAGCATCAGGTCCAACTCGCGCCTGTCGTCGAAGGCATAGCCCGAGCGCAGCTGCCAGGTGTTGCGCGGATCGCGCTCGGCCATTCGCGGCCCGTTGATGTCGTTGCTGCCCGGCTTAAGACGCAGGTGCTGGTGCATCGCGGTCCAGCCCGCCGACAGGCGCCAGTTGCGCGCCGCCTGCCAGTTGCCCCAGGCCTCGATCCCGGTCGAGCGTCCTTCCATCATGCTGGCGAATGTCAGGAAAGTGCCGCTCGGGTCGACTTCCTGGGTGCGCAAATCGTCGTAGTCGTGGTGGAACAGGGTGACCGAGTAGGAAAGTGACGGCACCGGCTGGCCGCGGTAGCCCAGTTCGAACACATTCGACACTTCGCCACGCACTTGCGGGCCGCCGCGCAGGAGGTGCGGCGGGCGCGCCGGGATGTAGGTGTCCACGTCCAGGCGCGAAGGCGCGCGCACCGTACGCGATAATCCAGTCCAGACGGCGTGGCGCGGCGACAGGCGCCAGGCAAGACGAGCGCTCGGCAGCCATTCGACCTTCGTGTATTCGTTGTACTCGAAGCGGTTGCCCAGGGTCAGGCGCCAGTCGTCGCGCAGGGCGATCTCGTCCTGCATGAACAGGCTGCCCCATTGCTGGGTGACGCGCTCGGGCAGGAAGGCGACCACCTCGCCATTGGTGATGCGGTCGCGGCTGTGGCGATAGCTGGCGCCCCAGACAATGCTGTGCGCACCGCTGGCGGGCAGCGTGTGCTGGAACTGCAGGTCGGTGGTGTACAGTCGCTCGCCGTACAGAGGCTTAACGTCGCGCAAGGTATGGTCGAAATAGGCCTGCACGCCGATACCGCCGCCGCCTTCGAGCCGGCGATCCCAGCGCACCGACAGGTTGGCGCCGTCGGAACGTACTCTTCCCAGGTCGGGATCGAAGCCCGACACCGTGAGTGCACCCGGCTCAGGCTGGTCGAGCCGCGCTCGCAACAGATTGCCCAGCACTGTCACGCGATCGGCGCCCCCTTCCCAGTCGGCCCGGAAGCCAGCCAGCCAACGGCGGTAGCTGTCATTGACGGGCGCGCCGCTCGCCAACTCGCTGTCCTTGCGTCCGCTGACCCGGGCAAAGGCGCGCCAGGAGAGCGCTCCGCCGGCCTCGCCGTGGCGCAGCATCGCGCCGGCGCCATCGGTGGCGGCGCGCAAGGTGGCCCGGGTGCCGCCGGTCTCGCGCGCCGAACGGGTGCTGATGTTGATGACGGCATTGACGGCGTTCAGGCCCCACAGCACGCCGCCCGGGCCGCTGATCACTTCGATGCGTTCGATATCGCCCAGCACGATGTCCTGCGCATCCCAGAACACGCCGGCGAACAGGGGCGAATATACGCTTCGCCCGTCGATCAGGACCAGCAGCTTGTTCGAAACGCTGTTGCCACTGGTGTTCATGCCGCGCGCACTGATCGAATAGCCGTAGCTGCTGGTGCGTGCGACGTAGAGATTGGGCGCCAGGCGCAGCACTTCGGGCAGGGAATCGGCGCCGGAGCGGCGGATGTCGTCGGCGGTGATCAGGAACACCGAGGCGGCCGCGTTCTGCAGGCGCTCGGGACGCTTGGAGACCGAGGTCACCTGGATATTGGCCAGTTCCTCGATCGACAGGTCGGCCAGTTCGTCCGGCTGCACCACCACCCGCTCGACGTCGGCCGCCCAGGCCGGCAGCGCCAGTCCCACGGCCAGGCAGGCCGCCAGCAGGCGCGGCGCATTCTTCCAGCAAGGCCGGCTCATATCATTCATCTTTTTACCCTTGGCCAACATTAGTGGTCTTCAATAAATATTAATTCATTATGCTTTACTCCGATTTTACATTCCACCCCGCCTTGCCGTGCGTTCTGTGCAATACCGTGCTAGTGTGTCCTGGCAAAAAATGCAGCCCACAGGCAGCGAAAAACGTTTTCCGGTATAGTTGGTTCTAACGCGGACAGATTTCCAATAAGAAACATTATGCAACGTTACACCACCCCGGCCATCGTGCTGCACTGGCTGCTGGCCATCCTGATCATCGGCGCTTTCACCATGGGCCTGGTGATGACCGACATTCCCGGCCTGACGCCGACCAAGCTCAAGTACTACTCCTGGCACAAGTGGGCCGGCGTGACGGTGCTCGGCCTGGCCATGCTGCGCTTGCTGTGGCGCCTGGCGAACCACCCGCCCGCCTACGCCGACGCCATGCCCAACTGGCAGCGCGGCGCCGCCCACGGCCTGCACTGGCTGCTCTACCTCCTGATGTTCGCCGTGCCGCTGTCGGGCTACTTCTACAGCCTTGCGTCCGGCATCCCTGTCGTCTACTTTGGTGTCGTGGAGCTGCCGGTGCTGATCGGCCCCGATCCCGCGCTGAAGGCCGTCCTCAAGGGCACGCATTACTGGCTCAACATGCTGCTGGCCGCCCTCGTCGGCCTGCACGTGCTGGCCGCGTTCAAGCATTTGCTCGTCGACCGCGACGGCGTGATGCAGCGCATGCTTCCTCGTATTTTTCTCTCTTCCCGCACCTCCCAGGAGTAAAGAATGAAACCGATCAAAGGCCTGCTGCTGGCCAGCCTGTTCGCCAGCGCCATCGTGGGCGCCGCCCCGCTCAAGACCGATCCTGCCAAGAGCAGCGTGTCAGCCGTGTTCAAGCAGATGAACGTGCCGGTCGAGGCGCCGTTCAAGCAATTTACCGCCCAGATCGACTACGACCCGGCCAAGCCGGCTGCGTCGAAAGCCAGTGTCGACATCGTGACCGCCAGCCTGGACGTGGGCGATCCGGACATGAACAAGGAAGTCGCCAAGAAAGAATGGTTCAACGCGGCCCAATTCCCGAAGGCAAGCTTCGTATCTTCCAGCATCACCCCTGCCGGCGCGGGCAAGTTCAATGTCGCGGGCAAGCTGAGCATCAAGGGCAAGGCCGCCAACGTGAGCTTCCCCCTGACGGTGAAGACCGAGGGCGGCAAACAGGTGTTCGAGGGACAGTTGCCAATCCGGCGCCTGGCCTTCAACATTGGCGAAGGCGAGTGGAAAGACACGAGCATGGTCGCCGATGAAGTCGTCATCAAATTCCGCGTCACCGCGGCTCCGTAATAACATCAACAAGGGATTTTGCAGATGAAAATGAAGCTTATGTTCATGTCGCTGAGTGCGGCCCTGGCCGCCCTCGGCACCAGCGCAGCCTTCGCAGCCAACACCTACAAGATCGATCCGAACCACACCTACCCGAGCTTCGAAGCCGACCACATGGGCATCTCGGTATGGCGCGGCAAGTTCAACAAGAGCGACGGCACCATTGTGCTGGATCCGGCCGCCAAGGCCGGCTCGCTCGACATCGTGGTGGACATCAACAGCATCGACTTCGGCCACGAGAAGATGAACGAGCACGCCAAGAAGGAAGACATCTTCGACGCCGCGAAATTCCCGACCGCGACTTTCAAGTCGACCAGGGTCAACTTCACCGGCGATGTGCCGACCTCGGTCGATGGCGAGCTGACCCTGCGCGGCGTGACCAAGCCGCTGACCCTGACCATCAACAAGTTCAAGTGCATCGTCCATCCGATGCACAAGCGCGAAGTCTGCGGCGCGGACGTGACCGGCCAGTTCCAGCGCAGCGATTTTGGCATCAACGCCGGCCTGCCGCGCTTCTCGCCGGAAGTGAAGCTGGCGATTCAGGTGGAAGCGGTCAAGCAGTAAACCTGCCGTTCCCAAGAAAAAGCCCCGCTGCGCGAGCAGCGGGGCTTTTTGTTTGACTGCTGTCGGGTAAGGATCAGCGGCCGTCGCGGTCGGCGTCGCCTGGAATGGCGCGCTCGACCTTGTGCCATGCGGCGCGCGAAGCCGACTTGGCCTGGTCCCAGCTCAGGCGCGAATTGCCCTTCACACGGTCCCATTCGCCGGCCAGGTGAGCCTCGTTGGCGTCGTAGTCGCCCGGATACTTGCCGTAGCTGTTGTAGCCCAGCGCATAGGCCGGCTCGTAGTCGTCATAGGTGTAGCCCGGGGTGTAGTACGGCTGAGTCTGGTACGAATTGCGCCAGTGCTCGTTTTCCGCCTGCGGGTTGACCATGCCGCCCACGCCCTTGCCTGCCATGCCGCCGACAGCAGCGCCGATGCCTGCGCCGGCCACCATGCCGACCGGGCCGCCGATCGCCGCGCCGATGGTCGCGCCGCCGGCCACTGCGCCGCCTGCCGCGCCCACGCCCTTGGCCAGGTTATGGTCGTGCAGTTCGTCGCCCGGTTTCGGGTTCACGACTTCGCCCGCGCCCTTGCCGGCTGCGCCGCCAGCCAGGCCGCCGACGATCGCGCCCGCCGCCATGCCGATCGGGCCGGCCGCGGTACCAGCCGCCGCGCCCAGCGCCGCGCCGGTGCCGGCGCCCACGCCCTTGGCCAGGTGGTGTTCGGGCAGGTCGTCGCCCGCTTTCGGGTTCACGACTTCGGCCGCGCCCTTGCCGGCGATGCCGCCCGCAATGCCGCCGATCGCAGCGCCAGCCGCCATGCCCACCGGGCCGGCTGCCGCGCCGATGCCTGCGCCCAGCGCGGCGCCGCCGGCGGCGCCCAGGCCGGTGCCGATCACGTGCGAAGCGCCGTGCTCGGTGAAGCTGCGCTCGAAGTGAGCCGCATCCTCTTGCGAGCGGGCGTTCACGCCCATCACGATGCCGCCGCTCTTGATGCCTTCCTCATAGTGCTTGGCGCGCTCTTCCGGAATGCCGGCGCCGATCAGTGCACCGATCAGGCCGCCGGTGATGCCGCCTGCGCCGGCGCCGGCCAGGGCTGCCGCCAGCGGGCCGGCCACGACCACGCCCAGGCCCGGCAGGACCAGGGTGGTGCCGACGGCGGCAATGCCTGCCAGGACGGCGCCGATGGTGCCGCCGATGCCGGCGCCGATGCCGGCGCCTTCGGCTGCTTTGCTGCCCAGCTCGGTATCGGTATCGGAGAAGTGGGTCTTGCGGGTGGAATCCGACATCATCAGGTTGACGTCGTCGCGGCCATAGCCGCGGTCAGAGATCGAGCCGTAGGCGCGCTCGGCGCTGGCACGGTCCGGGAACAGACCGGTCACCATGCGCGAATTCGAATTCTGATTCGTCGTATCGTAGCTGCTCATGGAAAATCCCTTTCTAGGTGATGGTGCCGAAGCGTTGGTACTGCAGCAAAGGCAGGTTGCAAGAATGTGTTGCAAGTTCTGAAACCTTATGCCTCGTCCATGCCCCCTTCTGTTCGCTGACGCACCCTGCACCGGACTTTTTACAGATGAGCGAACAGCCCCGCAAAATCGGCATCTAACGTTCGTTGCCGCACCGACCTGATGGGGTGCAGGTCAATAGACTTTGTTCCATGGCCGCAGCTGTGGCCTGGGGTATGTTTTTCCACTACGAGGAGGAATCAACATGTTATTCATTATCTGGATCGTTGTCGGTGGTATCTTGGGCTGGCTGGCCAGCATGGTCATGAAAACTGACGCTGAGCAAGGCATGATTCTCAATATCGTGGTCGGCATCGTCGGCGCCTTCCTGGGCGGTTGGCTGCTTTCCCCGCTGTTTGGTTCCGGCACCATCAATTCGGATGACTTCAGTGTCTCGTCGCTCCTGGTTTCGTTCCTGGGCGCCGTGATCCTGCTGGCCATCGTGAATCTGCTGCGCCGTGGCCGTGTACGCTAATAACAGTGAGTAGCGCCTTATAAACCAACGCCGCGCGCGTTGGTTTTTTTGTCCCTGCGGTTCGACTGATGAGCTCAAAAATGTTCTGGACAGTCTTGATCACGTGCGTGGTCACGCTGATCGCCGGCTTCCTCGCGCTGAATTTCATGCCGAGCGAAAAGCAGATCGAGCGACAACTGACCCGCCAATACGATACGCACGACCCGCAGTTCCGCCGTTCCCTCGGCGTGCTGCTGGGTCCCCCTATTCTCGAAGGCAACAAGATCGAGGTACTTGTCAACGGCAACGAGATCTTCCCCGCGATGCTGGAAGCGATTCGCGGCGCCAAGGAAACCATCACCCTCGAAACCTATATTTATTGGGCCGAATCGATCGGCCGCGAATTTTCCGACGCGCTGTCCGAGCGAGCGCGCGCCGGCGTCAAAGTCCACCTGATGCTCGACTTCATGGGCAGCATCAAGATGAACGACGAGCTGCTGCAGGAAATGAAGGATGCCGGCGTGCAGGTGCAGCGCTACCACAAGCCGGTCTGGTGGAAGCTGGCGCGCATGAACAACCGCACCCACCGCAAGCTGCTGGTGGTCGACGGCAAAGTCGGCTTCACCGGCGGCGTCGGCATCGCCGACCAGTGGCGCGGCAATGCCGAGGACGAGAAGCACTGGCGCGATAACCATTACCGCGTCGAAGGCCCCGTGGTCGGCCAGATCCAGGCGGTGTTCATCGACAACTGGACCAAGGCCACCGGCATGGTCCTCGACGGCCCGGACTATTTCCCTGCGCTGGAGCCGAAAGGCACGCAGCCGGCCCAGATGTTCGCCAGCTCGCCTACCGGCGGCAGCGAGTCGATGCACCTGATGTACCTGATGGCCATTACCGCCGCGCGCAAGACCATCGACCTGTCGGCCTCCTATTTCGTGCCGGACGACCTGACCATCCGCACCCTGATCGCGGCCGCCAAGCGCGGCGTGCGCGTGCGCTTGATTACGCCAGGCAAGATCATCGACTCCGACCTGGTGAAAGCGGCCTCGCGCGAACGCTGGCCAGAACTGCTGGCGGCCGGGGTGCAGATTTCCGAGTACGACCCGACCATGTTCCATGTGAAGTCGCTGGTGGTGGATTCGCTCCTGGTGTCGGTCGGTTCCACCAACTTCGACAACCGCTCGTTCAGCATCAACGACGAAGCCAACCTGAACGTGATGGACGAGGAATTCGCGCGCAAGCACATCGCCATCTTCGAAGCCGACTGGGCGCGCGCCACGCCGGTGTCCCAGCACAAGTTCGCCAAGCGGCCCTGGTACCAGCGTTTCGCCACCTGGGCGGTGTCCTTGGTCGGCAAACAATTGTAATGACGGAGGAGTTTCCAGCAGAAAAGGTTTTGCTGAGGTGCTCATTCACGCGTCGAAATATTGGTTGACGTTCACACGTCACATACAGATACTCTTGGGTGCTCCACGGAGACATTGTTTCTTACCCACCCAAGACTGACGCGAATGAAAAAAACCCTCCTCTCGCTCGCCATCCTGAGCAGCTTCGCCGCACACGCCGACGAAGGCATGTGGATGCCGCAGCAGCTGCCACAAGTAGCCAAGCAACTGAAAGCCGCCGGCCTCAAGCTGGACCCGGCGACCCTGACCAAACTGACCGAATTCCCGATGGGCGCGATCGTGAGCCTGGGCGGTTGCTCGGCGTCCTTCGTCTCGCCGCAGGGCCTGGTCGTGACCAACCACCACTGCGTGTACAACAGCGTGGCGGTCAACTCGACCCCTGAACGCGACCTGCTGGCCAACGGTTTCCTGGCCAAGACGCTGGGCGAGGAACTGCCGGCCGCGCCGGGCAGCCGCGTCTACGTGACCGAGGAAGTGGCCAATGTCACCGACAAGATCATCACCCCGGAAGTCGCCAAGCTGAGCGGCAAGGCGCGCCTGGACGCCATCGAAAAGAACCAGAAGACGCTGCAGGCCGAGTGCGAAAAAGACGCCGGCTACCGCTGCACCGTGGCCAGCTACTACGGCGGCCTGGAGTTCTATCGCCTCAAGCAGCTCGAGATCCGCGACGTGCGCCTGGTGCACGCGCCGCCTGCCGGCGTGGGCAAGTTCGGCGGCGACACCGACAACTGGATGTGGCCGCGCCACACCGGCGACTACGGCTTCTACCGCGCTTACGTGAGCAAGGACGGCAAGGCCGCCGAGTTCTCGAAGGATAACGTCCCCTACCAGCCGAAGCACCACCTGAAGATCGCCAAGGAAGGCTCGAAGGAAGGCGACTTCATCATGGTCCTGGGCTATCCGGGCCGCACCAACCGCCACCGCCTGCCGTCGGAAGTCGCCTTCACCTTCGACTGGAACTACCCGGCCTTCGTCCAGGCCTCGGGCGAGACCCTGGCGATCATCGAGCGCGAGACCAAGAACGACCCGGCCGCCAAGCTGAAGTACGCCGGCCAGATCGCCAGCGTCAACAACTACTACAAGAACCGCAAGGGGATGCTGACTTCCTACCAGAACAGCGACTTCCTGCAGCGCAAGACCGCCGAGCACAACGCCCTGAAGGCCTGGGTCAACGCCAACCCGGCCCGCAAGGCCCAGTTCGCCGCCGACATCGAAGCGGCCGAGAAGCTGATCGCCGAGCGCGACGCCGGCACCAGGAAGAGCTTCTTCCTGAGCTACTCGCAGCCGAAGTTCCTGAGCTCGGCGCGCGCCCTGTACCGCCTGGCCAACGAGCGCACCAAGCCGGACGCCGAGCGCAAGGCCGGCTACCAGGAACGCGACATGCCGCGACTGACCTCGGTCATCACCGGCCAGGACCGTACCTACGACGAAAAGGTCGACAAGGCGCTGGTGCTGAACTTCCTGACCAAGTACAACGCGCAGCCAGCCGCCGAGCACGACGCCGCCTTCGACGCCGCCCTGGGCATCAAGCCGGGCATGGGCGAGGCCGAGCTGAAGGCCGCGCTGGACCGCATCTACGCGGGTTCGAAGCTGGCCAACAAGGAAGAGCGCCTGGCATGGCTGAACAAGTCGCCGCAGGAGTTCCAGGCCTCGAACGACAGCTTCATCAAGGCCGCCGTCGCGATGTACGACGCGGGCATGCGCGATGAAGCCAAGGAAGAGGAACTGGGCGGCAAGATCCAGCAAGCCTACGGCAACTACATGAAGGCCAAGATCGCCTACATGAACAGCAAGGGCCAGGCCGTCTACCCGGACGCCAACGGCACCCTGCGCGCCACCTTCGGCAAGATCGCCGGCCGTCCGGTCGGCGCCGACGGCACCACCGGCTGGACCGCCTTCACCACGGTGAACGGCGTGGTCGCCAAGCACACCGGCGAAGGCGAATTCAACGCCCCGGCGGCCCAGCTGGAAGCGATCCGCAAGAAGGACTTCGGCAAGTACGTCGATCCGAAGCTGAAGACCGTGCCGGTCAACTACCTGGCGACCCTGGACATCACCGGTGGTAACTCGGGTTCGGCCGCGCTGAACTCGAAGGCCGAGCTGATCGGCCTGGCCTTCGACGGCACCCTGGATTCGATCATCTCGGACTGGGACTTCAACAAGGCCATGACCCGCGACATCCAGGTCGACATCCGCTACATCCTGTGGAACATGCAGCACGTCGACAAGGCCGACAACCTGCTGAAGGAAATGAACGCGCTGTAATCGCGCCCATTCCTTCATGGAGCCACGCCGCCTCCGGGCCGCGTGGCTTTTTTTCGTCCCGTCCGTTGTACACTTTTGGCACAACAGGAGGAGACCGCATGAAGAACCGCAGCAAGTGGAGCGCCGTCGTGCTGGCGCTGGCCTTCGCAGGCGCCCAGGCCCAGGAACATCCCGACACCAGGGCCTATGCCCGCGCGCGCCTGGCCGTCGAAGACCTCGAGCGCATCGTCGCACCCGGCGGGGTGCAGGACTCGTACAAGACCAGGATCGGCGGCATCGAGCAGTGGATCAGCGTGCGCGGCCAGGACCGCGCGAATCCGATCATCCTGTTCGTGCACGGCGGCCCGGCTTCGCCCATCACGCCGACCATGTGGCAGTTCCAGCGCCCCATCGAGGAATACTTCACGGTGGCGAACTACGACCAGCGCGGCGCCGGCAAGACCTATGGCGAGACCGATCCGGCAATCGTGGGCGAGACCATCCGCATCGAGCGCTACACCGAGGACCTGATCGAAGTGGCGGAACACCTGCGCCGGCGCTATGGCAAGCGCAAGCTGATCCTGATGGCGCACAGCTGGGGCACGATTCCCTCGATGGCCGCCTCGCTCAAGCGGCCGGACCTGTTCCACGCCTATGTGGGTATCGGCCAGGTGATCAGCACGCGCGAGAACGAGCGCATCAGCTTTGAATACGCGCTGGAGCAGGCGAAGCTGCACAAGAACGAGGAAGCGCTGCGCGAGCTGCAGTCGATCGCACCTTATCCTGGCGACCAGCCGATCACGCGCGAGCGCATTGTCCTGGCCCGCAAATGGCCGCAGCACTACGGCGGCCTGAGCGCCTTCCGCAGCCAGTCCGATTACTTCTTCAAGGGGCCGCTGCTGTCGCCCGAATACAACCTGGAGCAGGTCAAGGCGATCGACCAGGGCAGCATACTGACCCTGGGACGGCTGCTGCCGGAATTCGTCCAGGTGGACTATTCGAGGGTGACGCGCTTTCCGATCCCGGTCGTGATGTTCCTGGGACGGCACGACTACACCACGCCGACCGCGCCGACCGAGGCCTGGCTGAAGCAGGTGAAGGCGCCGTCCAAGCGGGCGGTGTGGTTCGAGCGCTCGGCGCACATGATGCCGTGGGAGGAGCCGGGCAAGACGCTGGTCAGCCTGCTAGAGTATGTAAGGCCGTTGGCAAAATAACGGTGTTTTGTTAGCCCCAAAACCGTCGTAGCTGCCACTGGCAGCTACGACTTCCGGCGAAGGCCGGAACGACGGTGCTTTAGCGGGCCTGCAATTTCGCCAGCGCGTCGGCGGACGCCCCCGAACTCGGCTCGAGCTTCAACGCACGCCGGTAAGCCTCGACCGCCCGCTCCCGATCTCCCTTGGCAAGATAAGCCGCCCCCTGCCCTTCGTAACCCCAGCCCACAGCCGGATGCGCCGTCGTCCACAGCTCGAAGACCGCCAGCGCCGCATCCGCCTTCCCCTGCTTGAGGAGCGCGTAGCCCGCCTCCTGGAAAGCGGCCTGCGCATCGGCATAGCGGTTGGCAGGCTGGGCGCGCCAGCCGGAGTAGCCAGAGCGCACCGCCGCCGCCGTCTCCGCCTTCGACAGGATGCCCGCCAGCGGCGGTCCTGGACGATAAGCCTGGATCGCCGCCAGCGCCGGATCGACACCCTTGCGATAATCCTCGAAACTCTGGGCCACCGACAGCACCGGCGCCGACCACTCGCGCCGGTCACGCTCGTCCACCTGCCACCACACGGTCGACACGCGCACCGTGATCCCGCTGTGCGGCAGCACGATCTTGCGCGAATCGCTGTACGAATTCGCCTTGCCGCCGGTCGGCTCGCCGACCAGCACCGCATCCGTGTAGCGTTCCAGGTCGTTGACCACGAACTGCGCCGCCGAGAAGGTGGCGCGGCCCGTGATCGCGAACAGGCGCGGTTCGCCGCCCGGCGGCGTGGCCCGGACCAGGCTCGCGATCAGGGGCGGTACCAGTGCACCGTTGCCGCCGCGGTCCAGGCGCAGGTCGAGCACGATCTTTGCGTCCTTGTGCCTGGCCGCCGCATCCTCGATGCGGCGCGCGAACGCCGCCAGGGTGTCGTTCTTTTCGTCGCCCACCTGGTTGAGCTGCACGTACAGGATCTTCCCGGCAGCGAGATGCTCCATCCGGAACTTGCTGCGGGCGTCGCGCAGCCATAGCGGCGTCGTCGCGCGCGCATCGGTCCATCCCTGGCGCGGCATGAAACTCAGGTCGGTATCGGGCGGCATCATCTCGGCGGGCAGCGGATCGCGCAAGTCGGCTACCCGGCGCTTGCCGTCCTGCTCGACAATCAGGCGCGCGCGGTCCGGGCCTTCGCCCATCCCGAGCGCATCCAGGATTTCCGGCATCACCAGCAGGTGGGGCGCGAAAAACAGAGCGTTCTGCTCGTTGTCGCGGCCGATGATCTCGCGCACCCCCGCATAGGCCTGGGCCGTGGAGTACGGACCGATGCCGACCACTCTGGCGCCGACCAGGTCGCGGTACTGCTGCGCCGCCGCGCGCACGTACAGGCCGTCCTCGAAGAAATACAGCGCCAGCGGGAAGGCGCGGAAGCCGATCTGCGGATCGCGCGTGGGCGCGACATTGGTATGGCCGTCGCCCGCCATGGCGGCGATACGCGCCATCTCGACGATGATCTTGTGGCGCGGCAGGGTGTCGATGCGGGCGTCGAGGCTGGCGACGGCGGCGGCGAATTGCTCGCGCGTCATCGTATGGTAAAGATTACGGTGACGCGCCGGCATGCTCTCGGCCAGCACCCGCAGGTCTTCATGCCACTGCTGCGGACTCAGTTCGCGCGGCTGCGCCTGGGCTGCGGCGCCGGCCGCCAGGAGGGCCGCCGCCATGATCCATTTCCACATGATGTACTCCCCGTATGCTGTCCGGAAGATCCTAACGGGCGACGGATGGCATGCCGCGCCGATTGCGACAGGCTGCAGAAACGAGGGGGCGAGCGGTCGCTGGCGTTAAATCAGGCTGCGTCCGCCTGTCAGCGCATCATGTCCGACAGCTCGGCCTCGATCTGCTGCGCCAGCTGATGGATGTGGAAGCCGTCGATGAAACCGTGATGTCCCTGCACCGCAAAGGGCAGCTGCAGGCGGCCGTTCGGCGCGTCGCGGAAGCGTCCCCAGGCCAGCGCCGGAATATCGGGCGAACCGAGCTTGGCGGTCGGGTGCTGGATCGAGGTGAAGTCGAGCCAGGGAATGCAGGTGATGAAGACCTGCTCCTTGGCCTCGCGCGGCGACATGCTGCGGTACTTGTCGTTCAGTTCCGCCATGCTGCTGGCTTCCTCGCGCGCCGCGAGGCCGCGGGCGACGAATTCGCGCAGGTCGTCCGTCCACGCGAACTGGGCGAAGTTCAGGTCCTGGTGCTGGTTGATCACGGTGAATGACGGCGTCAGGCGATCGATGCGGAATACTTCGCCGTCAAGGATCCGGTAGCGGAAATGCTCGATCTTCAGGATCGAGCGCAGCACCGCGCACAGCAGCACGTGGAAGGGCGCCAGGCCTTGCTCCTTGCACCAGGGCCGGAAGTCCGGCAAGTCCAGGCTGAAGCAGATGTTGACCGCCGGGCTGTCCATGCTGTCGAACAGCGCGAAGCGGTCGCGCCGCAGCTCGAACTTCTCCATGCTGCTTTACTGCGCCTTGTTCAGGCGGCTGTGGCGCACGCTGTAAAGGAAGTAGGTGGCGACGGCCACCGCCATCCAGATCGCGAACACGCGGAAGGTGGTGCTTGATAAGTCCTTCATGATGTACAGGCAGGCGAAGATCGACAGGCCCGGAATCAGGTAAGGACCGAAAGGCACGCGGAAGCCCCGCTTCGACCCGTCAGCCGGCGGCGCGTCGCCCTGCTTGGCGCGGATCACCGGGACGGCGATCGACACCACGATGAAGGCGGTCAGGGTACCCATGCTCACCATGTCCCACAGGAAGGTGGAGTCGACCAGGCCGGCCACCAGGCCCACGGCGATCGACACGATCACGGTATTGCTGACCGGCGCCTGGGTGCGCGGGCTGACCTTCTGGAAGGTCTTCGGGATCAGGCCGTCGCGGCTGATGGCGTACAGGATGCGGGTCTGGCCGTAGATGGTCACCAGGGTCACCGAGAACACCGACACCACCGCGCCGGCCGACAGCACCAGCGCCGGCCAGGCCTTGCCGGTGACGTTCTGCAGGATCACCGACAGGCCGGCCTGCTGGCCTTCGAACAGGTGGGCCGGCTGGGCGCCCATGGCGGCGAAAGCGACCATCAAATAGAAGGCCGTGACGATCAGGAGCGCGGCCAGGATGCCGATCGGGACGTTGCGGCGCGGGTCGCGCACTTCCTCGCCGGCGGTGGCGATGGTGTCCAGGCCGATGAAGGAGAAGAACACGGTGCCGGCGGCGGCGGTCACGCCGGCCATGCCGGCGAAGCCCTTGCTGTTGTCCGTATTGAAGAAAGGCTGGAAGTTGGCGGCGTCGAAGCCGCTGAAGGCGATCACCGCGAAGAACACCAGGATCGCCAGCTTCACCAGCACCATGATGGCGTTGGTGGTGGCCGATTCCTTGGTGCCGCGCACCAGCAGGATGCAGCACATGATCACCAGCAGCACCGGCGGCAGGTTGAAGTGGCCGGGGTTGAAATGGACGTTGTTATGGTCCGACACGAACATCGGCGAACGCAGCTCCGGCGGAATCTGCCAGCCGAAGGCGTTCTGCAGGAAGTTATTGAGGTAGTCGGACCACCCGATCGCCGTCGCGCTGGCCGCCAGGCCGTATTCGAGCAGCAGGCAGGCCGCCACCACGAAGGCGGCGAACTCGCCCACGGTGGCGTAGGCGAAGGAATACGAGGAACCGGCGGCCGGCACGCGGCCCGCCAGCTCGGCGTAGCACAGCGCGGTCAGGCCGGCCGTGATGGCCGCGATCAGGAAAGACAGCACCACGGCGGGACCGGCCTTGGGCACCGCTTCCACCATGGTGAAGAAGATGCCGGTGCCGATGGTGGCGCCGACGCCGATCATCGTCAGCGGGAACAGGCCCAGGGAGCGTTGCAGGCCCACCTCGGCGCCGCTATGGCTTTCAGTATGGCGTTCTGCCGATTTGGTACGGAACAGCTTTTGGCCCAGGGTCAGATTCACGGCGTGTCCTTTGGTGCTTGAGGCATGGAGCGGCTCGGCAGCCGCGGGTGTAAAAGCAGGGATTATAGGGGAGTCTGCAACGCAGCAATAAAATTGTTTTCTTAAATGATGCACTGAAAGTGCATCTTTGTTAGAATGATCCCGTCTGATCTCTGCCGTCGCCATTCAAGGCGCATTTTTTAGAACCTAAATATGCATTGAGCATGCATCAATAAGGAAAAAACATGATCTCCGCCGCTTCCCGTCCCTACATCGACGCGTCCGTCCCTGTCCTGCGCGAGCATGGCCTGACCATCACCCGCACCTTCTACGCCAGCATGTTCGCGGCGCACCCGGAACTGACCAACCTCTTCAATATGGGCAACCAGGCGAGCGGCGTGCAGCAGCAATCCCTGGCCTCGGCGGTCTTCGCCTACGCGGCCAACATCGACAACGCCGCGGCCCTGGGCCCGGTGGTCAGCCGCATCGTGCACAAGCATGCGGCAGTCGGTATCCGCGCCGACCACTATCCGATCGTCGGTTTCCACCTGCTGGGCGCGATCAAGACCGTGCTGGGCGACGCCGCCACCGAACCGCTGCTCAAGGCCTGGGAAGAAGCCTACGGCTCGCTGGCGCGCGTGCTGATCGACGCGGAAGCCAAGATGTATGCGGACGCAGGCATCGAGCCGGGCCAGCTGAGCGCCATGCGCGTCACCGAGGTGTCGCGCGAGAGCGACAACGTCATTGCGATCCGCCTGGCGCCGCAGGAAGGCATGGTCCTGCCCGCGTTCAAGGCCGGTCAGTACGTGAGCGTGGAAGTGGTGTTCGAGGATGGCCGCCGCCAGCTGCGCCAGTACAGCCTGTCCGATACCTTCGGCAAGGACAGCCTGCGCATCTCGGTCAAGCGCGAAGATGCGGAAGGCGCGACGCCGGCCGGCGCGGTGTCGACCTGGCTGCACCAGAACGTGAAGGTGGGCGACGTGCTGAACGTGAGCCACCCGTTCGGCGACTTCCAGCCGGATACCGAGTCGAACGAACCGGTGGTGCTGCTGTCCGCGGGCGTGGGCATCACCCCGATGATCGCCACCCTGAACCGCATCGCCCAGGTCAACCCGGAGCGCCGCGTGATCTTCGCGCATGCCGCGCGCAACGCGCAGCATCATGCGCACCAGGCCGACATCGCGCTTGCTGCGGCGCGCATGCCTTACCTGCACGTGGTGAATTTCTATGAAGACGGCGCCGCCGGCGAGGCGCTGCCGGGCAAGATGGAGCTGGCGCGCCTGCCGTCGTGGCCGAAGGGCGAGACCGACGTCTACCTGTGCGGCCCGCTGCCCTTCATGCAGGCGCAGTGGAACGCGCTGCTGGCCGCCGGCGCACCGGCAAGCCGCCTGCACCGCGAAGTGTTCGGGCCGGACCTGCTGGACAACCTGCTGTAATCCTCAAGGCCGGCCTTCGCGGTTCTCAATCGAGCAGGTGGATCCTGTCTCCGCTGAGGCTGCGCTGGGCCGGCTGGCCATAGACGCGGATGCCGCCCGAGCCGCTGGTGCGGGCGATCAGCGACTGCTTCACCGTGGCGCGGATACCGCCCGAACCGCTGGTGCCCAGGTCGGCGTCCTGCGTGTTCAGGCCAGCCAGGTCGACGCTGGCCGAACCGCTCACGCGCGCATTCAGCGAGCGCACCGCGCCGCTCGCTTCCAGCCTTCCAGAACCGCTCACGTTCACGCGCGCATAGTCGCCGTGCACGTCCCCCACCGTCATGCGGCCCGACCCCGAGAGGTCCAGGTCGGCGCTGGCGCTGTGCAGCTGGGCGGCGTCGATGACGCCGGAGCCGCTGGCGCGCGCGTTCAGGCTCTCCACCCTCCCCGCCAGGCGCACTTCGCCGGAACCGCTCTTGCGCACGTCCAGCGGCGCGCCATTCAGGTCGCTTACCTCTACCCGGCTCGAGCCGGAGGCGCGCACTTCGCTCAGGCGCGGCGTGGTATAGACGATGCGGATCGGGGTCTTGCTGCGCAGCTCCTGTTCGGTCCAGACGCGCAGGGTATGGCCATTCGGTTCGGTGCGGATCAGGGGCAGCAGGTTGCTGTCCGCCTCCACCAGCAGCGAGGCCGCCGGGCCAACGCGCACTTCGACCGGCAGCGAGCCGCTCACGTCCAGGCCGGGGAGCGCCGCCACGGCGCGCTGGTCGCGCGCGGCGATGCCATTGCCGTTCTCGGCGCCCTTGCTCCACATGGTCTGGACATGGGTCCCCTCGTTGGGCGTGACGATGATGGCGCAGCCGCCGAGGGTGGCAAGTACGGCGAGGGCAAGAAGCTTACGCATGGCTATCCTTTGTGGGTATGGTTGTCGTTCTTCCGGCGCGAAGCGCCAACCATGCCACTCTAGCAACCCATCCCTTCCCCCGCGGCCTGGATGCGACAGGCTGCAAAAAACGCGGGTTGAACTGCGGCGCTGCGACGCGAACGTTCAGCCGATGCTCAGCCAAACAAGGACATGTGCTCGCGCGGCTGCGAACGCCAGTACTGGGGCGGCGCGACAACCTGGTCGCCCAGCTTCGCCGCCGCGTGCCAGGGCCAGCGCGGGTCGTACAGCATGGCGCGCGCCAGGCCGATGACGTCGGCTTCCCCGTTCTGCAGGATCTGCTCGGCGTGCTCGGATTCCGTGATCAGGCCCACGCCGATGGTCGGCATCCCGGTCTCGCGCTTGATGCGCTGCGCATAGGCGATCTGGTAGCCCGGTTCCAGGGCGATTTTCTGGGCTGGCGACAGGCCTCCGGTGGAGACGTGGATGAAATCGCAGCCGCGCGCTTTGAGCTCCTGGGCGAAGCGCAGGCTCTGCCCGATCTCCCAGCCGCCCTCGACCCAGTCGGTGGCCGAGATGCGCATGCCGACCGCCATCTTGCGTGGGACGGCGGCGCGCACGGCGTCGAAGATCTCGAGCGGGAAGCGCATGCGGTTGTCCAGCGAGCCGCCGTACTGGTCCTGGCGCAGGTTGGACAGGGGCGAGAGGAATTGGTGCAGCAGGTAGCCATGGGCGCCGTGCAGTTCGATAGCGTCCAGGCCCAGCGCATGGGCGCGTTTGGCGGCGGACACGAAGCCGTCGCGGATGCGCGCCAGGCCTTCGTCGTCCAGTTCGAGCGGCGCCGGTTCGCCTTCGGCGTGCGGCACGCTCGACGGGGCCACGGTTTTCCAGCCGCGCGGCTGGTCAGGGGGAATGTTGGCGCCTCCCTCCCAAGGAACCTGGCTCGAGGCCTTGCGGCCCGCGTGGGCGAGCTGGATCGCGATCTTGATCGGCGAATGGCGGCGCATCGCGCAGACGACGGGGTCGAGGGCCTCGGCATGGGCGTCGGACCACAGGCCCAGGTCGTCGGGCGAGATGCGGCCTTCGGGGACGACGGCGGTGGCTTCGATGATGAGCAGCGCCGCGCCGGACAAGGCCAGGCTGCCGAGGTGGATCATGTGCCAGTCGGTGGCCATGCCTTCGATGGCGGAGTACTGGCACATCGGGGCGATAGCGATGCGGTTGGAGAGTTGCAGGGGGCCGAGTGCGGTGGGGGAGAACAGCTTGCTCATGGTGGCTCCGGAGGCAAAGGCACCAGTCTAGCCCTAAAACGTCATCCCCGCGCAGGCGGGGACGACGTCGTTTTGTTGCGTGGGCTTAGTGAGTATTACGGCTTTGGTCAGTCCACCTGCACCACCATCAATCCAGCGCGCAGCCCTACTCGCACGTCCGGATTGGGAAACACGACCAGCTCCTCGTCATGCTTCACGGTGTACACGGTGTCGCCATCGGCCGCAATTACATCACCCTTCTTGAGCGCGGTGAAATTCCATGTCTCGCGCCCGACATTCATGCTGAACTGGTCCGACAGCTTGACCACTTCCTGCACCTGCTTGAACACACGCGGCGAGCGCTGCGTCGGACCAGCAGGCTGTCCGCGCAGCAGGCGTTCCAGCGCCGCCGACGCATCGGCGAACTGCGACAGGTCGTTGCTGCCCAAGGTGCCCACCCGTCCCAGCTCGACCGTGCTGCCGGCCGCGCCGTGGTGCTCCGAGGTGTAGTAGCTGTAGGTGCCGGCAGACTTCGGGTTCATGATGACAGCCTCGATCCCCGCCTCGCCCAGCCACTCGATCAGCGCATTGCGCGGCTCGTCCGCGATCAGCTCGGGCACGATCGCGAACATCGGATAGTGCGAGGGACGAATCGCCGTGTGCAGGTCCAGGTGCCAGCGCTGCGGCCCCGCCCCTTCGAAGAAGGCGACCGTGGCGGCGATCAGCACATCGGCCCGCCCTGCTTCCGCGGTACCGGCCAGCGAACCGCGCTCGGTACGGAACATGCGGTTGAGGTCCGCATCGATGAAACGCTTGCCCGCCGCGATCGCGTCGATGTTCCCGACGCACAGCATCAGGTCCACCGCCAGCTCGCGCGGCGCGCGCGACAGCGCTTCGATGACATAGGCCGTCATTTCGATCGGCCCGGTCTCGTCGCCATGCACGCCGACCGACACCAGCACGCTGGGGCGCGCCGCGTCAGCCGCGGCGCCCTTCACCGTGAGGATGCCGGGCGCCGGCAAGCCGACCTGGAAACCGGCTTCCGAGAAGCGCTGCGCGACCGGGCCGAAATCCGCTTCGGCCAGGGCGCGCACCGCTTCCGGCAGCGCAGGAATGCCTGCTGTGCTCATCGCTCAGGCAGCCAGGCGCTCGGGATTCGAGCCTTCCGACAGCGCCCACACGTCCAGCATCGCCTGCTCGAGGTCGAGCGGCTGGGCGTAGCCCGTCAGGCCGTGCTCGCGGGTGACTTCGCCGACTGCCGCCAGGGCGTCGCCACCCTTGCCGGCACGTTCGATCACCTGCAGCAGCAGGCGCTGCTGGGCGCGGCGCAGCGACTGCATCGCGTAGTTGCGCAGCTGCTCCTGCGACTTGGTCTGCGCCGGCAGCTTGAGGCCGCGTTCCAGCGTGTCGATGCCGGCCTGCTGGCGCAGCGCCATGCCGACCTGCAGGAACTGGGCCAGGCTCATGCCGCCCGGACGCTGCACCGACACCGCCGCGAAGAGGAAAGTCGCCAGCGACTCGATGGTCTCGACCGCCTTCCAGGCCGCGGTGAACGGGGCCGGCAGGCCGGTGTGGCCGTCGGCTTCCGAACGCTGCGGGGTCAGGCTGCGCAGCTGGTCGGCCTGGCCGAACAGCGACGACAGTTCCGACATGCCGTCGGCGCCTGCCGGCAGGGACAGCACGCCTTCGATCACGGCGCGCATCAGGCCGCGGGTGCGGCTGTCGACCGCCACCGAGACGTCACGCGGCACGTTCAGCGCGTCGGCGTCCAGGGCGTCGAACACCGGCGCCAGGTGCAGCGAGGACCAGGCGCGGGCCCAGGCCTTCACCACGTCGGTCTCGTCGACACGGTGCTCGGCGGCCAGGTCGCGCAGCATCAGCGGACCGCAGCGGTTGACCGCTTCGTTGGCCAGCACGGTCGCCAGGATGGCGTTGGCCAGCGGGTGATCCAGCGGGTCGCGGGTGGCGACCAGCTGCGCCGGGAAGTAAGGACGCAGCAGGGAATCGGCCCAGGACTCGGAGGTCAGGTCGAGCGCCGACAGGGTGCGCTTGAAGCGGTTCTTCACGTTCGCCACCACCACCGCCAGTTCCGGCGCGGTGAGGCCCTGGCCCAGGGCCTTGCGGCGCTGCAGTTCGGCGTCGCTCGGCAGCTGCTCCAGGTCGCGGTTGACCGCGCCTTCCGACTCCAGGTTGGTGATCAGGGCGGCGTAGCCGTCCACCACCGAGGCGCTGGCCTGGGCCTGCGCTTCGCGGGTCAGCAGGTGGGTCTGCAGCGTGTTGTCGCGCAGGACCAGGTCTTCCACGGCGCCGGTCATCTCGTTCAGCACGCGGTTGCGGTCGGCTTCCGGCAGCTTGCCTGCATTGACTTCGGTGTCCAGCCAGATCTTGATGTTCACCTCGTGGTCCGAGCAGTCCACGCCGGCCGAGTTGTCGATCGCATCGGTGAAGATGCGGCCGCCGCTGAGCGCGAACTCGATGCGGCCGGCCTGGGTCGCGCCCAGGTTGCCGCCTTCGGCCACCACCTTGCAGCGCAGTTCGTTGCCGCTGACGCGGATGCGGTCGTTGGCGCGGTCCTTCACTTGCGCGTGGGTCTCGTTCGACGACTTGATGTAGGTGCCGATGCCGCCGTTGTAGAACAGGTCGACCGGGGCCTTCAGGATGCGGTGCATCAGTTCTTCAGGCGCCAGCGAGCTTTCCTCGATATCGAGGACGGCACGGATCTCGGGCGAGAGCTCGATCGAACGGGCCGAGCGCGGGAACACGCCGCCGCCCTTCGAGATCAGGCCCTTGTCGTAGTCTTCCCACGAGGAGCGCGGCAGCGCGAACATGCGCTGGCGTTCCTTGAACGAGACTTCGACGTCCGGTGCCGGATCCAGGAAGATGTGGCGGTGATCGAAAGCGGCCACCAGCTTCAGCTGGCGCGACAGCAGCACGCCGTTGCCGAACACGTCGCCCGACATGTCGCCCACGCCGACCACGGTGATCGGGGTGGTGTTCATGTCGTGGCCCAGTTCGTAGAAGTGGCGCTTGACGGCTTCGAACGCGCCCTTGGCGGTGATGCCCATCTTCTTGTGGTCGTAGCCGTTCGAGCCGCCCGACGCGAAGGCATCGCCCAGCCAGAAGCCGCGCTGCACGGCGATGCTGTTGGCGATGTCGGAGAAGGTCGCGGTGCCCTTGTCGGCCGCCACCACCAGGTAAGGATCGTCCTGGTCGAAGCGCACGGTGTTCTCCGGCGGCACGATGGCGCCGCGCACGCGGTTGTCGGTCACTTCCAGCAGGCTGGCGATGAACAGGCGGTAGACTGCTTCGCCTTCGGCCGCCACCACTTCACGCGGGGCGCCTTGCGGCATCTGCTTGCAGACGAAGCCGCCCTTCGAGCCGGCCGGCACGATGACGGCGTTCTTGACCATCTGCGCCTTCACCAGGCCCAGCACCTCGGTGCGGTAGTCTTCCATGCGGTCCGACCAGCGCAGGCCGCCGCGGGCGACCGGGCCGCCGCGCAGGTGCACGCCTTCGAAGCGGCGCGAGAACACGTAGATCTCGCGGTACGGACGCGGTTCCGGCGCCAGCGCCAGGTTGCTGGTGTCGACCTTGAAGATGATCTTCTCACCGTCGTTCTGGAAGTAGTTGGTGCGCACGGTCGCCATGCACAGGTCGACCAGGGCAGCCATGATCTCTTCGGTGTCGGCGTGGTTCACGCTCGACAGGCCGGCCTTCAGCGCGGCCAGCTTGGCGGTGCCCGCGGCGCGCTCGGACTCGCCCAGCTTCGGATCGAAGCGCAGCAGGAAGCCGGTGACGAATTCCTTCACCAGGGCCGGCTGGGTGCGCAGGGTCTCGGCCATGTAGCGCACCGAGAACTTGGAGCCCAGCTGGCGCCAGTAGCTGATGTAGGCGCGCACCAGCTGCACTTCGCGCAGCGACAGGCCGCCTTCGATGGTCAGGCCGTTCATGCGGCCGTCTTCGGCTTCGTTGTTGAACAGCGCGGTGAACAGCTCTTCGGCCACTTCCACGATGCCCGGCTTGATCAGCTTGGCGCCGCTTTCGTCGTCCACGGCCAGCGCGGTCACGTTGTGGCGGGCGCCGTCGGCGGTCTTGATCGCCCAGGTCTGTTCGCGGTCGACCGCGATGCCGGCGTTCTGCAGGGCCGGCAGGATGCGCGACAGCGAAGGCACGTCGTCGCTCGAGTACAGGCGGATCGAGGCGTCTTCGCCGTTGCCGCCGCCGGTTTCGATGCGCACGGTGACGCGGCCGGCGTGGCCGTTCTTCAGCACGGCCTGCAGGTCGCGGAAGGCGGTTTCCGGCGCGGTGGCTGTGACGAAGCTGACCGGCAGGTTGGCGCCGAGCTTGCGCAGGGTGCTGCGCTGGGCGTTGTCGTCCATGCCGTTGGTCAGGGCCGCGAAGCGGTCATGCCAGCCGTCCAGCACGTTCAGCAGCGGCTGCTGGATGTCGGTTTCCAGGTCCAGCGGATAGCGGGCGGCGTGGGCGATCAGGTAGACCCGGGCCAGCGGGCCGTCGGCGATCAGCGGCTGCACGCGCACCTCAACCGCGCCCGAGCTTTCCTGCAACGCCTGGGCCAGGCTCGAACCCACGGCGGCGCTGTAGCGCTCGCGCGGCAGGTAGACCAGCACGTTCAAATGGCGGCGGTAGACGTCGCGGCGCGCGAAGACCTTCGGGCGCGGCTGCTTGTACAGCGACACGACCGAGCTGCACACCTGGGCCAGCCATTCCGGCTCGGCTTCCAGGGCTTCGGTGCGCGGCAGCGATTCGAGGATCTCGACGAACTTCTCGGCGCGGAAGCCTTCCTGGCGCACGCCGGCGATCGACAGCACCTTGGCGACGCGGCCGCGCGCGAACGGCAGGCGCGCCAGCGGGGTCAGGGTGGCGGCGCGGGTGAACAGGCCGATGAAGCAGTGCTCGCCGAGGATCTTGCCCTGGGCGTCGGTGTCGCGCACGCCGATGAAGTCCAGCGGCTGGTCGCGGTGCAGGGTGCCTTCGACGTCGGCCTTGACGATCGACAGGGTGTCGGCGCGGCGCGACAGGGTCTCGAAGTCGCCCGGGATGTTGGCCAGGCAGCTGCCGTAGACCGGGTGCGCGGTATCCTTCAGGACGCCGATGCGGCTCGGGATGTCGCGCTCGAGTTCGCGCGCGTCCGGCTTGACCACGTAGTAGGCGTAGCCGAAGGGCTCGAAGCCTTCGTTCTTGGCCCATTCCAGGAAGGCGGCCACTTCCTGGCCTTCCGGGGTACCGGCGGATGCGGCGGCGGCAGCCACGGCGGTCAGGCGGTCGCCCAGCGCCAGGGCGTCGCGGTGCACGACGGCGGCGTCGTTGGCGACCATGCGGATGCGCGCGGTCAGCGCGTCCAGTTCGCCGAATTCGAGTTCGTCGCTCATCAGGATCAGGACGATCGATTCCAGCGGCGCGCCGGCTTCGCCGACCGAGACGGCGGCGCCATTGGCGTCGCGGCGCACCGGCAGCACGGCGTTCATCACGCCGGCGGCGGTCTGGCGCTCCTTGCGCAGGGCGATCACAAACGAGTCGACCAGGTAAGGCATGTCGTCATTCAGGATCAGCAGGGCGGTCGCCTTGCCGCCACGGCCGTCGGAATAGCCCATCGTGGCGATCTGGCAGCCGGGGCCGGTGCGCTGGGCCAGCTGCGAGAATCCTTCCCACAGCACGGGCGCCAGGCTCGCGGGCGCGGTGCCGGCCAGGTCTTCGTCATCCAGCGATCCGAGCCACGCGCCGATCAGTGCGCCCACCTGTCCGGTGGCGGCGGCTGCGTGGTTTGCGTTGACCAGCGAGAGCGTCTGGTTACGCAGGTCTTTCGACATGTCATTCATCTTACTTCTCCAAAGTTTGTGTGCCCGGCGCGCTCCGGCTTGTGGCTCTTGCATCGCCCTGCTGTATGGGACGGGGGTGTCCCGTCCGAATTCCGTTGGCGGTCCGTCTTTCCGCAGACTCGTCAATCCATTATTAGAACATGCCGTACGGGCCGGGTCATCCCTCCCGCATGGCCGCTGTTGTATGTCTTTACAGGTCGTACAAGCCCGGCAAGCCGAGGATGCGGGTCAGCTCTTCGAGCGCCGCGGTGCATTCGATCGCCAGCTGCGGGTCGGCCAGGTCCTTCGGCTCGACGCGGTCGCGATAGTGCTTCTCGACCCAGGCCACCAGCTGCGCATACAGGGTCTCGGTCATGATCACGCCCTGGTGCATGGCCGCCGCTTCCTCGTCGGTCAGCGCCACGCGCAGGCGCAGGCAGGCGGGGCCGCCGCCGTTGCGCATGCTCTGGCGCAGGTCGAACTCGATCAGCTCGTCGATCGGACCGCCGCGGCCCACCACGCCGCCCAGGTAGGACGACACGGCAGCGTTTTCGCGGCATTCGTGCGGCACCACCAGGGCCATCTTGCCGTCGGCGCGGGTCAGGAGCTGGCTGTTGAACAGATAGCTGGCCACCGCGTCGGCCACCGGCACCTGTGCGGCCGCCACGCGCACCGGCACCAGGTCGCTGCCGACGCCGGCCAGGGCGCGGCGCAGCGCGTCCAGGGTGCCCGCTTCGTCGGCGAAGGCCTGCTCATGGTAGAACAGCACGTTGCCGTTGCCGACCGCGATCACGTCGTTATGGAACACGCCCTGGTCGATCACGTCCGGGTTCTGCGAGGCGAACACGGTGCGCGCCGGGTCCAGGCCATGCAGGCGCGCGACGGCCTGCGAGGCTTCCAGGGTCTGGCGCGCCGGGTATTTCTTGGGCGCCGGGGCCGACGGGTCGAACTCGACGCGGCCGTAGACGAAGAACTCGACGCCGGCGGCGCCATGGCTGCTGGCGAAGCGCGTGTGGTTGGCCGCGCCCTCGTCGCCGAAGGCCGGCACCGGCGGCAGCGGATCGTGCACCATGAAGCGGCTGCTGTCCTTGAAGATCGCGCGCAGGGTGCGGGTCGCCTGGACATGCTCTTCCGAGCGGTGCAGCTTGTTGTTCAGGTTGGCGGCGGTGAAGTGCACGCGGCCGTCCTGCGAGTCGGCCGAAGGGCTGACGGTGGCGGCGTTGGCGGTCCACATCGGCGCGGCCGAGTAGGCGCAGGCCAGGATCACCGGCGCTTCACGGTAGGCGCGCGCCAGCACGTCGGCATCGGTGCCCGAGAAGCCCAGGCGGCGCAGCAGGCGGAAGTTGGGGCGGCCCTGGGGCGGCATGACCGCCTGCGCATAGCCGCGCGCGGCCAGCTCGCGCATCTTGGCCAGGCCCTGCAGGGCGGCCTGGCGCGGATTGGAGGCGCTGCGGACGTTGTTGAACGAGGCCACGTTGCCGAACGAGAGGCCGGCGTAGTTGTGCGACGGCCCGACCAGGCCGTCGAAGTTGAATTCGCGTGCGATGCGCATGATTTAGAACACCAGTCCCGGCGACAGCTTGGCCGGCATTTCGAGTTCGGCCGTCTCGATCGAGGCGACCGGATAGGCGCAGTAGTCCGCCGCGTAGTAGGCGCTCGGGCGATGGTTGCCCGACTTGCCCACGCCGCCGAACGGGGCCGAGCTGGCCGCGCCGGTGGTCGGACGGTTCCAGTTGACGATGCCGGCGCGGGCGCGCACCGCGAAGCGCTTCCACAGCTCTTCCGATGGCGACAGCAGCGCCGCGGCCAGGCCGAATTCGGTGGCGTTGGCCGCGCGCAGGGCTGCGTCGAAGTCCTTCACGCGGATCACCTGCAGCAGCGGGCCGAACCACTCTTCGTCCGCGATGCCCTGGGCGTCGGTGGTGTCGACGATGCCGGCGGTGACGAAGCCCGCGTTCGGATCGAGCTGTTTCATCTGCAGCAGCACCTTGCCGCCCTTGGCCGCCATTTCGGCCTGGGCCTGCACCAGGCGCGCGGCGACCGCGCTTGATACGACCGGGCCCATGAAGGGCTGCGGATCGGCGTTCGACGGGCCGACCTGCAGCTTGGCCGCGACTTCCACCAGGCGGTCGAGGAAGGCCTGGCCTTGCGCGTTGTCCTGGATGATGAGGCGGCGCGCGCAGGTGCAGCGCTGGCCGGCCGAGATGAAGGCCGACATCACGGCGTGGTGCACGGCGGCGTCGATGTCCTTGATATCCCAGACCACCAGCGGATTATTGCCGCCCATTTCCAGCGCCAGCATCTTGCCCGGCTGGCCGCCGAACTGCTTGTGCAGGGCGGCGCCGGTCTGGCTGCTGCCGGTGAACAGGATGCCGTCGATCAGCGGGTTCTGGCCCAGGGCCACGCCGGTGTCGCGGCCGCCGTTGACCAGGTTCAGCACGCCGGCCGGCAGGCCCGCCTGCTCCCACAGCTGCACGGTCTTGACCGCGGTGCGCGGCGCATATTCGCTCGGCTTGAACACCACCGTGTTACCGGCGATCAGGGCCGGCACGATATGGCCGTTCGGCAGGTGGCCGGGGAAGTTGTAGGGGCCGTAGACGGCGAACACGCCGTGCGGGCGGTGGCGCAGCACGGCGTTGCCGTCGGCGACCTTGGCGGCGGTCTCGCCGGTCCGCGCGCCGTAGGACTGGACCGAGATGTCGATCTTGTTGGCCATGGTCGCGACTTCGGTGCGCGCTTCCCACAGCGGCTTGCCCACCTCCTCGGCGATGATGGCGGCCAGTTCCTCGCTGTGCTCCTTGAGCAGGTCGCGGAAACGGGTGCAGACGGCGATGCGTTCTTCCAGCGGCGTCAACGCCCATGCTTCGAACCTGGCGTGTGCGGCCTGGGCGGCGCGCGCCACGTCGTCCGCGGTCGACTGGTTCGAGGTCCAGGTCTGGCGGCCGGTCGAGGGGTCGATGGTAGCGAGTTCGGCGCCACTGCCGGCGAGCCATTCGCCGTTGATGTAATTCGAGAGCTTAGCCATTGACGTTTTTCCTTGGAGTGAGGGTCAGGGTACGCACCGTGTCGCCGGCGCGCAGGTGCAGCTGCGCCATCTCCTGGGCGCTCAGCAGCACGCGGCCCGAGCCGGGCACGGCGCGGGTCAGGATCATGCGGAAATTGTCGAGCTGGGTGTTCGACACCAGCATGTGTTCGGTATCGCCTTCCGGCGCGCCTTCATCGGCCACCGCCAGCACGCTTTCGCGCACCGCGCGCAGGTCGGACACGCGGCCCTGCAGCACCGGGCCGGCGTCGAAGATGTCGACATAGCCTTCGTAGTGCATGCCTTCCTGCTCCAGCAGGCGGCGCGCCGGCTGGGTCGAAGTGTGCACCATGCCGATCACCTCGCGCGCCGAATCCGGCAGGTAGTCGACGTACAGCGGCTGGCGCGGCATCAGCTCGGCGATGAAGGACTTCTTGCCCAGCGCGGTCAGGCCGTCGACGTGGTCGAAGTCCATCTTGAAGAAGTGGCGGCCCAGGCCTTCGTAGAAGGGCGAATCGCCCTTCTCGTCCTGGTAGCCGCGCATCTCGGCGATGATCTTTTCGGTGAACAGGTGCTGGAACTGGGCGATGAACAGGAAGCGGCTCTTGGACAGCCACTTGCCGTTGAAGCCCGCGCGGTACTGCGGCAGCAGGAACAGCGAGCACAGTTCGCTGGAACCGGTCAGGTCGTTCGACAGGTACAGGGTTTCCATCCGGGTGAACACGTCCAGCTCGCGGCTGCAGTGCACCAGGGTGCCGATGCGGTAGTTGTAGAAGGGTTCGGTCAGGCCGACCGCGCCCTTGATCGCGCACACGCCCGCGATGCTGTTGTCCTCGGTGTGCTCGAGCACGAACATGTAGTCGCGCTCTTCGGGCGGGATGGTTTCGGCGAACGAGGCCTCGGCGGTGCGCAGGCGCTTGCCCAGCATGTCCGGGTCCGGCTTGAGCGTGGTCATGCCGCTGCCGGCCAGGCGCGCCATCACGATCAGGGCGTCCAGGTCCGACATCTTGGCGGAACGGATTACGAGCATGGGTGGGTCTCCTAGATGCGCACGCAGATGACGTTGTCGCCCTGCGTCACGCCGAGCGCCTGCTGGGCTTCGCGCGGCAGGCACACGACCTGGCTGGTCTCGGCCGGCGGGCAGGCCACGGTGACGGCGCGGAAGTGCTGTTCGGTGCTGGCCACGGCGTAGTTCACCAGCGATTCCGGCGCGGCGGCCGGACCGGCGGTTTCCACGCGCCGGACCTGCGAGCCGCTGAAGGAGCGCAGCGAGCCCTTGTGCGCCTGCAGGATCGGGCCGCCGTCGAAGATGTCGATGTATTCGTCGGCCTCGAAGCCTTCCTGCGTCAGCAAGTTGAAGGCCAGCTGGCCGCTCGGGTGGATCTGGCCCATCGCGGCCTGGGCGTCGCCCGGCAGCAGCGGCACATAGACCGGATAGTGCGGCATCAGCTCGACGATCAGGGTGCGGTTGCGGGCGCCGCCGATGACGCGCTCGGCGTCCAGGAAGTCCATCTTGAAGAACTTGCGGCCCAGGGCGTTCCAGAAGGCCGACTGGCCGTCAGGATCGGTGCGGCCGGCCAGCGGCACGAAGAAGCGGTCGCCGAAGCGGTGCGGCGCCAGCACCGCGTACAGCAGGCGGGCGCGCGACAGTAGCGCGGCCTCGATGCCCGCGTTGTCGCGGTCGCGCAGGTAGAAGCCGGACAGCTGGGAATAGGCGGTCAGCTCCGAGCACAGGGTCAGCGCATGCACGCTGTGGCTGATATTCAGGTCGCGCGAGACCTGCTGGATGACGTCGTTGCGGAACGCGAAATAGGTGCCGTTCGAGCCTGCCGACGCATGGATGGCGGCGGTGCCGACGACCTCGCGCGTGCGCAGGTCTTCGAGCACGAACAGGTAGGACTCCTCGCTCGGAATGTCGACGTGGGCGGCGAACGAGGCGATGGAACGCTCGACGAAGGCATGGATGCCTTCGCGCGTGCGCGGCAGCGTGTGCACGCCGGGCATCGAGGCCGCGGCCATCGCCTCGAGGGCGCCGATATCCGCGACTTCTACCGGACGGACAACATACATGTGAACTCCCTAACCAGGTGCAGTGGAGATGCCAGAAACATGCACCGGCCGGCGCGCCCTTGGACAGGCGGGCCGGCCGGAACCGGGCGGCGGCTTAGCCTGCGATGAAGGCGTCGGCGGCTTCGCGCATGATGCGGTCCGCTTCCGCGATCTGGGCGTCGGAGACGACCAGGGCCGGCGCCAGGCGCACCACGTCCGGGCCTGCGATCAGCAGCATCAGGCCGAGCTTCTCGGCGGCCTTGGTGTAGTCCTTGGCGCGGCCCTTGTAGCCTTCCGCCATCGGCAGGCCGATCAGCAGGCCCATGCCGCGCGCCTTGCCGAACAGCTGCGGATAGTCGGCAGCCAGCTTTTCCAGGTTGCCCATGATCTTGGCGGTGGCTTCCTTGACGCGCTCCAGGAAGGCCGGCTGGCCGATGGTCTCGACGACCTTCAGGCCGACGGTGGCCGCCAGCGGATTGCCGCCGTAGGTGGTGCCGTGCGAGCCGACGCCGAAGTGCTGGGCGATCTCGTTGGTGGTCAGCATGGCGCCGATCGGGTAGCCGTTGCCCAGGGCCTTGGCCGAGGTCAGGATGTCCGGGGTGACGCCGACCTGCATGTAGGCGTACAGCGAGCCGGTGCGGCCCACGCCCGACTGGACTTCGTCGAACACCAGCAGCGCACCGGTCTTGTCGCAGAACTCGCGCAGGGCCTTCAGGTATTCCGGATTGCCCGGGATGACGCCGCCCTCGCCCTGGATCGGCTCGACGATCACGGCGGCCACGTCGTCGGTGATGGCGGCGCGTGCGGCTTCGATGTCGTTGTAGGGGATGTGGTTGATGTCCTGCGGCAGCGGCTCGAAGCCTTCGGTGTACTTCGGCTGGCCGCCCACCGAGACGGTGAACAGGGTGCGGCCGTGGAAGGACGACAGGCAGGACACGATGCGCGACTTGTGCGGGCCGAACTTGGTGTGCGCGTACTTGCGGGCCAGCTTCAGGGCCGCTTCATTGGCTTCGGCGCCCGAGTTGCAGAAGAAGGCGCGGTCGGCGAAGGTGGCTTCGGTCAGGGCCGTGGCCAGGCGCAGCACCGGCTCGTTGGTGTAGCCGTTGCCGAGGTGCCAGAGGGTGTTGATCTGCTTGGTCAGGGCGTCGACCAGGGCCGGGTTGGCGTGGCCGAGGCTCGAGACGGCGATGCCGGAGGTGAAGTCCAGGTATTGCTTGCCTTCCTGGTCCCACACGTCCAGGCCCGCAGCGCGCACCGGCACCATCGCGGCCGGGGCGTAGGTCGGGACGAGGACTTCGTCGAAGGTCTGCCGAGTGACAGGCCGCGTGGTGACACCCGAATCAAGCTTTGCGTTCATGGCTTCTTCCTCATCCAATCATGTAAGGGTTAGCGCGGGCAGGATCCCGCAGGTTCGAGCCATTATAGAAACGCAGTCTGACAAGTTCTTGCAGAAGTGCGACGGGGATTTTCATTTTTGGTCGGGGAGCAACATGGGGGGCCGTCGCTGGGAGAAAAGCGTTAGCTTCCCGACAATTGCTGGCCTATAAACCGTCATCCCGGCGTAGGCCGGGATCCAATTCCCTTGCACAGTGAGAATGCACGCGTGACCGGTACGCGGGCGAACTTGGGTCCCGGCCTTCGCCGGGATGACGGTTTTTAGGCTAGAGGCGGGTGAAATGCTGCAACTATGCAAGTTTCGCGGTTAGGAAGTACTTACTGCCCCAACTTGCGCTGCCGCTCTTCCCGCGGCGTATTCCCAAACAGCGCCCCAAACGCCGTCGAAAAATGCGAGCCCGACGAAAACCCGCACATCAGCCCCACCTGAACGATCGAGTGATTGGTATCCAGCAGCAGCTGCCTGGCCCGCTTCAAGCGTAGTTCGAGGTAATACCGCGACGGCAAGCTACCCAGGTACTGCTTGAACAGCCTCTCCAGCTGCCTGCGCGAAATCCCCGACAGCTGCGCGATCTCGTCGGTCGACAGCGGCTCTTCGATATTCGCCTCCATCAGCGCCACCGCCTCGGTCAGCTTGGGCTGCAAGGCGCCGAAGCGCGCCTGCAAGGCCACGCGCTGGCGCTCGTCCGGCCCGCGCACCCGGTCCACGCACAGGCTTTCCTTGACCTGGGCCTGCACCGTGGCGCCGCACAGCAGCTCCACCAGGGTCAGCGCGAAGTCGAGGCTGGCCGCCCCGCCGCAGCAGGTCAGGCGGTTGGCGTCGAACTCGTAGAGATGGGGGGTGAACAGCGCCTGCTCGGCCAGCGCATTCACGTCCGGGTAGAGCGCCCAAGGCAGCGCGGTGCGCACGCCGTGCAAGGCGCCGGCGTCGGCCAGCCACAGCACGCCCGCCCCCACCCCGCCCCAGAACGGCGCGGCGCGGCAGCGTTCGATCAGGGCGCGGCAGTTGGCGGGCTTGAGCGCCGCCTCGGACTCGTCCGCCACCAGCAGCACCAGGTGCCAGTGGCGCTGGGCGTCGCCGACGAACTTGTCGGGACTGCGCACGTCGACGTGCAGCCGCTCCGGCCCCATCGCCTTGGCGGCCAGGCGCAGCGGCTGGACCAGCGCCGACCAGGTCAGCGCATCCGGCTCGCCGGCATTGACCAGCAGGACGCGCAAGGGGCGCTCCTGTGCCAGGCGGGACAGGTCAACAGGCTGCATCGGGGTGGGTCGGCGGTGTCATGAAGAAAACCGGGCAAACAAAACGTAGTCCACTATCATACCGGAGATCACCGTAGCGGCCCCGGCGGTGACAACCTGGCAAGCAAACCATGGTCGGGCGGCTATAATCTTCTCCATGGGGGAACGATACTTAAAGAGCGTCCGGCTGCTGGCCGAGTGCATGCAGGGCTTCGAACGCTTTTCGGGCGAATCGGTACGCCGTCACGGCCTGACCCATGCCCAGTTCGACATCATCGCCACGCTCGGCAACACCACCGGCATGAGCTACAAGGAGCTGGGCGAACGGACCCTGATCACCAAGGGCACCTTGACCGGCGTCATCGAACGCCTCGAACACAAAGGCTTGGTGATGCGCGAACGCAGCACGGACGACAAGCGTTCCTTTTTCGTACGGCTCACGCCAGCCGGGGATCGGGTATTCTGCGAAGTGTTCCCCAAGGTGGTCGCCCATGGAAAACAATTATTCTCGGCCTATAGCGAAGCCGACTTCGACGCCCTCGATGCGGCGCTCTCGACCCTGCGCGCCAGCATCGCGCAGGGCAGCCATGCCGACGGCCTGCCCCTCTTACCTTCCCAACTAAAGGACTCCCCTTGAAAACTTCCCTGATCGAAGGCAAGAAGCCTGCCCATTTCGACAAGCACATCATCGGCAACCTGCTGCTCGACGTCGCCCCGCTGGATGAAGTCAAACAGGAAAAGATGCTGATCGGCGTGCGCAACGAGACCGGCGAGATCTACCGCCTCATCGGCGCGACCAAGCTGAACAGCTTCATGAACGCGGTCGAGGAATTGTTCGACCTGGGCCTGGTCGACGAACTCCAGGACACCGAAGAGCCGAAGGACGGCTGCGACGCCATCTTCAGCGAACCCTGATGCTCCTTCCCTGTGGCAAAAAGATGCCGCAGGGAAAATTTTCGGCAGTCTTCCATGGCGATAGGGGTATAATTTTTCGATGGACAGACTCTCCGCACTCAAGAGCATCGCCGCCGAGGCCGGGCGCGGCGAACTGAGCTTCCCCACCAGCGTCAACGCGACGCTCAAGCTGCAGCGCGCGCTGGGCGAGCCCGACTTCCACATCGACGACGCGGCGCGCCTGGTCCAGGCCGAGCCGCTGCTGGCGGCGCGTACCGTCGCCATCGCCAATTCCGTCGCCTACAACCGCTCCGGCAACGATGTCACCAATGTGCGCGCGGCCGTCCAGCGCGTCGGTTTCCGCACCCTGGGCGCGCTGGCGGCCTCCGTCATCGTGCGCCAGCTGGCCAGCGAGATCCAGGACCCCGCCCTGCGCGCCAAGGCCGACCAGCTGTGGACCCATTCGGCCCACGTGGCGGCGCTGGCCCAGGTGATCGCGCGCCGCGTCTCCTTCGTCGACCCGGAAACGGCCATGTTCGCCGGAATCGTCCACGAAGTGGGCGGTTTCTACCTGTTGTCGCGTGCGGAAAGCTATCCCGGCCTGCTGGACGGCGGCGCGGACGAGTGGATCGAACACGGCGAAGTGGCCATCGGCCGCGGCGTGCTGCTCAAGCTCGGCGTACCGGTGGCCGTGATGGGCGCCATCGAAGCGCTGTGGAACGGCATGCGCGCCCTGCCGCCCGAGACCCTCGGCGATACCCTGCTGCTGGCCAAGGACCTGACGCCCGTGGCCTCTCCCCTGCTCGAACGCCCCGGCGCCACCACGCCCGAGAGCGCGGCCACCATCGATTTCACCATCGGCGCCGGCACCCTGGCCCAAGTGCTCGAGGAGTCGGCCGAGGAAGTGCAGAGCCTGACCGCCGCGCTGATGTAAGCAGCAAAAAAAATGCCCGCTTAAAAAGCGGGCAAAGTCCAAAACTAGGGATGTCCTGAAAGAGACAGGTCCACTTTACGGGTTCGACAGCCTTCGTTCCGTGCGCTGCTTCACATTGCGTATGTTTCTTCTACCTTCTGCGCAATCAGGCGAAAAAAAACCCGCTCCGAGGAGGGAGCGGGTGAAGTCCAAAACTAGGGATGTCCTGAAAGAGACAAGTTCAGTATAGGTCGCCCTTGGGGAATGCTCCGTGCGGTGTTTCACACTGCGGAATTATTTTTCATCCTTCTCAATGCTCTTCTACGGGCAACAGCAGTCAAATAGTTGTCTTCAAACTGAACGAATATATCGGAGACGCGTTCGGCCAATAGTCGAGGCGCCGGACAAAAAAATGCCCGCTCTTGCGGAGCGGGCAAAGTCCAAAACTAGGGATGTCCTGAAAGAGACGAGTCCACTATAAGTTTGGGCTAGCAAGGGATCTGTGCGCTGTCGCACACAAATCCCCAGGTTCTCATCCATACCAGGATGGATCAATAAAAATGCCGCCGCAGCGAAGCTGGGCGGCATTTTCTATAGGAAAGTTCGGAATCAGACCACGGCGCCGTCGGTCTCGTCCTTTTCCTTGACCGGCTTGATCAGGTCTTCGCGCTTCACGCCCAGCCACATGGCGATCGCCGCGGCCACGAACACCGACGAATAGATACCGAAGCAGATGCCGATGGTCAGCGCGATGGCGAAGTAGTGCAGCGCATGGCCGCCGAAGAACAGCATCGACAGCACCATCATCTGGGTCGAACCGTGGGTGATGATGGTACGCGAGATGGTGCTGGTGATCGCATGGTCGATCACCTGGGTCACCGTCATCTTGCGCTGCTTGCGGAACATCTCGCGGATACGGTCGAAGATCACGACCGATTCGTTGACCGAGTAGCCCAGCACCGCCAGGATCGCCGCCAGCACCGTGAGCGAGAACTCCCACTGGAAGAAGGCGAAGAAGCCCAGGATGATGACCACGTCGTGCAGGTTCGCGAGGATGGCCGCGACCGCGAACTTCCACTCGAAGCGGATCGCGAGGTAGGCGACCACGCCGAACACCACCATCAGCAGCGCGTTCAGGCCGTTCTGCGCCAGCTCGTCGCCGACCTGCGGACCGACGAATTCCACGCGCTGCAGGCTGACCAGTTCCTTGCCGGCCGCATCCACGCAGCTGGTGCGGCTGACCTGCTCGCCCTTGGCGCTGGTGGTCTGGAACTGCTTCGGCGTACCCTGCTCGGAGGCGCAGACCGCGTTGAACACCTTGGCCGAGGTGCCGGCCGCCGGCGCGCCCTGCACGATCGGCAGGCGCAGCATGATGTCCTGGGCGGTGCCGAAGCTCTGCACTTCAGGCGCTTCGTAGCCGATGCCGCGCAGCGTAGTGCGGATCTTCTCCTGGTCGGCCGCGTGCGGGTAACGCAGCTCCATCACGGTGCCGCCGGTGAACTCCACCGAGTAATGCAGCCCCTTGGTCGCCAGGAAGAACACCGCCGCCAGGAAGGTCAGCGCCGAGATCACGTTGAGGATCAGGGCGTGACGCATGAACGGGATGTCCCGTTTGATCTTGAAAAATTCCATCGTTAATCCTGAGTAGCTTGTTTCTTGTTAGGCGAGGCCAGGCCTTCCGCCCACACGGTGCCGATCGACATCTTGGTCAGCTTCTTCTTGCGGCCGTACCAGGCGTTGACGAAGCCGCGCGCCACGAACACCGCCGAGAACATCGAGGTCAGGATGCCCAGGCAGTGCACCACGGCGAAGCCGCGCACCGCGCCCGAACCGAACACCAGCAGCGCCAGGCCCACGATCAGGGTGGTGACGTTGGAGTCGAAGATCGTGTCCCAGGCGTGCTTGAAGCCGGCCGAGATCGCCGCCTGCGGCGGCTGGCCCGCGCGCAGTTCCTCGCGGATGCGCTCGTTGATCAGCACGTTCGCGTCGATCGCCATACCGAGCGCCAGCGCGATCGCGGCGATACCCGGCAGGGTCAGGGTGATCTGCATCATCGACAGGATCGCCAGCAGGAACAGCACGTTGGCCGCCAGCGCCAGCGCGCTGAAGAAGCCGACCAGGTGGTAGTAGAGGATCATGAAGATCGCGATCGCCACGAAGCCCCAGACGGTCGAGTGCAGGCCGCGCTCGATGTTCTCGGCGCCCAGCTGCGGGCCGATCACGCGTTCCTCGATGAATTCCATCGGGGCCGACAGGGCGCCCGAGCGCAGCAGCAGCGCCAGCTCGTTCGCGTCTTCCGAAGTGCCCATGTTGGTGATCTGGAAGGTCGAACCCAGTTCGCTCTGGATGGTCGGGGCCGACAGCACGCTGTACTTGCCCTTTTCCTTCAGCAGGATGGCCATGCGCTTGCCGACGTTGTCGCGGGTCGCCTGGCGGATGATGCGGCCGCCGTCGCCGTTCAGGTCGAGCGACACGGCCGGCTGCTGGTTCTGGTCGAAGCTGGCGACGGCGCTGGAGATGTAGTCGCCGGTCAGGATCACGTCTTTCGAGACGACGATCGGGGCGCCGCGGCCTTCGGTGAACAGTTCCGAGTTCAGGGGGATGGCGGCCGACAGTTCGGTGCCCGGGGTCACGCTGGAGTCGACCATGCGCAGCTCGAGGGTGGCGGTGCGGCCGATGATGTCCTTGGCGCGCGCCACGTCCTGCACGCCCGGCAGCTGGACCACGATGCGGTCGGCGCCCTGCTGCTGGATGATCGGTTCGGTGGTGCCCAGTTCATTGATGCGCTTGGACAGGGTGACGATGTTCTGCTTCACGCCCTCTTCCACGGTGCGCTTGAGCGCTTCCGGCTTGAGCGTGACGACCAGCTTGAGGTCGGCGCCGTCGGCGGCCTCGGCCAGGGTCAGGTCGGTCTGCTTGGCCAGGACGTTGCGCGCGGCGACGCGGGTTTCGGCGTCGCGGAAACGCACTTCGATGTTATTGCCCACGCGTTCGATGCCGGCGTGGCGCACGTTGTTGTCGCGCAGCTGGCTGCGTACGCTGGCCTGGATGCCCTTGACCTTGGTGTCGAGCACGGCGCGGGTATCGACCTGCAGCAGGAAGTGCACGCCGCCGCGCAGGTCCAGGCCCAGGTTCATCGGCAGCGCGTTGATCTTCTGCATCCAGGCCGGGGTGTTCTTCACCAGGTTGACGGTGACGATGTAATCGGGGTTGGCCGGATCGCGGTTCAGGTCGCGTTCGAGCGCGAGCTTGGCGCGGAACTGCTCGTCGGTGCCGGCGAAGCGCGCGCGCACCGAGGTGCTGTGGCCGCTGCCTTCGAGGCTGGTGGCGGTGGTGGGAATGCCGGCGCGCTTGAGCGCATCCTCGACCAGGGTGGTGGTGGCGCTGGTGACGTTGATGGTCGACCGGCCCGACGTCACCTGCAACGCCGGCGATTCGCCGAAGTAGTTAGGCGCCGTGTACAGCGCGCCGAGCAGCAGCGCGATGGCGATCAGTAAGTATTTCCAGACGGGATAGCGGTTCATAGTGTTCCGGCATTCATGTTGAGCAGTGCGGCGCGGGGCCGCACGGCTGGCTTACAGGGCTTTCAGGGTGCCTTTCGGCAGCAGGGTGGTTACTGCGTTCTTCTGCACCATGATCTCGGTGCCGGCTGCCACTTCGATCGCCACGTAGGTGTCGGTGACCTTGTTGACGCGGCCCACGATGCCGCCAGCGGTCACGACTTCGTCGCCCTTGGTCAGCGCGTCCATCATCGCCTTGAGTTCGCGCTGGCGCTTCTGCTGAGGACGGATCATGAGGAAGTACATGACCACGAACATCAGGATCAGCGGCAGGAAGGTAGTCAGGCTGCCCATCAGGCCAGGGTCGGCTGCGGTGGCAGTTTGCGCGTACGCGTTGGAAATGAACACAAGAACTCCGATTGTGAAGTTAAAAAAATAAGCGGTGTATTCTAGCACCGGCTTACTGGCGCGGGCCAATCTGGAGGTATGTAGGACTTGCAAAAAAGAATTGCAAGTGTTGATGGAAAATTAATTTCTGGGTGCCGCGTAAACACATTTGACCGAAGTCGCCGCCCCTTTCTCCTCCCAGTACGTATAAAAACGTCATCCCGGCGAAGGCCGGGATCCAAGTTTGTTCGCTTACCCACTGCGCTTGAGCTCAGTGGTTTGCTGGGGACTTGGATCCCGGCCTGCGCCGGGATGACGGTTTTGCGGCTAGGTGAGGAGAGTAAGGGTGGCGGCCTGCCTCTTATACACCCCGCGCGCGGTCTGCCGCGAACTTCAGGCGGAAGGCGTGGAACTGGTCCTGGTCGATCGCGTCGCGCATCTCCTGCATCAGCTTCAGGTAGAAATGCAGGTTGTGGATGGTATTCAGCCGCGCCCCCAGGATCTCGTTCGAGCGGTGCAGGTGGTGCAGGTAGGCGCGCGAGAAGTTCTTGCAGCAGTAGCAGTCGCAGCTCTCGTCCAGCGGCGCCTTGTCGTCCTTGTAGCGCGCATTCTTGATCTTGACGTCGCCGAAGCGGGTAAACAGCCAGCCGTTGCGCGCGTTCCGGGTCGGCATCACGCAGTCGAACATGTCGACGCCGTTGGCCACGCCCTCCACCAGGTCTTCCGGCGTGCCCACGCCCATCAGGTAGTGCGGCTTGTTCTCGGGCAGGCGCGGGCCCACGTGGGCCAGGATGCGCTGCATGTCTTCCTTCGGCTCGCCCACCGACAGGCCGCCGATCGCCAGGCCCGGGAAGTCGATGTCTTCCAGCCCCGCCAGCGACTCGTCGCGCAGATGCTCGTACATGCCGCCCTGGACGATGCCGAACAGCGCGTTCGGGTTCTCGCCGCCCTTGAATTCGTTCATCGAGCGCTGGGCCCAGCGCAGCGACATGCGCATCGACTTGGCCGCCTCCTCGGCGGTGGCCGGACGGCCGTCGATCTCGTACGGGGTGCATTCGTCGAACTGCATCACGATGTCCGAGTTCAGCGCGCGCTGGATCTGCATCGAGATCTCCGGCGACAGGAACTGGCGCGAGCCGTCGATCGGCGAGGCGAACTTCACGCCCTCTTCCGTGATCTTGCGCATCGCGCCCAGCGAGAACACCTGGAAGCCGCCCGAGTCGGTCAGGATCGGCTTGTCCCAGCCCATGAACTGGTGCAGGCCGCCGAATTTGTTCATCACGTCCACGCCCGGGCGCAGCCACAGGTGGAAGGTATTACCGAGGATGATTTGCGAGCCCACTTCCTTCAGCTCGACCGGCGACATCGCCTTGACCGAGCCGTAGGTCCCGACCGGCATGAAGATCGGGGTTTCGATGGTGCCGTGGTTGAGCTTCAAGCGGCCGCGGCGCGCGTGCGACAGGCCGCTGGTGTCTTTCTTCAGGAGGGTAAATTCGAGCATCGGTATTCTTAACGGGAGTGAGTCGTCAGCAGCATGGCGTCGCCATAGCTGAAGAAACGGTATTCGTTGGCGATCGCGTGGGCATAGGCCTTGCGGATCTCGTGGTAGCCGGCGAAGGCCGACACCAGCATCATCAGGGTCGACTTGGGCAGGTGGAAGTTGGTGATCAGGCGCGTCACGGTCTTGAACACATAGCCGGGGGTGATGAACAGCGCCGTGTCGCCGCTGCCCGCAGCCAGTTCGCCGGACTGCGAGGCCGATTCCAGCGCGCGCAGCGAGGTCGTGCCCACCGCCACCACGTCGCGGCCCGCCGCCCTGGCGGCGCGCACCGCGTCCACGGTCTCTTGCGGGATCGTGTACCACTCGGTGTGCATCTTGTGCTCTTGCAGGTTCTCCACGCGCACCGGCTGGAAGGTGCCCGCGCCCACGTGCAGGGTGACATAGGCCAGCTTGATGCCCTTGGCGGCCAGGCGGTCCAGCAGCGGCTGGTCGAAGTGCAGGCCGGCGGTCGGCGCGGCGACGGCGCCCGGCTCCTTCGAATACACGGTCTGGTAGCGCTGCTCGTCGAATTCGTCGGCGGTGTGCTCGATGTAGGGCGGCAGCGGCAGGCGGCCATGGGCCTCGATCAGGTCGAACACGTCGCCTTCGAAGTGCAGGGTGAAGAATTCGCCCGCGCGCTCGCCGGTGGTGACGTCGAAAGCGTCGGCCAGGCGGATGCGGTTGCCCGGCTTGGGCGACTTGGAGGCGCGCACCTGGGCCAGCACGGTGCGGTTGTCGAGCACGCGCTCGACCAGCACCTCGACCTGGCCGCCGGTTTCCTTGACGCCGAAGAAGCGCGCCTTCAGCACGCGCGTATTGTTCATCACCAGCAGGTCGCCCGGCTGGAGCTGGTCGACGATGTCGGCGAAATGGCGGTCGGTGATCTGGTCGCCATCGAGCTGCAGGAGGCGCGACGCACTGCGGTCCGGCAGCGGCAGCTGGGCGATGCGCTCGGGCGGCAGGTCGAAGTCGAAATCGGAAAGCGAGTACATTGTTCTCAATTCTGGGAAAATGGACGCTGCCAGCCTTACAATATAGGCTACAGCGCGTGCGGCGAACCCTCTATTTTACGCCAGCGAACGCCAATTTGCCGCAATATGCCCGCTTCCAAGACCCCTTCCGCCCCGAAAACGACAGAAAGCAAGCTAGCCCGGCTGGGGCTGCGCACCGATATGGACCTGGTGCTGCACCTGCCGATGCGCTACGAGGACGAGACGAAGATCGTCACGATCCGCGAAGCCTGCATGCGCGGCCTGCAAACCTGGCAGGTCGAAGGGATTGTGATCAAAAATGAAATTACCTACAAGCCGCGCCGCCAGCTGCTGGTGACGATCCAGGACGACTCGGGCGACCTGATGCTGCGCTTCATGAATTTCTACGGCAGCCAGGTCAAGCAATTGTCCGAAGGCGTGAGGGTGCGGGCGCGTGGCGAACTCAAGCACGGTTTCTTCGGCGCCGAAATGGTGCACCCGACGTACAAGGTCGTCAACGAAGGCGCGCCCCTGCCGACTTCCCTCACCCCGGTCTATCCCTCGGGCGAGGGCCTGTCGCAGACCATCCTGCGGCGCGCCATCGCCGACGCCATGCGCCGCATCGACTGGACCGACACCGTTCCGGAAGCGATCCGCGCGCGCATGCGCCTGATGGACTTCGCGCCAGCGGTCAAGCTGCTGCACTACCCGCCCAAGGACGTCGACGAACACGCCCTGATCGAACGCTCGCACCCGGCCTGGGAGCGCATGAAGTTCGACGAGCTGCTGGCCCAGCAGCTGTCCCTGAAGCGTGCGCAGCAGGCGCGGCGCGAGAAAGGCGCGCCCCACCTGCGCGCGGTGGGCGCCCTGTCGGAAGCCTTTTTGCAGGCCCTGCCCTTCAAGCTGACCAACGCCCAGCAGCGCGTGGTCAAGGAAATCCGCGCCGACCTGCGCGAAGGCTATCCTATGCAGCGCCTGCTGCAGGGCGATGTCGGGAGCGGCAAGACCGTGGTGTCGGCGCTGGCGGCGGCACAGGCCATCGACAGCGGCTACCAGGCGGCGCTGATGGCGCCGACCGAGATCCTGGCCGAACAGCACTTCCGCAAGATCGCCTCGTGGATGGAGCCGCTGGGGGTGAAGGTCGCGTGGCTGACCGGCAGCCTGAAGAAAAAGGAAAAGACGGCCGCCAACGAGCTGATCGAATCGGGCGAGGCGCAGCTGGTCATCGGCACCCACGCGCTGATCCAGGACACGGTGCAGTTCGCGAAACTGGGCCTGGTGATCGTCGACGAGCAGCACCGCTTCGGCGTCGGCCAGCGCCTCACCCTGCGCAACAAGGGCAGCGACGGCCTGGTGCCGCACCAGCTCATGATGTCGGCCACGCCGATCCCGCGCACCCTGGCGATGACGTATTACGCCGACCTGGAAGTGTCGGTGATCGACGAGCTGCCTCCCGGCCGCAGCCCCATCGTCACGCGCGCCATCGACCAGAACCGGCGCGACGAAGTGATCGAGCGCGTGCACGCGGCGGCGCTGGAAGGACGGCAGGTCTACTGGGTCTGCCCGCTGATCGAGGAATCCGAAGCCTTGCAGCTGCAGACCGCGACCGAGACCTACGAGACACTGGCCGAGGCCCTGCCGGATTTGCAGGTGGGCCTGGTGCATGGGCGCATGAAGCCGCTTGAGAAGCAGGTGGTGATGGATGCCTTCTCGGCCGGCGAGGTGCACGTGCTGGTGGCGACCACCGTGATCGAGGTGGGCGTGGACGTGCCGAATGCCTCGCTGATGGTGATCGAGCATGCGGAGCGCTTCGGTCTGTCGCAGCTGCACCAGCTGCGCGGGCGTGTGGGACGGGGATCGGCGGCATCGGTGTGCCTGCTGCTGTATCAGAGCCCGCTGGGCCAGGTGGCCAAGCAGCGCCTGATGACCATGCGCGAGACCACCGACGGCTTCGAGATCGCGCGGCGCGACCTGGAGATCCGTGGACCGGGCGAATTTTTAGGCGCGCGCCAGTCGGGCCAGGCGATGCTGCGCTTTGCGGATCTGGAGACCGACCAGTGGCTGGTGGAGCGGGCGCGGGACGTGGCGCAGCATCTGCTGCAGCACGAGACGCCGGAGAACATGGCGATCGTGGATGCCCACCTGACGCGCTGGCTGGGTGGACGCGAGGAATTCCTGAAGGCGTAGGGTTGGCGGCCCCATGGGGCGATACCGGCGCCGGTGGGAATGTATGCGCTGGACGCGTGGACGGGAAACCCGTCCACCCTACGCCGACCTAAGCTGCAACCCTACGTACTGATCGCGCTGGTGAAGGTCAGCCGGTTGCCGAAAGGATCCTTGACCGACATATCGCGCGAGCCCCAGGGCATCTCCTCGACCTGCGGCCGCGCATAGCCGTAGCGCTTGCCCGCCAGCTCGGCGTGCAGCGCGTCGATGTCGCTGGTCTCGATGCGCATCGCCGCGCCCGGACAGCAGTCGCCATGATGCTCGCTCAGGTGCAGCACGAGTTCGCCGCGCGACACCTGCAGGTACAGCGGCAGGTCCGGCTCGAAGCGGTGCTCCCAGTCGACCTGGAAGCCGAGGAAATCGACATAGAACTCGCGCGCCTTGCGTTCGTCGAAGATACGCAGGATGGGTGTAGCCTTCGTCAGCTGCATGCCGGCTCTCCTTTAACGTGCCTGGTCCGCCTTGTAGGTCAATCCGATCTGGCGGCGGATCTCGTCCATCACGCCCATCAGCGCCAGGGTCTCTTCCATCTTCATCGACGGGCTTTCGATCAGCCCTTCGCGCCAGCAGCGCTGCGCCTCGATCACTTCATGCACGTAGCCGTTGCCGAGGTAAGGCGTGTCGATGGTGCGCGACCTGCCGTCTTCCAGGGTAACGGTCACCGTCTTCGCGCGGTGGAACATGGTGTTCATGCGCACGCTGCCCTTCTCGCCCGATACGGTCAGCTCGCAAGGCGTGCGCGCCAGGAAGGAGCAGCTGCACACCGACATGCCGCCGCCCGCATGCTTGAGCGTGAAGCCGGTCTGTACGTCCACGCCGGTCGGTCCCATCACGGCCTGGGCCTTGATCTCTTCCACTGGACCGAGCAGCGCCGCCGCAATCGACAGCGGGTAGATGCCCAGGTCGAGCAGCGCGCCGCCGCCCAGCTCGGGGTTGAACACGCGGTGCTCCGGCCCAAAGCTGGCAGTGAAGCCGAAGTCGGCCACCACCTGGCTCACCTTGCCGATCTCGCCCGATTCGACGATGCGTTTGGTCTCCAGGAAGGCCGGCAGGTAGCGCGTCCACATCGCTTCCATCATGAACAGGCGCTTCGAGCGCGCCAGGGTGACCATCTGCTCGGCTTCGCGCAGGTTCATGGCGAACGGCTTTTCGCACAGCACGCCCTTGCCGGCGCGCAGGGCCATCAGGGCGTTGTCCGCGTGCTGCGGGTGCGGGGTGCCGATATACACCAGGTCGATGCCGTCCGCCGCCGCCAGTTCCTCGTAGGAGCCGAAGGCGGCAGCGGCGCCGAACTCCCCGGCGAAGGCCTGGGCCTTGTCCAGGCTGCGCGACGCGACGGCGGCCAGCACGGCGTCCGGCACGTCCTTCAATGCGTTGGCGAAGGCCTTGGCGATCTTTCCGGTGCCGAGTATGCCCCAGCGTACTGCGTCAGCCATTGTGTACTCCTTGTCGATCCGCCCGCTTGGGACGGAATACGGTCGTATCCAGATAAAATTCGGCGTCCTGGCCCGGCCACCAGCCCGGCACACCCAGCGCCTGCAGCGGCGTGAAGGCGGCGGTGCTCAAGCCTTCGCGGACCAGTTGGTCAGCCACATGTTCGTCCAGCCAGGCGCGCCGCGCCTCATGGCCGAGTGCGAAGAAGGCATCATCGGCGAACACCACGCGCACATGCGCCGTGATCGCCTTGCGCGGTGCGACCAGCTTTTCCATCAGCGCGTGGCCGAACAGCCAGACCTGGGCGTCGCGACCGAACATGGCGCGCTTGTGAAACAGGGCGTCCAGCCAGCGGTGGCCGCGCAGGTCGTCGACCAGCGCGCGTCCGGCTTCGTCCTCGCGCACCACCAGCAAGGCGGCGTTCTCGTCGAAGATGGTGGCCGCGTCGCGCGCGGGACCGCGCGACTTGCCGACGCCGTCCTGCGCGATCTGGGCCGCCTGAAGGGCGTTCAGTTCGCGCTTGATGAGCGGGAAGGTCTGCCACACCAGCCCGTTGAAGAAATCGTGCAGGTTGTCGCGCGAGGGCACCTGCCCGGTGGCGCCGATGAATTCCTCATAGGCGCTGCCTTCGGGGAGCGCGGCCTGGGGTACGAAGCGCAGCGGCAGGCCGGCGTGGTTGCGCAGGCCGAGCGCCTGCGCATTGCGGTTGAAGGCGTCCAAAAAGTCCTCGCCTTCGAGCGCCAGCCGTTCGAAGGCCGGGCGCACCGCGTCGTACCACGGACGCGCCCAGTCGATCTGCGCCAGCATGAAGGATTTACACCATCTTCCAGTTGATGGTTTCGCCGGCGTTCAGCGGCACCAGCTGGTGTTCGCCCATCGCCACGCTTTCCGGCAGGGTCCAGGCTTCGCGCTTGAGGGTGATGGTGCCTTCGTTGCGCGGCAGGCCGTAGAAGGCCGGGCCGTTCAGGCTGGCGAAGGCTTCGAGCTTGTCGAGCGCGCCGGCCTGGGCGAAGGCTTCGGTGTACATCTCCATCGCGTGCAGCGCGGTGTAGCAGCCGGCGCAGCCGCAGGCGGCGTACTTGGTGTGCACGGCGTGCGGCGCCGAGTCGGTGCCGAGGAAGAAGCGCTCGTCGCCGCTGGTGGCGGCGGTCACCAGCGCCAGGCGGTGTTCCTCGCGCTTGAGCACCGGCAGGCAGTAATAGTGCGGACGGATGCCGCCGCGGAAGATCTCGTTGCGATTGTAGAGCAGGTGATGGGCGGTGATGGTCGCCGCGATCGGGCCTTCGGCCTCGGCCACGTACTGGGCCGCGTCCTTGGTGGTGATGTGCTCGAACACGACGCTCAAGGTCGGCATGTCACGGCGCAGCGGGCGCATCACGCGCTCGATGAACACGGCTTCGCGGTCGAAGATGTCGATCTCGGGATCGGTGACTTCGCCGTGCACCAGCAGCGGCATGCCCACTTCCTGCATCATTTCCAGGGTCTTGTAGCACTTCTTCAGGTCGGTCACGCCCGCCGCCGAGTTGGTGGTGGCGCCGGCCGGGTAGAGCTTGACCGCGTGGATGAAGCCGGTGTCCTGGGCGCGGCGGATCTCGTCCGGGTCCGTATTGTCGGTCAGGTACAGGGTCATCAGCGGCTCGAACTGGACGCCCTCCGGAATCGCGGCCAGGATGCGCTCGCGGTAGGCCAGCGCCTCGGCGGTCGTGGTGACCGGCGGCTTCAGGTTCGGCATGATGATCGCGCGGCCGAACTGGCGCGCGCTGTGCGGCAGCACGCTGGCCATGGCGGCGCCGTCGCGCACGTGCAGGTGCCAGTCGTCGGGACGGACGATGGTGATGGAATCTGGGGTATCGATGGTGGACATGGCGGTTCTCGGATTGCGGATGCCGACATTTTACCCGCAGCGGCCATCCGGGTTACGCGCTTGCGCGGCGCCATGCCGTGAATTGCATTAATGACACCCCTATTTCTTGCCGGGAAAGCCGAAAACTTTTTTCTCGATTCATATAGATGATGTGGTTGACACGTATGAGTTCGTGGATTAGCATGGATTCACGTTCCAACAAACCTGGATGGACGAACAAGGAGACAGACATGATTCATTTTGTGGTGCACGAAGATGGTGACTCGGTCGGTACGGTCGTGGTCGAGGGTGTGAAGTCCGGCGCAACGCTCAACGGCTGGGTGATGGAGCAGGACCGGGTGGTCGAGGTGCGCACCGTCAGCGATATCCCGATCGGCCACAAGATCGCGCTGAACGCGCTGCAGCCGGGGGACACGGTGATGAAGTACGGCGTCGACATCGGCAAGGTGGTGGCCCCGATCGCGGCCGGCGAACACCTGCATGTCCATAACGTCAAGACCAAGCGCTGGTAAGCCGCATTGCCTTCCCGGCCATCATCGAATACCGAACTGCGAATTGAACGGAGACACCCCATGATCAACCAGGACACCACCTTCCTCGGCTACCGCCGCGAAAACGGCCGCGTCGGCGTGCGCAACCACGTCATCGTGCTGCCGGTCGACGATATTTCCAACGCCGCCGCCGAGGCCGTGGCCAACAACATCAAGGGCACCATGGCCCTGCCCCACCCCTACGGCCGCCTGCAGTTCGGCGCCGACCTCGAGCTGCACTTCCGCACCATGATCGGTACCGGCGCCAATCCGAACGTGGCGGCCGTGATCGTGATCGGCATCGAGCCGCAGTGGACCCAGCTCATCGTCGACGGCATCGCCAAGACCGGCAAGCCGGTACAGGGCTTCGCGATCGAGGGCCATGGCGACCACGACACGATCTACCGCGCCTCGAAGGCGGCGCGCCAGATGGTGCAGTGGGCGTCCGAAAAGCAGCGCGAGGAATGCCCGATCAGCGACCTGTGGGTCTCGACCAAGTGCGGCGAGTCCGACACCACCTCCGGCTGCGGCGCCAACCCGACGGTGGGCAATGCCTTCGACAAGCTGTACGGCCTGGGCGCGACCCTGGTGTTCGGCGAAACCTCGGAACTGACGGGCGGCGAGCACCTGGTGGCCGCGCGCTGCGCCACGCCGGACGTCAAGGAAAAGTTCATGACCATGTTCAACCGCTACCAGGACATGATCAACCGCTACAAGACCTCGGACCTGTCCGATTCGCAGCCGACCAAGGGCAATATCGCGGGCGGCCTGACCACGATCGAGGAAAAGGCGCTGGGTAATATCCAGAAGATCGGCAAGAAATGCCGTGTCGACGGGGTGCTGGACAAGGCCGAGACCCCGACCGGTCCGGGACTGTGGTTCATGGACTCGTCCTCGGCCGCCGCCGAGATGGTGACCCTGTGCGCAGCCTCGGGCTATGCGGTGCACTTCTTCCCGACCGGCCAGGGCAACGTGATCGGCAACCCGATCGTCCCCGTCATCAAGATCTGCGCCAACCCGAAAACGGTGCGCGTGATGGAAGAGCACATCGACGTCGACACCTCGGGCCTGCTGCAGCGCGAAATCAACATGGATGGCGCGGGCGACAAGCTGCTCGAGTGCATGCTGCGCACCGCCAACGGCCGCCTGACGGCAGCCGAAGCGCTGGGCCACCGCGAGTTCGTGCTGACCCGCTTGTACGAAAGCGCATAAGGTCCGCCTGCTCCTGCAGGGCGACTGAATACCGTCCTCGCCGCGTACGGCGGCGGGGACGGCGTTTCCATTTTGCCAGCGCGCGTGCCGCTATGCTTCCCTCCCAAGGACGCCCAACAAGATCTTCGACTTGCCTCCAACAGAGGAAGAATGAGGCAAGCGAAAGGAACCCCTGGTGGATGTCAGCTCCTCTCTCAATGCCTATCGAGCCCGCCAAGACGTCGTTGGCTACCGGGCGCGCGTCCGCAACACGCTTGTATTTTTCATAGTTTCATCTCGTGCGCCTATGCCCACTCTTGGTCGATTGCCGCCGTCCAGCCTACGGCAGGTTTCGACCCAAAGCGGAAGTTCGCCTTCGCTTCGCATTCAGGCTGCAACATCTGAACCCATCAGTCGCACACCTTGCGGCATAGGGCCGCCTTCCGCGACCTAATGCATTCAGCTTCTCTGGACGGCTGCAAGGGCACGCACTTAGACCCGGCACCGGGAACACTCCGCCGGCGAATCGCCTCAACGTAAGCTGGTGACAATGGAGAACAGGCCTCGCCATGTCTTCCAGGTTCAAACGTTCTCTCGAACCAGCTAACGAGTTCTTGCACAAGAGGGCCCGGTAGATCCGACCGGAATCCGGGACCGCGCTTCTCCAGGCCAGCACTGCGCAAGCTCGAGGGAAGCTCGGATAGTCCAACGGCTTCACGCCCAAAGTAGAAAAAATGGCGCGAGACCAGGGCGAACTTGTTCCCTTGCCCCTCATCAGAATGATCCAACCTCCCTGCGAAGCGCGTATCCCGCAGGTAGCGACCGAAGTCCAGCTTCTCGTCCACACGCATCAAATAAATGATGCGTCCGTTGCCAGCGCTGTCTGAGCTCTGTCCCCCGGTTCCGAGGACCCAGTCGCCCACATTGGCCATCTCGACCAAATTCCGCTTGCGGCCGCGCTTCGCAAATTTGCAATGCACCAGCGTGCAGTACATCCCGGACGGGTTGGGCGCGAAACCGTGATCGTGGTCCACCACGTACGAATAGAGCTTTGACGTGTTCATGATGCCTAACTTGAAAGTACTTGGCTGCAGGAACGCGCAGCGGTCCAACATTATTTTACGACGACAAAACTTCCGATCTATTATGCGGCCGATGGCCGCGTCTGGCCGACGGCTGCCCTACGTGGCCGGCGCCTTCCGACCCGTAGCAGACCTAAGCGCTCAAGGAAATGCTCACGAAGACCGTAATCTCAGCTTTCTAAGTTGGCGGCCCCCGGGGGGCATCAGATCCCAAAAGCTTTCAGGCCCGCATCGAATAAGGCTTCCAGAGAGTTACGATTCTGGTAAATCGGGCCGCCGCCCCTTGGGATCTCTTCATAAAGGCAATACGCATTTTCTCCTGCGAATTTGTCGTTCAGCAGAGCGCGCCTGCCAAGAATATACGGAATAAACGGCTTCATCCGAACGGTGGAGTAGACAGTGTTGGCGCTGAACCCGAGAGTCGCGTCCTGGCTGATCATACGCCCGGTCCCGACATTCTCGAGTCGGACGCCGCGGCAGCCTTTCACGATCAAGGTGCAGGGGCCTTCGAACGACAAGTAGCGCAGTTGAAGTGTCATCCACGCATGCAATGTTCTCAGCTTCCAGTGGCTGCGGATCTTGGGTCGCCGCCCGCGCTGATAGACGACGCCGATCATTCCGCGAACCTGCAGGACGAAGGACGCCCCGGCGGGGATCTCGAGCAATGCTACTTCCTCAAGCGCATTGACAGTTGACGAGATCACGATGTCAGCCGGCCGGTGTGTTGATAATCGATTTAGCATCCATAAGCGGGCCGCAATACTCGGCAGCCAATATGACCAGTCAAAAAGTACTTTCGTCTTAACGTCGACATGCTCGGGCTGGCTCTGGCAGTAAGCTGGTCGGATCATCATTTCATCTCCGGGCGCAAGAACGACTCGTTTCGACACGGCGGATATCAGCGGACCTCCCCCGTCGATCGGGTCGGGCGACCCAAAACTGAACGCTTCGCTCTCCTGCTTCCTCGCAATGACGATCGGACGCGCGCGTGCGGCCAGAGGTGCCAGCAGAAAGTAAAAGACGGCCCGGATGGAAAATGGCACCACCAGCCAGGCCACGAGCAACCAGACAGCCGTACCAAGTACTGGTTTCACGGCTTGGTAAGCTTGCCACGCAATACTTCGCGCGGCGAGAGTTCTAGCGCGTGCTGCTCGCTGATGGAGCGGTGTGGCAGCAGCAATCAAGCGTTGTTCATCGATTAGCGGCTGCGCAATGGCTGGCGCTTGAGGCAGCTGGTCGACTAGTTGCTTCTGCTTGCGAAAGCGCGCCAACGCTGCATCAGCCCGTGTTTTGAGAGTGGAAACCTCGGCCTCACGTTCACGCACCAGCGTGTTGACTGCCGAGCCAGAGTACACGCGGTCGATCCATCGACGATCCGCTAGGGCGCGCCGAAGTTTGCTTTTTGCCTCTTCTTGCTCCGTGAACGCACGTAGATAAGCGAGACGGAGATTTTCAAGATTGCGCCTGGCCTTTTCGCGGTGGACTACGACATCGAGACGAGCGCGCGACGCGGCAAGATAAGCACGTTCCTGGCGCCGCAAATCGAGTTCGATTCCATGGAGCGCTGCTCGTTCCAGCCGCGCAGGCATTGCGTCCATTCCACTGCGGAGAACCGATACGATGGACAAGTCATCCTGCGTCTGCTCAAGACGCAGGATGACGCTGTCAAGAGACCGAATCTCCGCTTCCAAACGGTCCAGCGGCATCGTCGCCAGTCGCTGCGCTTCAAGAACAATCGTGGAGCTCAACGTCGACTTGTACAGGTTGACGTTGAGCTCCGCGCGCTCAAGCAACGGCAACTCGTCGATAAAGCTGCGCACCTGCCGCCACTCGTCATGAATCCACCTTCCGCATAAAAGCATGAGCACAATCCCGATGAACAGCAGGACATAACGGCGAATGAAACTGAAGAACGACGACAGCAAATGCCTCATGTGGCGAGCCCAAGATTGATTAGGAGAGAAAATGTGATGTGGATCGTTCCGCCAATGGTTTGGGTAGCTTCGCCAGGCAGTGCCGAACATCGCCTATTCCCAAGTACCTGATCGGACCAGCGCATGTCCTGGCAGATGAATGACCGCTCCTGGCCGATCTCGGCATTGAGCTCAGCATAGCAGGTCGCCAGGGGCGAAAATCGAAGACTGTCACGAAGGGGCGGATCCGACCTATTGTGTTGAAAAACTCGGTTCTAGTGTCGGCCGAAAACGAAAGATCGGTAATTCGACTGTGCCGAACGGACTTCATGGCACGAACGTTGGTCAGTTGGACTGTTGATGCCACCGAAATTTCGCTGTAAAAGTTGCCGTCAGACATTTTCAACACAATAGGCCGGCAGCGGACGGTCGCAATGGCTCAGTGTACGGAGTGCTTGCTCTAAGGGCAAGGGACGGGAATCGCCAGGCGTGTCAAGCCTGCCCAGCCCGGACCGGCCTGTCCGCGAAGTATTCCTTGATCGCCGCCGTGAACGCCATGCGGCTATGGCGCGTCCTCTCCACCATCCCCACGCAGCGCTCGACAGTCACGCCGCGCAGCCGAACCACCCTGAGCCCCTCGTCCTGTTCCCAGCGCACATTGGCCAGCTGGGGCACGATCGACACACCGAAGCCCTGGCGGACGATCTCGATGATCGCCTCCACCGAGTTCAGCTCGAGTTCCTCGCGCGCACCCACGCCGCATTCGTCCAGCACATCCTTCACCAGGCTCCCGGTCCAGGTATGGCGGTCGAAGCGGATGAAGGGCGCTTCGCGCAGCACGTCGAGCGGCTTGTCGGGCAGGTCGAAGTGCGGCCGGCGCGGGACGATCAGCACCATCGGTTCGTGATACAGCGGGGTCCACACCAGGCTCGACGCCAGCGCGCGCGGCGGCTGGGTGACGATCGCGGCGTCGAGTTCGCCGCGCTCCACCTGCACCACGAAGTCAGCCGACAGGCCGCCGAACAGCTGGACCTTCAGCGCCGGATGCTGCCGCTTGATGGTCCACAGTGCGTCGGCAAAAGAACCCATCAGCGCCGACACCAGGGCGCCCATCACCACCCTGCCGGACAACTCGTCATGGCTGTCGGAACCGGCCAGGGCCTCGAAACGCGCCAGCAGGTCCTCGATCTGCGGCACCGCCTTGCGTCCCGCCGTGTTCAGCACCACCGAGCGCGGGCCGCGGTCGAACAGCACCTGGTCCAGCTCCTCCTCCAGCGCCCGCATCTGCAGGCCGACCGCCGCGGCGGTCAAGCCGATCTCCTTGCCGGCGGCGGCGAAGCTGCCGTGCCTGGCGACGGCGAGGAAGGTCTTGAAATTGCGGATCGAGGCCATGGGTCGCAGCGGGATGATCGATACAGGAATAGTAAAGAATTACTTTACCTCGTACAAATAAAGATTAGCTTTATTTTGTAGGAGAAGTCCTCGACAATGCCTTGTCAAAGCTGAATTTTTAAGCAGATTATCAAGGTGATCTAGATGACCGAAATGCTTGAAGTAAAGATTTGGAGAGGCAGGGAGAACGGCGAGTTCGTCACCTACGAGGTGCCCCGCCTCGAGAGCCAGACCGTGCTGGACGTGGTGACCCATATCCAGCGCCACATCGATCCCGGGCTCAGCTACCGCTACGCCTGCCGGGTCGGAATGTGCGGGTCCTGCGCCATGACCGTCAACGGCAAGGCGCGCTGGACCTGCCGCACCCACGTGGCCAAGGTCGCCACGCACGGCAAGCTGGAGCTGGCGCCGCTGTCCAACCTGCCCGTGGTGAAGGACCTGGTCACCGACATGACCGAGTTCTTCGACAAGTGGGCGGGCGCCAAGGGCCGCTTCAAGGGCGAACGCACGCGGCACGAGGATTTCGCACTGGTCCAGCCGGACTCGAAGGAAAGGCGCGCGGCCGACGCCGGGATCGAATGCATCGGCTGCTCGATCTGCTATTCCTCCTGCGACGTGGTGAGCTGGCGTCCCGAGTTCCTCGGCCCCGCCGCCCTGAACCGGGCCTGGACCCTGGTCAACGACGTGCGCGACGTGGAGCGCGACGCGCGCCTGCTCGCGGTGTCCGGGGACGCCGGCTGCCATGCCTGCCACACCCAGGGCTCGTGCACCGAGCGCTGTCCCAAGCAGCTGGCGCCGACCGCGGCGATCTCCGGCCTCAAGCGCCTGTCGATCATGGCCCTGCGGAGGGACAAATGAGCGCGGTCCTCACCGAAATCCGGCTCTGGTACTGGCAGCGCCTCAGCGCCATGGTGCTGGCCTTCTGCGTCCTGGTCCACCTGGCCATGATCATCTACGCGGTGCGCGGCGGCCTGTCCGGCGCCGAGATCCTGGCGCGCACCCACGGCAGCGTGGGCTTCGGCCTGTTCTACACCGTCTTCGTGCTGGCCTGCGCCGTGCACGTGCCGATCGGCCTGGCGCGCATCCTGCGCGAGGCCCTGCACTGGCGCGAGCCCGCGATCCGCCTGGCCGCCGGCCTGTTCGCGCTGCTCCTGCTGGTGCTGGGGCTGCGCTCCGTCTATGGAGTGGTTCTGTCATGAAACGCCGCAACGACTACCGCGCCCGCAACCACCCGGCCTACTGGGCCTTCATGGTCAACCGCGTCGCCGGCCTCGCGCTGGCCCTGTTCCTCCCGGTGCACTTCTGGGCGCTGGGCCAGGCGATCGGCGGCGAGGCCCAGCTGGAAGGCTTCCTGCGCTTCACCGACCAGCCGCTGTTCAAGTTCGCCGAATGGGGCCTGGTGCTGCTGCTGGCCGCCCACACGGCCGGGGGCGTGCGCCTGATGCTGATCGAGTTCGGCGCCTGGAGCGGCCTGCGCAAGAACCTGATCGCCGCCAGCGCCGGTTTCGCCGCCATGACCAGCATGGCCTTCGCCCTCGCGCTGGTCTTCTGACCAGCCCCGCCAGCCCGAACCGAAAGGACAACAAGCATGAAAATCGATCTGCAGGCAGTCGAGGAAGCTGCCAAGGAACTCTACATCCGCGCCCTCAAGATGCTGCCGCCGGACATAAAGGGCGGCTTCGCCCGCCTCACCGAGACCGAGACCCGGCCGCGCGCCCAGGGCATCCTGGCCACCATGGTGCAGAACATCCAGGTGGCCGAGGCCAACGAGAACCTGCTGTGCCAGGACACCGGCGTCCCCATCTACAACGTCACGATCGGCCGCGGCGTCGAGGTCGACGGCCATGCGCTGAAGGCGGCGATCCGCAAGGGCTGCGAGCGGGCCACCCGCGAGCATCCGCTGCGCTCCTCGGTGGTGCACCCGATCACCCGCAAGAACGAGCACACTTCCTGCGGCGCCGAGGTGCCGGTGATCCACATCGACTTCAGCGACAAGCCGGGGGAACTCGACATCCTGATGGTCCCGAAAGGCAGCGGCTCGGAAAACAACTCCTTCCTGAAAATGGCGATTCCGGCGGAAGGCATCGCCGCCGTCAAGGCCTTCGTCATCGATTCGGTGGTGAATGCCGGCGGCAAGACCTGCCCGCCGACCGTGGTCGGCGTCGGCATCGGCGGCACCTCGGACCTGTGCGTGGCGCTGGCCAAGCGCGCCGCCATCCGCCCGCTGGGCAGCCGCTGCGAGGATCCGGAAGGAGCCAGGCTGGAAGAAGAGCTGACGGCCGCGGTCAACCGCCTCGGCGTCGGCCCGCAGGGACTGGGCGGCGATTCCACCGCCTTCGCCGTGCACATCGAGCTGGCGGCCACCCACATCACCATGAACCCGGTCGCCGTCAACATGCAATGCCATTCGGCGCGCCGGGCGCGCGCGCGCTTCACGCCCGACGGACTCACCTACGGATACTGACCATGGCCCATTACCAACTCACCATGCCGGTGACCGAAGAGCAGGTCCGGCAGCTGCGCGTCAACGATACCGTCACCCTGGAGTCGACCCTGTTCGGCATCCGCGACGCCACCCAGATCCACATGCTCGACCGCGGCCGCAGCACCCGCTTCGACCTGGACGGCCACGCGGTGATCCATACCGCGCCGAACGTGCGCAAGGTCGAGCGCAGCGAAGCCTTCCCGGCCGGCTACCAGCCGGTCTGCATCGGCACCACCACCTCCGACCGCATGGAACGCTTCACCCGCCCGCTGATGGAACGCTTCGGCGTGCGCTTCATCGTCGGCAAGGGCGGCATGCGCGAAGGCTCGCTCGAGGCTTTCCGCGACCTGGGCGGCGCCTACCTGGCGATCGTCGGCGGCACCGCGGCCCTCGAGACCACCTGGATCGAACAGATCGAGGACGTCGACCTCGACGACCTGAACCCGGAATCGCTGTGGAAGTTCCGGATCCGCCATTTCGGCCCGCTGCTGGTGGCGATGGACAGCCACGGCGGCAGCCTGTACACCGAAGTCAGGGCCGACGTCGACGCACGCCGCGCCGAGGTCCTGGCCAGCCTGGGAGTCGTGTAATGAAACCGATCAAGCGCATCCATACGGACATCCTGATCCTGGGCTCGGGCGGCGCCGGCCTGTTCGCGGCCCTGCACGCCCACCAGGCCAACCCGGGCCTGTCGATCACGGTCGCGGTCAAGGGCTTGCTGGGCAAGTGCGGCTGCACCCGCATGGTCCAGGGCGGCTACAACGTGGCGCTGGCCGAGGGCGACTCGGTCGAGCGCCACTTCATGGACACCATCGAAGGCAGCAAGTGGCTGGCCAACCAGGAACTGGCCTGGACCCTGGTGACCAAGGCGGTGGAGCGCATCCGCGAGCTCGAAAACGAACTGGGCTGCTTCTTCGACCGCAATCCGGACGGCACCGTGCACCAGAAGGCCTTCGCCGGCCAGACCTTCGACCGCACCGTGCACAAGGGCGACCTGACCGGCATCGAAATCATCAACCGGCTGGCCGAGCAGGTGTGGGCGCGCGGCATCGGGCGGCTGGAGGAGCACCGCGCGGTGGAACTGGTCAAGACCGCGGACGGCGCGGCGCTGGCCGGGGTCCTGATGATCGACATGCGCAGCGGCGAATTCGTGTTCGTGCAGGCCAAGGCGGTGCTGCTGGCCACCGGCGGCGGACCGACCATGTACAAGTTCCACACGCCCTCCGGCGACAAGAGCTGCGACGGCCTGGCGATGGCCCTGCGCGCCGGCCTGCCGCTGCGCGACATGGAGATGGTGCAGTTCCACCCGACCGGGCTGCTGGCCGGCACCCACACCCGCATGACCGGCACCGTGCTCGAGGAGGGCCTGCGCGGCGCCGGCGGCTGGCTGGTCAACGGCGAGGGCGAGCGCTTCATGAGCAACTACGATCCGCGCGGCGAGCGCGCCACCCGCGACATCGTCTCGCGCGGGATCTATTCCGAGATGCGGGCCGGCCGCACCACGCCCAACGGCGGGGTCTACATCCAGATGTCGCACCTGGGCGTCGACAAGGTGCGCAAGCAGTTCAAGGGCATGGTCGAACGCTGCGGCGACTGCGGCTTCGACCTGGCCGGCGGCAAGGTCGAGGTGGTCCCGACCGCCCACTACATGATGGGCGGCGTGGTGTTCCGTCCCGACTGCACGACCCACCTGCACGGCCTGTTCGCCGCGGGCGAGGACACCGGCGGCGTGCATGGCGCCAACCGCCTGGGCGGCAACGGCGTGGCCAACTCCACCGTCTTCGGCGGCATCGCCGGCGAGAGCATGGCCGCATGGACCGCGCGCAACCCGGACTGGCGCGCGCCGGATGAAGACGCCATCGCGCGCAGCATCGCCGCCCACGAAGCGCCGTTCGGCCAGGCCGCCGGCAGCCTGGAGGCGATCCGCGAGGCGCTGTACGAATGCATGTGGAGCGACGTCGGCATCCTGCGCAGCGCCGCGGGCCTGCGGCGCGCCCAGGCGCGCCTGGCGGAGCTGGAGGCCCAGCTGCTGCGCACGGGGATCGCGGACGGCGAGCGCGCCTACGCCCTCAGCTGGCACGACTGGATGAACCTGCGCAACCTGATCGCCGTGAGCCAGGTGATCGCCGCCGCCGCGCTGCTGCGCCAGGATTCGCGCGGCGCTCACTTCCGCGAGGACTTCCCCCTGCCCGGCGAACTGCAGCAATCGAGCTTCACGGTGGCGCGCGCCGATGGCGATGCGCTGGTGCTGGACCGCGAGCCGGTGCGCTTCGAGCGCGTGCGTCCGGGCGAGACCATCCTGGAGGAAGAACAGGCGCCGGCGACCGCCTGAATTGGATCCCCGTGGAAACAGACATAAAAAGATTAAAAAAATGTCCAACTCATTCAGGTCATCTAGTTGAATTGCATGGAAAGTTGGGCTAGTATGAACTCTCGAATTTGCATCAAGAGGCACACAGACAAAGCATTTCGCCGGGGCAGCAACAACAACCACTGCCAAAGCAGGGACCCCACCCACTCTTGGAGGAGACATCCATGCGTTTCAGATCCATCCTGCCGTACGCCGCAAGCGCCGTCCTGCTGACCACCTCGCTGGCCAGCCATGCCGAAGTCACCGAACTGAAGGTCGCAGAGCAGTATGGCATCAGCTACCTGCCGCTGATGATCATGGAAGAACAGAAGCTGGTCGAGAAGCACGCGGCCGCGGCCGGCATCCCCAACCTCAAGGTCTCGTGGGCCAAGTTCGCGGGCGGTAACGTCATGAACGACGCGCTGCTGTCCGACAGCCTGCACTTCGCGGCCGGCGGCGTGGCGCCCCTGGTGACCCTGTGGGCCAAGACCCGCACCAACTACGGCGTCAAGGCGGTGGCGGCGCTGAACTCGATGCCGCTCTACCTGAACACGCGCAACCCGAACGTCAAGTCGATCAAGGATTTCACCGACAAGGACAAGATCGCCCTGCCGGCGGTGAAGGTCTCGATCCAGGCGGTGACCTTGCAGATGGCGGCCGAGCAGGCCTTCGGCCCCGGCAAGCAGAACCAGCTGGACAAGTTCACCGTGTCGATGAGCCACCCCGACGGCCAGGCGGCCCTGCTGTCGCCCAACAGCGAAGTCACCGCGCACTTCAGCTCGCCGCCCTTCCAGTACCAGCAGCTCGAACAGCCTGGCGTGCGCAAGGTGCTCGACTCCTACCAGGTGCTGGGCGGCCCGGGCACCTTCAACCTGGTGTGGGCGACCTCGAAATTCCGCGAAGACAATCCCAAGGTCTACGCCGCCTTCGTCAAGGCGCTCGACGAGGCGGTGGCGATGATCAACAAGGACAAGAAGTGGGCGGCCGAGAGCTACCTGCGGATCTCGAAGGACAAGGACAGCGTCGACGACATCCTCAAGATGCTCAACGATCCGAACGTGGCCTACACCACGACCCCGCAGAATGTCGGCAAGTACGTGGACTTCATGCACAAGATCGGATCGATCAAGGTCAAGCCCGCCACGTGGAAGGACATGTTCTTCCCCAATGTGCACCACCTCCCGGGCAGCTGACATTCGCCTGGCATCAGGACCACGCGCTTTTCCCTGCATGAGCAAAGGAAGGAAGTCATGGACATGATTCAGAAACTGCAACCTGCCCCGTTACTCGACGTGCGCGACGTGACGCTGCAATACAAGACCAAGGCCCACCTGGTGACCGCGACCTACCGCGTGAACTTCCAGGTGTTCAAGTCGGACCGCTACGTGCTGCTCGGGCCTTCCGGCTGCGGCAAGAGCACCCTGCTGAAGGCGATCGGCGGCTACCTCAACCCCACCGAAGGCGAGATCCGGCTGAAGGACAAGCTGGTGTGCCGTCCCGGCCCTGACCGCATGATGGTGTTCCAGGAATTCGACCAGCTGCTGCCCTGGAAGACGGTCAAGGAGAACGTGATGTTCCCCCTGCTCTCTTCCGGCAAGCTGAAGGGGAAGGCGGCGGAAGACAAGGCCATGCAGTACATCGAGAAGGTGAAGCTGGCCAAGTTCGCCGACCACCACCCGCACATGCTGTCGGGCGGGATGAAGCAGCGGGTGGCGATCGCGCGCGGCATGGCGATGGAGCCGGACGTGCTGCTGATGGACGAACCCTATGCGGCGCTCGACGCCCTCACCCGCCGCAAGATGCAGGACGAACTGCTGCAGCTGTGGGACGAGACCCATTTCACGGTGCTGTTCGTGACCCACTCGATCCCGGAAGCGATCAAGTGCGGCAGCCGCATCCTGCTGCTGTCGCCGCACCCCGGCCAGGTCAAGGCCGAACTGGCGAGCGTGCCGCGCGACGAGACCGACCCGCGGGCGGCCAAGGAGCTCGAAAACCAGATCCACCAGATGTTGTTCGCAGATGAAGTCGAAGACAAGGAGGTGCAGCATGTCTAAGGATGCCGTTCTCTGGCCCCGCCCGTCCTTCCAGCGCGAAACGCTCGATTCGGCGGCGTTCGGCGTCGTGGAAAAGCCGCTCTCGGCCTTCGAGAAGCTGTACAACTACAGCGTCGTGCGCAAGACCGCGATCCTGGTCTTCCTGATGGTGGTGTGGGAAGTCGGCGCCCGCATGCTCGGCAACGAGCTGCTGTTCCCGACCTTCGTCGCCACCGTCGAAGCCTTCTTCAGGGGCATCGCCAGCGGTGAGCTGATCCTCAAGGTGTGGGCCTCGCTCAAGGTGCTCCTGATCGGCTACTGGGCCGGCATCGCGCTGGCGGCGGTGCTGACCGCGATCGGGATCGCCTCCAAGATCGGCACCGACTTCCTCGAAACCCTGACCTCGATGTTCAACCCGCTGCCGGCGATCGCGCTGCTGCCGATCGCGCTGATCTGGTTCGGCCTGGGCAACGGCAGCCTGGTGTTCGTGCTGGTCCACTCGGTGCTGTGGGCGGTGGCGCTGAATACCCACTCGGGCTTCCTGGCGGTGTCCAACACCATGCGCATGGTCGGCCGCAACTACGGCCTGGGCGGCTTCACCTACGTGACCAGGATCCTGATCCCGGCCGCCTTCCCCAGCATCCTGACCGGTCTCAAGATCGGCTGGGCCTTCGCCTGGCGCACCCTGATCGCCTCCGAGCTGGTGTTCGGCGTGAGCTCCGGTTCGGGCGGCCTGGGCTGGTTCATCTACGAGAACAAGAACATGCTCGAGATCCCGAACGTGTTCGCCGGCCTGCTGACCGTGATCCTGATCGGCCTGGTGGTGGAGAACCTGGTGTTCCGCACCATCGAGAACAACACCGTGCGCAAGTGGGGCATGCAGAACTGAAGCCAGGGAGACCGAGATGAAGATTGTGATCTGCGAATTCATGGACGAGAGCGCGGTCGACGCCCTGCGCCAGCGCTTCGAGGTGCGCTACGACCCCGCGCTGGTCGACCGGCGCGCCGAGCTGGAACGGCTGCTGGCGGACGCCGAGGCGCTGGTGGTGCGCAACCGCACCCAGGTCGATGGCGGACTGCTCGACGCCGCGCCGCGGCTGCGGGTGGTCGGCCGCCTCGGGGTAGGACTGGACAACATCGACGTGGCGGCCTGCGAGGCGCGCGGCGTGGCCGTGATCCCGGCCACCGGGGCCAACGCCCTGGCGGTGGCGGAGTACGTGGTCGCCTGCGGCATGATGCTGCTGCGCGGCGCCTACCTGTCGAGCGACGCGGTGGCGTCCGGCGCCTGGCCGCGCACCAGGCTGTCCGAGGGCCGGGAAACCGGCGGCAAGACGCTCGGCCTGGTCGGCTTCGGGGGCATCGGCCGCCTGACGGCGCGTCTGGCCAAGGGGCTCGGGATGCAGGTCGTCGCCTACGACCCGATCCTGCCCAGGGATGCGCCGGTGTGGGAAGAAACCGGCGTCAAGCGCCTCGACCTGGACATGCTGCTGGCCCAGTCCGATGTCGTCAGCCTGCATGTCCCGCTCACCGACGCCACCCGCGGCCTGATGAACATGACGCGGATCGCCGCCATGAAGCCGGGCGCGGTCCTGATCAACACCGCGCGCGGCGGCATCGTGGACGAGATGGCGCTCGCCGAGGCGCTGCGCCAGGGCCGCCTGGCAGGCGCCGCGCTCGACGTGTTCGGTCAGGAACCGCTGCCCGCCGGCTCGGCGCTGGCGAACGTGCCCAACCTGGTCCTGACGCCGCACATCGGCGGCGTCACGCGCGAATCGAACGAGCGCGTGAGCGCGCTGATCGCCGAGAAGGTCGCCGACCGCCTGCTGGAACTCGACGCCATGGAGCAGGCATGACGGCCCTCTCGATGGCAGAACTGGCAGCGTTGGCCACCGATGCGCTGGTGCGCGCCGGCGCCGGTCCCGAGATGGCGGCCGCCACGGCGCGTGCGCTGGTGGCGGCGGAAGCGCAGGGGCTGGCCTCGCATGGCCTGTCGCGCGTGGCGCAGTATGCGGGCCACCTGCGCTGCGGCCGCGTGAACGGCGAAGCGCGGCCGCGCATGCGGCAGCACAAAGCGGCGGCGCTGCTGGTCGACGCCCAGGAAGGCCTGGCCTTCCCCGCCTGCGCACTGGCGGTGCGCGAGGCGATCCGCAGCGCGGGCGAAGCCGGCGCAGCCTTCGCCGGCGTCACCAACAGCCACCATTTCGGCGCCGCCGCCTATCACCTCGAACCGGTGGCCGAGGCCGGGATGGTCGGCCTTGCGTTCGGCAACTCGCCGGCGGCCATGCCGGCCTGGGGCGGCAAGCGCGCGCTGTTCGGCACCAACCCGATCGCCGCCGTCTTCCCGCGCCGCGCCGGGCCGCCGCTGGTCATCGACCTGTCGCTGTCGGAAGTCGCACGCGGCAAGCTGATGGTGGCGGCCAAGCAGGGCAAGCCGATCCCGGAAGGGTGGGCGCTCGACAAGGACGGCAACCCGACCACCGACCCGCAGGCCGGACTGGAAGGCATGATGCTGCCGGCGGGCGGCGTCAAGGGCGCGATGCTGGCGCTGGTGGTCGAGCTGCTGTGCTGCGCGCTGACCGGCGCGGCCTATGGCTTCGAGGCCGATTCCTTCTTCACCGACGAAGGCAACCGGCCGCGCATCGGCCAGGCCTTCCTGGTGATCGATCCGGGCGCGCTGGCGGGCGCCGGCGTGTTCGACGAGCGCATCGAGACCCTGGTGTCCGCCATGCTGGCGGACGCCGACGTGCGCCTGCCGGGCCAGCGGCGCCATGCCCTTGCACTGGCCGCCGAGAAGGAAGGCATCGAGATCGCGCCGGCACTGCTCGGGCAGCTGCAGGCCCTGGCCGGCGCCTGAACCGGGAGGAGCGATGGCCTTCGGCGCCGACACGATCGCGCTGCTGGCGCTCACCATCCTCCTCGCGTACACCGTCTTCGGCCTGACCGGCTTCGGCTCCGCGATCACGGCGATGCCGCTGCTGGTCCAGCTGATCCCGCTGCGCATGGCGGTGCCGCTGATGCTGGTCTTCGACCTGGCGGCGGGCCTGCTGATGGGCCTCAAGAACCGGCGCGTGGTCAACCGCAAGGAGCTGCTGCGCCTGGTGCCCTTCATGCTGGCCGGGATGGCCATCGGCCTGTTCGCCCTCGTCAATGCGCCCGAGCGCCTGCTGCTGCTGACGCTCGGCATCTTCATCCTCGCCTACTGCGCCTGGAGCCTGGTGCTGCAGCCAGGCATCCGGCCGATCGGCAGCCGCTGGGCGATGCCGCTCGGGATCGCCGGCGGCATCTTCACCGCGCTGTTCGGCACCGGCGGGCCGATCTACACGATCTACCTGGCGCGCCGCCTGGACGACAAGCTGATCCTGCGCGCGACGATCAGCACCCTCATCTTCATCAGCGGCCTGTCGCGGCTGGCGATGTTCTCCACCGCCGGGCTGTACCGGCAGGAGTCGCTGCTGGTGCTGGCGGCCTTCCTGCTGCCTTGCGCGCTCGCCGGGCTCTACCTGGGAAACCACCTGCACAGCCGCCTGCCGGCCGCACGGGTTGTGCAGGCGATCTGGGGGGTGCTGATCCTGGGTGGGGTGAGCCTAGTGGTTCGCAATCTCTGAAGCCCAGCGGTGCGTTGCGAGCGGCCAAGGTGTATCTGACTAAGGGCGCCTACCAAACCCGTTCCTTGCCCTGATGGCAACAAGCTCTTACACTAAGTCATACCGACGGTCTGCTATCGGCCAGAAGCAGTCATTCTGAATCGCCACGAGTTTCCTAGACACTCGCGAGCCGCTTGAAATACTGCTTTTCATACTCGACCGGCGACAAGTCATTGCTGAAGCTGTGCCGGCGCTTCGGATTGTAAAACATCTCGATGTAATCGAAGACATCCTGCTTTGCTTCATTCCGGGTACCGCAGGTTTTGCGTCGGATCCGTTCCCTTTTTAAGAGCTGGAAGAAGCTTTCGGCCACGGCGTTATCGTGGCAGTTCCCACGTCGACTCATGCTTTGCTGCAGATTGTGCTGGTCCAGGAAGTCGCGCCAGTCGTAGCTGCTGAACTGACTGCCCTGATCGGAATGCACCATTACCGTATTCTTGGGCTGACGCCGCCAGACCGCCATCAAGAGCGCATTCATCGCCAGCTCGCGATCGATGCGTGAACTCATCGACCAGCCAACCACCTGACGCGAAAACAGGTCCAGTACAACGGCCAGATAAAGCCAGCCTTCGTAAGTGCGAATGTACGTAATATCGGTCACCCAAACGCGGTTGGGTTCCTGCACGTCGAACTGGCGCTGCAGATGATTAGGCGCTACCAGCGAAGGGGCACCGCCACGTTTATATTTCCGCTTGGCGTAGCCGGTTTGCGAACGAATTCCGGCCGATCTCATAAGACGGTGGACGCGATTGATACCGCATTGTTCACCGAGCTCGCGCAGATCGTCGCTGACCTTGCGATAGCCGTACACGCTGCCGCTTTCCAGCCACGATTCCTTGATCGGCACGAGTAGGCGCTTGTCTTCTCTGGCTCGCTTGCTTTCAGGGTTCAGGCGCCAAGCATAGAAGCCGCTCGGATGCACCTCGAGCACTTTGCACAGCCGGCGTACCGGGAACTGGTCCTGTAACTGAGCAATTAAGGTGTACCTTACCCGGACGTCTTGGCAAAGTACACCGCGGCCTTTTTCAAGATGTCACGCTCCTCGGTGACGCGCTTGAGCTCGGCCCTCAGGCGCCGCATCTCGTCGGACTGGCTATCGGCAACCTTGCGCTCCGCCTCGGGTACGCTATAGCGCTTCGTCCAGGCGTACAGGCTGTGGATGCTTATCCCGAGCCGTGCTGCCACTTCGCCCGCCGCGTGACCGCCCTGCGCCACTTGCTTGACAGCTGCAATCTTGAATTCCTCTGTGTACCGCTTCCCGCTCATACTTTCTCCTTGTGCCCGACATTATGGCTCAGGAGTGTCTACGATAGTCGTGGCGATTCATTCACCACATCTGTTTGTCAAGCGAGTATGTAATGTCATCCATCAAAATCTACGATGTGGTCAGAATCAAAGAACTGCGTAAGCCAGTCGATTTTCAGCCCGACGGTACTAGCGTTCGCGCCAAGCGTTGGCGATGTGGCAGCAGTTATCGAGGTGTACAGTAACCCTCCAGGCTATGAGCTTGAGTGCAGAGGAAAAGACGGAATTACCATTTGGCTTTGGTCATTCGCGCCTGAAGATGTCCAGCTTGAAGTAGTGGCCTGACTAGCGGTCTCGCCGCTGTTCCAATGTCTGCAATGGGTCGGTTGCGGTCCTTCGCTGGTAGACTGCCTCGGCCAGAAGCGGACCTCCCCCGATCATTAAGAGCGACCTGTTACTGAAAACGACCTGCGATGGAAAAACTGACCCTATCCGGTCTTGCGGCCGAGTTTCGCTCAATGGCTGAGCACTTGGATGTGGAGCCGTACTACAAGGCATTCCATACCTTCCCGCAGCATGATGGAGCGCCCCATGTTGAGATGAGATCCGGAAAGTTTGAGTTCGTGGTAACTGAACGTGGCTCGGAACTCGAAAGGATATCGGGGCTCGATAATGATGAGGTCCTGTATATGCTTTTTGAGGGGATCACCTCTATCATGGCCACCTCGTATGAACTACGCAATCGAAAGCCGACTGGTGATGGCAGGGCCGTGTGGTTCCCATATCAAGAGAACTTAATGGCAGGATTAAGACCATCTTGGGGAGTACGACTGAGAGCAGAGCACGAACAAATCTTGCAGAAGTCCCCGCTCCGGCAATGACACTGGCCTTTGGCCGGGGAGCAAAAAGGCCTGCTGCACCTTGTGAGAGCGAGTAGCAAAGCCACTACGGAGCACAGGAACCCAAGGGTCCGCTTCGGGTCGATAGCGGACGTACGCAGGCTCATTCAGAGCATTAGCATGGCGTCCGTGTTTGCAGACGGACTGATGCCCAAGCACTTCTTCCCCAACACCTTTGGCCGCTCATAGCCGCCCAGCTTCCGGCCCACCGCCGAGAACAGCGCCGGTGCAAAAAAACTCCCGGCGAAACCCCACCGGGAGAGCACAAGGAAAACCAGTTCAGCCGCAGCCTGCTACACCAGCTTCGCCGCCGCCGGCAGCGGGACCAGACCCGCATCGCCCACGTCCGCCACATCGTCGGCCGGGTGCTCGCCGTCGAGCACGCGGCGCGCCTGCTCCAGGTCCATCTCGCCTTCCCAGCGCGCCACGACGATCGCCGCCACCGCATTGCCGATCAGGTTGGTGATGGCCCGGATCTCGTTCATCAGGCGGTCGATGCCGATCACCAGCGCGATGCCGGCCACCGGAATCAGCGACATCGACGACAGGGTCGCCGCGAGCGCCACCAGCGCCGCGCCCGCCACGCCGGCGCCGCCTTTCGAGGTCACCAGCAGGATCGCCAGCAGGCCGAGCTGCTGCCACAGGTTCAGGTCGATGTTCAGGGCCTGGGCGATGAACAGCGAGGTCATGGTCAGGTAGATCGCGGCGCCGTCCAGGTTGAACGAGTAGCCGGTCGGGATCACCATGCCCACCACCGAGCGCGCGATGCCGAGCTTCTCCAGCTTGGTCATCATCTGCGGCAGCACCGATTCGGTGCTGGCCGTGCCCAGCACGATGAAGATCTCTTCCTTCAGGTAGCGCACCAGCTTCCACAGCGAGACCCCGGCGGCGCGCGCGATCGAGCCCAGCACGACGACGATGAAGATGAGGGTGGTCGCGTAGTAGCAGGCGATCAAGAGCGCCAGCTGCTGCAGGGTGCCGATGCCGAACTTGCCGACCGTGAAAGCCATGGCGCCGAAGGCGCCGAGCGGGGCGAGCTTCATCACCAGGCCGACGATACCGAGCAGCACCTTGCCGAATTCGTCGATGACGACGCGCGCCTTCTCGCCGCGCTGGCCCAGGATCGACAGGCTGACGCCGAACAGGATCGAGAACAGCAGCACCTGCAGCAGGTTACCCTTGGCGAAGGCATCCACCACCGAGGACGGGATGATCGCCGCCAGGAACTGGCCGGTCGACTGGGGCTGCGCCTTCTGGGCGATCTGGGCCACCGCGCCCTGGTCGAGCGAGGCGATGTCGGCGTTGATCCCGGCGCCGGGCTGCATGACGTTCGCGATCACCATGCCGATGATCAGGGCGAGCGTCGTGATGACTTCGAAATACAGCAGCGCCTTGCCGCCCACGCTGCCTACCTTCTTGAGGCTCTCCATGCCCGCGATCCCGCACACGACGGTACAGAAGATGACCGGCGTGATGACCATCTTGATGCTGTTGATGAAGGCATCCCCGAGCGGTTTGAGATCGGTGGCGATGGCCGGATAGTAATGCCCCACCGCGATGCCGGCGACGAGCGCCACGATGACCTGGAAATACAGACTGCGAAAAAGCGAGCTCCTCATTTAACTCCTCCTAGACCGCTGCATTGATTGTCCTCGTGCGGCGTAGGCCATCTGTCGATCCGCTCTGCGGCGGGCACTGGGAATAAAGCCGGACTGCGGAATTACAGCCCGGTGAACCCTGTCCGTCTTGTTGTGCGCGGCTCAGCTGGACACGCCTTGATGCTAGCGTGGCCCCCTATCACTGTCAAACACATCATCTACATGACTTTTTGAAGAAAAAAAGAAAATCCCGCGTGTCAAATCAGGGAAGTCACGCCCAGGTTGATCGCATAGCCGCCCACCACCAGGAACAGGAACAGCACGCTGGCCAGCAGGATCGGCTTCAGCCCCGCCTGGCGGATTGCGGAGGCCTGGGTACGCAAGCCGAGCGCTCCCATCGCCATCGCCAGCAGGACGGTATCGACCTGCACGATCCAGTGCACCAGCGCCGGCGGCAGCACGCCCAGCGAATTGACGCCGCTGGCGACGATGAACAGCAGCGCGAACCAGGGGATCGTGATGCGGCCCTTGGCCGCGCCCGTCTCCGCTCCCTCTTCGGCGCCGAGGCGGCTGCTCAGGATCACCAGGAAGGGAGCGAGCATCATCACGCGCAGCATCTTCTCGATCACGGCAGCCGAGGCGGCCTGCTCGCCGACCGCCTTGCCGGCCACCACCACCTGCGCCACCTCATGGATGGTGGAACCGGCATACAGGCCGTAGCCCAGCTCGGTCAGCTGCAGGTAGGGGTACATCAGCGGGTACAGGAACATGCCGATGGTGCCGAACACGACCACGGTGGCCACCGCCACCGAGACCTTGTGGGCGTGGGCGCGCACCACGGGCTCGGTCGCCATCACCGCGGCCGCCCCGCAGATCGCGCTGCCGGCGCCGATCAGCATGGCGGTCTGCTTGTCCAGGCCGAACATGCGGGTGCCGAGCTGCACCGCGAGGGTGAAGGTGATGGCGATGACCAGGATATCGATCACCACGCCCGCCCAGCCGATCTCGCCGATCTGCTGGAAGGTGATGCGGAAGCCGTACAGGATGATGCCGAGGCGCAGCAGGCGCGCCTTGCTGAAGTCGACCCCGCTGGCGCAGTGCGGCGCGATCCGCCCGAACACGGTATTGCCGGCGACGATGCCGATCAGGATGGCCACGGTCAGCGCGCTGATGCCCATCTCCTGGACGGCCGGCAGGCCGGCGCTCCACATCGCCAGGGCGGCGATGGCGCCCGCGACAGCCAAGCCGGCGGCGAACTGGCGCGGTGTACCGGGTGTCGTGCTCATTTTTATTCCCCTGTTGAATGTTTTAGCCAAGGGTAGCGCCGTGCGCTAATAAGTAAAAACGAGTTATATTTATATAATTAATCAATTAAATTGATATAGAGACGGGAGCGAGCATGCTGCGGACAAGCCTGCGACAGATCGAGGTGTTCGTCGCCACGGCCCAGAAAGGGAACGTGACCCAGGCGGCGGCGCTGGTCGGCATCACGCAATCGGCCGCCAGCATGGCCCTGGCCGAGTTCGAGAACCAGCTGGCGACGCGCCTGTTCGACCGTATCGGCAAGCGCCTGGCGCTCAACGAGGACGGGCGCGCGCTATATCCGAAAGCGGTCGAGATGGTCGAGCGGGCGCGCGAGATGGAGGGCCTGTTCCGCCAGCCCGGGGGCGCGGTGGACCTGCGGCTGGGCGCCAGTTCCACCATCGGCAATTACCTGCTGCCCCAGATCCTCGGGTCCTTTCGCGCCAACCGGCCCGGCTGCCGCATCGAACTCGAAGTCGGCAATACGCAACAGGTGATCAACGCGATCCTGCATTTCGAGATCGATGTCGGCTTTGTCGAAGGCCCCTGCCTGCATCCGGACATCGAGGCGGGCTTCTGGCGCCCGGACGAGCTGGCGATCTGCGCGGCGCCCGGCCACCCGATCGCCCAGCCGGGCGGCGCCGGCATCGAGGTCTTGCGGGCGGCCGACTGGATCCTGCGCGAGCGCGGTTCCGGCACCCGCGAGGTGGTGGATCAGATGCTGATGAGCCAGCTGGGCGGGATCCGGGTCATGATGGAGCTGGGCGGCACCGAAGCGATCAAGCGCGCCGTCGAGAGCGGCATGGGGATTTCGTGCCTGCCGAAGATCGCCCTGGTGGGCGCGGTCGAGCGCGGCAACCTGGTGAGCATTCCGACGCCTTATCTGCAGCTCACCCGCGCCTTCCACATCCTGGTGCACAAGGATAAATACCGTACCGGCGGCATGAGCAGCCTGATCCGGCTGTGCCAGTCCATGGCGGCGCAAAATTCAACCATGTGATCTGTATGTATTTTACGGCGCCGGAAGGCGGGATGCGCTATGATACGCGCACTCGGACCCTTTCTGTCGCCCACATATGGAACAAATTTTTCGATCGGATGTCGCCTTGGGCCTCCCGCTGTATCGCGAGGTCAAGCACAAGCTCCTGGAGTCGCTGCGCGGCGGCGAATGGAAGCCGGGGGAGATCATCCCGGCCGAAAAGCGCCTGTGCGAGCGCTTCGGCGTCAGCGTCGGCACGCTGCGCAAGGCCGTCGACGAGCTGACCGCCGAGAATATCCTGATCCGGCACCAGGGACGCGGCACCTTTGTCGCCTCGCACAGCCAGGACCGCTACATGTTCGGCTTCTTCCACGTCTTCGCCCAGGATGGCCGCAAGGAATATCCAAAGGTGGAATTCATCAGCCTGACGAAAGACAAGGCCGACGCCGACAGCGCCGCCCGGCTCGGCGTCAAGAAAGGGGCAAAGCTGATCCGCATCGTGAACCGGCTCAGCCTGGGCGGGCGGGCCGTGATCATCGACGACATCTTGTTGCCGGAGCACTTCTTTGCCGGCATGAGCGAAGCCCAGGTCCGCGAGCGCCGCACCACGCTCTACCAGTTATACCAGGACAGCTTCGGCGTCGGCGTGCTGCGCACCGAGGAGCGCCTGCGCGCCTGCGGCGCCAATGCGCAGATGGCGCAGCTGCTCGGCGTCGCCGAAGGCACGCCGCTGCTGCACGTCATCCGCCGCGCGCTCAGCTTCCGCGACGAAGTGGTGGAACTGCGCCACTCCTACGTCCTGACCGACCAGCACGAGTATTTCGCGGGCGACGACAGCCAGGGCCACGGCTGAGCTGGCGCCTGGGCGCCCGCTCAGTGAATGATCCGGTCCAGGAAGTCGCGCGCCCGGTCCGAGCGCGGCGCAGCGAAGAAGGCTTCCTTGGGGCTGTCCTCGACGATCCGCCCCTGGTCCATGAAGACGATGCGGTCGGCCACCTTGCGCGCGAAGCCCATCTCGTGGGTCACGACCATCATCGTCATGCCCTCCTGCGCCAGCCCCACCATGACGTCGAGCACCTCGCCCACCATTTCCGGGTCCAGCGCGGAAGTCGGCTCGTCGAAGAGCATCGCTTTCGGGTCCATGGCCAGGGCCCGGGCGATCGCCACCCGCTGCTGCTGGCCGCCCGATAGCTGGTTCGGATACTTGTCCTGGTGCGCCAGCAGGCCCACCCGGTCGAGATAGGCCAGGCCGCGCTCGGTAGCCTCCGCCTTGCTGCGGCCGAGCACCTTGATCTGGGCAAGTGTCAGATTCTCGCGTACCGACAGGTGCGGGAACAGCTCGAAATTCTGGAACACCATGCCGATGTGGGCGCGCAGCCGGCGCAGGTCGGTCTTCGGGTCGCCCACCGGGATGCCGTCCACCCGCACGCTGCCCTGCTGGAAGGGCTCCAGGCCGTTGACGGTCTTGATCAGGGTCGACTTGCCCGAGCCGGACGGGCCGCATACGACGACCACGTCGCCGCGCGCCACCTGCGTCGTGCAGTCGCGCAGCACCTGGAACTCGCCATACCACTTGCTGACGTTCTCGATGTCGATCATTTGTACTCCATTTTCTCTTCCGTTGCGTGCTTGTTGCACGTGCAGTAAGCATGCTTGACAGCATTATCAGCGCCTAGGATACTGCCAAACTTGCCATAACCATCAGACGAACTGGCCGTTTCGCTCCTCGGAAAGCCAGGTATTTTGCCCGATTCACCCGCCTGCGACAGCGCCACCCGTTGCCGCCGGTTGTGCACAGGTCTATAAGACAGGAAGCAGTTATGAATAATCGAAACCGCCTGACCACCTACATCCTGGTCGCCCTCGTGCTCGGGATCATCGCAGGCTATGGCGTCAACGCCAGCGTGACGCCGGAGCAGGCGAAGTCCTTCTCCGACACGATGTCGCTGATCACGACCTTGTTCCTCCGCCTGATCAAGATGATCATCGCGCCACTGGTGTTCTCCACCCTGGTGGTCGGCATCGCCAAGATGGGCGACGCCAAGGAAGTGGGCCGCATCGGCGTCAAGGCGCTGGGCTGGTTCATCATCGCTTCCATCATCTCGCTGTCGCTGGGCCTGGTCCTGGTGAACCTGTTCCGTCCGGGCGACGCCATGGCCGTGTCGGGCGCGCTGCCGGCGGTCGGCACCTCGTCGGGCATCGCCACCACCAGCCTGACCCTGAAGGAGTTCATTACCCACCTGGTGCCGTCCTCCATCGCCGACGGCATGGCCAAGAACGAGATCCTGCAGATCGTCGTGTTCTCGCTGTTCTTCGGCACCGCTGCGGCGGCTGTCGGCGCGCGCGCCACCCCGCTGATCGATGCGGTCGACGGCGTCGCCCACATCATGCTGAAAGTGACCGGCTACGTGATGAACTTCGCGCCGATCGCCGTGTTCGCGGCGGTGGCGGGCATCATCGCCAAGAGCGGCCTGGGCGTGCTGTCGACCTACGGCATCTTCATGGCCGAGTTCTACCTGGGCATCGTGCTGCTGTGGGTGGTGCTGATCGGTATCGGCATGGCCTTCCTCGGCCCGCGCGTGCTGCGCCTGATCGCCGAGCTGCGCGGCCCTACCCTGCTGGCCTTCTCGACCGCGTCGTCGGAAGCGGCCTTCCCGAAAACCCTGGAAGGCCTGGAGCGCTTCGGCGTCAAGAACCGCCTGGCCGCCTTCGTGCTGCCGATCGGCTACTCGTTCAACCTGGACGGCTCGATGATGTACTGCACCTTCGCAGCCGTGTTCATCGCCCAGGCCTACGGCATCGAGCTGTCGCTGTCGACCCAGCTGACCATGATGCTGGTGCTGATGCTGACCTCGAAGGGCATGGCCGGCGTGCCGCGCGCCTCGCTGGTGGTGATTGCCGCTACCCTGTCCCAGTTCAACATCCCGGAAGCCGGCCTGCTGCTCCTGCTGGGCATCGACCACTTCCTGGACATGGCGCGCTCGGCCACCAACGTGATCGGCAACGGCATCGCCACCGCCGTGGTCGCGAAGTGGGAGGGCGACCTGGGCGAGCCGAGCAAGGACCCGGCCGTGGCGCCGCTGCGCTGAGCGCGCACCGTATCGATTGCAAGACCGAAGGCCTTCCAGCGATGGGAGGCCTTTTTTATAACGACAAGAGGAGCGAGACATGAAACAGCTGTACATGGCGGCGGGCCTGCTGCTTGCTGCAACCGGCGCCAGCGCCGCCACCCAGACGGTCAACTGCGGCCGCCTGCTCGACGTGAAGAGCGGGACCTGGCGCGAGAAGGTCGGCATCGTGGTCGAGAACGGCAGCGTCAAGTCGGTCGGCCCGATGAGCCAGGACGCCGGCGCCATCGACCTGTCGCGCCACGCCTGCCTGCCGGGCCTGATCGACATGCACGTGCACCTGACCAGCGAAACCACGCCGGTGGTCGACGCCTACCGCGATCGCCTCACCGCCGATCCTTCCGACATGGCCTTTCGCTCGGTGAAGTTCGCCCAGCGCACCTTGATGGCCGGCTTCACCACGGTACGCGACCTGGGCGCGGCCGACGGCCTGAACGTCTCGCTCAAGCGCGCCATCAACGCCGGCGAGATCCCCGGCCCGCGCATGTTCACCGCCGGGAAGTCGATCGCCACCACCGGCGGCCACGCCGACCCGACCAACAACCTGTCGCATTTCCTGAGCGAGAAGATCGGCACGCCCGGTCCGGAACAGGGTGTGGTCGACAGCCCGGAAGAAGCCCGCCAGGCCGTGCGTGCGCGCTACAAGGAAGGCGCGGACCTGATCAAGATCACCGCCACCGGTGGGGTGCTGAGCCAGGCCGCCAATGGCCAGAACTCGCAGTACACCGAAGACGAGCTGCGCGCCATCGTCAGCACCGCCAAGGACTACGGCTTCCGCGTCGCGGCCCACGCGCACGGCGCCGAAGGCATGAAGCGCGCGCTGCGCGCCGGCGTCGACTCGATCGAGCACGGCACCCTGATGGACGACGAGGTCATCGGCCTGTTCAAGAAGACCGGCGGCTGGTATGTGCCGACCATTTCGGCGGGCCGCTACGTCGCCGACAAGGCCAAGGATCCGAACTACTATTCCGCGCTGGTGCGCCCGAAGGCCGCCGCCATCGGGCCGCAGCTGCAGAACACCTTCGCCCGCGCCCATAAAGCCGGCGTGAAGATCGCCTTCGGCACCGACGCCGGCGTGTTCCCACACGGCGAGAACGCCAGGGAGTTCGGCTACATGGTCGAGGCGGGCATGAGCCCGATCGACGCGATCCGCGCCGCCACCATGCACGCCGCCGCGCTGCTCGACCAGGGCAAGCGCCTGGGCGCCATCGAGCCGGGCTTCGCCGCCGACATCATCGCGGTCGAAGGCGATCCGCTGCGCGACGTGAAGCAGCTCGAGCAAGTCAAGTTTGTCATGAAGGAAGGCGTCGTCTTCAAGAAGCTGTAAGACGTTTGCCGCAACGCCGTTCCCGTTACCGCGGGGACGGCTTTTTTGTTTAGGAGAAGTCCATGCTGTTCCACAAATCCGTCCGCGCCACGAGCGCGCTGTTCGGCTTTCTGTTCCTGCTCGTTACCGCGGCGCAGGCGCAGACTGCCAAGCTGCCGAACGTCACCATCCTCGCCACCGGCGGCACCATCGCCGGCACCGGCGCCACCAGCACCACCACGGTGGGCTACACCGCCGCCACGGTCGGCGTCCAGGCGCTGATCCAGGCCGTGCCCGAGATGACGAAGGTCGCCAACGTCACCGGCGAGCAGGTGTTCCAGATCGCCAGCGAAAACATGGGCAACGAGCACTGGCTGCAGCTGGCCAAGCGCGTCAACGTGCTGCTGGGCCAGCCGAATGTGGACGGGATCGTGATCACGCATGGCACCGATACGCTGGAAGAGACGGCCTACTTCCTGAACCTGGTCGTCAAGAGCAGGAAGCCGGTGGTGCTGGTGGGCTCGATGCGTCCGTCGACCGCGCTGTCGGCGGATGGTCCGATCAACCTGTACAACGCGGTCAACCTGGCCGGCAGCCCGGCGGCCGTCGGCAAGGGCGTGCTGGTGGCAATGAACGACCAGATCCACGCGGCGCGCGACGTGACCAAGGCGAATACCACGACCGCCGATACCTTCCGCGCGGCGGAGCTGGGCATGATCGGCTACATCCAGGGCGGCAAGCCTTATTTTTACCGCGAGGTGACGCGCAAGCATACGGTGGAGACCGAGTTCGATATCTCCAGGCTGGATGCGCTGCCGCAGGTGGATGTGGCGTATGCCTATGCGAACGTGGGCGCGGTGGCGGTCAATGCGCTGGTGGCAGCGGGCGCCAAGGGGCTGGTGCATGCGGGCGTGGGCAATGGCAGCTTGCCGGCCAGGACCAAGCCTGCGCTGGTCGCTGCGCGTGAAAAAGGCGTGGTGATCGTGCGTTCGAGCCGTGTGGGCCAGGGCATCGTGGCGCGTAATGGCGAGGCGAATGACGATCAGCTGGACTTCGTGGTGGCGGATACGCTCAGCCCGCAGAAGGCGCGTATTCTGCTGATGCTGGCGTTGACCAAGACCAGCAATACCAAGGAGATTCAGCGGATGTTCTATACCTACTAAGTCTTCAATACCCTCTTAGCCAGATCCGTCGTCCCGGCGAAGGCCGGGACCCAATTCCGCAGTACAGTGAGAACGCATGCGGTATCGGCGTGCATGCAAACTTGGATCCCGGCCTTCGCCGGGATGACGGTCTTAAAGCTAGCGGGAAGAATTTACTCCTGCTGTAATTCGAGCGGCGGCGAAGCCAGCTCCTCATCCGGCCTGGCCAGCTGCCTTTCCCACATCTGCGCATACAAACCACGCGCCGCCAGCAGCGAGCCGTGCGTCCCCCGCTCCACGATCTTCCCGTGATCCAGCACGATGATCTGCTGCGCATCCGCGATGGTCGACAACCTGTGTGCAATCACCAGCGTCGTCCGGTCCTTCGCGATCTCCTTCAACTGCGCCTGGATCGCCTGCTCCGACTTGGAATCCAGCGCCGACGTGGCCTCGTCGAAAATCAGGATCGCCGGATCCTTGAGCAAGGTCCTCGCAATCGCCACGCGCTGCTTCTCCCCGCCCGACAGTTTCAGCCCGCGCTCGCCCACCATGGTCTTGTACCCGTCCGGCAAACTCTCGATGAAATCATGGATCGACGCCGCCCTCGCCGCCGCCACGATGTCCTCATGCGACGCCCCCGGCCGGCCATAGGCGATGTTGTATTCGATGGTGTCGTTGAACAGCACCGTATCCTGCGGCACGATGCCAATTGCCGCGCGCAACGACTGCTGGGTGACTTCACGCAGATCCTGCCCGTCGATGCGGATCGATCCGCCGTTGACGTCGTAGAAGCGGAACAGCAGCCGCGACAAGGTCGACTTGCCCGAGCCGCTGTGCCCCACCACCGCCGTCGTGGTCCCGGCGGGAATAGTGAAGTCGACGTCGAACAGGATCTGGCGCTTGGTTTCGTAGCTGAACTCCACATGCGAGAACTCGACCCGCGCGCCCCTGGTCACCAGCGGCTGCGCGGTCGGCCCATCGGCCACCTCGCGGTTCTGGTCGAGCAGCGAGAACAGGCGCTCCATGTCCGCAAGGCTTTGCTTGATCTCGCGGTAGATCACGCCCAGGAAGTTGAGCGGAATGTACAGCTGGATCATGAAGGAGTTCACCAGCACCAGGTCGCCCAGGGTCATGGTGCCCGCGATCACGCCCTCGGTGGCGCGCCACAGGATCAGGGTGACGGCGGTGGCGATGATCAGCGACTGGCCGGTATTGAGCACCGACAGCGAGGTCTGCGAGCGCACCGCCGCGTTCTCGTAGTTCTGCAGCCCCTGGTCGTAGCGCCTGGCTTCGTAGTCTTCGTTGCCGAAGTACTTCACCGTCTCGTAGTTGAGCAGCGAATCGATGGCCTTGGTGTTGGCCTTCGAGTCCAGGTCGTTCATCGTGCGCCGGAAGTGGGTGCGCCATTCGGTGACGATCACGGTGAAGGCGATATAGGTCGCCAGCGCCACGGCCGTGATCACGCTGAACCAGATGTCGTAGTTGATCACCAGGTAGCCGAGCACCAGGGTGATCTCGACCAGGGTCGGCAGCACGTTGAACAGCGAATACGAGATCAGCGAATTCACGCCGCGCGTGCCGCGCTCGATGTCGCGCGTCATGCCGCCGGTCTGGCGGTTCAGGTGGAAGCGCAGCGACAGCGCGTGCAGGTGCCGGAAGACCTTCAGCGCGATGGTCCGTACCGCGCGCTGGGTCACGCGCGCGAACAGGAATTCGCGCAGCTCCGTAAATACCGTGGTCGACAGGCGCAGCAGGCCGTAGGCGATCAGGGCGCCGAGCGGCAGCACCAGCAGTGCCTGCGGATGGGCAGGGTCGATGGCCAGCTGGTCGATCAGCTGCTTGAGCACCAGCGGCACGCCGACGTTGGCCATCTTGGCGCCGATCAGGGCGCCGAGCGCGGCCAGGACCCGCCATTTGTAGACCCACAGATAGGGGAAGAGCGTGCGCAGGGTGGCCCAGTCGTTGCGGGGCGCGCCGCCGGCAGTGGGCGGCGGTGGGAGGGAACTCGCGGATGAGCGTCGCATGGCAGGGCTTCGTGATTTATGGTTCAATTCGGGACGATTGTAGCTTTTACCGAGATTTCAAGATGACGACCCCAGAAAACACCCTCCCCACCACTACCCGACTGCCGGCAGGAAAGATGCCGGAGTTGCGCGTCATGCCGGCACCGAGCGACGCCAACGTGTACGGCGACGTGTTCGGCGGCTGGATCATGGCCCAGGTCGACATCGCCGGCTCGCTGCCGGCCACCCGCCGCGCCAACGGCCGCGTGGCGACCATCGCCGTCAATTCCTTCGTGTTCAAGAATCCGGTGTTCGTGGGCGACCTGCTCTCGTTCTACGCCGATATCACCAAGGTGGGCAACACGTCCGTTACCGTGTGCGTCGAGGTCTACGCAGAGCGCAACCGCCTGCAGGCCGAAGTCGTGAAGGTCACCGAAGCGACCCTGACCTACGTCGCCACCGGCCCGGACCGCAAGCCGCGCCAGCTGCCGCCGCTCGATTCGCTGATCGCGCATCGTTAAGAATGCAGGGGGCGCGCCGGCTGTTCCTGTTACAGGGTGCACGCTGGTCGGCCGCGCTCACCGCTTCCTCGCTCGCCGCGCCGGCCAGCTCCGCCGGCACGGTCTATCCCTTCAGCCTCGGCGTCGCCTCGGGTTCCCCCCTGCCCGATTCGGTGATCCTGTGGACCCGCATCCTCGCCAATCCGCTCGACCCGTCCGGAACGCCGCCGGTCGCCCTGGCCGTGCGCTGGGAAGTGGCGGAGGACCAGGCTTTCCGCCGCATCGCCGCCAAGGGCAGCGCCACCGCCGTGCCGGAGCTCGCGCATAGCGTCCATGTGGACGTGATGGGCCTGATGCCGGAACGCTGGTACTGGTACCGCTTCATGCTGGGAGACGCCGTCAGCCCGGTCGGTCGCACGCGCACCGCGCCGGCGCCGGGCGCCATGCCGTCGATGCTGAAGCTGGCCGTGGCTTCCTGCCAGCACTGGGAATTCGGCAGTTATGCGGCGCACCGCCACATCGCGGCCAGCGCGCCGGACCTGGTGGCCTTCCTGGGCGACTACATCTACGAATGGGGTCCGTATCACCTCCAGCATCCGCAGCGCGTCACCCGCAACAACGAATCCTTCACGCTCGACGATTACCGGCGCCGCTATGCGCAGTACAAGAGCGATCCGGACCTGCAGGCCGCGCACCGCGCCGCTCCCTGGATCGTGACCTGGGACGACCACGAGGTGGCCAATGATTACGCCAACGGACGCGACGAGCTGCTGAGGGAGGATTTCGCCGGGCGGCGGGCGGCGGCCTACCAGGCCTTTTACGAGCACATGCCGCTGCGTCTTCCGCGGCCCGGCAGCTTCGCCCGGGTAAGCCTGCACCAGCGCTACGACTGGGGGCGCCTGGCGCGCATCCATGTGCTCGACGACCGCCAGTACCGCTCGGTGCAGGCCTGCCCACGCAAGGGACGCGGCGGCTCGAACGCCATGTTCGCGCACGAGTGCGCGGCGCTGCAGGATCCAAGGCGCTCGATGCTGGGACGGGAGCAGGAAGCCTGGCTGGGCGCCGGGCTGGCTTCGTCGCGCGCGCAGTGGAACATCCTGGCGCAGCAGACCCTCATGGCGCAGTCGAGCAGCTTCCCGGTCATCGGGACGGGGACCAACCGGGTGTGGACGGATGGATGGGATGGGTATCCGCTGGCGCGGCGCAGGCTGCTGGAGTCCGTGCTCAAGTCCGGGGCGAGCAATCCGGTGGTGCTGGGGGGCGATGTGCACACCTTTTATGCCTGCGAGCTGCGGCCGGATTTTGCGCGGGCGGTGTCGAAGGCCAATCCATTGGTGGCGACGGAGTTTTGCGGGACTTCGGTGACCTCGAGTTCACGGGCTCAGGCGAGGACGCTGGCGCATGTGTCGAATAATCCGCACATGAAGTATGGGCGGAGCGACAAGCGGGGTTATATGCTGATGGAGGTCACAGCCAAGGGATTGGCGACGCACTTCATGGGGCTGGATAATGTGTTCGATGCCAGGTCGGGGGCGGGGGTGCTGGCGTCGTTCCGCGTGGCGGATGGGAGGGTTGGGGTGGAGAGAGTAGGTTAGCGGCTGCGCATCGGAACTTGGGTCCCCGCCTTCGCGGGGACCCAAGTTCTGTCCGAACAGTGTTAGCCCTTAAGCCGGCTGCTGCACCTTCTCATCCCTCAGCTCACGCCGCAGGATCTTGCCCACGTTCGTCTTCGGCAGCGTCTCGCGGAACTCGACGAACTTCGGACGCTTGTAACCGGTCAGCTGCTCCTTGCAGAAATCGATGACATCTTCAGCGCTCAGCGCCGGGTCCTTGCGCACGATGTAGAGCTTGACCGCCTCGCCCGAGTGCTGGTCCGGTACGCCCACGCAAGCCACTTCCAGTACGCCCGGCATGCCGGCCACCACGCCTTCGACTTCGTTCGGATACACGTTGAAGCCCGACACCAGGATCATGTCCTTCTTGCGGTCGACGATGCGGGTGTAGCCGGTCGCTTCCATGATGCCGACGTCGCCGGTCTTGAAGAAGCCGTCCCTGGTCATGACCTTGGCCGTTTCGTCCGGACGGTTCCAGTAGCCCGCCATCACCTGCGGACCGCGCACGGCGATCTCGCCGGCGGTGCCGTAGGGCGCTTCGTTGTCCTGCTCGTCCACGATGCGCAGTTCGGTCGAGGGCAGCGGCAGGCCGATGGTGCCGGTGAACTCGGTGATGTCGCAGCGGTTCGCCGCCACCACCGGCGAGGTCTCCGACAGGCCGTAGCCTTCCACGATAGGCGCGCCGGTCACCTGCAGCCACTTGTCGGCCACCGGCTTTTGCACCGCCATGCCGCCGCCCGGGCAGACCATCAGGCTGGAATGGTCCAGCCTGGCGAATTCCGCGTTGTTGAGCAGGCCGTTGTACAGGGTGTTCACGGCCGGGAATACGTTGATGCGGTACTTGCCCAGTTCCTTGACGAAGCCCGGGATGTCGCGCGGGTTCGGGATCAGGAGGTTCATGCCGCCGGTGCGCATGCCCATCAGCGCGCACACGGTCAGCGCATAGATGTGGTACAGCGGCAGCGCGCAGGCATACTGCGCCTGCTCGCCCGGCTTCAGGCGCGCCAGGGTCGGGGCGAACCAGGCTTCGTTCTGCAGCACGTTGGCGATCACGTTGCGGTGCAGGAGCACGGCGCCTTTCGACACGCCGGTGGTGCCGCCGGTGTACTGCAGGAAGGCGATGTCGTCATGGCCGATGGTGACCGGCTTCATGGCCAGGCGCGCGCCTTCGGCCAGCACCTTGTTGAAGGCCACCGCGCCCGGGACCGAGAAGCCCGGCACCATCTTCTTGACCTTGCGCACCACCAGGTTGACCAGCAGGCCCTTCAGGCCCAGCAGGTCGCCCATGGTGGCGATCACGACGTGCTTGACCTGGGTCTTGTCGACCACCTGCTCCAGCGTGTGCGCGAAGTTCTCCAGCACGACGATGGCTTCGGCGCCCGAGTCGGTCAGCTGGTGCTGCAGTTCGCGCGGGGTGTACAGCGGATTGACGTTGACGACCACATAGCCGGCGCGCAGCACGGCGGCCAGCGCCACCGGGTATTGCAGGATGTTGGGCATCATCAGTGCCACGCGCGCGCCCGGCTTCAGGCCGCGGTTCTGCAGCCAGGCCGCCATGCGCTGCGACATCGCGTCCAGCTCGGCATAGGTGATGGACTTGCCCATGCAGGCGTAGGCCTTGCGGTCGGCGTACTTGCGGAACGCCTCCTCCAGCAAATGCGTCAGGGAGCGATACTGGGTCGGATCGATCTCCGGCACCACGCCTTTCTCGTACGACCCAAGCCAAAACTTATCCATCTGTGCCTTACCTTCCATATTGGTTCTCATAAAACGCGTGAGCCGTCCCTGCCGGGCGACCAGCGCCAGCCGAATGCCACCGCCGTGCTATTCGCGATGCGATTTACGCTGCCTGCTTCTCGTCCCTCAGCGCACGCCTCAGGATCTTGCCGACGTTCGTCTTGGGCAGCTCGTCGCGGAATTCGATGTACTTCGGCTTCTTGTAGCCGGTGAGCTGCTGCTTGCAGTAGTCCATCAGCTGCTCCACGGTGAGGTTCGGGTCCTTGCGCACCACGAACACCTTCACCGCCTCGCCCGAATGCGCGTCGGGCACGCCGATCACGGCGCATTCAAGCACGCCCGGATGGGCCGCGATCACGCCTTCCAGTTCGTTCGGGTAGACGTTGAAGCCCGACACCAGGATCATGTCCTTCTTGCGGTCGACGATCTTCACGTACCCGTTGTCATCCATCATACCCACGTCGCCGGTCTTGAAGAAACCGTCCGGCGTCATGACCTTGGCCGTCTCGTCCGGCCTGTTCCAGTAGCCCGCCATCACCTGCGGACCGCGAATCGCGATCTCGCCGACCTGGCCGTGGGCCAGCTCGCGGCCTTCGTCGTCCAGGATCGCGACCTCGGTCGACGACACCGGCAGGCCGATGGTGCCGGTGAATTCCGTCACGTCGCCGCGGTTCGCGGTCGCCAGCGGCGCGGTCTCCGACAGCCCGTAGGCTTCGGTGATGCCGGTGCCGGTAATGCTGCGCCACTTGTCGTTGACGACCTGCTGCACCGCCATCCCGCCGCCGACCGAGAACTTCAGCGACGAAAAATCGAGGTTGGCGAAGTCCGCGTTGTTCACCAGCGCGTTGTACAGCGTGTTCACCGCCGGGAACATGTGGAAGCGGTACTTGGCCAGCTCCTTCACGAAACCGGGGATGTCGCGCGGGTTCGGGATCAGCACCACCAGCGCGCCGCTGCGCATGCCCCACATCGCGCAGGCCGTCAGCGCGAAGATGTGGTACAGCGGCAGCGCGCAGATGGTCACCGGCTGCTCGTCCGGCGCCAGCCCCTGCAGTCCAGGCGCGGCCCAGGCTTCGGTCTGCAGCAGGTTGGCGATCACGTTGCGGTGCGTGAGCGTGGCGCCCTTCGACACGCCCGTGGTCCCGCCCGTGTACTGCAGGAAGGCCACGTCGTCCGACTTCAGCTCGGGCGCCTTGAACGGCATGCGGCTGCCCTGCGCCAGCGCTTCCTTGAAGCGCACCATGTTCGGCAGCGCGAAATCCGGCACCATCTTCTTGACGCTGCGCACCACGAAGTTGACCAGCACGCCCTTCACGCCGCCCAGCATCTCGCCCATGCTCGCCACCACCACGTGGCGCAACGGGGTCTTGCCCAGCACCTGCTGCACCGTGTGGGCGAAGTTCTCCAGCACGATGATCGCTTCGCTGCCCGAATCCTTGAGCTGGTGCTCGAGCTCGCGCGCCGTGTACAGCGGGTTCACATTGACCACGGTGTAGCCGGCGCGCAGGATCGCCGCGATGGCGATCGGGTACTGCAATACGTTCGGCATCATGATCGCCACCCGCGCGCCCGGGGCCATGCCCCGGCTTTGCAGCCAGGCCGCCAGTTTCTTCGAGTAGGCGTCCAGCTCGCGGTAGGTCATGAACTTGTCCATGCACACATACGCGTTGCGGTCAGCATAGGCGCTGAACGATTCTTCCAACAAATGCACCAGTGAACGGTATTGATCTGGATCAATCTCCGTAGGGACGCCCGGGGGATACGACTTGAGCCAAATTTTTTCCATCGGATGCCTCTGCCTCGAAATAGTTATCGTTGTGGTCGAGCGCCCTGGCTGGTGAGGCAGGCGCGCGTACGCGCGCATACCTTATGCCTTTGTTATCGCCGATGATGATGCTATCGGGCAGTGCTTTGATGCGCAAGCGCTTTCGGCGCGATTGGAACGGGTCCTCTATCTCTCTAACGCGCGCCGACCATGCTGCGCTGCACCACGAGCGGCGCCGGGGTGACGCTCGCGCCCAGGGTCTTCAGCACCCGGTGGCGGTCCGTCTTCTCCAGCTTGGCCAGCTGGTTGACAGCCTTGTAGAAGCCGCGCCAGCTCCTCTCGCGCTGCAGCAAAGCCCGGAAAGCGGGCACGAAATCGTTGTAGGTGGCGATCGAGGCCAGGTGGGCGTTCGACAGCGGCTCCTCGAAGAACTTGTCGTAGCCCGCATAGCCGCCCCAGCTCGCCTTGAGCACCTGGTAGTCGTCCTTCAGGGCCAGGAACAGGCGCGCCTTGGCCACCCGCTTCTCGCTATCCGGGACCATGCTCTTGTAAGTACGGTCCAGTTCGCCGCGATACTTGAGCAGCAGCGCCAGGAAGTCCTTCTTGCGCGCCGCATAGCGGTCGTAGGCTTCGCGCATCATGGGATTGCCGAAGCGTTCCAGCCAGCCTTCCACGCCCGCCTCCTCCACCGCGCTGGCGAAGGATTCGTTGAACTGCGAGTCGCCCGCCACATAGGTGACCTGGTGCGCCAGCTCATGGAAGAGCATGCGCGCCAGCTGGGCGTCCGGGTAGTTGATGAAGGTCGAGATCAAGGGGTCGCTGAACCATCCGAGCGTGGAATACGCGGCCACCCCGCCCACTTCGACGTCGTGGCCCTTGGCGCGCAAGTCCCTGGCGAAGGCCTGGGCTTCGGCCTTGCTGTAGTAGCCGCGGTAGTTCACGCAGCCGGCCACCGGGAAGCACCATTGCACGGGCTTGAGCGAGAGCTCGGGCGTGGCGACCACGTTCCACAGCACATAGGGACGCTTCAGGTGGGTGTAGTTGCTGTAGCTGCCATTGTCGGGCAGCTTCATTTCCTGGACCGCGTAGCGGCGGATCTGGCGCGCCGTCTCGAGGCGGTGGCGCAGCTTCACGCTGGTGCCGGGATCGGCGATCCAGTCGTCGATGGGACGCGAGTCGGTCAGCAGTTCGAGCTGACCTTGCGCGGCCTGGGAATAGTAGGAGAGGGATGAGCAGCTTGACAACATCAGGGCCGCGCAAGCGGCGGCCATCAGGGGCCGGAAGGCCTGGGAGAATCTAGACGGTTTCATCTCGCGTTGTTGATGCGGCCTTTTCGACCTGCACCAGGGTGTCGTAGAAAGTGGGCGCCCTGCCCATGTCGGTCAGACGCTGGCTGGTGACTTCATTGGCGTTCTTGCCATCGCTGGAAAGCTTCTTCCACCAGATGGACAAGCCCACCACCAGCCCTGGACGCGCCTTGTCGGTCACGCGTGCGCGGGCGACGAACGAGCCGCGGTCGTTATAGATGCGCGCCATATCCCCGTGCCCGATGCCGCGCGCGGCGGCATCCTCAGGGTGGATATCGAGGTGCGGCTCGCCCTCGGTAGCGCGCAGGCTCTGCACATTGACAAACGTTGAGTTGAGGAAGTTCCTCGCCGGTGGAGAGATCATCGCCAACGGATATTTCTCGGCAAGCTTCGGGTTGGAAGCGGCCGATTCATACGGAGCAATATAGGTCGGGAGCGGATCGAGTCCGTCCTTCGCCATGGTGCTCGAATAAAACTCGCACTTGCCTGACGGGGTCGGGAAGCCGCCTTCGGCGAACGGGGCGGCCGGCATGTTCAGTTTTTCCCAGCCCTTGCGCTTGAGCGATTCCCAGTCGAAGTGGATCGCGCGCACGTCCTTCTTGTTGAAGGCCTGGGCAGCGAGCTCGTCGTCGCTCTCCTTGAAGCAGGGATCGTCGAAGCCCATGCGCGCCGCCAGCAGGCGGAAGAATTCGGTGTTCGGCTTGGCCTCGCCCACCGGCGCCACGGCCGCGTTGTTGGCCATCATGTACAGGTGGCCATAGGCCAGGTGCGCATCGACGTGCTCGAGCTGGGTGGTGGCCGGCAGCAGGATGTCGGCGTAATCGGCGCTGTCGGTGCGGAAGTGTTCCAGCACCACCGTGAACAGGTCTTCGCGCTCGAAGCCCTGCTGCACCTTGGACGAATCCGGCGCGATCGCCAGCGGGTTGGCGTTGTAGACGATCACGGCTTCGATTTTGGGGCCGAACTCGGGCGAGGCCTGCTTGAGCAGGTCGTCGCCGATGGTGGTCATGTTGATCGTGCGCGGCATGCGGCCGTTCAGCAGGTCCGGGCGCTGGAGCGCCGCGCGGTCCGCCGGGAAGGTGCCCGAGGTCGACAGCTGGACGCCGCCGGCCGGATGGCGCCAGGCGCCCACCAGGGCCGGCAGGCAGGCGATGTTACGCACCGACATGCCGCCGCCGCGCACGCGCTGCAGGCCGTAGTTCATGCGGATCGCGGCCGCTTCGCCGCGCTTCGCGGTCTGGCCGTAGATGCGCGCCAGCTCCAGCACCTCTTCGACCGAGATGCCGCAGGTCTCGGCGGTGCGTTCCGGCGTCCATTCCGCGGCGCGCGCCTCGAGTTCCTCGAAGCCGAGGGTGTAGTTGGCGATGTAGTCGTGGTCGAGCAGGTCTTCCTTGATCAGCACGTGCATCATGCCCAGCGCCAGCGCGGCGTCGGTGCCCGGCAGCAGCGCGATGTGCTGGTGGCATTTCTCGGCCGTCAGCGAGCGGTAGGGGTCGATGGCGATCAGGGTCGCGCCGCGGCGCTTGGCTTCCTGGGCGCGCATCCAGAAGTGCAGGTTCGAGGCGATCGGGTTGCCGCCCCAGATCAGGATCAGTTTCGCGTTCTGGAATTCCTCGATGTCGGTGCCCATCGAGCCGCCGATGCTGTACTTGTAGCCGGTGGCGCCGGCCGTGGCGCAGATGGTGCGGTCGAGCAGCGAGGCGCCCAGCTTGTTGAAGAAGCGCAGCGACATCGAATCGCCCTGCACCAGGCCCATGGTGCCGGCATAGCTGTAGGGCAGGATGGCTTGCGGGTCGCGCGCGGCGATGTCCTTCAGGCGCGTGGCGATCTCGTCCATCGCCTGGTCCCAGCTGATGCGTTCGAACTTGCCCTCGCCCTTGCGGCCCACGCGGCGCATCGGATACAGCAGGCGGTCGGCGTGGTAGGTGCGGTCGACGTAGCGCGACACCTTGGTGCACAACACCCCGGCCGTGGTCGGATGCTCCGGATCGCCGCGCACCTCGGTCGCGACGCCGTCTTCGACGGTGACGAGCAGCGCGCAGGTATCGGGGCAATCGTGGGGGCAGGTCGCACGGACTTGGGTGGTGGTCATGTTCTTGTGATTTAGAAAACTGCGTATTAAAAACTGCTACGGACGGCGGGAAAACTGCGGGAAACCAATACTTTAAACGATTCCGGAGGCCTCTGTACCCTCCTCTATCAAGACTGTTTGAGGCAGGCTACAATAGTTCAAATCATGCAATGCAAACAAGACAAGCAGCATGACAAGACCAGGAGATCCCGAATGAAATTAGTGGAACCCATCCTTGCTTTCCAGACCGAGTTGCAGGCTATCCGCCGCGACCTGCACGCCCACCCGGAGCTGTGCTATGAAGAGGTGCGCACCGCCGACATGGTGGCCGAGCGCCTGACGGCCTGGGGCATTCCCATCGTGCGCGGGCTGGGGCTGACCGGCGTGGTCGGCATCATCAAGAACGGCACCTCGAACCGCGCCATCGGCCTGCGCGCCGACATGGATGCGCTGCCGATGCAGGAGCTGAACGGCTTCGCGCACGCCTCGACCAATCCGGGCAAGATGCACGCCTGCGGCCACGACGGCCACACCGCCATGCTGCTGGGCGCGGCCCACTACCTGGCGACCCACCGCAACTTCGATGGCACCGTGTACGTGATCTTCCAGCCGGCCGAGGAAGGCGGCGGCGGCGCCAGGCGCATGATGGACGACGGCCTGTTCGAGCAGTTCCCGATGGAAGCCGTGTACGGCATGCACAACTGGCCGGGCCTGGCCGAAGGCAGCTTCGGCGTGGTGGCCGGTCCGATGATGGCATCGAGTAACGAATTCCGCGTGGTGGTGCGCGGCAAGGGCGCACACGCGGCCCAGCCGCATCGCGCAATCGACCCGGTGATGGTGGCGGTGCAGATCGCCCAGAGCTGGCAGACGATCATCTCGCGCGAAAAGAACCCGCTGGAGACGGCGGTGCTGTCGATTACGCAAATCCATGCGGGCAGCGCCACCAATGTCATTCCGGACGAGGCCGAGCTGATCGGCACCGTGCGTACGTTCTCGACAGGCGTGCTCGACCTGATCGAACGGCGCATGAACGAGATCGCGGGCGGCGTGGCCGGGGGCTTCAATGCCAGCGTCGACTTCAGCTTCAAGCGTAACTATCCGCCGCTGGTGAACCATGCCGAGCAGACCGCGTTCGCGATCGAGGCCATGCGCGCGGTGGTGGGCCATGAGCGGGTCGACACCAATGTCGAGCCGACCATGGGAGCGGAGGACTTCGCCTTCATGCTGCAGGAAAAGCCGGGCTGCTATGTCTTCATCGGCAACGGCGAAGGCGAGCACCGCACGGGCGGACACGGGCTGGGGCCCTGCCAGCTGCACAACGGCAGCTACGACTTCAACGACAACCTGCTGCCGATCGGCGCCAGCTACTGGGTGCGGCTGGTGGAGATGAGCCTGCCGGCCTCAGCTTAAGCGGTCGGGCGCATCGCCCAGGCGCTGGCCCGGGTTCATGCGTTCCAGCGCGATCAGTGCGGCCGCATGGTCGGCCTGGGGCAGCTCGCCCGCGATCGTCTCGTACTGCCGCGTCACCAGCTCGGTGACCGGCAGCGCCAGCCCTGCCGCGCCCGCGGCGGCCAGCACATTGTGCAAGTCTTTCAGCTGGCTCTTCACCTGCCCGCCCGCAACAAAATTACGCTCGAGCATGCGCTGGCCATGCACTTCCAGGATGCGGCTGCCCGCGAAGCCGCCGCGGATCGCTTCGCGCACCTCGACCGGATCGGCGCCGGCGGCCTGCGCCAGCAGCAGCGCCTCGGCCACCACGTTCAGGGTCGCGCCGACGATCAGCTGGTTGCACAGCTTGGCCACTTGCCCGCTGCCCGCCGGGCCTACCAGGCGCGGCGTACCCATCGCGCGCAGCAGCGGCGCGGCCTCGTCGAAGTCCGCCTGGCTTCCGCCGGCCATGATGGCCAGCTGGCCGTTTTGCGCGCCGCCCACGCCGCCGGAAACCGGCGCGTCGAGGAAGCGGCAGCCCCGCGCCGCCAGGATCGCGTGGAAGTCCAGCGCCTCGTCCTGGCGGGTCGAGCTCATGTCGATCCACAGGCTGCCCGGCGCCAGGGCAGGCAGCGCCGCCGCCATCACTTCCCTGACGATGGGCCCCGCCTCCAGCATCGAGATCACGATGCGCGCGCCCGCAACGGCGTCGGGCAGCTTCGCGTGCGGCTCGGCGCCTTCCGCGCGCAAGGCCTCGGCCTTGGCGAATGTGCGGTTCCAGGCGCGCACCGGGTGGCCGGCCCGCGCCAGCCGCGCCGCCATCGGCCCGCCCATCAGGCCGATGCCCAGGAAAGCGATGACGGGGCGGTCCATCAGAACAGTCCCAGGAATTTCTTCTTGACCGTGTTGACCCGGTCCGGCACGACCACGTCGGTGACGTTCTTGTCGTTGAACTTGTCGAGCAGCTCGGCGAAGCCGCGGCGGCGCACCAGGTCCAACTCTTCGCGGTAGAGCGGCACCACGCAATGGAAATACACGTCCTTGCCGTCCACGTTCACGAAATGGAAGGGCTCGGGCGCCGACACCGGCGGCAGCAGGATCGCGCCTTCGAACTTGACGCCGGCCGTGTAGGGCTTGGCCGGGCTGCCGTTCGGCACCGTGTGGCCGAGGCCGATCCAGGTCGCGTGCTGGTGCGGATAATGGACCAGGTGGCGCATCAGGGCCACCGGCCAGTACCAGCGCTCGTCCTTGACCGATTCCTCGTCCAGCTTCCAGTCGGGCGGCAGCGACATCATCAGCTCGCCGTAGGGCGGCGCGCCTTCCGGGGTGGTCATCGGGCGCTGGCTCATACCGGAGCTCACCAGGCGCAGGAAGGGATAGGCGGGACCGGCCGGAATCACGTGGATGTCGACCTGCACCGGATCGGCCACGGTGTCGTGGAAGACCATGGCGGGCGCGCCGAGGTGGGCAGCGATGTGCTCGGCAATGGGGTCGTGAGGCAGCACGGCGGCTTGCGTCTGGCGCTCCATGGGGGCGGCGAGCGGGTACAGGGGGGTGGTGCTGGGTTCGGCCATGTCGGACTCGGTTCAATGTGGTCGGCGGGCGCCTATGATACCCGCGCCGCCTAAGTTTGCGGGCTGTCAGCACGGGTTTGTTCACACTAGTACAATACCGCATCCCTGACTTATATTTAACAGTTCAGGCACCTATTTCGAAGGCATAACATGAAGATGATGAAAAATAGCGCCGTGGCGCTGGCGTTCGTCAGCACCGCCCTGTTCGCCCAGGCCGGCCACGCCGCCGACGGCTGGATCGATTCCGCCTCGGTCGAAGTCGGCAGCAAGTCGGAGCAGAAGATGGTCCGCTTCGCCCTGCAGTCGGACTGGAGCCGGCGCTGGTTCGCCTCCAACGGCCGCCACCTGTCGGGCTACTGGGACGCCAACCTGGCGCTCTGGCGCCTGGAGGCCTACCGCAACGTGCCGGGCCAGAAGAAAAACATCGCCGTGGCCGGCTTCACCCCGGTGTTCCGCTACCAGGCCGACGACAAGCTGGGCTGGTATGCCGAGGCCGGCATCGGCGTGAGCCTGCTGTCGGACCTGTACAAGAACGAGGACAAGGAACTCTCGACCGCCTTCCAGTTCGCCGACCATCTGGGCGTGGGCTACACCACCGCCAAGTGGGACCTGGGCCTGCGCTTCCAGCACTACTCGAACGGCAGCATCAAGAGCCCGAACGCCGGCGCCAACTGGCTGGTCGCGCGCGCGGCCTGGCGCTTCTAAGACTGTGCACGCACCGGGCTCGCTGGCGCGGGCCCGGTGCGCGGACTTACTTCGATTTGTGACACAATCGGCCGGAGCGCCCGCCGCGGCGTGCATCCCTGCCCGAGGCCCGATTGACCCCATCCAGCAACACCTTCAAGCGCTACCTTCCGTGGCTCGTCGCCACTGCCCTATTCATGGAGCAGCTCGACGCCACCATCGTCAATACAGCCATTCCCAGCATCGCGGCCAGCCTCGGCGTGACCCCGCTCAGCCTCAAGTCCGTGGTCACCAGCTACATCCTCGGCCTGGCCGTGGGCATCCCGGTCAGCGGCTGGATGGCCGACCGCTTCGGCACGCGGCGCGTGTTCTTCACCGCGATCGCGATCTTCACCCTGGCCTCGGTGCTGTGCGGGCTGTCGCTGAACGCCGGCATGATGACCGCCGCGCGCCTGCTGCAAGGCCTGGGCGGGGCGATGATGATGCCGGTCGGGCGCCTGGCCATCGTGCGCACCTTCCCCAAGAACGAGCTGCTGGGGGCGATGAATTTCGTGATCATCCCGGCCCTGATCGGTCCCCTGCTCGGGCCGACGGTGGGCGGCCTGATCGTGCACTGGACCACGTGGCGCGTGATCTTCTTCGTCAACGTGCCGGTCGGCCTGCTGGCGCTCTGGTTCGTGTGGCGCCACATGCCGGACTACGCGGCCGATGAACGCCGGCCGCTGGACGTCATCGGGCTGATCCTGTTCAGCAGCGGCACCGCCATCCTGTCCTGGCTGCTGGAAGTGTTCGGCGAACATACGCTGGCGCCGCTCACGGCCGGCCTGCTGTTCGCGCTCTCGGCGGCCCTGCTGGCCGCCTACGCCTGGCACGCCAGCCGCACCAAGCACCCGCTGCTGCGCCTGGCTTTGCTGAAAGTGCGCACCTTCCGCATCGCGGTACTGGGCGGCTTCGTCACGCGGCTCGGCGTGGGCGGCCTGCCCTTCCTGCTGCCGCTGCTGTACCAGCTCGGCCTGGGCCTGCCGGCCTGGCAATCGGGCCTGCTGATGATGCCCGCCGCGGCCGCCGCGATGGGCATGAAGCTGTTCGCGTCCAAGCTGCTGGGACGCTTCGGCTACCGCCAGGTGCTGGTGGTGAACACGGTCTGCATCGGCATCACCATCGCCCTGTTCACCCTGGTGGGAACGGGCACGCCGCTCTATGCGATCGTGGCCATCAGCCTGATGCAGGGCTTCTTCAATTCGCTGCAGTTCTCCAGCATGAATACCCTGGCCTACGCCGATATCGAGCCGCAGGATTCGAGCATGGCCAGCACCATCTCCAGCTCCTTCCAGCAGCTGTCGATGAGCTTCGGCCTGGCGGCCGGCTCGATCGTGACCGCCTGGTTCCTGGGCGGCGTACCGCAGACCGATCACGTCCAGGTGACGCGCGCGCTGCACCACGGCTTCGCGACCCTGGCGCTGCTGACGGTGATCTCGGCCTTCGTGTTCTGGCGCCTGCGGCGCGACGACGGCGACAGCATCAGCCGCGGCCACGCAATGGCCAAGGAAGCGGCTCCGGTGACGGCGACGACAGAGTAAGCGGCACGCGTTTCACCCCGCCCTTTCGGCAGGCAGTGCGTCCGGGATGGTCTCCGCGTTACGCCGCCTTGCCCGCTGCGCGTACAGCACCAGCGCGAACACGATGGCGGAGGCGATCCACATCGACCACAGGGTATGGGTCAGGAAGTGCGCGCCGCGCAGCTGCTGCATCCAGCCGACCGCGAAGCCCGCCGCCAGCGAGAACACGGCCGCCAGCATCGCCTTGCGCGGCGAGCCGGGCAGCCAGAGCACGAGGACCGAAACCAGCCACAGCGCACTGGAGGCGTGACCGGCGGGCAGGCAATGGCCGGCCGACGCGCCGAGCGGCAAGGCTTCGAAGATGCGCACATAGGGTTCGGCGCCGCAATAGCGGGCCAGGTCCCAGGGACAGTGGGCGATGCTCCGCGACTTGAGCAGGCTGGTGACGAGCGGCACCAGTACCGCCGACAGGGCGACGATGCGCAGGCGCAGGCGCTGCACGTGGCCGAGGCGCTCGCGCGGCCAGGCCGCATCCGCGATCGCGGCGGCGATCACGAAGGAAGCCATCACCGTCAGCACCGTCTTGAGAATGCGGTGGTTGAAGGTATCGGCCAGCCAGGCGTCGCGCCAGGGGAAGACGCCGTGCAGGCGGTCGAACATGGCGTCGGCCAGGCGCAGGTCGACGTCGGTCCAGCTTCCCAGCCAGTAGATGAGCAGCGCACAGGCGGCCAGGCCCAGGGCGATGCGCCGGGTGGCTGCGCTGCTCAACAACTGATTGGATCCGAACCGTTCGCGCCGCGCCTCAGGAACCGCGGACACAGGCATGGAACAGGTCCAGCTTGGGATTGAGCACCGCCGTGTTCACGTCGAGCATGCCGAGCACCGAATGGAACACGTTGTCGTGCGAGAGCGGCTGCTGGCGCCGCGCCGCCAGGCAGGTGCGGTCGATGCCGAAGCGTTCGCTGAAGCGGTCCGACATCCACAGCATCATCGGCACGTGGGTCTGCTCGCTCGGCGCGAACAAATAGGGCGCGCCGTGCAGGTACATATTGCCTTCGCCGAGCGACTCGCCGTGGTCGGAGAAGTACAGCATCGCCGTGTCCACGCCATCGAGGCCGCGCAGCAGGTCGATGGTCCTGGCGAGGAAGGTGTCGGTGTACAGGATGGTGTTGTCGTAGGCGTCGACGATGGACTCGCGCGAGCACTTCTCGAATTCGCTGGTGTCGCACACCGGGCCGAAGCGGCCGAAGCCCTGCGGATAGCGCTTGGCGTAGGCCGGGCCGTGGCTGCCCTTCTGGTGCAGCACGACGACGACATCGCGGCTGCTGTCCCTCACCAGCTGCGGCAGTTCCTCGAGCAGGCGCTCGTCGTAGCACTCGTCGCCCGCGCAATGGGCCGAGCCGGGCTTGGGAGCCGACAGGTCGCGGAACTCGACGCGGTCACAGGCGCCCTTGCAGCCGGAATTGTTGTCGAGCCAGACCACGCGGAAGCCCGCATGCGCCAGCACGTCCAGCAGCCCTTCCTGGTGATAGGCCTTGTCGCCGTCGTAGCGCTCGCGTCCCAGCGCCGAGAACACGCAGGGGACCGACACCGCCGTCGCGGTGCCGCAGGACCGCACATTGGCGAAGTTGATCAGGCCGGACTCGCGCGCCAGCCTGGGATTGGTGTCGCGGGCATAGCCGTTGAGCGAGAAGTTCTGGGCGCGCGCCGTTTCGCCGACCACGATGACGGTGACGGTCTTGCGGGCCTGCCCGGCCCAGGCGTTGCCCTTGACGGCGTCGCGGCCAAGCGGCGCGATGGCGACCGGCGAGCGCCATTTGTTGCGCAGGTAGCCGTGCAGGGCCTGGATATAGTTGGTCGGCGTGAGCAGGTAGCGCAGCTCGCGGTGCTCGCGCAGCGCCGGCGCCAGGCTCTTGAAGAACAGGACCAGCAGCAGGGCGGCCAGGGCCAGCGAGCCGGCGGCGATGCCGGAGCGGCGCAGCACGCCGCGCAAGCCCTGGGGGAACTGGATGCGGGCGCGCGCCACGAACAGCGAAGGCAGCACGCCGAAGGCCATGACCGACAGCACCATCCTCCAGTTGAGCAGCTCGCTCGCTTCGTGCACGTCGGTCTCGAACACGTTCTGGATCATGGCCTTGTCGATCACGATGCCGTATTCGTGGATGAAGTAGCTGGCGCAGGATGCGCTCAAGAGGATCGCGATCAGGACCGGCTTGGCGACGAAGCGGAAGCTCGCCAGGGTCAGCAGCGCGTTGAAGAACAGGACCACGATCACGAAGGCGCCGAGCAGGAGCGGCAGGTGCGCCGGCGTCAGCCCGCCCGCGGCGCGGATGAAGGTGGACCAGAAATCGATATTGCCTGCCGTCGCGAGCAGCAGCGACATCGTCAGGATGAGCATGGGTGCGCTGATGCGCGGAGAGATGACCTTGTCCAAGTATTACCACCGTGAAGCACGGACAGCCAGGTGCGGCCGCCTTACCTTTGCACGATAGCGGGATGCTCGTCAGTGCCGCGTCAACGCGGCGTTAAGTTTGCGTTAAATGCGCTGCGTTAAATCGGGTGAAAAGCTGATCGTGAAGCGGCTCCCGCCGCCCGGTCGGTCTTCGTAGTGGAAGCCGGCATGCAGGTAGTCGCAGATGCGGCGCGCGAGCGCCAGGCCCAGGCCCGTTCCCGATGAGCCGGTGGAGCGCACGGCCGGGCCCTTGCCCAGGGTGGCGCGCACGGCCTCCGGCAGGCCCGGTCCGGTGTCCTCGACCACGATCTGGCCCAGCCCCAGCTTGACCGACACCTCGCCGTGCTCGGTGTACTGGCAGGCGTTGCGCACCAGGTTGCCGATCGCCGCCGCGCACAGCTCGCGCGGGGCCCGCACGCTGAAGGCTGCACCATCGAGGTAGCGCAGCGTGACCGGCTTGTGCTCCACCAGGTGGCGGTAGCGTTCGACTTCGTCGCCGGCGATGTCATGGACGTCGACCGGCGGCTGGGCCTTGAGCTCGGGCGCGCGCGCCAGCATCAAGAGCACGGTCACGCACTCCGCCGCCTCTTGCGCGGCGCGGTAGATGCGTTCGGCGGGCGCACGCACGGCGGGGGCGTGGGACTCGTCCATCAAGATCTCGGCGGCGCCCATGATGACGGTCAGGGGACTGCGCAGCTCGTGGCTGACGTCGCCGGTGAAGTAGCGTTCGCGGTCGAGGACTTCGCGCAGTTCGCGGGTGTGGGTTTCGAGGGCGCGCGCCAGCACGCCCAGTTCGTCCTGGCGGCCGGTGAGCTGGACCGGCTGGCGCTCGGCGCCGACCGAATCGGCCAGCTGCCGGATCGGCGTCACGACGCGGGTGCCGAGGAAGCGCCCGAGCATCGCCGCGAACAGCAGGAAGCCGCCGAAGCACACCGCGTACATGGAATATACGACCCGCTCGATCTTGTCGTAGTCGCTCTCGTGGTCGACCAGGACCCAGCGTCCGAGCGCATCCTGGCCCGCCAGCACGTGCAGGCGCGTGCTCTCGACGTCGATCTTGTGCACGCCGTCGCCCAGGTCCCTGAGCGGCGCGGGAATGGCCTCGTTGCGGTGGAAGCGCAGGCCGGCCGGCATGTCCACGCCCAGCCCGGCGGCCTGGCGCGGCGCGGCCCATGCGGCGGCCGCGGCGAGCCGGTTGTCCACCAGCTGCACTTCGATGCCCTCGACGGCGATGGCGGCGATCACGCCGAACAGCACCGTCGACACGAGCCCGAACAGGAGGAAGGCGACGACGATACGCCGCCTGAGCGATTCAGCGCGCGCCATCTTGCCCCACCAGTTTGTAGCCGACGCCGGCCACCGTGTGCAGCATCGGGAAGGCGAACGGCTTGTCGATCGCCTGGCGCAGCGCGTGGATATGGGTGCGCAGTGCGTCGCTGTCGGGGCGGTCCTCGCCCCATACCGCATGCTCGAGCGCTTCGCGGGTGACGATGCGCGGCGCGGCGGCGATCAGGGTGCGCAGCAGGATGTAGCCGGTCTTGGTGAGCGTGACGGGCACGCCGGCGCGACTGGCTTCCTGGGTGTCGGGGTCGTAGCTGAGCTCACCGAAACGCAGCGTGCTGTTGACGCTATGGGCGCCGGCGGAACGGCGCACCAGGGCCTTCAGGCGCACCTCGAGTTCGACCAGCGAGAAGGGTTTGACCAGGTAGTCGTCGGCGCCGCTGTCGAAGCCCGCCACCTTGTCCGGCAGGCTGTCGCGCGCGGTCAGCATCAGGACGGGCGTGGCCTTGCCCAGTTCCGCGCGCAGCTTCTGGCACAGTTCCAGGCCGTTCAGGCCGGGCAGCATGACGTCCAGGATGATTACGTCGTAGTCGTTCTCCGAAGCCAGGGCCAGGCCGCCGTAGCCGTTGCGGGCGGAATCGAGTACGTGCCCCTTGGGCTCGAAAAAGCCGTACAGGTTGGCCAGGATGTCGGGATGGTCTTCGACGATGAGGATGCGCATCGGCCTATTGTATCCCTCCTGTCCGCCCGGGGTGTCCGAGCCGCCGCTGAGTCGACCCGGCCGTAGGAAAACTACGATTACACGATTGACTTGATGCAAATAGGGTAGTAGCGTTGGCCCTGTGTATTGATGAGCTTCCCGGCAGAGGTAGCGAAAGTACAAAGCAAGCCCCATAGAGGGCATCGACAACTTACGGAGACAAGATATGCAATTGCAACGCACATTGCTGGCTGCGCTATGCGCCGGCGCATTGCTCGGCGCACCCGCCTGGGCCGCCATCAACCCGAATGCGCTGGGCGCCGCCTACGACGCCACCAAGGCCAACGTCAGCTTCAAGGTCTATTCGAGCAAGGCCACGCGGATCGAGCTTTACCTGTACAGCACCGCCACCGGCACTGCGGAAAAAGCGCGCTACGTGATGACCAACTCGAACGGCGTCTGGAGCGTGACGATTCCGACATCGACCCTGAGCGCACAAGGCCTGTCGGGCACCCTGTACTACGGCTACCGCGCCTGGGGCCCGAACTGGCCGTACAACAGCAGCTGGACCAAAGGGTCGAGCCTGGGCTTTATCACCGACGTCGACGCCGCCGGCAACCGCTTCAACCCGAACAAGCTGCTGACCGACCCATACGCGCTCGAGCTGAGTCACGATCCGACCACGCCGACCATGACCAACGGGACGATCTACGCCAGCGGCGCCACCTACCGCAACATCGACAGCGGTTCGTCCGCGCCGAAAGGGATCGTGCTGGCGGGCGACACCCAATCCATCGGCGTCAAGCCGACCCGCGCGCTCAAGGACGATGTGGTCTACGAGGCCCATGTGCGCGGCCTGACCATGAACGACACCAGCATCGCCAGCGCCTATCGCGGCACCTACAAGGGCGCCGGACTGAAGGCGGCCTACCTGGCGAGCCTGGGCGTCACCGCGGTCGAATTCTTGCCGCTGCAGGAAACCCAGAACGACACCAACGACAACGATCCGACCAGCACGAACGGCGACAACTACTGGGGTTACATGACCCTCGCCTACTTCGCACCGGACCGCCGCTACGCCTACGACAAGTCGCCGGGCGGGCCGACCCGCGAGTTCAAGGAAATGGTGAAGGCCTTCCACGACAACGGCATCAAGGTGCTGATCGATGTGGTGTACAACCACACGGGCGAAGGCGGAGCGTGGTCATCGACTGACAAGACGACCTACAACCTGTACGGCATGCGCGGCCTGGACAACCCGACCTATTACAGCCTGACCTCGGACATGCAGAACTCCTGGGACAACACGGGCGTGGGCGGCAACTACAACACGCGCAACACGATCGCCCAGAACCTGATCGTCGACTCGCTCGCCTACTGGCGCGACAAGCTGGGCGTCGACGGCTATCGCTTCGACCTGGCTTCGGTGCTGGGCAACACCTGCCAGCACGGCTGCTTCAACTTCGACAAGATGGATGCCGGCAATGCGCTCAACCGCATCGTGGCCGAGCTGCCGCCGCGGCCGGCAGCTGGTGGTACCGGCGTGGATCTGATCGCGGAACCGTGGGCGATCGGCGGCAACTCCTATCAGGTGGGCGGCTTCCCGAGCGGCTGGGCGGAGTGGAACGGCGCCTACCGTGACGTCGTGCGTCAGGCGCAGAACAAGCTGGGCAGCGTGGCGATCACCACCGGACAGATGGCGACGCGCTTTTCCGGGTCGAGCGACCTGTATGGGGATGACGGCCGCAAGCCCTGGCACTCGGTGAACTTCATCACCGCGCATGACGGCTTCACGCTGAAGGACCTGTACAGCTGCAACAGCAAGAACAATAACCAGGCGTGGCCGTATGGCCCGAGCGATGGCGGCGAGGACAACAACAACAGCTGGGACCAGGGAGGTATCGCAGCCGACCAACGCAAGGCGGCGCGCAACGGCATGGCGCTGATGATGCTGTCAGCCGGCGTGCCGATGATCGTCGGCGGGGATGAGGCGCTACGCAGCATCAACTGCAACAACAATCCCTACAACCTGGACTCTTCTGCGAACTGGCTGGGATATACCCGCACCACGGACCAGAACAACTTCCAGTCCTTCAGCAAGGCGATGATCGCCTTCCGCAAAGCCCATCCGGCGCTGCGACCGACGAACTTCTATTCGAGCGTGGACAATAACGGCAACGTGATGGAGCAGCTGCGCTGGTTCAAGCCGGATGGCGGGGTGGCGGATGCGGCTTACTTCGATAATTCGGCGAATCATGCGATTGCGTGGCGCATCGATGGATCGGAGTTTGGGGATTCGGCGTCGGCGATCTATGTGGCGCATAACGCGTGGAGTGCAGCGGTGAACTTCGTGGTGCCGTGGCCGGGGACGGGCAAGACCTGGTATCGGGTGACGGATACCTGTACCTGGGCGGAAGGTGCTTCGCAGGTGCGGGCGCCGGGGGCTGAGGATCTGATTGGTGGGGAGTACACGAATTACAGCGTGTGTGGCCGGGGTACGCTGCTGCTGATCGCTAAGTAACATGGCGAAGTAGAACAGCCCCGTGGCGCGAGCCACGGGGCTGTTTGTTTTTGTGGGGTGGCGGTGTGCTTTATGTGGGGGTCGAAGAAGCTTTGCGGCCTGCAGGCCCTGTTGAACTTGGGTTCCGGCCTTCGCCGGAACGACGTTCATATGCAGCAGGCCACAATAGTTATCGCGATTAGCGTACCTAGCTCTTAGACCGTCGTCCCGGCGAAGGCCGGGACAATGCCACCGGCATTGTTCCGTCCAAGTTTTGTTCGCGTACCGAAAGCGTCTTTTCGGACGCCC
>NZ_JAGPWD010000010.1 GCF_018119395.1 Massilia sp. ZL223
CTGGGTGCTGCGCGCCGCCTGCGCGCAGGCGGCGGCCTGGCAGCGCGCCGGCCTCGGGCCCTTGCGCGTGGCCGTCAACCTGTCGTCGCGCCAGTTCAGGGATGCCGGGCTGCCCGAACTGGTCGCCCAGATCCTGCGCGACACGGCGCTGCCGTCCACCAGCCTGGAGATCGAACTCACCGAGAGCCTGATGATGGAGGATGTCGACACGGCGGTGGCGACCATGCGCGCGCTCAAGGCAATGGGTGTGCACCTGTCGATCGACGATTTCGGCACCGGCTACTCGAGCCTGTCCTACCTGAAGCGCTTTCCGGTGGACGTCCTGAAGATCGACCAGTCCTTCGTGCGCGACATCGGCCACGACGCCAGCAGCTCGGCCATGGTGGCGGCGATGATTTCGCTCTCCCACGAGCTCGGACTGCGCGTCATCGCCGAGGGCGTCGAGACCCGGGCCCAGTGGGACTACCTGCTGGGCCGGGGCTGCGACGAAGTCCAGGGGTATTACCTCAGCCGTCCCCTGCGCGGACGCGATTTCGAGCAGATGGTGCGCGAACGCCGCGCCGACGGGCACTGAGCTTGGCCGGCCGCGGGCTCGTCCCCGCCCTGAGGCGCGCCGGGGTGGCAAAGCGCGACCTCTAATCGCGCCTGCCAATCCTGGACGGCGGCCGCATCCACGCAAATATCAAGATACAGGCGCGCCCGCGCGCAGGAGGCGATTGCGGAATACGGGAAGGCCATGCATGCGCATGCCGGTCCGCGATCCTTGCATTCCCTAACTCAATCTACTGCCTTGACCATGTCTTCGATGACCTTCTTGGCGTCACCAAACACCATCATCGTGTTCGGCTGGTAGAACAAGTCGTTGTCCAGCCCCGCATAACCGGAAGCCATCGAGCGCTTGTTGACGATGATGCTCTTGGCCTTGTACGCCTCCAGGATCGGCATGCCGGCGATGGGCGACTTCGGATCCTTGGCCGCCGGGTTCACGACGTCATTCGCGCCCAGCACCAGCACCACGTCAGTCTGGCCGAACTCGGCGTTGATGTCCTCCATCTCGAACACCTGGTCGTAGGGCACTTCGGCTTCGGCCAGCAGCACGTTCATGTGGCCGGGCATGCGGCCCGCCACCGGGTGGATCGCGTAGCGCACCGAGACGCCCTTGTGGGTCAGCTTCTCCACCAGCTCCTTGAGAGAATGCTGCGCGCGCGCCACCGCCAGGCCGTAGCCGGGGACGATGATCACGGACTCGGCATTGGCCATGACGAAGCTCGCGTCGTCGGCCGACCCGGCCTTGACCGGGCGCTGTTCCTTGGCGCCGCCCGCTTCAACGGAGGCTTCGCCGCCGAAGCCACCCAGGATCACGTTGAAGAAGGAACGGTTCATCGCCTTGCACATGATGTACGACAGGATGGCGCCGCTCGAACCCACCAGCGAGCCGGCGATGATCAGCATCGAGTTATTCAGCGAGAAGCCGATGCCTGCGGCCGCCCAGCCCGAATACGAGTTCAGCATCGACACCACCACCGGCATGTCGGCGCCGCCGATCGGGATGATGATCAGGACGCCCAGGATGAAGGACAGCGCCGCCATGAGGATGAAGGGTTCCCACGCCGGCTCCACGCCTTCGGCGAAGCAGAACGCCAGGCCGAGCCCGATGATGGCGATGGCCAGCACGAGGTTCAGGATGTGCTGCCCGGCGAAGCGCACCGGCGCGCCCTGGAACAGGCGGAACTTGTATTTGCCCGACAGCTTGCCGAAGGCGATCACCGAGCCCGAAAAGGTCACCGCGCCCACGAAGGTACCGATGAACAGCTCCAGCCGGTTCCCGAAGGGCAGCGGCGTGGTGCGGGTGGCGATGTTGAAGGCCCAGGGCTCGGAGACGGCGGCCACCGCGATGCACACCGCGGCCAGGCCGATCAGCGAGTGCATCGCCGCGACGAGTTCCGGCATCTTGGTCATCTCGACCTTGCGGGCGGCGATGGCGCCGATGCCTCCGCCCACCGCCATGCCCAGCAGCACCAGGCCGAAGCCGAAGCCGCCGGTGGACAGCATTGCCTGCAGCTTGACGATCAGGGTCACGGTGGTCAGGACGGCAATGCCCATGCCGGCCATGCCGAATGCGTTACCCATGCGCGCGCTGGCAGGTGAAGACAGGCCCTTCAAGGCCTGGATGAAGCAGATCGAAGCCACCAGGTAGAGCAGGGTGACCATGTTCATGGAGATGGCGCTCATGACTTCGCACCTGCTTTGGCATTGCAGTCCTTCTTCTTGAACATCTCCAGCATGCGCTGGGTGACCATGAAGCCGCCGAATACGTTCACGGCGGCCAGGGCCACCGCGACGGTGCCTGCCACCTGGCCGGTGACGCCTTCGGTGAGGGCGGCGGCCAGCATGGCGCCGACGATGATGATGGCGGAAACGGCGTTGGTGACGGCCATCAGCGGCGTGTGCAGGGCCGGGGTGACGGTCCAGACCACGTGGTAGCCGACGTAGACGGCCAGCACGAAGATGATGAGGTTGATGATGGTATGACTGACTTCCATAAGAACTCCCCGTTTGCTTCCTTCTTGTCTTTATGCAGCCGCCTTCATGCGGCCATGCAGGACTTCCCGGCCGGCGCAGACCAGCGTGGCTTTGATGATCTCGTCCTCGCGGTCGACGACGAGCTTGCCGTCCTTGTCGATGATCAGCTTGAGGAAATCCAGCACGTTGCGGGCGTACAGCGCGGAGGCGTCGGCTGCGACGAGCGTCGCCAGGTCGGGCTGGCCGATGATGTGCACGCCGTGCTTGACCACGGTCTTGCCGAGTTCGGTCAGCGGGCAGTTGCCGCCCTGGGCCACGGCCATGTCGACGATTACCGAGCCGGGTTTCATCGCCTTGACGGTATCCTCGGAGATCAGGACCGGCGCCTTGCGGCCCGGGATCAGCGCCGTGGTGACGATGATGTCGGCCAGCTTGGCGCGCTCGTGCACCAGTTCGGCCTGGCGCCGCATCCAGTCCGCGGGCATCGGACGGGCGTAGCCGCCTTCACCCTTGGCGATTTCGCGCTCCTCCTCGGTGAGGTAGGGCACGTCGATGAACTTGGCGCCCAGCGACTCCACCTGTTCCTTGACCGGCGGACGCACGTCGGACGCCTCGATCACGGCGCCCAGGCGCTTGGCGGTGGCGATGGCCTGCAAACCGGCCACACCGACACCCATGATCAGCACGCGTGCGGCCTTGACGGTGCCGGCGGCGGTCATCAGCATGGGCATGAAGCGCTGGTAGGTGTTCGCGGCCAGCATCACGGCCTTGTAGCCGGCGATGTTGGCCTGGGAGGAGAGCACGTCCATCGACTGCGCCCGGGTGATGCGCGGCGCCGCCTCCAGGGCGAAGGCAAACAGGCCGCTGTCGGCCATGGCGGCCAGGTTGCCGGTATCGAAAGGGTCCAGCATTCCGACCAGTACTGCGTCGGGTTTCATTTGTGTGCGTTCCTGCGGATTCGGTGCGCGCACCTTGAGTACTACATCGGCCCCAAGGGCATCGGCGGCTGTCCCGACGATGGCGCCGGCTGCCCTGAATGCATCGTCGGTGATCGCCGCCTGCAGGCCTGCGCCCGACTCAACGATCACATGATGTCTGGCTGCGAGCTTCTTGACTGTTTCGGGTGTGGCTGCCACCCGCGTTTCCGCCGGATGTGATTCCGCCGGTATACCAATTTTCATGGCTATTCCCTTGACTTGCTATCGGTATCGCTGTCGAACGAACAAGCGCCGCCGGGCAAGCGCAGAAGCGCCGGCCGGCGGCGCTCCTTGCTTAGAACTGGTTCATCGTGTTGTGCTTGCCGCCGGCCTTCAGCGCCGCTTCGCCGCTGAAGTACTCCTTGTGGTCGTCACCGATGTCCGAACCGGACATGTTCTGGTGCTTGACGCAGGCGATGCCCTGGCGGATTTCCTTGCGCTGCACGCCGGCCACGTAGCCCAGCATGCCCTGTTCGCCGAAGTATTCCTTGGCCAGGTTGTCAGTCGACAGCGCGGCGGTGTGGTAGGTCGGCAGGGTGATCAGGTGGTGGAAGATGCCGGCTTCGCGGGCCGCGTCGGCCTGGAAGGTGCGGATGCGCTCGTCCGCTTCGCGCGCCAGGGCCGAATCGTCGTACTCGGCGCTCATCAGCTGGCCGCGCTCGTAGGCCGAGACGTCCTCGCCGCGGGCCTTCATGGCATCGAACACCTGCTGGCGGAAGTTCAGGGTCCAGTTGAAGGACGGGCTGTTGTTATAGACCAGCTTGGCGTTCGGGATGACCTTGCGGATCTCGCTGACCATGCCCCCGATCTGGGCGATGTGCGGTTTCTCGGTTTCGATCCACAGCAGGTCGGCGCCGTTCTGCAGCGAGGTGATGCAATCCAGGACGCAGCGCGCCTCGCCGGTGCCTTCGCGGAACTGGAACAGGTTGCTTGGCAGGCGTTTCGGGCGCAGCAGTTTGCCGTCGCGCTTGATGATCACGTCGCCGTTGTTCAGGTCGCCGGCGGCGATTTCCTCGGCGTCCAGGAAGCTGTTGTACTGGTCGCCCAGGTCACCCGGCTCGCGGGTGAAGGCGATCTGCTTGGTCAGGCCGGCGCCCAGCGAGTCGGTACGCGCGACGATGACACCGTCGTCCACGCCCAGCTCCAGGAAGGCGTAGCGCACGGCGCGGATCTTGGCCAGGAAGTCCTCGTGCGGCACGGTGACCTTGCCGTCCTGGTGGCCGCACTGCTTCTCGTCCGACACCTGGTTTTCGATCTGGATGCAGCAGGCGCCCGCCTCGATCATCTGCTTGGCCATCAGGTAGGTCGCCTCGGCGTTGCCGAAGCCGGCGTCGATGTCGGCGATGATCGGCACCACGTGGGTGACGAAGTTGTCGATCTTGTCCTGGATCGCGGCGCGCGCGTCCGCGGTGTCGGCGGCGTCCAGCTGGCGGAACAGGCCGCCCAGTTCGCGGGCATCGGCCTGGCGCAGGAAGGTGTACAGCTCCTTGATCAGCGAGGCGACCGCGGTCTTCTCGTGCATCGACTGGTCCGGCAGCGGGCCGAATTCCGAACGCAGTGCGGCGACCATCCAGCCCGACAGGTAGAGGTAGCGGCGTTCGGTACTGGCGAAGTGCTTCTTAATAGAGATCATCTTCTGCTGGCCGATGAAACCGTGCCAGCAGCCCAGCGACTGCGTGTACTTGGACGGATCGGCATCGTAGGCGGCCATGTCCCGGCGCATGATGCCGGCGGTGTAGCGAGCGATGTCCAGGCCGGTCTTGAAGCGGTTCTGGGCGCGCATGCGGGCGGCAGACTCGGGATTGATGGCGGCCCAGCCGCTGCCTGCCTGTTCCTTGAGGCGGGTGAGGGACTGGATATCGTTCTGGTACTGGGACATGTCGAGCTCCTGAGTGGTGATTGAAATCGTCTGCGCTTTCCCGAGCTGCCGAGCAGGCCCGGGGCGTGTTCGCATGAGTTCATGATAAGACAGGTCAGAAGAAGATTTCATGTCTTATATAAGACATATGACATAAAACTTATCGCCGAAATATCAAGCACTTACGTGCTTGGTTTCGGGATGCGGGAAGGAATTTTGCGAAACGAGATATCGGCGGGTGTCGCAGAGGGTTGAGAATATTACGATGTGAAATGCGGTTCGGCTGTATGAAATGCGCCGCGAGCCGTAGACCGTTGGCTAGTAGCCACCAGCCACCAGCCACCAGCCATCAGCCGCCAGCCGCCAGCCGCCGGCCGTAGGCCGGTGCATTGCTACTCACTGGAAGGATCAACAGCTCCATGCCGACTGTTCGACAGGCGGTAGAACCTGCGATCGGCCTGGCAACGGGCAAAGCCGCAATGCCAGTAAGGGGGAAAAGGTGGCTGGACCGCCGCGAGGCGGGCGCGAACGTGATGCCGCGCGCATCCAAACCGCAGTCACGCGACTCAGGGCGTAGGCACCTCCGCCCATGCCGAGGTTTCCGCGGCGCGCGCCCGGAAGTTCTCATGCTTGACCGTGATTCGCCGCTCCTCGCCGGCACGTAGGAAAAGCTCCCGCGTTACGCTGGCATAGGTGATACCCGAGGCTGCGACGCCATTTTGTGCCTGGGCGGGCGCCGTGCCGTCCCCCGTATCCATCGAGACCTTCACCCACGGGTCGCCCGGCGTCTCGTAGACAGCGCCGGCTACGCCACCCACGCGAATTTGCCGGTCGCAGTCGCTGGGTGGAATCAGCAATTGAGCGGCCGCACCGTCCCCATTCTTCGCCTCGATCCGCCGGGATCCGCTGCCGCACAAGCGCGGCGGCTTCGGTGCGACATAGGACGGAACGTGGAAGGCCGCGGTATAGCTCGCCCCTCCCACCGTCGCGTTGACATTGCCGACGATTTCTTCCCCGTCGCGCGGCACCGCGATGGTTTTTTCTCCTTCAAAATTGGAAGGGAAGGCGGCGTCCAGGGTACGCCCGTTGACCGCGACTTCGAGCTTGCCGGGATTGGCCAGGCCGGGCGGATGGCGCCAGCCCACCACGACGTCCACCGATTTTCGGGTGCCTCTGACGGGATAGGCGAACAAGCCGCTCGAATGCGAGGCGACACAAGCCCGCCAGGCCGGAATGGCCTGTTCAGGCAGACTGCTGGACAAGGTTTCCCTGGCGTTGCTGCTCGTGAAAGTGCTTGCCTGCTGGTTGAGATAGCGCCGGCGCTTTTCATCGAAGCTTTGGTAGTCTCCCGAAAAATAGCCGGGTACGTCCGCACTCGCATCCTGCTTGATCTTTCCATAGTTGGACACATCGATCAAACTCAGCCAGGCGCTGAAGACCTGGTTGCTTTGCCTGGCGCGGGAGATGTTTTTAGTGAGCAGCACGTTGTCGCACTCGGAAGGAACGGCAGCGGCGGCGCCAGCCCCGAGCGTCAAGGACAGGGATAGCAACAGGATCAGCTTCGTCTGCATGTTCGTTCTCCCGATGGTGCGTATGGTCCGAAGGCAAGAGGTGTGGCGAGACGCTTCCGACGGATCCCCTGAGCTGAAGCAGGGGCCACCGAGCGATCACCCGACCGTTTGACTCATCGCCGGGGACGAAGTTTGGGCAGCGCCGCGCAAGAGCACCGGGCGGCTACGGAGATCTGCGATAGATCAAGTCCGCGTGATCCCGCTTAGAGCGCGAACCCGCCTGCCGTCTGGGTGAACTGGTTGATCCCCGCCGTCATCGCCGTGATCATGGCCCGCTCCGCCGCCGACAGCTGCGGATGCCAGATGTCGAAGATCAGGACCACGCGCAACTGCGCGCTGTCGTTCCAGGCCTCGTGCTCGATGGTGTCGTCGAACACCCAGGCCTTGCCGGGCTCCCACGCGCGGGTGTCGTTCCCGACCCGGAAGCCGCAGCCGGGCGGCACGATCAGGGGCAGGTGGGTCACCAGGCGCACATTGCTGACTCCGGTATGCGGCGGAATGCGGGTGCGTGGCTTGAGCACGGAGAACATGGCGCTCGGCGTGCGCCCCGGCTGGTCGGGCTGGGGCGCGCCGCGCAGCGCTTCCATCGTGCGCGGACAGCGCTCGGCGTGCCCGGCGACCGGCTTGCCCTTGTCGATCAGGTGGTAGGCGCTCCAGTCGAGCGACTTGTTGAGGCCGGCCCACTGGTTCAGTGGCTGGTCTTCGGCATAGTTGATATACGGCGCAAAGCCTTCTTCCCGGGCCAGCACCGCCAGGAACTCGGACCGGATGTCGGCGGTGGCCGCCTCCAGCGCATCCAGCCAGGGAAACGCGCTGCGCGGGAAGAAGCTGACCGGCGCCAGGCCCTGGTAGTGGAACAGGGCGGGCTGGGAGTCGTAGCGCCGCTTGCGGCCGGTCATGATGTCGAGCGAGTCGCGGAAGCGTTGCAGGTCTGCGCCTTGCAGCTCGCGCAACTGGGGCGCCAGGAAGGCGTCGAGGAAATCGCCGAACTCGCGGTTGTAGGCGGCATGCCAGTCGAGCGCCTCGCGTACCGCCGGCTGCAGGTCGGCAGGCAGCGTGTGCAGCGGCGGCGCCACGGCGGCCACCGCGGCGCAGGCGCCGGCGGCCGCCTGGCGCTTGCCCTGGCGGATGTAGAGGCGGCTGCGCAGCACCAGCGCCACCAGGTCGTAGGGATCGAGTGTCAGGGCGCCGCTCAGCGCCGCTTCCTCGCCGTCCTCGTCCTTCTGCGCCAGGCAGAGCACGGCCAGGTTGAGCCATTGCTGCTTGTCGCGGCCGTCGGCCCGGACCAGGCGCTCGAGCAGCGCGCGCGCCTGCGGCAGTCGGCCGGCGCTGAAGGCATCGTGGGCGAGGGCGCGCAGGGCGCGCGGGTGGCCGGGGGCGCGGGCGAGGATGGTTTCCCAGTACTGGAGCGCACGCCCCCGGTCGCCCCGTCCGTCCGCCTGCAGCGCCTGCTGTTCGAGCACCGCGATTTCCCTGTCGTCCGCCATGCGCATCGCCCCCGCCTCGTGTCGTATGTACGCGGGGATTTTTGTCCATGTGTATGCGTGTTGGCAAGCAATATTTACATCAGGCCATTTCTTCAGACGGCGACGGGGCCCCCTCCATAGCAGCCTGGCAGGCGTTACTGAAGGGGCAGCGGGCGCGCATCCGGGGCGGGGATGCCCGCCGGGCGGATCTCGGTGCTCTGGTGCAGGGTGTTGCGCCAGCCGTCCGGCTGCAGGGTCCAGACCCGCACGTAGCGCCCGCGGAACTGGCGCAGCGCGTTCAGGCTTTGCATCCGGGCGTGGAAGCGCCCGGTAACCACGGCGGCGCGGCCGTTGCCGAGCACGGTGATTTCCATGTCGTCCAGGCCGTAGCCGCTCATCCTGAATTCGTTGCGCATCAGCGCCTGCAGGAATTCGGTCTTGGTACGCACCCGGCCGTTGCTCTCTACATGGTAGTACTCGCCGCCGATCAGCTTGCGCAAGGTGTCGATGTCGCCGCTCGCCACCGCTGCCGCGCGCTTGCGTTCGGCGTCACGAATGGAAGCGGCTGCGGTGTCGCCCGCTGCTGCTGCGGCGGCGGCGGCGGCGCCCATGGCATCGAAGGCATGGGATGGGCCGGAGAGCAGGGCGGCGGCAAGGAAGAAAGGCAGGGTGCGCATGTGTGGCGGAAACTGTGATGACCGCAGACAGTATATAAATTCCTGACTGTAAGATTGTAACGAAATATTGCTTTTGCAAGTCACATTCAGACATCGGCCATTGTCTTGAAGCGGCGGGGACATCTGATACAGTGGTTCCCACGCAGCGCCGCTGTGGCTGCCGCCCCTTTCACTTCACGCCAAAACGACGACATGCCTGCCGCTCCTTTGCCGTCCGACGAAGCCGAACGCCTGGCGCTGCTGCACGCCCTGGCCCTGCTCGACACGCCCGCCGAGCCGCTGTTCGACCGCGTCACGCGGCTGGCGAGCAGGCTGCTGGGCGTGCCGATGGCGCTGTTCACCCTGATCGATGCCGAGCGCCAGTGGTTCAAGTCGCGCGTCGGACTCGACGAGACGGAAACCCCGCGCGAGCTCGCATTCTGCGCCCACGCGATCCTCCACGACGCGCCGCTCGTGGTGCCGGATGCGACCCAGGACGAGCGTTTCCGCAGCAACCCGCTGGTCACCGGGGCGCCGAATATCCGCTTCTACGCGGGCGTGCCGATCCGCACCGGCGCGGAGCTGGCGATCGGCACCCTATGCGTGGTCGACACCCAGCCGAGGGAGCTCGGCGACGAGGACCTGGCGGTGCTGGCCGACCTGGCCGCGATCATCACCGAGGAAGTCCGCTACCGCGAACGGCTGGCGGTGGCGCGCGACCAGCTGGCGCGCACGGGCGAGGTGCTCGGCGCGAGCGAGGCGCGCTTCCGCGCGGTGTTCGAGGCGGCCGTGGTCGGCATCGCCCTGGTCTTGCCCGACGGGACCTGGGTCAGTGTCAACCCGGCCCTGTGCCAGATCCTCGGCTATACCGAGCAGGAGCTGCTGGGGATCCGCTTCCCGGAAATCACTTATCCGCCCGATCGCGCCGAGGACGCCGAACTGATCCGGCGCCTGCACGCCGGCGAGATCGAACGCTTGACCCGCCAGAAACGCTATGTGCGCAAGGACGGCAGCCTGGTCTGGATCCAGGTCGATGTCTCGCGCAAGCTGGGGCCGAGCGGCGAGCACGAGTACAACGTCGCGGTGGTCAAGGACATCGACGCCCAGAAGCGGGCGGAGCAAGAGGTGGCCGCGCTGCACGCCGACCTCGAACGGCGGGTCGACGAGCGCACGCGCGCGCTGCAGGAAGCCATCCAGCGCCAGCGCCAGGCCGAGCAGGACCTGCGCGCGCGCGAGGTCCAGCTGCGCACCGTGATCGAGAACGCCTACGACGCCTACATCAGCCTCGACCGCCACGGCCGGGTCACGGCCTGGAACCGCCAGGCCGAGGAGACTTTCGGCTGGCGCGCCGAAGAGGCGCTCGGCGCCACGCTGGAACGCCTGATCATCCCGCCCGAGCTGGCCGGCGCCCACCAGGCCGGCATGCGGCGCTACCTGTCGACCGGGGTGGCGAAGGTGGTCGACCGCCGCCTGGAACTGCCCGCCGTGCGGCGCGACGGCAGCCGCCTGATGGTGGAGCTGCGGCTGCGGGCCCTTGACATCGACGGCGAGCCGCTGTTCAGCGCCTTCCTGCACGACATTACGGAGCGCAAGGAAGCCGAGGCGCGGCGCGAATACGAAAGCCGCCACGACCTGCTGACCGGCCTGCCGAACCGGCGCGCGCTGATGGAAGCCCTGCCGGTGGTGCAGTCGCGCGCCGGCCGCAGCGGCCGCACCATGGGCCTGCTGTTCCTCGACCTGGACGGCTTCAAGGCCATCAATGACGAATTCGGCCACGATGCGGGCGACGCCCTGCTGCGGGTGCTCGCCGACCGCCTGCGCGCCGCGGTGCGCAAGACCGACAGCGTGTTCCGCCTTGCGGGCGACGAGTTCACCGTGGTGCTCGAAGACCTGGGCGAGACCAGGATGGACGCGCACGCCGTCGCCGCCAAGCTGATCGACGTCCTGTCCGAGCCGGCCAGCCTGTGGAATACCCAGGTCCAGGTCGGGGCCAGCGTCGGCATCGCGTTGTGCCCGCCGGGCGCCGGCCTGGGCCCCGAGGCGCTGATCCGCGAGGCCGACCAGCGCATGTACGAGGCCAAGCGTGCCGGGCGCGGCTGCATCAGGCCGGAAGCCCAGCCGGAAGTTGTTCAACAAAGCCCTTGACCTTCCCATCGTGGGAAGGAATATGCTGTCCATATGTGATCGAGGAGAAAGCATATGGATACCGAAGTAGAAAGCCGCGACACGACCCTGCGCATCGGCGGCATGACCTGCGCGTCCTGCGTGGCGCGGGTCGAAAAGGCGCTGCAGGCGGTGCCGGGCGTGGAAAGCGCCAGCGTCAACCTGGCGACGGAGAAAGCGACCGTGCACGGCGCCGCCGCGCCCGAGGCGCTGCGCGAGGCGGTGCAGGCGGCCGGTTACGAAGCCGCCGAGGTGGAAGAGGGCGCACCGGCGATTGCGCCCGAGGCGGCTGGCAAGGGCGGCCTGCCGTCCTGGTGGCCGGTGGCTGCCGCGGCGCTGCTGAGCATTCCGCTGGTGGCGCCGATGGCCGGCCAGCTGTTCGGCATGGATTGGATGCTGCCCGGCTGGATCCAGCTGCTGCTGGCGACCCCGGTCCAGTTCTGGCTCGGCGCGCGCTTCTACCGCGCCGGCTGGAAGGCCTTGCGCGCCTTCAGCGGCAACATGGACTTGCTGGTGGCGATCGGCACCAGCGCCGCCTACGGCCTCTCGCTCTACCTGCTGCTGTCGCACGGCGGCCATGCCCACCTGTACTTCGAATCGTCGGCGGTCGTCATCACCCTGGTCCTGCTGGGCAAATGGCTGGAAGGCCGCGCCAAGCGCCAGACGGTGCAGGCGATCGAGGCGCTGGAAGCGCTGCGCGCTAGTTCCGCCCTGGTGCGCAGGGACGGGCGCGAGCTTCGCGTGCCGCTGGCCGAACTGGCCAAGGGCGACCTGATGGTGGTGCTGCCGGGCGAACGCCTGCCGGCCGACGGCCTGGTCGAGGAGGGCGCCAGCCACCTGGACGAGTCGCTGCTGACCGGCGAGAGCCTGCCGGTGGCGAAGAGGGCAGGCGACAAGGCGACCGGCGGCGCGGTCAATGGCGAAGGCTTGCTGCTGGTGCGGGCGACGGCGGTCGGCGCGGAGTCGATGCTGTCGCAGATCATCCGCATGGTGGAGGATGCGCAGGCGGTGAAGGCGCCGATCCAGCGCCTGGTCGACCGCGTCAGCGCGGTGTTCGTGCCGGTCGTCCTGCTCATCTCGCTGCTTACCTTGATTGGATGGGGCCTGCTCACCGGCGACTGGCAGCAGGCGCTGCTCAACGCGGTGGCGGTGCAGGTGATCGCCTGCCCCTGTGCGCTGGGCCTGGCCACGCCGACCGCGATCATGGTCGGCACCGGCGCGGCGGCGCGCCACGGCATCCTGATCAAGGACGCCGAAGCGCTGGAAACCGCGCATGCGGTGGACGTCGTCGTGTTCGACAAGACCGGCACCCTGACCGAGGGCAAACCGGCGGTGGCGGCGGTGGAAGGCGGCGACGGGGCGGCGGTGCTGCAGCTGGCCTGGGCGGTGCAGCAGTACAGCGCCCACCCGCTGGCGCGCGCCGTGGCCGAAGCGGCGGCGGAGCGTGGCCTGCATCTGATGGAAGCCAGCGAGGCGGCGGCCCTGCCGGGACGCGGCGTGCGCGCCGAGGTCGGTGGCGCCAGCGTCTTCCTGGGTAACCGCCGCCTGATGGAAGAACTGGGCGTGCGCGACGGCCTGGAGACTGCGGCGGCCCACGAACAGGCAGGGCGCACCGTGTCCTGGCTGGCCGAGCGGCGCGGAGAACGGGTGAAGGTACTGGGTCTGCTGGCCTTCGGCGACCGCCTCAAGCCCGGCGCGCAGGCAGCCGTGGCGCGTCTCAAGGCCATGGGTGTGGAACCCGTGATGCTGACCGGGGACAACCAGGGCGCCGCGCAGGCGGTGGCGGCCCAGCTGGGCATCGCGCGCTTCCACGCCGAGGTGCTCCCGGCCGACAAGGCGAGAGTGGTCGAGCTGCTGCGCCAGGACGGGAAAAAGGTCGCCATGGTCGGCGACGGCATCAACGACGCGCCGGCGCTGGCCGCGGCCGATGTCGGCATGGCCATGGCCGGCGGCACCGACGTCGCCATGCATACGGCGGGCGTGACCCTGATGCGCGGCGATCCCGGCCTGGTGCCGGACGCCATCGCCGTGTCGCAGCGCAGCTACCGCAAGATCCGCCAGAACCTGGGCTGGGCCTTCGTCTACAACCTGATCGGCGTGCCGCTGGCCGCCTTCGGCCTGCTCAATCCGGTCCTGGCCGGCGCCGCGATGGCGCTCAGTTCCGTGAGCGTGGTCGCCAACGCGCTGCTGCTGCGCCGCTGGGAGCCGGCCGCGCGTATGCATGCCGAAGCACCGATTTCAATCACCACCGGGGCCGCCGCGCCCTACCAACAAGGAGGAAACACCATGTATGAACTCACCGTGGAAGGCATGAGCTGCGGCCACTGCGTCGGCCGCGTCACCAAGTCGGTCCAGGACGTCGACCAGGACGCCAAGGTCGCCATCGACCTGCCGACCAAGAAGGTGCGCATCGACAGCCAGGCCGACCTGGAGCAGATCGCCGCCGCCATCGACGCGGCCGGCTATCCGGTCAGCGCACGTTCGGCTGCCTGATCAGGTGCCGGCGGCGATAGCGATATCAGGTCAAAAAATCTGTACCGCCGGTATCAATTACGTTATATTTTGATAGAAACTGAACAAGGCAAGACCGCATGACGAGCTGAACCGATACGACTACCGCCGGGCATTGCCGGCGGCTTCCTGGGACAAGCAATGCGAGATGGCGTGCTGGCAGAACCGACCGACCTGGCGAAACACCCGCCCACGCGCTCGCAGCTGCGCAACGTCATCGGCGTTCTTGTCATCCTCGCGCTCCTGTTCGCCATCCTGGCCCCGGCGGCCGGCACGCCGCTGCCGGTGGCGCCGGAATTCCTCCCCATGTACCAGTCGGTGCTGGTGGCTAGCAACCTGCTCACCGGCATACTCCTGCTGGGACATCTGCATACCGGGCGCTCGCTGGCGCTCGGCATCCTCTCCCTCGGCTACCTGTTCACCGCGCTGATCGCGGTGGCCCACATGCTGACCTTTCCCGGCCTGTTCTTCGACCACGGCATGCTGGGCGGGAATGCCCAGACCGCGCCCTGGCTGAACATCGCCTGGCACCTGCTGTACCCGCTGTTCGTGCTCGGCTATACAGTGCCTTACCGCAGCGCGCTGCCGGCCCACTTCATGCGCCTGGGCGGCCTGCTGACGGCCTTGTTCGTGGCGAGCCTGCTCATGATGTCGACCTCGGGCGCCCTCTACCTGCCGGCCCTGATGGAAGGCTCGCGCTACCTGCCGCTGTACCGCTGGCTGAGCGCCGCCATCCTGGTGCTGTCGCTGTGGACCCTGTGGACCACGGCGCGCAAGCGCCCGCGCAGCGTGCTCGACGTCTGGCTGACGGTGGCGATGGCGTCCTGGGTGTTCGAGGTGGCGCTGTCCGGCGTGCTCAATGGCGCACGCTACGACCTCGGTTTCTATGCGGGACGCATGTATGGGCTGGCGGCTTCGCTGTTCGTGCTGGGGGCGCTGGCCAAGGACAACATCGGCCTGCACGCGCGCCTTCAGGCCACCTTCCACGAGATGGTCGACACGCGCGCCCGCGCCCAGTGGCAAAGCCTGCTCGGCACGGTGCTGCGCCAGCTCCCGGACGGCGTCCTGATCGTCGACCGCGAAGGCCGCTGCGTGATGGCCAACGACCAGGCCATGCGCATGGCCCAGCACTTCGTTCCAGCGGACGCGAAAGGCGAGGCCGGGCTGGGGCCGGCCACCATGCTGTCCCTGATCGGCGAGCCGGTGCGGCGCGCCATCGAAGGCCAGGCCTTTCGCGACGCGATGCTGGAAACCAGTTCTGGCGAAGCGCGGCGCGTGTACGCGGTCAGCGGCGCCCAGCTGCGCGACGGCGCGGCCGAACTGGCGGCGGCCGTGGTGGTACTGGACGACATCACCGAACGCACCGAGGCCAGCGCCGCCCTGGCGCGCGCGCTCGACCAGACCCGCTACCTGATCGAGCACACGCCGCTGGCCGTGATCGAATGGGACCGCGACTTCCGGATCAAGCTGTGGAACCGGCGCGCCGAGGAGCTGTTCGGCTGGCGCGCCGCGGAGGCGATCGGCCAGCGCATCGATGCGGTGCCGTTCATCCACGAGGAAGACGCGGCCAAGGTCACGGAGGTGGTCACGCGCCTGGTCGATTCGGCCACCAAGTACGTCAAGTCGAACAACCGCAACCGCACGCGCGACGGGCGCGTGTTGTGCTGCGAGTGGTACAACTCGGTGCTGCACGACGAGCACGGCGAGATCGTGACCGGCTTCTCGCTGGTGCTGGACGTGAGCGAGCGCGAACAGGCCATGGACGCGCTCAAGGAAGCCGACAAGCGCAAGGACGTCTACATCGCCACCCTGGCGCACGAGCTGCGCAACCCGCTGGCGCCGATCGCCAACGCGGCCTCGCTCCTGCGCAGCAAGCAGCTGCAGCCGGACCGCATCGAGTGGATCGCCGCCATGGTCAGCCGCCAGACGGCCCAGATGTCGCGCCTGCTGGACGACCTGCTCGACGTCTCGCGCATCAGCCGCGGCAAGATCGAGCTGCGGCGCGCGCGGGTGGAGCTGGGACGCCTGATCCGCGACACCCTGCAGACCAGCATGCCGCTGATCGAGGCCGGGCGCCACCAGGTGCAGCTCGACCTGTGCGCCGAACCGCAATGGGTGGACGCGGACGCGCTGCGCCTGACCCAGGTGCTGGCCAACCTGATCAACAATGCGGCCAAGTACACGCCGGCCTGCGGCGTGATCGAGATCGCGCTCAAGGCGGCGGACGGCATGGCCGAGGTGACGGTGCGCGACAACGGCGTGGGCCTGGAGCCGGAGATGCTCGAGCGCGTGTTCGACCCCTTCGTGCAGGTGGCCAGCGCCAGCCACCTGGCCCAGGGCGGGCTCGGCATCGGCCTGTCCCTGGCCAAGGGCCTGGTCGAGCTCCACGGCGGCGCGATCACGGCCGCCAGCGAGGGCCCCGGCAAGGGGTCGAGCTTCACCATACGCCTGCCGCTCGACACCGGCATGGAAGCGGCCGCCGGCGAACCGGCGCCGGCGAGCGAGGAAGGCACGCTGTGCTGCGACATCCTGATCGCAGACGACAATGCCGACGCCGCCGAATCGCTGGCCTGGCTGCTGCGCTCGGAAGGAGCGAGCGTCCAGGTGGCGCACGACGGCGCCCAGGCGCTGCGCCTGTTCAATGCGCGCCCGGCGCGGATCGCGGTGCTGGATCTCGGCATGCCCGAAATGAGCGGGCTGGAAGTGGCCCAGGTGCTGTCGCGCCGTGTGCCCAGGCCTTTCCTGGTGGCGGTGACGGGGCGGGGACGCAAGGAAGACCGCCTGGCCTCCTTCGAGGCGGGCTTCAACGAGCACCTGACCAAGCCGGTCGCGCCGCAGCAACTAATCGAGCTGCTGCGCCAGGCCTGTACCTAGCGCGGCAAACATGCAACAGATGGTTTCATGGAGTGATTGCCAAATTATTAACATCCTGCTAGCATCCGCGCACCTTCATCACCAGGAAAGCTTGCCGTGGAAATGCTGACGCGCCTGTTCAGGCCCCGCCGCCGGAAGACCCAGCAGGAAGTGGCCGGACGCGCGGCCGAGGTCATCCGGCAGGTGCTGTTCGACGTCGGCGTCGACCGCTTCCTCAACGGCACCGTGCTGCTCGACCCGCAATTTCGGCTGCGCTTCTTATCCGCCGCGCCGCCCGCCTGGCCGGAGAGCGCCGTGATCCTGGGCCTGCGCGATCTTCCCGAGGCGCTGATCCTGCGCGCCTATGTGGGCGAGGCCAGTCTCGACGCCGTCGCGCTGCGCCGCCATACCCCCTTGCTGGCCGATGGCCTGATGCGCGAGCTGCTGGCGCGTTCGCCCGCGCTACGCGCCTTGCCGGCCAGCGACGCTCTGCGCGACCGCCGGCTGCTGGTGCGCTGAACCCGGTGCGCTGATCCTGTGCGCGCCGCCGCGTCCAGCGGCGCTATGCTTGCGTTGCGCCTCCCCGGCGCCCTTGATTAGCTCCCTTGATTAGCTCAGGAAAGGAGTCGCGCATGCTTCGGGCAAGGTATTCTCCCGCCAAATCCGGCGTTACCCGGGCCGGGGCGGGGCAGGCATGAGCGTCCGCAACCTGGAACGTCTGTTCGCGCCGCGTTCGGTGGCGCTGATCGGCGCTTCGGAGCGGGTGGGCAGCCTGGGCGCCACCTTGCTGAACAATCTGCAGGAAGGGGGCTTCCGCGGCCAGCTCTACCCGGTCAATCCGAAGTACGAGCAGCTGGCCGGCCGGCGCTGCTACGCCTCGGTGAGCGAGCTGCCTGCCGCGCCCGACCTGGCCGTGATCTGCACCCCGCCCGCCACCGTGCCGCAACTGGTGCGCCAGCTGGGCGAATTGGGCACCCGCGCGGCCATCATCCTGAGCGCCGGCCTGGCCCAGGCCAAGGACCTGCGCGGCCGCAGCCTGCGCCAGGCGGCGCTGGACGCCGCCCATCCCTATCTGCTGCGCCTCCTGGGCCCGAACAGCGCCGGCCTGCTGGCGCCCGCCCTGGGCCTGAACGCCAGCGTCGCCCACAGCGGCGCGCTGCCCGGGCGGATCGCCTTCGTGTCGCAGTCCGGCTCCCTGATGACCGGGGTGCTGGACTGGGCGCGCACGCGCGGCATCGGCTTTTCGCGCTTCATCGCGCTGGGCGACTCCAGCGACGTCGACCTGGGCGACACCCTGGACTACCTGGCCAGCGACGGCGGCACCTCGGCCATCCTGCTCTATGTGGAGAACCTGCGCTATGCGCGCAAGTTCATGTCGGCCGCGCGCGCGGCGGCGCGCAGCAAGCCGGTGCTGGTGCTGAAGGCCCGCCGCGAGCTCACGGAGAACGGCTCCGCGCGTGCCGCCGCCAGCGAGAGCGGTGCCCTGGCCAGCGCCGACGAGGTGTTCGACGCCGCCATCCGCCGCGCCGGCATGCTGCGCGTGTACACCACCGAGCAGCTGTTCGCGGCGGTGGAAACCCTGGCCTATGCCAAGCCACTGCACGGCGAGCGCCTGGTCATCGTCAGCAATGGGGCGGGACCGGGCGTACTGGCTCTCGACGCCCTGGCCTATGGCGGCGGGGTGGCCGCCGCGCTTGGCGAGGAAACGGTGGCCAGGCTCGACGCGCTGCTGCCTGCCGGCTGGGGCAAGGGCAATCCCGTGAACCTGTTCGGCGGCGCGCCGCCCGAGCGCTACAAGCAGGCCCTGGAGATCTTGCTGCAGGATCCGCAAACCGACGCGGTGCTGGTCGTGCATTCTCCGACCGCCACCGTCGATAGCCGCGCGGTGGCCGAGGCCATCGCGCCGGTGGCGAGCGCCGCCTCGCGCACCGTGCTGTCCTGCTGGCTGGGCGGCGCCTCGGTGGCGGAGGCGCGCACCATCGCCGCGGGCGCGCGCATGCCGGCCTACCGCACGCCGGAGGACGCCGTCGCCGGCTTCCTGCAGCTGGTGAACTACCGGCGCAACCAGAACCTCTTGATGGAGGTGCCGCCTTCGATGACCGGCACCGTGGCGCCGGACCGCGCGGCGGCGCGCGCCCTGGTGCGCGAAGCCCTGGCCGGCGGGCGCTACCTGCTGTCCGACCCGGAAACCAAGGCCATCCTGCGCAACTACGGCATGGCGTTGGTCGAGACCCGGGCGGCGCGCGACGCCGAGGAGGCGGTCGCCAGCGCCCGCGCCCTTGGTTTTCCGGTGGCCGTCAAGATCCTGACCCCGGACGTGATGCACAAGTCCGACTTCGGCGGCGTGGCGCTGGACCTCGATTCCGAGGAAGCGGTGCGCGCCGCCGCGTTGCGCATGCGGCGCCGGCTCGGCGAGGTCTTCCCGAAGGCCCGCTTCGAGGGGTACTCGGTGCAGACCATGTGTCGCCGTTCGCACGCCCATGAACTGATCGTGGGCGCCGCGCTGGATGCGGTATTCGGGCCGGTGATCGTGTTCGGCCAGGGCGGGGTGGCGGTGGAGGTGACCGGCGACCATGCGGTGGGCCTTCCTCCGTTGAACCTGGTGCTGGCGCGCGACCTGGTCGACCGCACCCGCGTGGCGCGCCTGCTGGCCGGCTACCGCAACCGCCCGCCGGCCAACCTGGACGCGATCCTGGCCGCCCTGGTGCAGGTGTCGCGCATGGTGTCCGACATTCCCGAGATCGCGGAGCTGGACATCAATCCCCTGATCGTCGACAGCAATGGCGCGGTGGTGCTGGACGCGCGCATGCGCCTGGCCATGGCCGACCGCTCTGGCAGCACCCTGGACCGGCTGGCGATCCGGCCGTATCCGCGCGAGCTGGAGGAGACCATCGAGTGGCAGGGCCAGAAGCTGCTGCTGCGTCCCATTCGTCCGGAGGACGGCCCGGCCCACCTGGCCTTCTTCGACGCGCTGACGCCGGACGACATCCGCTACCGCATGTTCGTGCGCATCCGCGAGCTCCAGCCTTCGCAGTTGGCGCGCTTTACCCAGATCGACTACGACCGCGAGATGGCCTTCATCGCTACGCGCCCGAATGCCGAGGGTGTGCCCGAGACCCTGGCGGTGGGCAGGGTGGTGGCCGACCCGGACAACATCAGCGCCGAATTCGCGGTCACGGTGCGCTCCGACCTGAAAGGCATGGGCCTGGGCCGCATCATGATGGAAAAGCTGATCGCCTATTGCCGCGTGCGCGGCACGCGCGAGATCGTGGGTGAGGCCCTGCCGCAGAACTCGCGCATCGTGGCCATGGTGAAGAAGCTGGGCTTCGAAGTGAAAATCGGGGAGGAGGGCATCCGCCAGATGCGGCTGCCGCTGCGCTAGCTGCTTACTTCCTCGCCGCGCGGGATGCTATGCTTGCTCCTGCTTCAAGAACAGGATGGAAAGATGCTGACCGCGATCGACAATTACCTGATGGACGCCCGGCCCCGGCAGATCGAACGCCTGCGCCGCTGGGCGCTGGAATTCCTCTACTTCGGCATCAAGGAGGCGCGCGCCTGCCTGTTCGTGGGCCTGTTCCTGTTCGCGATGCTGCTCACGCCGCGCGCCGGCGTCTTCGGCATCCCGCGCTACGACGTGCTGCTGGTGATCGCGATCGGCCTGCAGCTGTGGATGGTCTGGGCCAAGCTGGAGACCTGGGACGAACTCAAGGCGGTGTGCCTGTTCCACGTTGTCGGCTTCGCGCTCGAGGCCTTCAAGGTGTCGTCCAGCATCCAGTCCTGGAGCTATCCGGACTTCGCCTATACCAAGATCTTCGGCGTGCCGCTGTTCTCGGGCTTCATGTATGCGACCATCGGCAGCTACATGATCCAGTCCTGGCGCCTGCTCGACCTGCGCGTGCGCCACCACCCGCCGTACTGGATGGCGGCCACCATCGCGATCCTGATCTACGCGAACTTCTTCACACACCACTACATCGGCGACTACCGCTGGTACCTGGCCGCCTGCGCGCTGGGCCTGTATTCGCGCACCATGGTGACCTTCCGGCCGCTGGACCGCGACCGCCAGATGCCGCTGCTGCTGGCGTTTGTGCTGATCGGTTTCTTCATCTGGTTGGCCGAGAACATCGGCACCTTCTGGGGCGTGTGGCGCTATCCGAACCAGCTGGGGGCGTGGTCGGTGGTCCATTTGAGCAAGTGGAGTTCGTGGTCGCTGCTGGTGATCATGACCTTCACCATCGTGGCGAGCCTGAAGCACATCAAGGAGAAGATCCACGTGCCGGAGGCGTGAAACGTCACTGACAGTGTTCTCCCGCTAACCGTGAAACCGTCGTTCCGGCGAAGGCCGGAACCCAAGTTTGTATGCATACCGGCTGCGCTACGAACTTAGGTTCCGGCCTTCGCCGGAACGACGTGTTGAAGCTGCGGGACTGACGTGCAGCGCCTTACCTACGGAAGCGCACGTCCTCGGTCACTACAGGCGAATCGCCCTTCGGCTTCTTCGGCTTCTTGGGCTTCTTCACGATCTGCCCGCCCGGCGCCGTCTCCGGCACGCGGTGATCCGGCGCGAAGCCCCCTTCCACTTCCCGTTTGATCACCTGCCTGATCAGCGCCTCGATCGCCGCCAACTGGTCGATCTCGTCCGCACACACCAGCGACACCGCCTCGCCCGACGCCCCTGCGCGCCCGGTACGGCCGGTGCGATGCACATAGTCTTCCGCCACGATCGGCAGGTCGACATTCACCACCGCCGGTAACTCCTCGATATCAAGCCCGCGCGCCGCCACATCGGTCGCCACCAGCACCTTCACTTCGCCTGCCTTGAAACGCTCCAGCGCACGCAGCCGCGCAGGCTGCGGCTTGTCGCCGTGGATCGAGTCGGCGTCGATGCGCTTGGCCTGCAGCAGGCCGACCAGCTCGTCCACGCCCTTGCGGGTCTTGGCGAAGGCCAGCACCTGGGGCCAGGCGTGCTTCTTGAGCAGGTGAACGAAGAGCTCAGGCTTGCGCTTCTTATCGACCGGCACCAGCCACTGCTTGACCGCCGACACCGTGGTATTGCGTGGCGTCGCCTCGATGCGCACCGGTTCGCGCAGCAGGCGGTTGGCCATGGCGCGGATCTGGTCGGAGAAGGTGGCCGAAAACAGCAGGGTCTGGCGCTTCTTGGGCAGCACCGCGAACAGCTGGTCGAGTTCTTTTGAGAACCCGAGGTCGAGCATGCGGTCGGCCTCGTCCAGCACCAGCACCTTGACTTCGTTGAAGCGCACCGCGTTCTGCCGGTGCAGGTCGAGCAGGCGGCCCGGCGTTGCCACCAGCACGTCGATGCCCTTGCGCAGCGCCATCATCTGCGGATTGATGCTGACCCCGCCATAGGCCGCCAGCGAGCGCAGTTCCAGGCCCTGGGAATAGGTACGCACGCTCTCGTGCACCTGTTCGGCCAGTTCGCGGGTCGGAACCAGGATCAGCGCGCGGACGGCATTGCTCGACACCTTGCCCGAGCTCTTTACCAGGCGCTGCAGCAGCGGCAGGGTGAAGCCGGCGGTCTTGCCGGTGCCCGTCTGGGCGGCCGCCATCACGTCTTTCCCGGCCAAAACGGCGGGAATGGCTTGCTGCTGGACGGCGGTCGGGGTGTGGTAGGCGAGGGTGTCGAGGGTGGCGAGGATCTGGTCGATCAAGCCCAGGGATGCGAACGACATGAACAGGGGAACTTTCGGCTAAATATGGATAAGCCGTAGTTTACCTTGCCGCGGCCGGCAAGGCGAACGTTTGCGGACGGGGCAGGGCCGGCGGCGGCGCCTCAGCCCACGGCGATCACGACCGAGAAGTCGGCGATCGGCTTGACCGGCTCGTTATGCTCGCGGCAGCCGGACAGGGCCAGGCAGGCGAGGGCAAGCGCAGCGGTCACGACATGGCGGGGTTGCATGATGGAGCCTCCGTGGAATGGCTCCATCATACGCTCCTGCCGAAGATATGTATCGAAAAACGTGTCAAAAACGGTAAGAGACGCTGGCGCGCAATACCGGGAAGAATTTGTAGTCCGAAGCGTCCTCGGACAGGCGCAATTCCTCGGCCTTGAGGTCGCGCGCCAGGGCGCTGCACAGCGCGGTTCCGGCGGCGCAGTTCACGCTCTCGAGCTTGGTGCGCGCCTTGCCCTGGTAGAAGGCGCCGAGCTCGGCGCTGAAATTCAGGCGCTTGTCGGCGTTCAGCGCATTGCCCCAGCCGATGCCCAGGTAGGGCGCAGCCTTGCGGAAACTGACGGTGCCGTTGATGGTGCCGACGTCGCGCGCGATGTATTGCCTGCCGTCGATGGTGTAGGTGCCGGCGCGGTCGGCGTTGCCGACGGCGTCGAAGCGGCTGCCGTTGTAGACCGCGCCGCCGGTGATGCGGAAGCTGCCCGCACCCGGATACCAGTCGACCAGCAGGTCGACGGTCTGCAGCTTGCCGTCGAGCTGGTAGTCGATCTCGCCGGAACGCTGCTCGAAGTCGTAGCCGATATAGTTGGCGCCGAGGCGGGCGTTGAAGGACTGGCCCAGCGGCGCCACTAGGTGGACGCCGGCGCCGGTGCTGCCGGCGTCAAGGGTGATGCCGATCTGGGCGTGGGCGGGGAGGGCGGCGAAGCCGAGCAGGGCGGTGCAGCCGAGGGCTGCGCGGAAGGTGGTCAGACGCGACATAATCAATTCTCTTGTTGCAAAACCCGGCATTGTAGCTGCCGGGGCCGCCTGCACGAAGCCCTGTGGGGCGTGCGCGCAACAATCGATCCGGGTATTTTTATCGCCGACCGGGCAGGTTTCGTCGGCCCATACCCGACTCCGTCGCATAATGTCACTTGGCAATGATTGTTCTGGCTATGCTGGCCATGCCAATCACGATGGAAGGACTACCATGATCTCTAGTACATTTCACCTCGGCCGGCTGCTGCTGGCCTGGGTCGCGGCCTACCTGGCCATCTTCATCACCATGCACGAAGCCTGGCTGGAGCAGTTCGATATCCACATGGAAGGGTATATCGTGCTGTTCGGCTTCCTGCTGGGCGCCTGGGTGCTGTCGGTCGCGTTCTCGCACGTGCGCCGGGTACGCCTGGTGGCGGGAGAGCTCAACCGCAGTACCTTGTCCAACCGCCAGCGCCGCCAGATCGAGATTCCCTTCGAGGCCGGCGAAGCCTTCGACATGATCGACGCCGCCATCCGCGAGCTGCCCGGCTCGGTCATCGCCGACAGCGCCCGCGACAGCCTGCAAGTGCGGGCCAAGGTGCAGCGCATCGACCCCTACGGCAGCCAGTCGGCCTACGGCTGGGCGCTGGAGCACCTGTCGACCCGCCACAACCAGATCCTGGCCACGGTCACGCCCAACGGCGACGATGCCGGCAGCGTGACCCTGATCTGCGAACCGGAAGGCCCGGCCTGGACCGACTGGTTCCTGGTCGACCACGGCACCAACCTGGAGAACGCCGAAGCCATCGTGCGCGCCATCACGCGCCGCGTGGCCGAGCGCCGCCGCAGCGAGCAGGCCAGGGTGCACCAGACCGTCACGGAGAAGGAACTGACGGTGGCGCGCCTGAACCTGCTGCACGCCCAGGTCGAGCCCCATTTCCTGTACAACACCCTGGCCAGCGCCCAGGTGCTGACCCGCAGCGACCCGGCGCGCGCCGACGAGATGCTGGGCAACCTGATCTCCTACCTGCGCCATTCGCTGCCGCGCACCGAGGACGTGCCCTCGACCCTGGGCGAGGAACTGGAACGGGTGCGCGCCTATCTCGACATCCTCAAGATCCGCATGGGCTCGCGCCTGAACCTGCAGCTCGACGTGCCGGACGCGCTCAAGAACGTGCTGTTCCCGACCATGATGCTGCAGACCCTGGTGGAGAACGCGATCAAGCACGGCATCGAACCCAAGCCGGGCGGCGGCACCGTGTGGGTCCTGGCCCGCGCCGTGGACAGCACGGTGGCGGTGACGGTGGCCGACGACGGGCGCGGCTTCACGGCCGAAGGCGGCGGCACGGGCATCGGCCTGCGCAATGTGCGCGAACGCCTGCGCCTGGCCTACGGTTCGGCCGCCTCGTTCTCGATCGTGTCGAATTTCCCGAGCGGCGTCGCTGCCACCATCACGGTGCCCCTCGCGGTGCAAGGCGGAGGAATCCAGAATGCCTAATTCGCCCATCAGATGTGTGATCGCCGAAGACGAGGCCCTGCTGCGCGAGTCGCTGGTGGCGCAGCTGGCCTCGGTCTGGCCCGAACTCGAGATCGTCGCCGCCTGCGAGGACGGCGGCAGCGCCCTGGAGGCGATTGCCGCCCACAAGCCCGACATCGCCTTCCTGGACATCCGCATGCCCGGCCTGTCCGGACTGGAAGTCGCCACCGCCATGCTGGACGCCGGCGTGCGCACCGAGGTGGTATTCGTCACCGCCTACGACCAGTACGCCATCGACGCCTTCGAGCGCGGCGCCGTCGACTACCTGCTCAAGCCGGTCGCGCGCGAACGCCTGGCGGCAACCGTTGGCCGGGTGCGCGAGCGCCTCGCCCGGGGCAGCCAGGACAACGGCCAGCTAGCCGCGCTGCTGGAACGCCTGGCTGGCGTCGCCTCGGTGGCGACCCCGGCGCCGCGCGCCGAGCCCCTGGTGTGGCTGACCGCCAGCCGCGGGGTGGAAACGCGCCTGATCCTGGTGGACGACGTCGCCTACTTCCAGGCCGACTCCAAGTACACCGTGGTGATGACAGCCGACGGCGAGGCCCTGCTGAGGAAGCCGATCCGCGACCTGCTGGAGGTGCTCGACCCGACCATGTTCAAGCAAGTGCACCGCTCCACTATCGTCAACCTGCGCGCGGTGGCGGCGGTGACGCGCGACGAGACCGGGCGCGGCACCATCCGCCTGAAGAACCGCCCGGAGACCTTATCCGTCAGCCAGCCCTTCATGGCCTTGTTTCGCCATATGTGAAAGGCAGATGTAACCTAATGCCAGTCAGTTAAGCTGATTGGCATTTTTCATTGAAAACTTGGGTCTGGCCAGGAGGTCTACATCAAGAAGTACAACGTGGACGCTGAGGCCCGGGCGGTTGAGATTCGTGCCAAGTATAACGGCCGGAACCGGAAGGAGCTAATGGTTGAATACAACATCAGCCGCTCCCAATTCTATCGCTTCATCAAAGGAGATTGAATGCTCACCAGCATTCTCAGTTAGGCGAGCATTTCCAGTATGACTCTAGAATTATTGGATCTTCTAATATGAGACTAGATGGATATTGGACATTCCGACGACCTCAGCATATCCGTCCGTCGAAACGGAAGCTTGCTCGTCACCACTAATATAAATGTCCGTAGAAGGAGCTACCATTTCAGGATATATTTGCGGGTTCCAATAACCGCCGGGCGTTTTAGGTGTGAAGAATATTTCTGCTCCACTAGAGTAGACCGGCTCCCACCACATATTTTCAAAACTGCCACCAGCACCAGCTTCGCTTATGTTAGATACTGTCACGGAGGTGTCCGCAGAATTGAAGGCCGGACCAAAAATGATATGGCCAGCTCCATCGGTGGCTTTCCATATTTTGCCCGTCGAGCTAGCGGTGGTATTTGTAACGGCAACGCTAAATTTGGTAGCCGAATATGTCTGACGAATTGGCTCTCCAAGTTCTTGTGCTAATTTAATTTCTTCGTACGTAGTCATTTCTTCGCCGTACAAGGTACCGATTCTATCTCTAAAATGAATTAATTCATGTGCCAGCCCAAGCGCTGGTGATTGCGCACCGATGGTGGTATCTGGTTGTCTGACCTGTAGCGCGCTGCTTGGATCCCAACGAATTACATCAGGTAACTGAAGTTTGTCGTCCCAAGTCTTATAGCTTGTGAACTGGTAATTTTCACCCTCTTTAATAAAGAGAATATAAACATCTCGGGGGGAATTGTAGACTTGCCAAGACAGGTCAGCCCCTGCCTGAGTATTCATTATCTAGTTTAGGGCGTGAGTCAATTTATGATCGTTTTCTCCGCCGGGATTCAGCGCTATAATTCGTCCCATGTGAATTCCTTTCTAATTGTAAGTTAATTATTGGTTTCGTAAACAGGTGCTTTGGTTAAGCAAGCTAAGTGGGGCGGGATTCTTGGTGCAGTTAGCTTTGAAGCCCAGTCTCGTAGTTCATTTACGAGCGTGGTATTGGTGCGCAACGCAACATAACTATCCGATTTTCCAGTATTCATGGTGCCGAAGACATTGTTGCTCTTGGACTCTGGTTGGCCAAAGAAAAACTTAACTCTTGAACCATCGGTCAAGTCTAGGTAGACCATATTTCGTAATGAAATCTTTTTGACGCCTTCGGGGTCTTCTGCAGTGTGTGTGCGTAAGATTTCGACAAGTTCCGAAATCCTTTGAGGATTGGAAGTGCTAAAACTACAACCATTGTCCTTTAGCATATCTTGTTCTGTTATCTGCTTTCGGGTCATGGACCCAAGAATTGACAGGGCGACCGATGCTTTTTTAACATTAGAAGCGTCAGGTATTTTGGTAATTTTCTCCCCTGCAAATACAGTACTTATTGCTAATGACCATAAAAATATAGAGCGCGCAAATGTGCGCCTAAAGTTAGTTTGCATGTTGCCTCCTGGGAATTTTCTCAATGTCAATACAAGAAGCTTACACGCTTCTTTCAAGAGAAATCTCTTTAAATGTTTGATCATGGAACCGATTAACCGTTCTGCATAGCGGCGTGCTTTGTCGAGACACCTCACCAGTCTCATTTCTCCCTAGAAATGGGACTGTGCCAAAGGTAGTGTTGGGCGCTCAGATCAAGGAGCGTCCAATGACAACCGCAGCAACTATGGTTTCCGAGTACATGAAGGCCGAGCTGGCCGTTCTGGCCGGAAAGACCATCACTGTCCAGGGCCGTTCGATGGGCATGGAAATCTCCAAGAGATTCGTGCCGGCCGCCACGAATGGGAAGCGCGTGCTGCGCAAGAATCCCGCGTCGCCAGCTTTCGCCCGACGATGGGCGGCATGTCTTACGCGCTCGAGCAGATCGTCGCGCACCGCAGCGAATGCGCCCAGAAGCCCCTCGTGTTCAAGTCTAACTTCGCCAACCACACGAGCGCGTCGTCCGGCCCGCCACCGGAAGAAGCGAAGGACGAGTAGTCGACCCGCGTGTCACCACAAGCCGCCCCTGGGAATGTAACCGAGTGTGACAAACTCGACAGACTGTAAGAATGTGGCCTGGCGAACACAGTCGAAAACGTTGCAGATGGTAAAGTTCGTCTCACAACATTTTTCTTTTGTGAGACCACCATGAAACAACTGATCATCGGCGCGGCCCTGCTGGCCGCCGCCCTCCCTGCGATGGCCCAGACTGGCGTCAGCGTCAGCATCGGCCAGCCCGGCTTTTACGGCCGCATCGACATCGGCGACTTCGCCCGTCCGCAGGTGGTCTACGCCCAGCCGGTGATCATTGAGGAGCGCCGTCACTACCGCGCCGAGCCGATCTACCTGCGTGTGCCGCCGGGCCACCGCAAGAACTGGAAGAAGCACTGCAAGCACTACGGCGCCTGCGGCCAGCCGGTGATGTTCGTGCGCGACGAGTGGTACAACCGCGAGGTGGTGCCGCGCTACCGCGAGACCCGCGTGTATGCACCGGCGCCGGTGCGCTACGAAGAACCGCGTTATGAGCACCATGGCGGCGGCCACGGCGGCGGTCATGGCAACGGCCACGGCAAGGGCCATGGCAACGGCAAGGGTCACGGCCGCGGCCACGACTGAGTCCTCTACGGCGCGGTTCAAGCCGCCGCGCCGTTTTTTGCAAGCGTAGTAAGATTGCCACATTGCCCACTTCCGGCGCCCAGCCGGACCGGGCGCCATGATGGAGGCAAGCTTGCGCAGCGAGATCGTGATCGTGGGTGGAGGGGCAGGCGGGCTGGAACTGGCCTGCAAACTGGGCCGCAAACTCGGACCGTCCAAGGTGACGCTGGTCGACAGCCGCCTTTACCATATCTGGAAGCCTTCGCTGCACGAAGTGGCGGCGGGCACCCTCGACATCCACCAGGAAGGCCTGTCGTACCCGATGCTGGCGCACGACAACGGCTTCAATTTCGTCTTCGGCCCGATGACCGGCATGGACGCCGCGTCCCGGACGATCTCCATCGGCGCCGTGCGCGCCGCCAGCGACAACGAGGAAATTCTGCCTGACCGGCGACTTTCGTATGGCTCGCTGGTCATCGCGGTGGGCAGCACCTCCAACTATTTCGGCGTGCCGGGGGCGCGCGAACACACCATTTCCCTGAACGCCACCGAGGACGCGGAGCAGTTCCGCCTGCGCATGCTGCGCCTGATGCTGGCCGTCGAGCAGCAGCGCGAGGAAGGAAAGGACGCCGGCCTGGACGTGGTAATCATCGGCGGCGGCGCCACCGGCGTGGAGTTGGCTGCCGAACTGCGCGAGGCTTCCGGCGCCTACGCCAACTACGGCTTCAATGCCCTGGACGGGCGGCGCGACGTGCGCATCACCATCCTCGAAGGCGCGCCGCGCATCCTGGCGCCGCTGCCCGAGAAGGTCTCCGGCGCCGCGCTCGACCTGCTGCACAAGCGCGGGATCAAGGTGGTCACCAATTGCCGCGTCACCGCGATCGAGCGCGACCGCGTGATGGACAAGGACGGCAATGTCTATCCGTCCGACCTGTGCGTGTGGGCGGCCGGCATCCGCGCGCCGGAACTGCTCGGCTCACTGGGGCTACCGACCGCCAAGGGCGGGCAGATCGAGGTGGACGCGCAATTGCGGGTGAAGGGCGTGGCGGGCGTGTATGCGCTGGGCGACTGCGCCGCCTGCCTGGACGGCAACGGCCAGCCGGTGCCGCCGCGCGCGCAGGCCGCGCACCAGCAGGCGGACTATCTGGTCGCAACTTTCCTGCGCCAGGCCAAAGGGCAGGCGCCGATGGACAAGCCCTATATCTACAAGGATTACGGTTCGCTGGTGTCGGTCGGGCAGAGCACCAGCGTGGGCAGTTTGATGGGATCGCTGCGCGGGGCCAGCTGGTTCGTGCAGGGGACCCTGGCGCGCGCCATGTATGCCAGCCTGCACCTGATGCATCATCGCGCGGTGCTGGGATCGCTCCGTACGGGTTTGCTGGCGGTGGCGCGCTTCCTCATTCGGCGCAGTACGCCGATGGTCAAGCTGCACTAGGGACTGTTTGGCTCGATTTCACCACTAACCCCAAAACCGTCGTTCCGGCGAAGGCCGGAACCTAAGTTTGCACGCGTCTCGATTGCGCAAACAACTTGGGCACCGGCCTTCGCCGGTGCGACGGTCTTACTGCTAGCAAAAGAAAGTCGGTGAGTAGACTCTAGCGTCGCTACAAGGCGTCAGGCGGCCTGGGCCTCGCGCGGCAGGGTCATGCGCAGCAGCGCGCCGCCCGATTCGCCGCGCGCCAGCACCAGCTCGCCGCCCAGGTAGCGGGCGCGCTCGCGCAGCAGGCGCAGGCCGTGGCAATCCAGCGAACTCATGGCGCCGTCGCAGTCGTGGGGACCAAGGCCGTTGTCGCGCACGGTCAGCATCACCTGCTCGCCGTCGTCGTCCAGGATCACATCGACTTCGCTGGCCTTGCCATGGGTGCTGGCATTGCGAAGGCCTTCCTCGGCGCAGCGCAGCAGGACCACACCTTGGGTGCGGCTATAGTGGCCGTCCTCGTCCGGCAGGCTGGCGCGCGCGGTGAGCCCGTGCTCGGCGCCGAAGGCCGGGACCAGCTCGGCCAGGGCCGCGTGCAGGCCCAGAAACTCCAGCTTGTCGTTCCACAGCTCGAGCTGCATCTTGCGGTTGGTTTCGATGATGGTCGCCAGCAGCTGCTTCATCTGGGCGCTGCGGTCGCGCATCGCCTTGTTCTCGGGCGGGATATGTTGGCTCAGCAATGCAAGATGCATGGTCAGGGCCGTCATCGACGAGCCCAGGCTGTCGTGCAGCCGGCGCGCCAGCAGGCGCTTCTCCTCGTCCCAGCAGGAAGCGAGGTAAGCCAGCATTTCTGTCAGGTCAGCGGTGCGCGCCGCGGCCAGGAGTTCGAGTTCCCGGTCGGAGTGCGGATGGGCCGGTTCGGTCATCGTTGGCTCGGTTGAATATTTCCCAAATCATACAACAGTTGGCGCGGCGACGGCGCGCAAGCGGGTCGCCGGCACGACCCCGGGCCTGCGTGCGCGTCCGCACATACTGTCGGGCTGATGTAGGCGAAGCTGGAACCTGTGGCCGCAGCGCCGCCAAACCTGTTGCAGTACACATCAACAATATTTCGGGGGTTTCACATGACGACGAAACAAGCACAAGACGCGATCGCACTCCTGACCTCGCAGCACAAGGAGGTCACCGCCATGTTCAAGGAATTCGAAGAGCTGGGCGACCGCGCCAAGGCCGGCAAGAAGAAAATCGCCGACAAGATCTGCCAGAACCTGGTCATGCACACCATGATCGAAGAAGAGATTTTCTACCCGGCCGTGCGCGAACGCTCGAAGGAAGCCGAGGAGATGGTCGAAGAAGCTATCGTCGAACACGCTTCGGCCAAGGACCTGATCGCCCAGATCCAGGAAATGGACCCGGACGAGGAGCTCTACGACGCCAAGGTCAAGGTGCTCGGCGAGATGATCGAGCACCACGTCGAGGAAGAAGAGAAGGAGATGTTCCCCAAGGTCCGCAAGATGGGACTGGACCTGGAGACGCTCGGCCAGGAGATGAAGGCGCGCGGCGACGAGATCATGGCCTCGAGCTGATCCTGCTGTCCGTGCCGGGCGCAAGCCGCGGCACGGGCCGCCGCGTCAGGCCGCGGCCGACTGCTCGCTAGGCAGGTTCAGGGCCTCGAGCAGGCGGTCGATGTTGACCGGCTTGACCAGGTGCAGGTCGAAGCCCGCCTCGAACACGCGGCGCTGGTCTTCGGCCAGGCCGTAGCCCGTCAGCGCGATCAGCTTGATCGACTGGGTGGCCGGGTCGGCGCGCAGGCGGCGCGCCACTTCGTAGCCGTCGATGCCGGGCAGGCCGATGTCGACCAGGGCCGCCTCCGGCCGGTGCGCCGTGGCGGCGGCCACGCCCGCCAGGCCGTCGCCGGCCTGGAACACCGGATAGCCGTGGGCGGCCAGCATGGTCGCCATCATCTCGCGGCCATCTTCATTGTCTTCGATCAGCAGCACCGAGGGCTTGCCCGCGCCGTCGTTGCGGGCGTCCTCCTGCGGCGCGCCCTGCAGCACCGGCTCGGTGCGCGGCAGGCGGATCACGAAGGTACTGCCGTTGCCGGCGCCGGAGCTGTCCGCGCTGACGCTGCCGCCGTGCAGTTCGATCAGGCGCCGCACCAGCGACAGGCCGATGCCCAGGCCGCCCTGCGAGCGGTCGATCGAGATCGCGCCCTGCACGAAGACGTCGAACACGTGCGGCAGCAGCTCGGACGGGATGCCGACGCCCGAATCGCGCACGCTCAGGACCACGTCCTCGCCCTCGCGGCCCAGGCCGATGTCGATGCTGCCGCCGCTGGGCGTGTATTTAAGGGCGTTGTCGAGCAGGTTGGAGACGATCTGTTCCAGGCGGGTCGGGTCGCCGTCGACCCAGCCTGGGCTGAGATCGACCGCGATGCGGTAGCCCGCCGTGCGTCCGGTGGCGCGGAAGGTCTCGAGGCAGGACGCCACCAGGTTGGCCAGGTCGGTCGGCTGGCGCGACAGCAGGATCTTGCCCGACATGGCGCGAGACAGGTCGAGCAGGTCGTCGACGATGCGCGACAGGTGCTGGCTCTGGCGCTGGATGATCTGCTTGGCGCGGCCGACGGTCTCGCCGCTGGCGCCCGGCAGGCCGATCAGGGCGGAGGCGCTGCTGATCGCCGACAGCGGATTACGCAGCTCGTGGCCCAGCATGGCCAGGAATTCGTCCTTCGCATGGCTCTTGCGCTCGGCGTCGCGCCGCTCTTCCATCTCGCGCACGAGGCGGCGGTTGGTGGCGGTCAGTTCGGTGGTGCGCTGGGACAGTTTTTCGGCCTGGCGCTTGAGCTGTTCGTTCTTCATCGCCAGGGTCACGAAGACCGAGACCTTGGCGTGGAGGATCTGCGGAATCACCGGCGTGAACAGGAAGTCGGCGGCGCCGCGCTGGTAGGCCTTGAGGCGGTCGATCTCGTCCGCCAGGAAGGCGGTGACGAAGATGATCGGGATGTCGGCCGAGCGCGGACGCTGGTGGATCGCCTCGGCGGTCTCGAAACCGTCCATGCCCGGCATGTTCACGTCCAGCAGGATGACGGCGAAATCGTGCAAGAGGACCTGGCGCAGCGCTTCCTGTCCGGAACGTGCGGACAGCACCGTGTAATTGCTTTCTTCAGCCCATTGGTCGAGCAGACTCGTCAGCGCAAGGAGGCTGGCGGCGTCGTCATTGACGACCAGGATCTTGGGTTTGTCGGTGGTGGCCACGATGGTTCCTGATGCCTATGTCTCTAATGTAATGCTTGCTTCAGCGAAGCATAGCAGAGGGCCTTGTTTCGCTAAAGAAAAATTCGTGATGAAATGAGCCATGATATCACGCGGTATAAAGTGCAAAAAAGCAAAAGAATCAATCGTGCGCGGGGGTGCGTGTACGCTGCCGCACATACGCAGGCGAGGGGTGTATGCCATAGTCAAGGCGTGTCCTGTTCAACCGTATCGTTGAGGACAGGGGCGCCTACTAGAGAGGACAAGACATGAATATCGACACCATCGTCAATCAAGCATTCCACGGCCAGTCGTTCCGCGCGTTGGTGGATGCGCCGCTCACGGCCCTGAAGGGCATCAGCGACAAGGAAGCCTCGGCGCTCGAAGCGCTGGGTATCAAGACCATCGGCGACCTCGCCGGGTCGAAGCTCGTCAACTACGCCATCGCGATCAAGGCGCTGGCCGGCTGCGAGGGCCTGTCGAGCAAGGAAGAGGCCGAGGAAACCCTGCTCGACGACGCCGTCGAGATGACCTTCCCGGCCAGCGATCCGATCTCGGTCGATGCCGGCATCACCCGCATCGAGGTGGCGCCGGACAAGGTCGAGGCCAGCACCGACCACCAGGGCGCCAGCGCGATCGAAGCCCATAACCAGGAAGCCCTGGGCAACAGCGCGATCCGCACCGGCTACCTGCAGCGCGGCGAAGGCGAGGGGAATCGCTGACACGGCGGTTTTCTCCGTCATTCGAAGGGGGGCCACGAAGCAACACTTCGTGGCCTTTGTTGTATTTGCACTGCGGTTTGCGGGGAGGTCTGGCCGAGAGGAGACAGGTGTGGCCCGGCAGAGCGCCGGGCCTTTGTGGAATTAACGATGCGGCGCCATTTCGACCGCAGGGGCGGCCGGCACCGGCGGCTTGACCGCCGCCGCCTTTTCGCGGTTCGCGGCCGGCGAGCAGAAGCGGTTCTTGCCCGCGCGCTTGGCCTCGTACAGCGCGTAGTCGGCGATGCTGATCAGGGCGTCCACCGATTCGGCGTCGTCCGGATAGATGCTGATGCCGATCGAGGTCGACAGGCGCAGGGTGAGGTCGTTGATGAAGAAGGGCTCGGAGAGCGCCTCGACCAGCTTGGCGGCCGGTCCCTGGGCGTCGGCCAGGCTGTGGATGTCGCCCAGCACCACCATGAATTCGTCGCCGCCGAGGCGCGCGACGGTGTCTTCCTTGCGCGAGTTCGACAGCAGGCGCTGCGACACCATCTTGAGGATCTCGTCCCCGTAGGCGTGGCCGTAGGTGTCGTTGATCGCCTTGAAGCCGTCCAGGTCCAGGTACATGACGGCGGCCTTGGCGTGTCCGCGGTTGGCGTGCTGCAGGGCCGTTTCGATGCGGTCTTCCAGCAGGCGGCGGTTGGGCAGGCCGGTGAGGGCGTCGTGCAGGGCCAGTTCCTGCTGGGCGCGGCTGTACTGGGCCAGCTCTTTATAGAGCAGGCGCACTTCGAGCATGTTGTGGATGCGCTTGTGCACTTCGAGCAAGTCGAAAGGCTTGCTGATGAAGTCGCGTGCGCCCGCCTCCAGGGCGGCGATCTTGAAGCTCGGCTGGGCGGTCAGGGCCAGGACCGGCAGGTAGCCGCCCTGTTCGATCTCCTTCAGCCCCTTCATGACCTGGAAACCGTTCAGGCCCGGCATCTGCAGGTCCAGCAGGATCAGGTCGTAGTTGTGCTCGCGGTGCAGCGGGCAGACCTGTTCCGGCAGCATGGTCGAACTGACGTCGGTGTAGCCTTCCTCGCGCAATATCTCTTCCATCAGCTCGATATTGTCGGGCGAGTCGTCCACCACGAGGATTTTGGCGTTCAAAATGTCTTGTCTACTCGGCATGCTTTTCTCTTCCTGCGATACTGGAAAGCAATTCCTTTCTTACCGGAATCGGGCTTTACCCATCTCTGTATAGTCTAGCAAACCTCTCAAAATTTCTTGTAGGACAGCGCCGCGTGTCGCGGTAGGAAGGTCAGCGACCTTGTCCGCGCGCCGAGGCCGCCATCATCGGCGCCGTTGGATCTACCACGATTCCGATGGCGGAAATCAACTCGCTGGGCTCCACGGGCTTCGAAATATGGGCCGAAAATCCGGCTTCCAGCGCCTTCAAGCGGTCTTCCGAGCGGGCGAAAGCGGTCAGGGCGATGGCCGGGGTCAGGCCGCCGGCGTCGCGCGGCAGCTGGCGCACCCAGGTCAGCAGTTCCAGGCCGTCGACCTCCGGCATGCCCAGGTCGCTGATCAACAGGTCCGGCGGCTGCTCGCGCAGCATCGCGAAGGCCTCGCGCGCGCTCGGGGCGATGCGCACGCTGGCGTGGCAATCGCCCAGGATGCGGGCGATCAGCTCGCGTGCGTCGCGGTCATCGTCCACCACCAGCACCGACAGGCCGGTCAGGTCGCGCACCATGGCTTCCGCCGGTGCGGAATCCGGCAACTGCGCGGGCAGGGGCGCCGGCATCGCCATGTCCGCCTGCGCCGCATCCGGCGCTCGTCCCTGGCGCACCCCGGCGCGCGCCGCCTGGGCTACCGGGAGCTCCACCGTGAAGCTGGCGCCCATGCCTTCGCCGGCGCTCTCGGCGCGCACCGTGCCGCCGTGCTGCTCGACCAGGTGCTTGACGATCGCCAGGCCCAGGCCGAGTCCGCCGTGGCGGCGCGTCATCGAGGCGTCGGCCTGGCGGAAGCGCTCGAACACGTGGGTGATGAATTCCGGGCGGATGCCGGCGCCGTTGTCGCGCACCGTGATCGCCACCTGGTCGTCGCGCCGGCCCACTTCCACCGTGACGATGCCGTCGCGCGGCGTGAACTTGATCGCATTCGACAGCAGGTTCCAGATCACCTGCTGCAGGCGCCCCGGGTCGCCGGCCACCATGCCGGCATCGGGGGCGTAGCGCCGCTCCAGGTGGATGTGCTTGGCCTCGAGGGCGGGACGCACCGTCTCGATGGCGGCGTCGATGAAGGAGCCCGGGGCCAGCACCTGCATGTCGAGCAGCACCTGGCCCGAGGTGATGCGGCTCATGTCGAGCAGGTCTTCGATCAGCTGGGCCTGGGCGCGCGCGTTGCGCTCGATGGTCTGCAGGCCGCGCTGCAGGTCGGCCTGGTCGCGGCTGCCGCGCCGCAGCACCTGGGACCAGCCCAGGATCGCCGACAGCGGCGTGCGCAGCTCGTGCGACAGGGTGGCCAGGAATTCGTCCTTCATCTGGCTGGTGCGCTCCGCCTCCGCGCGCGCTTCGCGCTCGTTCTCGAGCAGTACCTTGCGTTCCTCGGCGGCGCGGCGGGTGGCGTCGTACAGGCGGGCGTTGTCGAGGGCGATCGCGGCCTGGGCCGCGATGCCGCGCACGATGCGCTCGCTGCGCTCGCCGAACACGCCTGGTTCCGGGTGGCCGAAGAACATGGTCCCCAGCAGCTCGCCGGAACGTGCCACTACCGGCACCGCCATGTAGCTGCGCACCGCCGGATGCCCGGGCGGCAGGCCGAAGTGCGGCGCGCTGCCGGCGTAGCGCGGGTCGCCGGCGATGTCGGCCACGCGCACCAGGTCCTGGCTGCGCAGGCCGGGGCCGAACAGGGCGGCCGCATGCGCTTCGCCCAGGGCCTGGAATTCGGCCGTGGTGGAACCGGCCAGGGTCGAGAGCGAGAACAGGGTGCCGTCTTCGTGATCGCTGCCGCCGTGGTAGAAGAAGGCGGCGAAGCGGGCCCCGCACACGCCGCTGGCGGCGTCGGTGGCGGCGCGCAGCAGCGCCCGCAGATCGCGCGTGGAGGCCAGGACGCTGCCGGTGCTGTTGAGCAGTTCGAGCACGTGCGATTCCTCGCGCAGCGCCTGCTCGGCGCGCTTGACCTGGTCGACGTCGGTATTGGTGCCGAACCAGCGCACCACGCGGCCTTCGCGGTCGCGCACCGCTTCCACGCGGCTCAGGAACCAGCGGTAGCTGCCGTCCGCGCCGCGCAGCGGGAACTCCATCTCGAAGGGCGCGCCGGTGCGCACCGATTCCTGCCAGTGCTCGAGCATCGCTTCCAGCACCGCCGGGTCGACCATCTTTTGCCAGCCCCAGCCGCGCGCTTCCTCGGGCGTGCTGCCGGTGTAGTCGAACCAGCGCTCGTTGAACCAGACGATGGCGCCGTCGGCGTCCGCCATCCAGGCCAGCTGGGGAATGGTGTTTGCCAGGGCGCGCAGCATTTCCTCGCTCTGGCGCAGGGTGTCCTCGGCCTGCTTGCGGGTGCTGATGTCCTGCACCACGCCGCTCATGCCGCGCATGCTCTCCTGGCCGCTGGCGCCGTAGTCGGGCCGGCCGACCAGGGTGATCCAGCGCTCCTCGCCGGCGGCGCCGCGCACCCGGCATTCGATGTCCAGGTCGGTGCGCGCCGCGAAGGCGTCCAGCACCGCGTGGCGCAGGCGTGCGCGGTCGTCGCGTTCGAGCCGGGTGCGCAGGGCCGGCCAGTCGAGCGCCTCCTCGGCCGGCAGGCCCAGGATCTCGGCCGCGCGCGCGCCGAAGCTGATGCGGTCCTGGGCCGCGTCCCAGCGCCAGTCGCCCAGGCGCCCGGCGGCCAGCGCCACCTGGAGGCGGGTGTTGTTCTCGACCAGGGCCTGCTGGTCCTGCTTGCGCTGGGTGATGTCCTGGAAGTAGAGCGTCAGGCCGTCCGGCGAGGGATAGATGCGCATGTCGAGCCAGCACTGCAGGCGCTTGTAATAGAACTCGCGGGTGATCGTCTGGCGCTCGTCCATGGCGCGGCGGCAGTCGGCGGCCACCGAGGTGCCGTGCAGGTCCTCGAACTCGTCCCACAGGTTGCGTCCCACCAAGCCGCCGCGGCTCTTGTTCAGCGGCGCCGCCATCTCCAGCGCGCGGCCGTTGATATAGGTGATGCGCCAGTCGCGGTCGACCGCGCAGAAGCCGTCGGTCAGGCTCTCGAGCATGTTCTCCATGCGCTCGTTGGCCTGGCGCAGGGCTTCCTTGGCCGCGATCAGTTCTTCCTCGGCGCGCTGGCGCGCGGCCAGCACGCTGCTGGCGTTGGCCAGGGCGACGGCGCGCATCGCGTCGAGTTCGTCGCGCTCGTCGCTCACGCTGCTCCTCCCGCGGCGGCGCTTTCCAGGCAGGCCGTTTCCAGGATGGCGGACGCCAAACGCGTGCCCTCGACCCGCGCCCGGATCTTGGCGAAGGCGGTGGCGCGGCTGATGCTGGCGTCGTCGAAGAAAGGCGCGAAGCCCGCGTCGTCGGTGGTGCCGAGGCGTTCCGGATCGATGTATTCGGCGGCGCGCAGGATGCGGTCGCGCACCAGTTCCGGGGTCTCGATGCGCGGATCGTGCGGGTCGGTGACGCCGACGAAGATGCGCTGGTCCGCGCGCGCATGCTCGCGCACGGCGCGCAGGATGCGTTCCGGTTCGCTGCTGCCGGCCAGGGCCAGGTAGAAGTTCCCGGCGCGCAGTTCGAGCACGGCCGGAATCAGCTCGGCGTAGCCAGCCATGGAGCCGCGCGCCATGTCGGATTGGCGCTCGCTCCATCCCGTGGCCGACATGTGCACGCCGATCAGGGCGCGTTCTTCCGGCGAAAAGCGGCCCAGCGCCAGGTTGTTCAGGTCGATGAAGCTGGCCAGCAGGGCGCCGCCGGGATCGAGCTGCATCGCCAGGTGGGCTTCGGCGAAATCGACCTGCACCTTGTGCGCGCCGGCCTCCAGGCAGCGCCGCAGTTCGGTCTCGTGTTCGCGCACCAGGTCGTCGAGGAATTGTTCGCGCGGGTAGCCGGGCAGGCCCTCGGCCGGGTACATCAGCGCCAGCGCCGAAGGCGAGATCACCGCCTGCTTGACCGGCTGGGTGGCGTGGCGGCGCGCCGCGCGCAGGTAGTCGTCGGCGTAGCGCTGGTAGCGGAAGGGACCGCGCACCAGGCGCGGCATGCGTTGTCCATGGCCGTTCGGGAGCGGGATGCGAAAGCCGTCCGGCGCCGTGTTCGGCGCGCCGTAGACGGGGTAGCTCCAGAAATTCTCGACCTTGGCCTGCTCGCCGTCGCTGATCACCGGCGAGCCGGTGGCTTCGAAGTCGGCGATCGTGGCGCGCACGGCCTCGTCGATCAGGCTCGCAAGCCGGGGCTGGCCGGCGGGATCGCGCAGGGCCGCGGCCAGCGCCGCAACCAGCGCGGGCGGACGGGGGATGCTGCCGATGGGCTCAGTAGGAATCATCATCGAATGCCTTGGGCGAAGCCGCGCCGCATGCGGCGGGGCAGGGTCCGTCGGACATTGTAGTCCAGCCGAGCGGGGCCGGCCCACACGCTTGTCACGCGCGCGCCGCCGGCATGCCCGCCACCTTGGCGAGCGCATCCTGCAACTGGTCCAGTTCGTACGGCTTCTGGAGCGACAGGTAAGGGAAATCCAGGTGGCGCAGCAGGGTGTCGCCGTAGCCGGAAGCGAAGATCACGCGCAGGCCGGGCTGGTCCTGGATGGCGCGGCGCGCCAGGTCGACGCCCGACATGCCGGGCAGGCTGACGTCCGTGAACAGCAGGTCGTAGCGCTGGCGCCCGAGCAGGGCCAGGGCGTCGTCGGGATGGCCGACGCCGTCCGCCTCGTGGCCGAAGGCCCTGAGCATCTCGCACACCAGGTACTGGGAATCGAGGTTGTCCTCCACCACCAGGATCTGCAGCGCGCCTCCCGCGGCGGGTTCTTCCACGGCGGCCGGGGTGGCCGGGGCCAGCAGCAGCAGCACGCCGCGCACCTCGCCGGATTCGTCGCGCACCGGCGTCAGGCGCATGTCGCAGCGCTCTTCGCGCTGGCCTTGCGGATGGCGGAAGGACAGGGCGAGGCCGTTCAGGACGACCGGTTCGCCGTTCCAGGCGCGGGTGAGGGCATCGCCGGCCGCGGCCAGGGGCGGCGGCATCACCGGCGGCACGTTGCCGCCCGGGACCCGGCCGTAGCCCGGACCGGCCAGGGCGCCGTAGGTCTCGTTGAACAGCAGGACCATTTCGCGTCCCCATACCAGCAGGCCGGGGAGGGGCGCGTTCAGGAGGAGATCGGCGGCGACGCGCAGGCCCAGCGGCCAGCGCGCGGTCTCGCCCAGGGCGCTTGCGGACCAGTCGTAGGACGCGGTGCTGCGAGCGGTCTTGTCGGTCTCGAACATGGGCGGTGTGTTGTAGGAACGAAAACTTTATGAATCCTACACCAAATGCCCGGGCGCCGGTGCATCGAAGCGTGCGCGCCTGGCCGGCCGCTGCCCGGGCGACGGGCAAAAAAAAGCCCGCTTCTGCGAAGCGGGCTGAATCTATTTCCTTGGAGGAGAATAGAGGAGACAGGAAGCATGATGCTGCATTGCGGTAAATCAGTCCAATTTATCTTTGCAATGACGGTCATCAATAATTCAAATAATGGCTGAGTGACATCGTTTGTTGTTTCCTGTGGCGGAGAAGCCATGCGCGATAGCAGTGCACGCTTGGTGCGCATGCAAAAATGTTCTACGATGGCAACTATGCCTACCAACACGCTGCCCAACTGCGCCGGAGTCGCGCCGCTGTTCCGCGCCCGGCCCATGTGCCCAGGGGCGCCGCTACGCTTGACCACCACGCATCGCTCCACACTGTCGCACGTCGCGCGAACGCCACAACTGCCCATGCCGGGCTATCATGCGGTCGAAACAGATGTCGTCGCCGAGGAAGTGGCCGGGATCCGGCCGGCCAGGGACGTCATGCCGCGTGTGACTGGTCAATGGACTTCATGATTTTTTCTACCTTCGACGACGCAGTGAAACAGCGCAGCCGCGCCCTGGCGGCGCCGGTGCGGCCGCACCGCCGCCTGGCGGCCATGCTGCTGGCGCTGCCCCTGCTGGCGCTGCTGCCCACGCCGCCCGCGAGCGCCGACACGCCTTCTTCAGGCGTGCTCGAACGGCGCGTGAAGGCCGCTTTCCTGTATAAATTCCTGGGCTACGCGGAGTTTCCGCCCCAGGCCTTCGCCGACGGCGCCGCGCCCCTGACCATCGGCGTGGTCGGATCGGACGAGATGGCGGCGGAACTGGCGCGCATCGCGGCGGGCCGCATGATCGGCGGACGCACGATCATGGTGCGCCAGTTCCGCGAGCAGGACACCCAGATCCCGGTGCACCTGCTGTTCATCGCCGGCTCCGACCCGGCGCGGGTGGGCCGGCTGATGCGTGCCGCACCCTCGGCCTTGCTGACCGTCACCGAGTGCACCAATCCCCAGCATTGCGGCAGCGTCATTAATTTCCGCATCGTCGACGAACGGGTGCGCTTCGACGTCTCGCTCGACGCCGCCGAAAAGAACAACGTCAAACTGAGTTCGCGCCTGCTGACGGTGGCGAACCGGGTACAGAAAGGAGCCCCGTGATGCCCATGCACGATACCGGCTCCGTCCGCAGCAAACTGATCCTGATGGCGGTGGCGACCACCGTGGTGGCGCTGCTGTCGGCGGGAGTCGCCATGCTGCTGCTCGACCTGCGCACCTTCCAGCGCTACTGGGTCGAGGACCTCACCACCCAGGCCGACATCGTCGCCAGCGTGACCGCGCCGGCGGTGTCCTTCAACGACGTCACCGGCGCCACCCAGAACCTGCGCCTGCTGCGCCTGCGCCCGCAGATCGTGGCCGCCGCCGTGTACACCGCCAACGGGGAGCGCTTCGCCACCTACGCCCAGCCGGGCGTGGAGGCGGTGTTCCCGGCCAAGCCCGAGGCGCCCGGCTACCGCATCGAGCAGGACGACCTGCACATCTTCCGCAACATCGTCGAGAACGGCGAGATCCTCGGCAGCGTCTACGTGCGTTCGCGCTACGGGCTGCTGGACCGCATGCTGAACTATGGCGCCATCCTGGGCGGCGTTCTGCTGGCCGCCCTGGTGATCGCGGCCCTGGTCGCCTCGCGCCTGCAGGCCTCGATCACGCGGCCGCTGGAGGCGGTGACCAATGTGGCGCGCCAGGTGATGCTGAGGCGCGACTTCAGCCTGCGCGTGCCGGGCAACAACAAGGGCGAGATCGGCGTGCTGGTGGAAGCCTTCAACGACATGCTGGCCGAGATCGGGCGCCGCTCGGAAGCGCTGCAGACCGCCAACCGCACCCTGGAACACGAGATGGAAGTGCGCCAGCGCGCCGAGCAGGCCCTGATCGTGGCCGACCGCCGCAAGGACGAATTCCTGGCCACCCTGGCGCACGAGCTGCGCAATCCGCTGGCGCCGATCCGCACCGGCCTGGACATCCTGCGCATCCGCAGCGGCGACGCGGCGGCCACCCAGCGCGCCACCGACATCATGGAACGCCAGCTGCGCCAGATGGTGCGCCTGGTGGACGACCTGCTGGACGTCTCGCGCATCAATACCGGCAAGTTCACCATCAAGATGGGCCGCGTCGAACTCAAGGCGGTGGTCAACGATGCGCTCGAAGTGGTGCGTTCCTACATCGAGCTGCACGGTCACGAGCTGGTGCTGGACCTACCGGACCGCCCGGTGTTCCTGCACGGCGACGCCACGCGCCTGGCGCAGATCCTGTCGAACCTGCTGAACAATGCCGCCAAGTACACCAACCGCGGCGGCAAGGTGGAGCTCAAGGGCTGGGTCGAGGACAAGACCCTGGTGCTGGAAGTGGCCGATACCGGCATCGGCCTGGCGCCGAACATGCTGGACTCGGTGTTCGAGATGTTCGTGCAGGTCGATTCGACCCTGGAGCGCAGCAATGCGGGCCTGGGCGTCGGCCTGTCGCTGGCGCGCAAGCTGGTCGAGCTGCACGGCGGCACCATCAGCGCGCACAGCGAAGGCCTGGGGCACGGCAGCCGCTTCGTGGTGCGCCTGCCGATCGTGGTCGATCCGGAGCCGCTGACCAAGCCGACCCCGGCGACCTTCATCAGCACCGAGAGCTACCGCATCCTGCTGGCGGACGACAACGTCGACTTCGTCAACAGCATCGGCGCGCTGCTGACGGCGATGGGGCACAGCGTGGTGATCACCCACAACGGCCCCGATGCGCTGGCGGCGGCGGCCCGTTTCTGCCCGGACTACGCCTTCCTGGACATCGGCCTGCCGCACATGTCGGGCTACGACCTGGCGCGCGGCATCCGCAAGCTGTCCTGCGGCGCGATGACGGTGCTGATCGCCGTTACCGGCTGGGGCCAGGAAAAGGACCGCCAGCTGGCCTTCGAGGCGGGCTTCGACCACCACATGGTCAAGCCGGTGCGCTTCGAGCAGATCGAAGAGATCCTGGGGAACCGCAGCATCATCAAGAAGCTGCGCACCTGATCCCGCCTGCCGGGCGTCCCGCGGCGGGGCGTCCGGCCATTCCCTCGCTACGTACGGACGAAAAAAAACGGAAGCGCATGTTGCGCTTCCGTCCCAACTCAAACCAGGCTGCTGTTACGCCTGTTTAGCCTTGCGGCGGCGTGCCAGGAAGCCCAGGACGCCGAGGCCGCCCAGCATCATGCCGTAGGTTTCCGGTTCCGGAACCGGAGCCAGCATCACGGCGCCGCCGAAGCTTGCGCCGGTGTCGCCCACCAGGTTACCGCTGACTTGCAGGTAGTAGTCGCCGGCAGCCAGGTTGTCGCTGGAGATGCTCCAGACATCCATTTCGCCACTCATCATCGAGGAACCGTTGGTGATCAGGGTGTCGCCTTCGCCATACAGAGCCAGGCCGGTGATGTCCAGGCCGGTGTCTGCGGTACGGCTGATCGACGAGATGATTGCATCCAGATTCAGGGCAGTGGTGCCGTCCACCGTGAAGGTGAAGCGGTCAGCGAAGGTGTTGCCTTCGTTGCCGGCGGCAAAGGTATCACCAAAGAAAGCGCTGTTGTCGATCAGGTTGAGTTCCTGAGGCGAATTGCCGACAACATCCTGTGCCATCACAGCCGACGAACCGAACGAAGCGGAAGCCAACACAATTGCAGCAATCAGAGATTTTTTCATTTCTTTCCTCGCATAGAATCAGCCGCGTCCTGCAGCTTGGGTTTCAAGAATCGGGGAACTCCATGCTATCAAAAGAGCATGGAAAAGCACGGACACACGCCGTTCAGTGCGCAACACGGGCGCTATATTCCAATCGTCAACAAATTTCCGCTCGGCTATGCGAGAGGGGCGCACTTCATAGGAGAAGCTGCGCCGATTACGTTGATGAGGAGCAAAAAACGGCCTAATTGCATGAATTATGTCAGGCCAGTCCTACAGGAAGAGGAGGGCGAGTCTGGTGCTGAGCAAACGGGAGTTGTCAGCATCTTATTGAGCGAACGCCAATGGATGACGAGTAAATCGGCGATATTGCTGAGCGGGCGCAAAGACGGGCTGCGCGGAAGAGCTGAAAGAATGAATATTCTGAGCTCGAAAAGAAAAATGGCTCAGAATCTCTTCTGAGCCATTTTAGGTATAACTGGCGCGGCTGGCAGGAATCGAACCCACGACCCCTTGGTTCGTAGCCAAGTACTCTATCCAGCTGAGCTACAGCCGCCCGAAGCACGCATTATAGCAGCATGTTCTGGTTTGGCAAAGCCCCGGCCCGGATTGGCGTCTCCTGGAGCACCGGAGCGTTGGCGTGTGTATCGCAATGCCGCGGTCGGCGAAGGGGAGGGGCAGGGCCGGAAATGAAAAAAGGGACCAGATTTTTCAATCTGGTCCCTCATATTCTGGCGCGGCTGGCAGGAATCGAACCCACGACCCCTTGGTTCGTAGCCAAGTACTCTATCCAGCTGAGCTACAGCCGCCCGATGCACGCATTATAACGGCGCGCGCGCGTCTTGCAAAGGCTCATCGTGGATTACCCGCCAAACTCGGTGTTGGCCGCATGCCGCAGGGATTGCCGACAGTTCGTCAGCGACATCGGACAATCAGCAGATCGATCCGTGTGTGCTCTTGCCGGTCGGGACGTCCAATCCAAAATAGCAACTGTATCCGTCCTGATCTTGGGTACATGTGAGATCACCCCTTCGCCGTTCACGATATCCTTCGGCATCGCTGCAAGAGACTTTCGTGTCAGGACCAATCTGGCCGAACAGCTGCTTCGCTAGTGGCCCGATGAACATGAATGCGACCTTCCTGTCTTTGCTCGTAGGTGGAATCCCTTCGGACAGCGTCCCGCCGTACACCTGAGAATCGCCTCTGAGCGGTTTGGGTCTGCCGTCCCAGGCTTCCGGTTTGGTCTTGGCCGGCTGCGCGTACGCATGGATGGCGAGGATTCCCACGACGGCGGTCATTATCAGGTGCGCGTTCACGATGCAAATCCTTTCAAGAGTTCGACATGGAAGTGATCGTTGTGACCCGGGCAGCTCCTTACCCGGCCGCCCAGAGCCATCTGCACTTCAGGGTCGTTGAAAAACACTAGTTTGACCCATGGATGCTCGACAAAAAGCTGAATCAAATTGATTGTGGCGGCGCGATCGTAGAGCGCTTTATCATGGAACGAACAGCGGGCTGCTTGGCCGGTCAGGTGGTCCTTGCGGACCGGACGGCAATCCATTTCGATGCCTTTGCGGTGGGTTGCATGCTTGTCGAACTTGGCACCGCCGGCAATGCTGATGTTCCCAATCCCGAATTTGCGGTCGCAGATCGCCTGCCATTCGCGCTCGACTTTGAAGATCACGCTGAGCAGATTAGGGTGGGCAAACTGCGCCTGGGCGCCTGTTCCGGGAACATAGTGCAGGGTTCCATATACGTAATACCCTGCTTGTTCGGCGCCTGGGGCAGCATGAAGTAGCCGCGCGATTCCCTCGGTTGAATAGGCACTCCGGCAGTGCTCATGGCGTTCTCCTTGCGATATGTGAGTCCGCCATTCTTGCTTCACTTGTGCAGTCGATGTTTGGGGGGAAGCAATCGTTGTCTAAAGCGACATGCCGACCTTGGTCAAGCGCAACTTTTTGAAGTTCGCTACGGGTTTCATGACGAAACCGGAGCAGAGGACTGCGCCCAGAGCGTGCTCGACTTCTCGCTGGATAGCGATCTCTTGGAGGGCGACGCAAATCGGGGTGGGGATGAAAAAAGGGACCAGATCTCTCAATCTGGTCCCTCATATTCTGGCGCGGCTGGCAGGAATCGAACCCACGACCCCTTGGTTCGTAGCCAAGTACTCTATCCAGCTGAGCTACAGCCGCCCGATGCACGCATTATAGCGGCGTACACGCATCTTGGCAAAGGTTCATCGCCATTCTCCGCAGTTTTGTGCCGGAATCGCACGCGGAAAAGGCGAAAACGGACAGCGGACATGGTGGGCCAAAACGAAAAAAGGGACCAGATTTTTCAATCTGGTCCCTCATATTCTGGCGCGGCTGGCAGGAATCGAACCCACGACCCCTTGGTTCGTAGCCAAGTACTCTATCCAGCTGAGCTACAGCCGCCCGAGGCACGCATTATAGCAGCGACATTTTATTTCCGGAAGTCTCATTTTCTTTCTCAGCCTTCATCGCCTCTGGTAGATTAGGCGAACGGGTTTCAAGAACGGAATACTATGTCGGGATTCACCAGGGCCGCGCGCGTCGGCCTGCATCGCCTCCTGCCGGGACTGGCGCTTTGCCTGCTGCTGACGCTGCTGGCCACGGCGGCCGGCGCCACCCAGCGCAGCCTGCGCTTCGAGCACCTGTCGATCGAAGAAGGGCTGTCGCAGCAATCGGCCCTCACCATGCTGCAGGACCGCCAGGGCTTCATGTGGTTCGGCACCCAGGCCGGCCTGAACCGTTACGACGGCTACCGCATGACGGTCTACCGCAACGACCCCAACGATTCTTCCAGCCTGCCGGACAATTTTGTCTCCGCCTCCTTCGAGGATGCCGACGGCCGCCTGTGGTTCGGCACCAAGGGCGGCCTCGCGCGCTTCGATGCGCGCAGCGCCCGCTTCGAGCGCTTCGTGCCGCCCGACGACCTGGAACGCCGCGGCAATCGCTCCGTGAACGCCATCGCCGCTGCGCCCAAGGGCGCCTTGTGGCTGGCGACCAGCGACGGCCTGCTGCATTTCGATCCCGCCAGCAAGCGCTTCCGCGCCTACCGCAACGATCCCGACGACCCCTCCAGCCTGCGCGACAACCGCGTCACCTCGCTTGCCACCGACGGCCGCGGCCAGCTGTGGGTCGGTACCGAAGCGGGCCTGGACAGGCTCGACCCGGCAAGCGGGCGCTTCACGCACTTTGCCGTCGAACCGGCGCACGACGCCCTGCGCAACACGGTGCTGACTCTCTCCATGGGCCCGCGCGAGACGCTCTGGATCGGCACCGCCGCAGGCCTCGAAGCCTGGCGCCTGGGGGAGGGCAGTCCGCAGCGCCAGCACCTCGGCCCCGCCGAAGGCATGCAGGACGTGCGCATCATCAGCCTGTACCACGACAGCGGCGCCCAGCTATGGGTCGGCACCGACAGCGAAGGCCTCAAGTGGCGCGACCCGGCCACCGGGCGCTTCGATTCCTGGAGCCATGTCGAGAATGACCAGCACAGCCTGTCGGACAACCAGGTGCCGGCGGTCCTGGTGGACCGGACCGGCACGCTCTGGGTCGGCACTTATTACGGCGGCGTGAACCGCACCGACCTGGCCAGCGGCGGCTTCACGCGCTACGGCGACAGCCAGGGCCTGGGCCGGACCAGGGTGCGCGCCATCGTCGACGACGGCGCCGCCGGGCTGTGGCTGGGCACCACCGGCGCCGGCCTGCTGCACCTGGACCGTGCCAGCGGCCGCGTCCAGCCGCAGCGTGACGAGCGCCTGCCCAGCGATGTGGTCACCTCGCTGGCGCGCGCCCGTGGCCGGCTGTGGATCGGCACCCCCATGGGCCTGGCCTGGCGCGACGCGCAGGGGCGCATGGGGCAGGTGGCGCTGGGACCGGGACCGGCGGCCAACTTCGTCCAGGCGATCGCCGAAGGGCGCGACGGCACGCTATGGGTGGTCACGCGCGGCGGCCTGTCGGCGCTGCCGCCCGGTTCCAACATCTCGCGCAGCTGGCGCCACGATCCCGACGATCCCACCAGCCTGGGCGACAACTACGGCTTCACGGTGCTCGAGGACCGCCAGGGCATCATCTGGATCGGCACCGAGACCGGCCTGGAGCGCTTCGACCGCCGAACCGGCGTGTTCACCCGCTTCCGCCACGATCCCCGGGATCCGGACAGCCTGCGCCACAGCCGCGTGTACTACCTGAAGGAGTCGTCGCGCGGCGATCTGTGGATCGGCACCGCGGGCGGCCTGCACAAGATGGAAACCGCCGGCGGCCGCACGCGCTTCCGCTTCTATCCCTTCGCCAAGGGCCAGGAGGCGCTGCCGATCGGCGCCGTGCTGGAAGACGCGACCGGCGTCCTGTGGGTCAGCACCACGGTCGGCATCACGCGGCTCGACCCGGTCAGCGGCCAGATCAAGAACTACACTTCCAAGGACGGGCTGATCGACGGTTCCTATTTCGTCGGTTCCGGCTGGCGCAGCCCGGACGGCCAGCTGCACTTCGGCGGCATCAACGGCATGAGTTCCTTCCGCCCCGAAGCGGTGCGCGACAATCCGTATCCGCCGGTGCCGGTGATCACCGACCTGCTGGTGCTGAACCGCTCGCGCGCGGACAGCCTGGGCGGCAAGAAGGAGATCACGCTGTCTTACCGCGACTCGGTATTCGCACTCGAATTCGCCGGCCTGCATTTCGCGGACCCGCAGGGCAACCGCTACGCCTACCAGCTGGAGGGCTTCGACCAGGGCTGGGTCGACACCGATGCGCGCCGCCGCTTCGCCACCTATACCAACCTCGATCCGGGGCCCTACGTGTTCCGGGTGCGGGCCAGCAACAAGGATGGCCTGTGGAGCCAGGAGGCGGCCACCCTCACGATCCACATCACGCCGCCGTTCTGGAAGACCTGGTGGTTCCGCGCCCTGGCGGTCATCACGGTGCTGACACTGTCCTACCTGATATACCGCTTCCGCGTACGGGTGCTGGTGCGGCAAAAGGTGCTGCTGGAACACGAAGTCGGCGCGCGTACCGCGGAATTGCTGCTGCAAAAGAATGCGGCCGAACGTGGCAAGCGCGAGGTCGAACGCCAGAAAGAGGTGGTGGAAAGGGCACACCGCGACATCGCGCTGCTGTCCGATATCGGCCGCCTGCTGACGGCCAACCTCGACAGCGAGGCGATCATGCGTACCTTGTACGAGCATGTGGGCGCCCTGATGGACGCGCGCGGTTTCGCCGTGGCTTTGCGCCAGCCCCAGCGCGGGGTGATCGGCTTCCCGTTCGCGGTTGCAGACGGCCAGCGCTTGCCGGGCCATGAAGTCCCGGACGATCCGCGGCGCGAGCTGGTGGCCTGGTGCATGGATGGCGCGCGTGAAATCCTGGTGGGCGATCTGGCAGCCGAGCTGCCGACGATCCTGGGGTCGGACAGCGCGACCGTCCAGGCGGCCGCCCCGATGCAAGGTTCGCTCTTGTGCGTGCCGGTGACGGTGGGCGAGCGGGTGATCGGCGCCGTGACTGTGCAGAGTCCGGAGCTGCATGCCTACGGCCAGGTGCATCTCGATATGCTCGAGACCCTCGCCGCCTACGTAGGCGTGGCGATCGACAATGCGCGCGCCTACCAGCAGCTCAAGGAGACCCAGGCCCAGCTGGCGTCGCACGAAAAGCTGGCCTCGCTCGGCTCCCTGGTGGCCGGCGTGGCGCACGAGCTGAATACGCCGATCGGCAACAGCCTGCTGATGGCCAGCACGCTGCAGGAAAAGACCCATGCGGTGGCCACGCGTTTCGAGCAGGCCCAGCTCAAGCGTTCCGACCTGGCCGAGTACATGGCGGCGTCCACCGAGGCATCGGACCTGATCGTGCGCAGCCTGCACAACGCGGCCGAACTGGTGAGCAGCTTCCGCCAGGTCTCGGTCGACCAGGCGAGCGCCCAGCGCCGCCGCTTCCACCTGGCCCAGGCCTGCCACGAGATTGCGGCCACCATGATGAATACGGTGCGGCTGGCCGGCCACAGGCTGGTGGTGGAGGTGCCGCCGGGCATCGTGATGGATGGCTTCCCAGGACCCTTGGGTCAGGTGATCATAAACTTCATCAACAATGCGATGCTGCATGCTTTCGAGCAGCCGGGTGGCACGATGAGGCTGTCGGCCGTGCAGGTGGAGTCGATGGTGCGGATCGAATTCCGCGACGATGGGCGCGGGATCGCACAGGAGCACCTGGCGCGCATCTTCGATCCCTTCTTCACAACGCGGATGGGGCAGGGCGGTACCGGCCTGGGGCTGAACATCGCCTACAACATCCTTACCTCGCTGCTCGGCGGCACGATCCGCGTCGAGAGCGAAATCGGGCAGGGGACGGCCTTCGTGATCGAGCTGCCCCTTTGCGCTCCGGAAGCGCGCGCCGCCGATGAGGCCACGCCTGCCTGAGCGCGCGGCAGGACGCCCTGTCGCTCCAGCTTAGAGCACGTTGCGCGCTTGCCCGGCCGCCCAGGCCTCGATATTGTCGACCAGCATGTCCGCAAGCCGCTGCATGGCGCCGCCGCTGGCCCAGGCCACGTGCGGCGTCAGGATGAAGTTCGGCAGGCGCAGGCGCAGCAGCGGGTTGTCCGGCACCGGCGGTTCCTTGCTCAGCACATCGAAGCCGGCGCCGGCGATCGTCCCCGCCTGAAGCGCTTCGGCCAGCGCGGCTTCGTCGACCAGGCCGCCGCGCGCGGTGTTGATCAGGAGCGCGTCGCGCCGCATCAGCCCCAGTTCGCGCGCGCCGATCAGGTGGCGGGTCTGCTCCGTCAGCGGCAGGTGCAGGCTGACCACGCTGGAGGTGCGCAGCAGCTCGTCGAGTTCGAGCTGTATCACGCCGCTGTCGCCGATGGGCGAGCGCGAGGTCGCGCACACTTCCATGCCGAAGGCGCGCGCCAGGTGGGCCACCTGCTTGCCGAGCGCGCCGTAGCCGACGATGCCGAGCCGGCTGCCGGCCAGGTCGCCGATCGGATGGTCGAGCAGGCAGAAGCGTGTCGAGCGTTCCCATTGGCCGGCCTCGACGTCGGCGATGTAGGCGCGCAGGTTGCGGCGCAGCGCCAGCAGCAGCGCGAAGCAATGCTCCGGCACCGAAACGGTGGAATAGTTGCGGATGTTCGATACCACGATGCCGCGCTCGCGGCAGGCCGCGAGGTCGACGTTGTCGGAGCCTGTGGCGGCAATCGCGACCATCTTCAAGTCCGGCAGCTGGGCGAGGGCGGCGGCGCGCAAGGGTACCTTGTTGGTGATGGCGATCGTCGCTCCCTGCAGGCGCTCGACCACTTCGTGCTCGGCGGTCGCTGCATGGTCCTGCCATGCGTGGGCGAAAGCGGGCGGGCGTACGTTCGCGATCAGGCTGTCGCGGTCGAGGAAGACGATACGGTGCATGGTGTCCTTTCGCAGCGGGCAAAACCGCATTGTAGAACACGTGCGCTGGCGCTAGCCATCGGGAAAAAGAGGGGCGAAGACAGGGCGGGCCTGTCTTCGTCAAATATGGCGGGGCTCGAGCGAGGGGGGCTTGAGCTCTCGGGGATTGTTATTTGTGTTGTGCTTCGGTCTTGGCAGCGACTTTGTCTGCCTTCGCTTCAGCTTTTGCGTGGGTCTTCTCGATCTTGGCGTCGGCTTTCTCGGCGGTCTTCTCGACCTTGGCATCCGCCTTCTCGGCAGCTTTTTCTACCTTCGCATCCGCCTTGTCGGCCTTGGCTTCGGCCTTCGCGGCCTTGGCGTCCGCCGCAGCCACTTTCTTGTCGTGCTTGGCCTCGGCCTTCGCCTCTTTCTTCTCGGCTTTGGCTTCTGCCTTGGCTTCCGGCGTGGTGGTGCTGGTGCTGGTGGCAGCGGGAGTCTGGGCGAACACGGAAGTAGCGAACAGGCCGGCAATCAGGGTAGCGACGATTTTGCTCATAGTGTCTTTCCTTCGTTTTGGTGGATGACAAGGTGGGAGGTGTTTCCCGTGTTACTGAGCTATCAACGTGGAGGTTTGGCGCACGGTTGACGCGTTGATCACGCATTTACATCCGCTTACAAATGCCCTGATCCCATGTTGCTGCGGGCTAGGTTCGCTGCCGAACAGTCGCGCCGGGTTCACCGCCCTAGACTCAGGACATCGGATTGCCGGGGAGGTTGCCACCATGCCTGACGCGCTCAAACTCTATAAAGCCAAGCGCAATTTCGCGATTACGTCGGAGCCCGCCGAAGGCGGCGAGGCCAGTGCCGACGCCTTGACCTTCGTTATCCAGAAGCATTGGGCATCGCGCCTGCATTATGATTTCCGTCTGGAATTGGACGGCACGATGAAAAGCTGGGCAGTTCCCAAGGGTCCCAGCTACGATTCGCGCGACAAGCGCATGGCCGTGCACGTCGAGGACCATCCGATCTCGTACTCGGATTTTGAAGGCACCATTCCCGAGAAACAGTATGGCGCCGGCAAGGTCATCATCTGGGACAAGGGCACCTGGACGCCGCTGGAGGATCCGCACAAAGGCTTCGCGAAAGGCAGCATCAAGTTCGAAATGCACGGGCATAAGATGCACGGGCGCTGGACCCTGGTGCGCCTGAAGGGCCACGAGGACGACCGCCAGGAACCCTGGCTGCTGATCAAGGAGAAGGACGAGTACATGCGCTCCAGCGAGGAATTCTCGGTGGTCGACGAAATGCCCGACAGCGTGAAAGCGCTGCCCATGCCGGAGCGGCCGGCCGAGCGCAAGATCGAGGCGCTGAAGGAAGAAGAGGAGGAAGCGCCGCCGCCCAAGCGCACGGCCGCCAGGAAGGCGGCCCCGGCGGCAAAGAGCGCGACCAGGAGCGCGGCAAAGGGCGCGGCAAAGAAGGCGCCGGCGAAAAAGCGCGGCGCCACGGATATGCCGGAGGGCGCCGTGAAAGCCGCGCTGCCCGCACACTTCAAGCCGGAACTGGCGACCCTGGTCGATGCGCCGCCGCCCGACCCCGAGGATTGGGTGTTCGAGGTCAAGTTCGACGGCTACCGCATGCTGGCCCGGATCGAGCAAGGCGTGGTCAGCCTGATCACGCGCAACGACAACGACTGGACCGACCGCCTGCTGCCGCTCAAGGAAGAGATCGAGCGCATGCAGCTGCCGGACGGCTGGTACGACGGCGAGATCGTCGTGCACGACGAGAACGGCAAGCCGAACTTCGGCATGCTGCAGCTGGCCTTCGACGGCACGCGCGGCGCCGAGATCCTGTACTTCCTGTTCGACGCGCCTTACTTCGACGGCTACGACCTGCGCGACGTGCCCCTGGTCGAGCGGCGCGCGCTGCTGGAAAAAGCACTGAAGGGCCATGAGGAAGGCCGGGTGCGTTTCTCGGCCGAATTCGGCACCAATCCGGAAGAACTGGTGGTGGCCGCCTGCCGCATCGGCCTGGAAGGCGTGATCGGCAAGCGGCGCAGCTCGCGCTACGTGTCGGCGCGCTCGCCGGAATGGATCAAGCTCAAATGCGGCCTGCGCCAGGAATTCGTGATCGGCGGCTTCACCGACCCGAAGGGTTCGCGCACCGGCGTCGGCTCCCTGCTGCTCGGCACCCACGACGAGAACGGGGTGCTGCGCTATGTCGGTAATGTCGGATCGGGCTTCAACCACTCCTCGCTGAAGTCGATCAGCGCGCAACTTGAAAAGCTGCGCACCGATGACAGCCCCTTCCCGCCGCGCTCCGTACCGGGCCGCAAGCACCACTGGGTCAAGCCGACCCTGGTGGCGGAGGTGAGTTTCTCCGAATGGACGGCGACCGGCTCGATCCGCCATCCCGTGTTCCAGGGGCTGCGCAAGGACAAGCCGGCGAAGAACATCACGCGCGAAGTGCCGAAGCACATGGCGGCCGAGCCGGCCGCCGACAAGGAGAAGGACATGAAGGAAAGCGTGACCAGCAAGCTGCCCGCCACCATGAAGGTGACCAATCCAGAGCGCGTGATCGACAAGCAGACCGGCTCGACCAAGCTGGACCTGATCCGCTACTACGCGCTGGTGGGCGAACTGATGATGGAGCACCTGAAGGCGCGGCCGGTGTCGCTGGTGCGCGCGCCGGAGGGCGTGGGCGGGGAGCTGTTCTTCCAGAAGCACGCCGACGTCGCCAAGATGCCGGGCGTGAAGCACATGCCGCAGGAGCTCGACCCGGAGCACCAGCCTTTCCTGGAGATCGCGAGCGTCCAGGGCATCTTGTCGGCGGCGCAGTGGAACGTGGTCGAGATCCACACCCAGAACGCCACGCGCAAGGCCTATGAGACGCCGGACCGGATGGTGTTCGACCTCGACCCGGGCGAGGGCGTGGAGTGGCACACGATGCAGGAGGCGGCGCAGCTGATGCACGCCTTCCTCGACGAACTCGGGCTGCCGTCCTTCCTGAAGACCAGCGGCGGCAAGGGCCTGCACGTCGTGGTGCCGGTCAAGGGCGGCTACGACTGGGATACGGTGAAGAGCTTCTCGCAGGCCATCGTGAAGCATCTTGCCACGGTGTTCCCGGAGCGCTTCGCGTTCAAGAGCGGGCCGAAGAACCGGGTGGGCAAGATCTTCATCGACTACCTGCGCAACGGGCAGGGCGCGACCACGGTGTGCGCCTGGTCGGCGCGCGTGCGGCCGGGACTGGGCATCTCGGTGCCGCTGGCCTGGGACGAGCTGGAAGGACTGAAGTCGAGCACGCAGTGGGATATCACGAACGCGCACACGCGCCTGGACAAGGGAAATACGCCGTGGGAGGGGTATTCTAAGGCGGCGAAGACCCTGGCGAAGGCGATGAAGAAGATGGGGTTCGAGCCGTAAGAGCCCACGAACACCAACCTGCTTCCATCCCCCGCAGCTAAAACACGTCATCCCGGCCTAAGCCGGGACGACGGTTTAGAGGCCAGGCGAGTGAAACAGCCCAGCGTGACGGTTAGTCGACGTTTCGACCAAGAGCCTTGAGCGACGTCCGTACCCCGCGTCCATACGCCGGGTCCGCCTTGTCGAAATGCCCCAGCTGGCGCTCCAGGATCTCCGCATCCACCTGGCTCAGCGGACCGGCCAGGTTGTCGCACAGGTTCTGGCGTTCCTGGGCCGTCATCAGGCGGAACAGGTTACCGGCCTGGGTGAAGTCGTCTTCCCGTCCGCGGAAATCGAAGCGTCCCGCATTGCCTTCGATGGCAAGCTCGCGTTCACCGTGTCCCATGCCCGTGGCGCCGCGCCCCACGGCGTCCAGCGTGTGGTAGTTGCGCGCCGCGCCGCCGTTGGCGATCGCCATCGCGCCGTCGCGCTGGTGGTTGTGGAAGGGGCAGCGCGGGGCGTTTACCGGCAGGTGCTGGTGATTGGTACCCACGCGATACAGCTGCGCGTCGTGGTAGGCGAACAGGCGCCCCTGCAGCATCTTGTCCGGCGAGTAGCCCATGCCGGGCACCACATTGGCCGGCGAGAACGCGGCCTGCTCGACCTCGGCGTGGTAGTTGGCCGGATTGCGGTTCAGCTCCAGCACGCCCACCGGCAGCAGCGGGAAGTCGCCATGCGGCCAGACCTTGGTCAGGTCGAAGGGATTCCAGCCGGTGCGCTGGCTCCACTCGGCCAGCTGCTGCTCGCTCGCCACCTGCAGCTTGACGTCCCACTGCGGGAAGTCGCCGCGCGCGATCGCCTCGAACAGGTCGCGCTGGGCGTGGTCCGGGTCGGTGCCGGCAATACGCTGGCTTTCAGCCGCGCTCAGGTTCCTGATGCCCTGGCGGGTCTTGAAGTGCCACTTCACGTAATGGCGTTCGCCGCCGGCGTTGATCAGGCTGTAGGTATGGCTGCCGAAGCCGTCCATGTGGCGGTAGCCGTCCGGCGTGCCGCGATCGGAAAACAGGATCGTCACCTGGTGCAGGCTCTCCGGCGCCTTGCTCCAGAAGTCGAACATCATGTTGGCCGACTTGAGGTTGGTCTGCGGGTCGCGCTTCTGGGTGTGGATGAAGTCCGGGAAGTTGATCGGATCCTTGATAAAGAACACCGGCGTGTTGTTGCCCACCAGGTCCCAGTTGCCTTCTTCGGTGTAGAAGCGCAGGGCGAAGCCGCGCGGATCGCGCTCCGTGTCGGCGCTGCCTTTCTCGCCGCCGACGGTCGAGAAGCGCAGGAAGACCGGGGTCTGCTTGCCGAGCTCCGCGAACAGCGCGGCCTTGGTGAAGTGGCGGATGTCGTGGGTGACGGTGAAGCTGCCGTAGGCGCCTGAGCCCTTGGCGTGGACCACGCGCTCGGGAATGCGCTCGCGGTTGAAGTGCTGGAGCTTTTCGATCAGGTGGAAGTCCTGCAGCAGCAGCGGGCCGCGGGCGCCGGCGCTCAGCGAATTCTGGTTGTCGTCGACCGGGATGCCGGAAGCGGTGGTCAGGCGGGGCTGGGTCATGCGGAAATCTCCTCGTTGATGTGTGAACGTCAATGAAAGAGATTCTAGGCGGTGGTGCCAGAAAGAAAAAGATAATTGATTTAATTATTTCGATAGATTTTTACAATACAGATGAGCGGCAAAGTGTTAGCACCTCACTGCTCGTTCTTGAAGATGCCGCGGATGTTGGTCACCATCAGCGCCGCCTGCAGCGCGATCAGGGCCCAGGCCTCGTCGTGGACGCCCCATACGATCCACAGCACATTACTGAGGATGAACATGGAGAAGCCGAACACGCGCCGCTCCGCGCGCTTGGAGCCGATCAGGTAGGCGGCGAACAGGGTCACCGCCATGGCGGGCCATTGCAGGAAGTCGATGAATCCATCCATCCTTCAGGCGGCCTTCCTGCGGCGCGCCGGCGCCTTGGCGGCGGGAGCTGCTTTCGCTGTGGCCTTCTTCGCGGCCGGCTTGGCGGCCGATTTCGAAGCCGTCGTGCGCTTGGCTGCCACGCGCTCGGTGCTGTGCGCAGGCGCCTTGCGGGGACGCGGGGTTTCCTCCTCCTCTTGCTCGGCCTCGGGCTTGCGCGACTTGCGCGGCGGCGGTTCGTCGTCGTCGTCATCGTCCGCGCTGGCCGCCTTGCCGGGCTTCTTGCCCAGGCTGGCCTGGAGCAGGGCGACCAGGTCGATGACCTTGCCCGATTCGCGCTTTTCCTTTTCCGGCTCGGGCATGGTGATGGTCTTGGTCTGCTTGGCCTTGATCTTCTTCTCGATCATGGCCAGCACGTCCTCGCGGTAGGTGTCGTGGTACTGCTCGGGGTCCCAGTCCTCGCTCATGCCCTGCACCAGCGCCATCGCCATCTTGAGCTCCTTGTCGTTGACGGCGGCCCTGCCGGTCTTGCCCGGGATCTTGAGCGCTTCGGTCTCGCGGATCTCGTCGGCGTAGCGCAGGGTGTTGAGGACGATGGTGTCGCCCACGCACACCAGCGCCGCCAGGTGCTGCTTGACGCGGATGACGACGTTGGCAATGCCGATCTTGCCGGCTTTTTTCAGCGTTTCTCGCAGCAGTGCGTAGACCTTGTCGCCGCCCTTGCCGGGCGCGAGGTAGTAGGGCTGCTCGTAGTAGATCAGCGGGACTTCCTCGGCATCGACGAAGGCCAGGATGTCGATGGTCTGGGTGGCTTCCGGGTTGGCGCGGCGCAGGTCTTCGTCCGACAGGACCACGTATTCGCCGGACGCGTATTCATAGCCCTTGACGATGTCGTCCCACGAGACTTCCTTGTTGTTGCCCTTGTTGTAGCGCTTGAAGCCGACCGGCGAGAAATCGCGCCGGTCGAGCATCGTCAGGTCGAGTCCCTTGTTGTCGACCGCCGCGTACATTTCGACGGGGATGTGGACCAGTCCGAAGCTGATCGCCCCTTTCCACATGCTGCGCGCCATGGCTTCTCCTCGTTTATTCGCCCACCACGCCGGTAATCGGCAGCACCACGCCCGTGATGTAGCCGGAGCAGACCGGCGAGGCCAGGAACACATAGGCCGGCGACAGCTCTTCCGGCTGGGCCGGGCGCTTGAAGGTGGTGCTGGCGCCGAATTCCTTGATCTGCTCGGGCGACTGGTCGGCCGGGTTGAGCGGGGTCCAGACCGGGCCCGGGGCCACGGCGTTGACGCGGATGCCTTGCTCGATCAGGCTCGCCGCCAGCGACATCGTGAAAGCGTGGATCGCGCCCTTGGTGGCCGAGTAGTCGAGCAGCTTCTTCGATCCCTTGAGGCCCGTGACGGAGCCGGTATTGATGATCGAGGCGCCGCGCTTCAGGTAGGGCAGGGCCGACTTCGCCATGTGGAAGTAGCCGTAGATATTGGTGCGGAAGGTCTCGTCCAGACGCTCCTCGGTGATGTCGAGCAGCGAATTGGCGTGCTCCTGGAAGGCCGCGTTGTTGACCAGGATGTCCAGGCGGCCGAATTCGCCCACCACCTTCTCGACCGCCTCCTTGCAGAAGGCTTCGTCCTTGACGTCGCCGGCGATGGTCACGCAGCGGCGGCCTTCCTGCTCGACGTAGCGCTGGGTCTCGGCGGCGTCCTCGTGTTCGTTCAGGTAGAGGATGGCGACATCGGCGCCTTCGCGCGCGAACAGCACGGCGACGGCGCGGCCGATGCCCGAGTCGCCGCCGGTCACGATGGCGCTCATGCCCTGCAGCTTGCCGCTGCCCTTGTATTGCTCGGCCAGGAATTTCGGCTTCAGGTCCATCTGCGCTTCCAGGCCCGGCTTGGCCAGGTGCTGCTGCGGCATCGGCGGCGCCGGCTGCTGGATCCCGGTCTGCACCGGATCCTGGCTCTCGGCCTTCTGCATGCTGCCGTCGATCTGGTCCTGGCGGCTCTGGATCGCCTTCTGCTTGTTCGCTACATCGTCCTGGTTCGGCATTACGCTCTCCCTGTCTGCATTGAATCGACCCGAAGAAGTATTCAATGCACGGGGCAGGGCGACGGTGCGCTTCCACACACAGTGACACATTTCCGCTATCCCATGGGTAAGCTTTCTGGCAAACTTGGCTGGTTTGATAACAGGATGCACGAGAGGGAGAACAGGATGTCTCAGCAGGACGGCACGCCCACCCGGCCCACCGGTCTTTACGTCAGCCCGGTGGGCCAGCGCCGCGGCGTCTTCCAGGAAGCCTGCGCCGGCCTGTTCGCGCGGCTGCGCGTGGCCGACAGCGCGTCGCAGGCCTCGCTGCTGCTGGAACGCGAGCCGGCCGATGTGCTGGTGCTGGACCTGGAACGCTTCGAGCTGGGACTGGACCTCGAGTCCCTGGGCCGGCTGGTGGCGGCCCGCGCGGGCGCGCCCGTGTTCGTCCTGTGCCCTTTCGCCAATGCGCGCTGGCTGCCGGCCCTGATGGGCTTCGGGCCGCTCGACTATGCGATCGGCCCGCTGGATGCGGCGCAGACGCGCGCCGTGCTGGCCGCGCGCCTGGCCGAAGGATTCACGCGGCCCGCGCAAGCGACGCCGCTCGAGGCGGAGTTGCGCGGCCTGCTGGCCGTCCGCAGCGCCGCCCAGCGCGCCCTCGAGGAAGCGGACGACAGCGTGCGCTTCGCCGAGCGGATGTGCGAGGCGCTCTCGGTCTGGCCGGGCGTGGTGCACGCGGCCCTGTTCCACCTGCGCGACGGCGACCTGCACCTGGAAGCGGAGCAGGGCGCGACCCGTCTGCAGCTGGCGCCCTTGCTGCTGCGCGGCGACAAGCTGCTGCATTCGCCGTTGCGCCATGCCTTCCCCGGCCTGCTGGCGGCGGCCAGCGGCGAATTCGCCCTGCTCGACGCCCTCGGCAAGGCGGGCGAGCCGGAGCTGGCCGACAGCCTGCGCGGCCACGGCGTGGAGATGGCGCTGGGGCTGCCGATTCCGGCCCAGGGACCGGGCGCCCCGCGCGGCTCGCTGTGCCTGCTGTTCGAGCGCGCACGCGCCTTTTCGCAGGCCGAACTCGGCGCCCTCGGCGACCTGGCGCAGCTGGCGGCCTTCGGCCTGCGCATGGCCGAGATGACGCGCGAGAACGAAGAACTGCTGGGACGCGTGACCCACCTGGCGACCACCGACGCGCTGACCCATGTCGCCAACCGCCGCCACGGCGAGACCCTGCTGGAACAGGAAATCAGGCGTGCGCGCCGCTACCGGCTGCCGCTGGCGCTGATCGGCTTCGACATCGACCGCTTCAGCAATATCAACGACACCTACGGCCATCCGGTCGGCGACCTGGTCCTGCGCACCGTGGCCGATACGGCCAAGGCCCTGCTGCGTTCGAGCGACGTACTGGTGCGCTCGGGCGGCGAGGAATTCCTGGTGATCGCGCCGCACACCAGCGCCATCGACGGCCTCAAGATGGCCGAAAAGCTGCGCGCCGCCATCGAACAGGCCGAGGTGCCGGGCTGCGACCACGTGACGGTCAGCCTGGGCGTGGCCCAGCTGGGAGAGACGGAGAGCGGCGACTCGCTTGCCGTGCGCGTGAACGCGGCCCTGGCGCGCGCCAAGCGGGCTGGACGCAACTGCGTGGAACTGGCCATGCAGTGACCGCCGTGCTAGGCTAGCGGTTTTTCACCCAAGCAAGTTTTAGCTTCTACCCATGCTCCAGTGGTTGCAGCACTACCGGCGCGCGATGCTGCCGGGCGACATCAGCGCGGGCATCGTCGTGGCGATGATGATGATCCCGCAGGGCATGGCCTATGCGCTGGTGGCCGGCTTGCCGCCGGTTGCCGGCATCTATGCGAGCATCGTCCCGCCGGTGCTGTACGCCCTGTTCGGCACCAGCAGCACGCAATCGGTCGGGCCGATGGCCATCATCTCCCTGATGACGGCGTCGAGCCTGGCGCCGCTGGCCGCGCCGGGCAGCGCCCTGTACGGCGTGCTGGCGGCGCAGCTGGCCTTGCTGGCCGGCGTGGTGCTGCTGGCCTGCGGCCTGCTGCGCATCGGCTTCCTGGCCAACTTCTTTTCCCGTCCCGTCATGAGCGGCTTCACCATCGGCTCCGCAATCGTGATCGCCTGGGGCCAGGTGCGCCCGCTGCTGGGCGGTGCGCCGCTGGAGGTGCACGCGCCGAGCGCGGCGCTGGGCCTGGGCTCGCTGCTGCTCCTGTTCGCCGCGCGCGCCTGGCTGGCGCCGCTGCTGCGCAGGCTGGGGCTGCCGGCCACCGCCGCCGACATCGGCGCCAAGCTCGCGCCCATGGCGGCCGTGGTGGGCGCGACCATCGCGGTGGCCGCCCTCGGCCTGGACCGGATGGGGGTGGCGACCACGGGCGCGGTGCCGGCCGGGCTGCCGGGACTGAACCTCGCCACCTCCGGCGCGCACTGGGAACAGCTGCTCAAGCCGGCCCTCCTGATCGGCTTCATGGTTTTCCTGATCAGCATGTCGGGCGCCCAGGCCCTGGCGCTCAAGCGTCCCGAAAAGCTCGGCAGCAACCGCGAACTGATCGGCCTGGGCGCGGCCAATCTCGGCAGCGCGCTGTCGGGCGGCTTCCCGGTCACGGGCAGCATCTCGCGTTCGGCGGTGAATTTCGCGGCCGGCGCCAACACCCAGCTGGCGAGCCTGATCACCGCGGGCCTGCTGGCCCTGGCCCTGGTCGCGCCCACCGGATGGCTGGCGCTGCTGCCGCTGCCGACCCTGGCCGCGACCATCATCGTGGCGGTGCTGGGCATGCTCGACCTGTCGACCCTGCGCACCGCCTGGCGCTACGACCGGGCCGACGCCGCGGCCCTGCTGGCGACCGCAGGCGGCGTGCTGGTGTTCGGCGTCGAGGCGGGCGTGGTGATCGGCGTGGCGCTGTCGATGGGCGCCCTGATCTGGCGCGCCAGCCGCCCGCACATCGCGGTGCTGGGCCGGATTCCCGGCAGCGAGCATTTCCGCAACGTGGACCGTTTTTCGACCGACACCGCGCCTGGCCTGCTGATGCTGCGCATCGACGCCGGCCTGTTCTTCGGGAATGTCGAGGCGGTCAACGAACGCGTCGAAGAAGAATTGGCGGCGCGTCCCGGCACGCGTCACCTAGTGCTGGTGCTGTCGGCGGTGAATGCGATCGACACCACGGCCTTGTTCGGGCTGGCCGAACTGAACACCTCGCTGCTCCAGCGCGGCGTGCTGCTGCACCTGGCCGAAGTGAAGGGGCCGGTGATGGACAGGCTGAAGCAAAGCGAGCTGCTGGGCGCGCTGAACGGGGAAGTCTTCCTCAGTGCGGCGACGGCCTGGCAAAAGCTTGCCGCTTGAGGGCGCGGCAGCCGAAACCGGTTTCAAGAGGAGCCGGCATGCGCCGTGTCGCAGCGGCCGCGCCGTGGAAGATTGGTGTCGAGACGCCCGATTTGCCGGTCTACGCGACCGGCATAACTGTATTTGATTTGCCGCAATTTTTTGTTGACCGTAAATACTGGGTCTACTAGGATTGTTTCGGCGAGGCATCAAATTACCCATGCCGCCCTGCCGCACGGGGCCGAACAAGACGAAGGTAAGCTATGACCCGACACGCTGCGTCTCCCCGTCCGTTTCCTTTTCGGCTGGCCAGGCTGGCCGCCTTGTTCGGCACCTTCGGCGCGGTCGCCGGCGCCACCCCGGCGCTCGGCGCCGAGGTCTCCTTCAGCGGCCGGATCACCTACGGCGAAGTGCTGCGCACGCAAGCGCGCGACCCGAACCTGCTCACCGGCGTGAATGCCGCCGCCGTCGGCCTGGTGGGCTATGGCAGCGGGGGCAATGCCGACGACGCCAACACCAACTATGCGCGCTGGGATGCGGCCTCGCGCGCGCTCAAGGGTTTCTTCGAACTCTCGGCCAGGGAAGGGGCCTTGTCGGCCACGCTCAGGGTCAAAGCCTGGCACGACTTCGGCTTGCGCGAGGATGGGCGCCCCTGGGGCAACGTCGCCAACCGCTACGCTGCCGGCGCCCCCCTGAGCGATGCAGGCGCGCCGCGGCTGTCGCGCTTTTCCGGCGTGGCGCTGCTGGACGCCTTCGTGCAGGGGAACACCCGCTGGGGCGGGGTGCCCGTGATGCTGCGGATCGGCCAGCAGTCGCTCGACTGGGGCGGACGCTCGATCACGCCGGGCGGCCTGGAGGCGCTGAATCCACGCGACTTGCCGGGCCTGCGGCGCGCCGGGGCGGTGCTTGCCGAGGTCATGGTGCCGCGTCCGATGCTGTTCGGCCGCATCGAGCCCACGCCGGGACTGGGCGTCGAGGCCTACTACCAGACCCGCTTCCGGCCGGCCGCGCTCGACATGTGCGGCAGCCTGTGGTCGATGAGCGACTACCTGGTGGACGGCTGCGACCGGGTCATGAGCGGCCAGCCGCTGGTCAGCGACCGCGCGCGGATGCCGCTCGGCGCCTACCAGAAACGCCTGCCGACGTCCAAGCCGGACGGCGGCGAATTCGGCGCCGGGCTGACCTGGCGCGCCGCTTCCCTCGGACTCGACCTGGGGCTCTATCATGCGCGCTACACCTCGCGCAGCGCGCTCCCGGGACTGCGGCGCAGCACCCGTGCCGGCGGACCGGCCCTGATCCCGGGCGACCCGGACGGCCGCAACATGGCGTATTTCACCGAGTATCCGGAAGACCTGCGCATCACCGCCCTGACGCTGCTTCACAAGCGCGGCGCCACCAGCCTGCAGGGCGAACTGTCCTACCGGCCCGAGACCCCTTTCATGCTGGCGCCGGGCGACGTGGTGCCGCCATTCCTGAGCGCCACCGCGCCGTCGCTGCTGCGCGCCCGCGCCAATGCGGTGGCGCCGGGCGGCATCTTCCATGGCTACGACTTGTACGGGATGTGGCAGCTCCAGGGCGGCGTTCGGCATGAGTGGACCGCGGCGGGCCTGCCGCTGGCCGCCGCCTTCGAAGCAGTGGGCAAGCACGCCGCCGGACTGCCGGACCAGGCGCTGCTGCGCTACGGGCGCGCCGATATCTTCGGTGTCGGGCCGATCAACGGCGGCTGCACCGTCACTACCGCCAACGCAGCGCGCCAATGCAGCCTGCGCGGCTACGCGACCCGCAATGCCTGGGGCTACCGGGCGCGCCTGGACCTGCGTTCGATCGCTTTGACGCCGGAGCTGGCGGGCAGCGCGAATGCGCTGTTCGTGCACGACGTGAAGGGCTGGTCGGGCGACTTCCTGTTGAATGAAGGGCGCAGGTCGTTGTCGCTGGGGCTGCGCTTCGAGTATCGCAAGCGCTACCTGGCGGAGCTGGCGTATTCGCCGGTGTGGGGAGGCGATTACAATCCGGCGGCGGACCGGGATACCGCGTCGTTTGCGGTGGGCGTCAAGTTCTGAGGCGCTTGCCGCGCGCCAGCCTCAGGCCTTCGAAGGCCGGGCGAAAAAAAGCGCCGGTCGTGCCGGCGCCCGGATGGAGGGTGCGGAAGGATCAGGCGCGCTTGCGCTCCGCTTGCTGGCCGTTGTCGCGCTGCGCCAGCTTGATCGGCGCCGCATCCTGCGGGTACAGGGCCTGGCACTCGGCGTAGATGTTGCGGATCGCCGCCATGTCGCGTTCGGTGTCGCCGCTCAGTTCCAGCGTGTCCACCACGCGCAGTTCCTTCTTCTTGTAGTCGAGCGCGACCAGCAGCGTCGGCACCCTGGCGGCCTGGGCCAGGTGGTAGAAGCCGCTCTTCCAGTGCGGACGGTAGCCGCGCGTGCCTTCGGGCGTGATCGCGACCCAGCACCACTTGGAAGCGAGCATCTGCTGCGCCAGGTGGCGGGTGGCGCCCATCGGCGCGCTGCGGTCGACCGCGATGCCGCCCCAGTAGCGCATGATGGTGCCCATCGCGCCGCGGAACAGCGAATCCTTCGCGAGCCAGCGGAACTGCAGGCCGACCGCCCACTTGCCGAGCAGGCCGATGATGAAGTCCCAGTTCGAAGTGTGCGGGTACACCACCGCGATGCCGTGCGGGCCTGGCAGGGGTTTGAAGTACACGCGCCAGCCCAGCATGGTCAGCAGGCGCAGCGCAGTGCGCTGACCCCAGGTGGGCAGGGCTGCGGGATGCAGCAGGTAATCGCTCATGAACGCTCCGTCGAGGCATGACAGACTGTTAATGTAGAGCAGCAGTCATTACGCCATAGAAAATAAGCGAGGAATTCTAGCGGGCTCGAGCAAGGGGAACAAGCAAAAAAGCTGGTGCCGGGTATGAGGTGTGGTTATCATGCCGCTGTTTGATTGACAACAAGAGCGGCAAGCTTATCAAAATGGATATCACGATTTACCACAATTCCCGTTGCGGGACCTCGCGTAATACCCTGGCGGCCATCCGCGAGGCCGGCCACGAACCCCAGGTCGTCGACTATCTGGCCACTCCACCCACGCGCGAGGCGCTGAGCCGCATGATCGCCGATGCCGGATTGAGCGTGCGCGAGGCGGTGCGCAGCAAGGAAGCGCTGTTTACGGAACTCGGCCTGGATGCGCCTGGCGTCGATGACGCTGCGCTGCTCGACGCGATGGTCGCCCACCCGATCCTGATCAACCGTCCCTTCGTGGTGACGCCCAAGGGCGTGCGCCTGTGCCGCCCCTTCGAGCGCGTGCACGAGGTCCTGTAAACGGTATCGGTTCGTCCACACAGGGGCCCCGCGCGGGTCGTCCAGGCCGGCGGCGCCATGCAGTCGAGTATCCACCGCGCTGACGCATGCGTCGCGCCTTGCCCCTTCAGTTGTGTCGCTTCAGCTTCGTCTCGTCAGGGATCGCTGAAGGGCAGGGCGCCGATGTCCGCCTTGCGCAGCGTGCCCAAGCCGGACGCGGGGCCCGTCGCGCGCGCCGCGCCATTCTCGGATTCGGCGGAATCCGGCGCAAGTCCCTGGCCAATCGCCGGCGAGTTGGGACGCAGCCGGAAATCCGGCGTGCCGCCCTGCGGATAGTCGACGAAATGCGGCGGCGCGCTGACCGTCGCCGCATGGTGGCGGCCCGGAGCCAGCTCCCAGTCCTCCTTGTGGTTACCATGCACGAGGTTGTTGCGGAAGCTGTTGTTGGGTCCCACCGCGCCCCGTTCCAGGATGCCATGGCCATTGTCCACGACGATGTTGTTGCTCACCTCGGTGTGGTCGTTCGGCCCCTTGCCCTGGAAAAAATCGCCGGCGCCCACGACGATTCCACTGCCTGAACCTGCCACCGTGTTGGCGTGCACTGTCACGCGGCTGGCGTCGTGCCACAGGTGGATGCCGCTGCCGGCGATGCGATAGACGATGTTGTTGCGTACGCCGGCGCTGGTGTTGACGGCGACCCCGTGGAAGCTGGCGCAGCCCGGCGGGCCGATGTCGTGCACCTGGTTGCCGGCGGCCTCGCTGTCCTTGCCCTTGTAATAGCTGTCCAGGGTGATGCCGGCGCCGCCCCTGGGCTCGCAGGGAACGTCATTGGCGATGTGGTGGATGCGGTTGTCGCGGATGCTGTCGTGCGAGCCGCCATTGTAGATGCCGGTGAGCCATTTCATGCCGCTCTGGTACTGGGACCCGTCGATCTCGAAGCCGACGATGTCGACATGGTTGCCGCGGTTATCCCAGGCCGCGCTCTGGCGCGCGTCGAGCTGGGGCACGATGCGCGCGCCCCAGCGCTCGGTGGACTGGTAGACGATGCGCGCTTCGGCGGTGCCGCTGGCCACCGTGCGCAGTCCGCCGAAGTAGATACCCGGCGCCACGTGCACCGTGGTGCCCGGCGAGGCGGCCTGGGAAGCGCGGGCCAGGGTGCGGAAGGGTTCGGTGCTGGTGCCGGGATTGCTGTCGGAGCCGCCGGGCGCGACGTAGAGGTGGGTGCGCACCAGCTCGGGCACCACGATTTCCTCGCCGGCGCCGTCGCGCAGGCGGCAGCCGCCGAGCAAGCCCATGCAAAGGATGGCGAACAGGAGCCAGCAAGGCAGGCGCCACGGCGCAAGCGGCCGGGGACGCAGATCGGGTCGCGGGCAATGCAGCATCCTCTCCTCGCACGGGTAGCAGTGACAAGGGACAGTCTGAACCTGCACACGCGTGCGGGACTACGGTTTGCTCAACGTGCTCTTTGAGGGCGTGCAATGCGCTCTTGCCGCCGCTGCTTCAGCTCATGCCGTCCCGGCGGCAAGCACGGCCGGCATGTAGACGTCCAGGAATTCGGCCGGCATGCGGCGCGGACGGCCGCTGGCGATCTCGATGCAGACCAGGTCCCAGCGCCCGCGCAGCACGGTGGCGCCGTCGCGCTCGCGCACCAGCTGGAAGCGGCGTTCCATGCTCAGCTTGCCGTCGCCGCCCACCAGCCAGGTGGCCAGCAGCAGCGCATCGTCCAGCAGGGTAGGCAGCAGGTAATCATATTCGCCGCGCCGGATCGCCATGGCGCGGTCCAGGCGCCGGTAGTCGTCGAGCGACAGGCCGAGCTGTTCCGAATGGGCCCAGCCGGCCTGCTCGCACCAGCGCACGTACACGGCGTTGTTGGTGTGGTTCAGGCCGTCGATGTCGGCGGCGCGCGGCACGACCGGCAGGATGAAGGGGTGCGGGTAGTCCCAGTCCAAAGCGTTTCCTCGTCAAGCTGGGCGCGGCGCGGGTCCGCGCGTTGCCGGTCCAGGCCGGGACCGGTCCGCTATTGTAAGGGCCGCGCGGCGAACGCGTCAGGCAGCGTTCCAATCGAGCTCGACCAGCACCGCCTGGTGGTCGGAACCCTGCTCGCTGGCGTCGATGCGCATGCGCCGCACCTTGCCCGCCAGGTCGGCGCTGGCGAACACGTAGTCGAAGGTGAAGGGCGGCGCGGCGTCCGGGCGCAGGTCGTGCAGGCCGACCGTCGGTGCATGGCGGCGGCCGGGCTGGGCCAGGTGCCAGCAGTCGCGCCAGGGCGGGGTGTCGTCGTCGAAGGGCGCCAGCAGGCGCTGGTGCTCGAGGGAGCCGGGCAGCATGTTGAAGTCGCCCGCCAGCAGCGCGGGACCGGCGCGCGGCACGGCGGCGAAGGGCCCGTCGCCCGACGCCCGCCCCACGCGCGCATGCAGCCAGGCTTCGCGCTGCAGTTCGCGCAGGCGTTCGACCTGGGCCAGGCGCTGGGTGCAGGAAAAATATTCGAGATGCGCGCTCACGACGCGCAGCAGGCCGCCGGGAGCGGCCACCGTGACTTCGAGCGCGGTGCGCGGCATGCTCGGCACGCCGGGATCGGGCGGCCAGGGCAGGGTGTGGCGGAAGCTTTCCAGTATCGGGTGGCGCGACAGGATCATGCAGCCGGTGCGGAGGCGCGGCGCGTCCGGGGCGCCGGGCCCGGCCGTGTCGCAGGCGTAGGCCGCGGCCGCCGCGTGGCCGGGCAGGCGGGCGCGCAGCGCAGCGAACTGGTCTTCTCCGTCGCCGTAGCCGGAGAATACTTCTTGCAAACAAATTACGTCGTGCCGGGCGAATCGCTCGAGGCATGCGACGATGCGGTCGAGATCAATGTTCCCTTCCGGGTTGCGGCCCGACTGGATATTCCAGGTGATGAGCTTGAACATGGGCGTCCTTTCAGATGGCCCATCAGGCTAGCGCGCCGCGCAGGCGCGGGGCCTGATGCAGCTCAGGCCCGCAGCCCGGCCCGGAGCTGGCCGCAAGCGCGGCTAGTCGCGCTTGAACTGGGCGTACTTGGGGCAGGGGATCAGTCCCGCCGATCCTTCGCCGCCGCCGGTGTCGAACTGCACGGCCCCGCCGCGGTCACGCACGTAGTCGAGAGCGCTGGGTGTCGGACGCACGCTGCCGCCGGTACGGCAATAGACCTTGCTGCCGCGACGGAAACGGTAGATGGTGACGCCATCCGGCGTGGTGTAGGACTCACTGGCCAGAGTTCGCGAGCTGTCCTTGTGCGCCGATTCGAGACGTTCAGCGAAGCGCTGCCAGCGCGAGTCCGTGGGCGCCAGCGGCGCCGGCTTGCCGCCGCGCAGTTCGTGGTCGGCCGGACCGGCCTGGCGGTGCGCCTGCGCAGCCGCGCCGTCGGCGGGCGGCTGGGCATCCCTGCGTTCGGCGAGCGGGTCGTCGTAGGGTTCGGGAAAACTGCTTGCGGGCGGCTGCTGGATGGGAATGGATTGGGCGGGCGCATCGTCCCGCGCCGGCGCCGATCGCGGCGCAGCCGCTCGCGTGTCAGGGGCGCGCGCCGGCACTGGGCGGGGAGTCGCCGGCTGCGGCGGACGCAGCACCTGCACCAGGGTCAGCACGCGCTCGAAGGAATTGTCGGCCTCCAGCCGGGGCTTGGCGCCCGTGAGCCAGAGCCAGGCCAGCAGCAGGTGCGCGCCGAGCGTGACCGCAAGCGGCCAGCCGGGCGCGCGCCGTGGCATCAAGCCTTCGTGCGCGCGCATGCCGCCTTAGGACTTGGGCGCGGTCATCGCCTTCTTGATGGCGACGCAGCGCTGGTCTTCCTGCAGCGTGTCGAGCAGCGAGCGGCGGGTGAAGGCCGACAGGTCCTTCATCTGGTTCGCCGCGCGCTGCAGGCGCTGCACGCTCTCCGGAGTGCAGCTGGCCGGGATCATGCTGGTCGCGTAGGAACGCATGAAGACCGGGCCGGCCGCCTTGTCCAGCGCCGGCAGGCTCGCCAGGCGCTTGGCGGCGGTCTGCTCGCTCAGCTTGCCCTGTTCCGCCGGGTAGATGGTGTGCATGGCGGTGCGCACGCGCGAGAACGGCAGCTTGGTCTTCAGGTCCTCGATCGTGGCCAGCCACTCGGCCTTGGACCTGGCGTCCGGACGGCTGGCGGCCGCCGCCACGGCGGCGCCCTGGCCGGTGTCGGACTTGTCGCGCGCCTGCTCGGCTTCCACCAGCGCGCCGGCGCCCTGGTAGTTGTAGCGGTTCAGGCGGCCGATGATGGCCCAGCGCTGGTCCTGGTTGATCTGCAGGCCCTCGGCGGCGGTCTTGCCGTCCAGGAGACCGGCCAGGCGCGCCAGCGCCCCGTCGCTGCTGGCCACGCCCAGGTAGGTGCTGAACCAGCGGCGCTGGAAGTTGTCGTTGCCCTTGTGGGCGACGACGCCGTTCCAGGCCATGTCTTCCAGCGCCTTGGTGGTCTGCTTCGCGTAGGCGTTATTCAGGTTCATGGCGTCGAGGTAGTGCTTCGACTGGACGATCTTGCCCACCATGTCGCCGAGCAGGGTGTAGTCCTGCTCTTGCGGCGCGTTGTTCAGGGCCACCTTGATGAATTCGTTCAGCGGCAGCCTGGCGTCGCGCACGCCGTCCCACAGGCTTTGCCACAGCATGGCGCGCAGCAGCGGATCGTCGACCTTGGCCAGGCTGGATCGCGCGGTCTCGAAGGAGCGCTTGTCCAGCTGGACCTTGGCGAAGCCCCAGTCCTGGTAGTTCGGGTAAACCAGGTCCGGGCAGGCGGCGCCGTTCAGGGCCGGCACGGCGGTGCGGGCGCCCTTGTAGGTGACCGGTTCGTTCTTGACCAGCGAGAGCTTGCCGCCGTCCAGCTTGAAGGTGGCGACCTGCACGCGCTGCTCGCGCAGGGTCGGCAGCTCCTTGCTCGGCGCGCTCTGGCCCAGGGCGAAGCTGGCGATCTTGCCGCCGGTGCAGGCGTACGAGGCTTCGATGGTGTTCACGCCCGGCTGGTACAACCATTCCCTGGTCCAGCCGCTCAGGTCGCGGCCGGCGGCCTCGCCCAGGCTGCCGATGAAGTCCTGCAGGGTCGCGTTGCGCCACTGGTACTTGACCAGGTAGTTGTGCACGCCCTTGCGGAAGGTCTCTTCGCCCAGCAGGTGGCGCAGCTGCTTCAGGGTCGAGGCGCCCTTCGAATAGGTGATCGCGTCGATGTTGTCGAAGGCGTTGGCCGAGGACGGCACCGGCACTTCGATCGGGTGGGTGGTGACCTTCTGGTCCTGCACGTAGGCGGCCTGCTTGCCGCCCTGGTAGAAGGCCTGCCAGGCGTCCTTGAACTCGGTGGCTTCGGCGGTGGCCAGGGTGCCCATGAAGGAGGCGAAGCTCTCGTTCAGCCACAGGCCGTTCCACCACTTCATGGTGACCAGGTCGCCGAACCACTGGTGGGCCATCTCGTGCATGATCACCGCGGCCAGGCGCTGCTTCTGCTCGGCCGTCATGGCGGCCTTGTACATGAAGCCCGCTTCGGCGAAGGTGATCGCGCCGGCGTTTTCCATGGCGCCGTACAGGAAGTCCGGCACCAGCAGCTGGTCGTATTTTTCGAACTGGTAGGGGATGCCGAAGTACTCGTCGAAGAAGTCCAGGCCGGCCTTGGTGTAGCGGAACCAGTCTTGCGGGGTCACCTGCGAGGCCACCGACTGGCGCGCGAACAGGCGCATCGGGTAGCGGGCGCTGTTGTCTTCCCAGACCTTGTAGGGGCCGGCGTGCAGCGAGAAGTTATACGGGCTGAGCTTCTTGGTGGTCTTGAAGGTCCAGCGCTTGCCGGCGCCCGCATCGGCGACGGCGGTCTCGCGCGTGGTGGTGACCACGGTCCAGTCGCTCGGGGCGGTCACGGTGACGCTGTAGGTGGCCTTCAGGTCTGGCTGGTCGAACACCGCGAACATCTGGTGCGCGGCGGCCGGCTCGAAGTGCGAGTAGGTGTAGACACGGCCATCGACCGGGTCGACCATGCGGTGCAGGCCTTCGCCGTTGGTGCTGTGCAGGCGCTCGTAGGCGACGGTGACGGTGTTGCGGCCCTGGACCAGGTCCTGCGGCTCGATGGTGATGAACCAGTTGTTGTAGCGCGCCTGGACCGGCTTGCCGTTCACGGTGACCGACTTGACGGTGGCCTTGTCCAGGTCGAGGGTCAGGGCCGAACCGGTATCCTTCAGGTCGAAGGTGGCGGTGGTGGTGCCGGCGAAGCTTTCCTTGCCGGTCAGCGTGAAGTCCAGCACGTAGTCGACATTCGACACGCGCGCCGAGCGGGCGGCGGCGTCTTCCTGCGACAGGTAGGCGTTTTCGGCGCGGGTGGCGGCGGGGGCGGCGGACGCGGAAGCGGCGGCGCCGAAGACGAAGGCGGATGCGATGGCCAGGGCCATCACCCGACGTGCTGGAAAGTTCACGGTGACTCCTCTCTCTTGGAAGCGCACCGATGCGGGCGGCATCGGTGCGCAAAATAATAATCGCGCAAGAATAGCACGCACTCGGGGTCATTTACACCACATACATATCGCTTTGTAGGACGTACGTACGGAGCCCGGCGCTCCCCGGCGTCGACAAATTCACGACAATCCCGGCGCGCCGCCGTCCTAGAATGCCGTTTTCTTCACTCCAGACCACCATCATGCGCGCATTCCGCCTGGCTTCCAGCATCCTCGCTTCCCTCATGTTTGCCGGCGCCGCCCGCGCGGCCGAGGCCCCGCCGGCGCCCGGCGTGCGCGTGATCGACCTCGCCAGCGGCTTCCTCGAGGCTTACGAGCGCAATGCCGCCACTTCGGCGCCGGCCTTCGTGGAAGATTTCAAGGCCAGCGTGGCGGCGCGCTTCCCGGAGTTCTACGGCATCGAGCGCTACCAGGGCAAGCGCACCCAGGCCGAGCGCGACAAGCAGATCGCCGCGGCCTACGAGGCCTTCCCGGCGCTGCGCGAAGCCTACCGCAAGAAGGTGGAGCGCTTCACGAGGGACTTGCCGCTGTACACGGCCAGTTTCCAGAAGGCCTTCCCGGACTACCGGCCAAAGGGCGACCTGTACTTCGTGCATTCGCTGGGCGAGATGGACGGCGGCACGCGCACCATCAAGGGCCGCACTTATTTCATCTTCGGGGCCGACATGATGACCAGGATCCACGGCGACGGCGACGAAGCGGGCTTCTTCCATCACGAGCTGTTCCATGACTATCACTCGACCGGCTGCGCGGAGGAGCGGGTGTGGACCTCGCTGTGGCAGGAAGGGCTGGCCACCTATGTGTCCAGGACCATGAACCCCTCGGCCAGCAACGCCGAGCTGCTGCTCGACTTCCCGCGCAACCTGGTGAGCGATACCGAGCGCCAGCTCGACCGCGCCTTCGAGCACCTGGCGGCCAACCTCGAGTCGAAGGACGAGGCGGTCTACGCCGGCCTGTTCATGGGGAAGGGCGACGACACCGGCCTGCCGGCGCGCCGCGGCTACTACCTGGGCTACCTGGTGGCGCGCGAGGCCGGCAAGACGCGCGACCTGCAGGCGCTCGCCAAGCTGCAGTGCGCGGACGTGCGCACGGTGGTCTACGAGGCGGTCGAACGGCTGCGCGCCAGGCCGGTAGTGGCCTCGCACTGAAGGGGCGCCACAAAGAAAACGGGCCGGCGCCCTTGAGGACGCCGGCCCGCTGCGAGCTTGCAGCTTAGAGCGCCGGGTAGTCGGTATAGCCTTCCGCCGTCGGGTGGTAGAACAGTTCAGGCTTGGGAGCGTTCAGCGGCGCGCCGGACTTCAGGCGCTTCGGCAGGTCCGGATTGGCGATGAACCACACACCGAAGGCGACGGCGTCCGCCTCGCCCGAGGAAATCAGCTGCTCTGCACTTTCCTTGGTCAGCTTTTCGTTGGCGATGTAGACGCCGCCGAATTCCTTCTTGAGCAGCGGACGCAGGCTGTCCTCGCCGATCGCTTCGCGTGCGCAGATGAAGGCGATCTTGCGCTTGCCCAGTTCGCGCGCCACATAGCCGAAAGTGGCGGCGGGATCGGAATCGCCCATGTCGTGCGAATCGCGGCGCGGCGCCAGGTGCATGCCGACGCGGTCCGCGCCCCAGACTTCGATGCAGGCGTCGGTCACTTCCAGCATCAGGCGTGCGCGGTTTTCCACCGAGCCGCCGTACTGGTCGCTGCGCTGGTTGGTCGAGTCCTGCAGGAACTGGTCGAGCAGGTAGCCGTTGGCGCCGTGGATCTCGACGCCGTCGAAGCCGGCCTTCTTCGCGTTTTCCGCGCCCTTGCGGTAGGCGGCGACGATGGCCGGGATCTCGGCGGTGTCCAGCGCGCGCGGGGTGGCGTAGTCGCGCTTCGGACGCACCAGGCTCACGTGGCCCTTGGGCTGGATCGCCGACGGGGCGACGGGCAGGGCGCCGTCCAGGAACACCGGGTCCGAGATGCGGCCCACGTGCCACAGCTGCAGGAAGATGCGGCCGCCCGCCTTGTGCACGGCGTCGGTGACCAGCTTCCAGCCTTGCACCTGCTCGTCGGACCAGATGCCCGGGGTATCGGCATAGCCCACGCCCATCGGCGTGACGGCGGTGGCTTCGGACAGGATCAGGCCGGCCGACGCGCGCTGCACGTAGTACTCCGCCATCAGCGCGTTCGGCACGCGGCCGCCGCCCACGGCGCGCGAGCGGGTCAGCGGCGCCATCACGATGCGGTTCGGCAGCTCCAGGGCGCCCACTTTGATCGGGTCAAACATATTCGTCATTCGGTACTCCTACAGTCCGTCATTCAGTTGGGCGAGGAAGGCCTGGATGACCTCCTCGTTGCGTTGGTAGAAGACCCATTGGGCGACGCGCCGCGTGCTGACCAGTCCCGCGCGCTGCAGGGTCGCCAGGTGCGCCGAGACCGTCGATTGCGACAGGCCGGTGCGCTGGTCGATCAGCTTGCAGCACACGCCGAAGTCGAGGGGATGTTCCTGCTCGGCGAAGTGCTGCTGCGGGTCCTTCAGCATCTGCAGGATCTGGCGCCGCACCGGATTGGCCAGCGCCTTGTGGATCGCGTCGATGTCCATGAGCTCTACCTATATCGGATTTTTACGATCCGAATATCGTCATATTACGATATTCGCGAAATGCGTGCAGGGACCGCCTCGATTTCGGCGCGGCAAGATGCCGGCCTGAGCGGCCTTATTAGTTGCCGCTCATTTTCCAAACTGCGGGTTCGGGCGGGTCAGGTAGTACCACTCCTTGTTGGCCAGCGCCTTCGCATCCGGGAACAGGATGCGGCCGCTGAATTCCGCCACCACCGGCGTGCCGTCCGCGCGTACGCCGATCTGGTCGCCCTCGGTCAGCGGGTCGAAGCTGGCCCACTGGCGGGTGAAATGGTCGCCGTCGTTCAATTTGTCGTGCACCACCACCATCGACAGCGCTTCGATTTCTTCATACGGCGCCGGCTGCGGTTCCGGCGCGTCGATCAGCTTGTGGAAGGCCAGGGTGTTCATGATGGCCTGGTAGGCCACTTCCGGCGCCTGCGGATCGGCGTGCTGGCCGCACTCCAGGGTCAGCGCGTAGCCGCCGGTGCTGCGCATGTATTCCGTGGTGCCGACGCCGTAGCGCAGCACGGTCTTGAGCTCGTCGGCGTCGCGCGAGCGGCGCTGCACGCCGGCGCCGTAGGTCGCCAGCCAGCCGTCGACGAAGCGGCGCACGCCCAGCCGCAGCGCCCAGGCACGCTCCATCTCCGCATGCCGGAAGGGCTGCAGCGCGCCGTCGTTGTTCTCGGGCCCCACCATCACGAAGGGCTGGCCCGGCGCGTTGAAGGAGTGCAGGTCGAGCAGCACGTCGTGCTGGGCGAGCAGGGGGCACAGCCAGTTGCCGACGTGGTCTTCGAAGTCTTGCGGGTCGTCCTTCGGGAACAGGTCGCGGTTCAGGTTGCGGTCGCCGTTGCGCTCGCCCTTGGCGTAGGCCAGCGGGTTGACGATCGGGACGAAGGTCACGCTGCCGGCGCTGATGTGCAGTTTGCCGCTGTCGATTTCCTCCATCACGCGCTGGATCGCCTTGGTGCCGCATACTTCATTGCCATGGGTGGCGCCCATGATGATCAGGCGCGGGCCGGGGGCGATGGCCGTATAGTTGACGGATTTGAACTGAAACTGGCGTGAGGAAGTCATTGCTGGAAGTTCCGGAGGAAAAAGGGTGCCAGTATTCTATAGGACAATGCGGGAGGAATGCTGGCGCCGGCAAGGACGGCGTGGCATGATCCCCAACTTTCCTTTCTTGAATTGGCCGGCATGAGCAGCGCCCGCATCCACGGACTCGATACCCTGCGCGCGATCGCGGTCACCCTCGTCGTGCTGCACCATTACGTGCTGTTCGTGACCGACCGGCCGACCTTCGGCTGGGTGGGCCAGATCGGCTGGGCGGGCGTGGACCTGTTCTTCGCGCTGTCGGGCTACCTGATCGGCAACCAGATCTTCAAGGCGGTGCGCAGCAGCGAAGGCCTGTCGCTGCCGCGCTTCTATGCGCGCCGCCTGCTGCGCACCCTGCCGAATTACTGGTTCGTGCTGGCGCTGTACTTCCTGTGGCCGGCCTTCCGCGGCGAGGCGCCGCTGCTGCCGCTGTGGAAGTACCTGAGCTTCATCCAGAACCACCACCTGGAGCCGGGCAGCGCGTTCTCGCATTCCTGGTCGCTGGCGATCGAGGAGCAGTTCTACATGCTGCTGCCGGCGCTGGCGCTGCTCGGCGCGGCCTTCGGGCGCTCCCTGCGCCTGGCCTGGTTCGCCATCGCGCTGGCCTTCGGGGCAGGCGTGCTCACCCGCGCCTGGCTGTGGCAGGACGTCGTGGAAGGCGAGCGCTACTGGATGCACCATTATTACAAGTACATCTATTACTCGAGCTTCTGCCGCTTCGACGAGCTGCTGGCGGGCGTCTCGGTCGCGCTGTTGAGGAATTATCATCCGCAGGCGTGGGGACGCCTGACCCGGCATGGCAACCTGCTCGGCCTGGCGGGACTAGCGGTGACCGGGATCGCGTTCTGGTGGTTCCTGGCCGATCATTATGGCCAGGGGCCGACGGTGTTCGGCTTCCCGCTGCTGGCGCTGGGTTTCTCGCTGCTGATCGTGGCGGCCGTGTCGCCCGGTTCGCTGCTGTGCGCCTTGCGGGTGCCGGGCGCCGGCGCCGTGGCGCTGTGGTCCTACGCCATCTACCTGCTGCACAAGCAGGTGTGCGTGATGGGCGCGGCCTGGCTCGCGCGGCATGGCGTGCATGCGGAGTCGCCAACGGCCATCGCCGCGCTGCTCGCCTTGTCGGTGCTGACCGGCTGGCTGCTGTACCGCCTCGTCGAGTCGCCGTTCATGGCGCTGCGCGAGCGCTACGTGCCGGACAACGCGGCGCGCCGTGGCGCCGGAGACGCCATGACGCACGCATAGTGCTTAGAACGGCGGTTCCGTCTCCAGGATTGGAGGCGTGTCGAGGTCGATTCGTTCGAGGACCAGATCCGCCAGATCCAGCTCGGCCAGCAGCGCATCGGTCTCGAAGGTGGCATAGGCGCGCGCATTGCTCACCTTGGCCGAGACCAGCATGATCGGCAGGGCGGGGTAATGGGGCACCAGGCGCGCCAGCAGCACGTCGCCCACGCCGGGGCGCACATAACTGGGATGCGGGAAGGCGACCACCAGGCGGATGCCGCGCACGATGGTGATCGCGGTCGACATCTTCATGCGGGCTCAGTGCTGGGCTTCGATCACGCCGAAGGCGGCCGGCGCATCGGCCAGGTAGGCCAGCACCGCATGCGCCTGGACCAGCGGATCGAATTCGGCATTGGCCGCCATGGCCGCGCGCAGGCCGGGGACGATCTCCGGAGTATGCGGGCTGCGGTAGGCGTCCATCAGCAAGCGCGCCAGGTCCGTCGGCGCATCCGAGCGGCGCAGGCGCGCTTCGATGATCGCCAGCAGCGCGCGCTGCATGCGCGGGGTCGGGTTGTGGATGTGGGCGAACACCCAGGGCGTATTCGCAATCGCCGCGCAGATCGCGGTTTCCATCTGGTCGGCGCTCAGGTCCGAGGCGATGTCGAAATAGGCCTTGTTCCAGCGCGTGCGCGCGTAGGCATGGCCGGGCGGGAAGGCGTCGGCCGTTTCCAGGCCCAGGGCCCGGCTCGCACGCGAGAGCAGCGAGGAGAGGGTGTCTAGCAGCGGCATGGCGGGAAGGTGAACGGATGCTTCATCCCGGCAGTGTAGCGCAAGCCCGGCGGACGCGCATGCAAAAAGGGCCGCCCTTGCGGGCGGCCCTCGAAGGTCAAGCTTGCGTCAGGCGAAACGGCCGTTGCGGAAGTCTTCGACCGCCTGGTACAGCTCGTCCTGCGTGTTCATCACGAACGGTCCGTACTGGGCGATCGGCTCGTTCAGCGGGCGGCCGGCCAGCACCAGCAGGCGGCTGGGCTCGACTGCCTTGATGCGCACCCCGTCGGCGCCCGCCGCGTTGTCGAGGATCGCCATGCGCCCCGAGGCCACGCCCTTGCCATCGACCACGGCTTCGCCGCGGAACACGTAGACGAAGGCGTTGTGGCCGGCCGGGATCGGCTGCTCCACCGTGACGCCGGCCGGGATCTCGAGGTCGAGATACAGCGGCTGGGTGGCATCGCGCTGGACCGCGCCATCCACGCCATGGGTGCTGCCGGCGATCACCTGCACCGTCACACCGCCTTCCAGCGTGAAGCGCGGGACTTCCTCGGCCGGGATGTCGCGGTACCAGGGATCGGTCATCTTGTCCTTGGCCGGCAGGTTCAGCCACAGCTGGAAGCCTTCCATCAGGCCTTCGTTCTGCTCCGGCATCTCCGAGTGGGCCACGCCGCGGCCGGCGGTCATCCACTGCACGCCGCCATCCGTGATCAGGCCTTCGTTGCCGCCGCTGTCGCGGTGGCGCATCCGGCCTTTCAGCATATAGGTCACGGTTTCGAAGCCGCGGTGCGGATGCTCGGGGAAGCCGGCGATGTAGTCGCCCGGCTTGTCGCTGCCGAAGGCATCGAGCATCAGGAAGGGATCGAGGCGGCGCTGCAGCGGACCGGTCAGGACGCGGTTGATCTTCACGCCCGCGCCGTCCATCACGAACTGGCCGTTGATGATCCGCTCGACGCCGCGCGTCTTGCCGACCGGGGTTGCCCGTACGATTTCCTGAGTTTGCTGGGTCATGCTGTTCTCCTGTCCAGTTGATGTCGCTGTTCGCTTCGCCGCCCCGATGGCGGCGAAGATTATGCCAGGGCCGCTACGATGGCTTCGTTGGCCGCCGCCTGCCCCTTGCTCACTGCTTCCGGGCCCATCGCCATGCCCGACGAGTAGATGAAGGTGTGGTCGGTCAGGCCCAGGAAGTTCAGCAGTGCGCGCATTTGCGGCACTTGCGGGTCGGCTTCCGCCGGGTAGACGCCGCCGCGCGAGGTGGCCACGTAGACCTTCTTGTTCTTCAGCAGGCCTTCGGGACCGGTCTCGGTGTAGCGGAAGGTCACGCCGGCACGGGCGATGGCGTCGAACCAGCCCTTCAGCTGCACCGGCATGCTGAAGTTGTACATCGGGGCGCCGAGCACGATCACGTCGGCGGCCTGGGCTTCGGCGATCAGGGCGTCATCCAGGGCCACGCGGGCGGCCTGCTCGACGGTGCGCTTGTCGACCGGGGTGAACAGGGCGCCGACGGCTGCGCCGTCCAGCAGCGGGTGCGGGTTGGCGCCGAAGTCGCGGCGGGTGACGGTCGCGCCCGGATTGGCCGCCAGCAGCTTCTCGACGATCTGGTTGGTGACGCGGGTCGATTCCGAATCGTTGCCACGGACGCTGGAGGTGATGTGCAGGATGTTCATGGTGTTGTCCCTTCGTTTCCAAGAAATGTTTTCGATGGACACATCGTATCAATCCCAAAACCGATGCGGAAGACGGTAGAATGGATAACATTATCCTACTGGTGGAACAATCATGGACGTGGAACCGAACGACTTGCTGCTCTTTGCCCGCATTGTCGAGGCAGGCAGCTTCAGCCGCGCGGCAGAGCGCGTGGACTTGCCCAAGTCCACCGTCTCGCGCCGTCTGGCGCTGCTGGAAGACCGCCTCGGCGAGCGCCTGCTGCAGCGGACCACGCGCAGGCTGGTGGTGACGGAATTCGGCGCCATCCTGCTCGAACACGCGCGCCGCGTCGCGGACGAGGTGGAGGCGGCCGGCGCCCTGGCCCAGCACCGCCAGCTCGAGCCGAGCGGCAAGCTGCGCATCTCGGCCCCGCCGGACTTCGCCAACGCCGGCCTGAACGAGGTGGTGGCGCGCTTCCTGGCGCGCTATCCGATGGTGACCCTGGAGATGGACTTGTCGCCGCGCCGGGTCGACCTGGTGGCCGAGAACTTCGACATCGCGATCCGCATGGGCGACCTGCCGGACGACGCCACCCTGAGCGCGCGCCCGATCACCCTGGAGCGCCTGGCCCTGTACGCGTCGCCGGGCTACCTGGCCCGGCACGGCATACCCGAGCATCCGGACGACCTCCTGACTCACGACGTGCTGTGCATCCTGAGCCGCTACGGCGGTTCGGTGCCCTGGGTCCTCACGCGCGGCAAGGTGCGCTGGGAGCGCGCGCTGCCGGCGCGGGCCACGGCCAATTCACCCGACCTGCTGGCACGGATCGCGGCGCGCGGCGCGGGCATCGCGATCAGCTCGGAGCTGTTCGCCGAGCCCTACCTGCATGCGGGGGAACTGGTGCGGGTGCTGCCGGAATGGGAGATGCCGACCGCGAACGGCTGGGCGGTGTTCCCGAGCCGGAAGCTGATGCCCGCCAAGACGCGGGCTTTCCTGGAAATGATCGGCGTGATGTGCCGCGAAGCGGGCCACGACCCCTTCATGCAGCCGTCCGGGCCGGGCGCCCAGGCGTGACGACCTAAGCGCGCGGACGGTCGCCCATCGACTCGCCCAGGCGCACCGGCCGTTCTGGCGACCAGTCGGCGTTGAAGGCGATCGACCCGCGGCGGAACAGCATCACCACCGTGGAGCCGAGCAGGAAGCGGCCCATTTCCTCGCCTTTCCTGAGCACGACCTGCTGGTCCTCGTACTTCCATTCGAAGATGCGCGGCATGCGCGGCGGATTCACGATGCCGTGCCAGACCGTGGCCATGCTGCCCACGATGGTGGCGCCGACCAGGGTCATCACGAAGGGGCCGTGTTCCTCGGACTCGAACACGCACACCACGCGCTCGTTGCGCGCGAACAGGCCCGGCACGCCGCGCGCCGTGGTCGGGTTCACCGAGAACAGCTTGCCCGGCACATAGATCATGCGCGTCAGGCGGCCGTCGCAAGGCATGTGGATGCGGTGGTAATCCTTGGGGCTCAGGTAGAGGTTGGCGAAGTGGCCGTGCTGGAAGTGCGCGGCCAGCTGCTCGTCGCCGCCGACCAGTTCCGCCGTCGTGAACTTGTGGCCCTTGGCCTGGAAGATGTGGTGGTCGTCGACGTCGCCGAACTGGCTGATCGCGCCGTCCACCGGGCAGACGAAGTCGGCCACCGCCAGCGGACGCGCGCCCTCGCGCAGCGGACGGGTGAAGAAGTCATTGAAGCTGGTGTAGCTGCCGATGTCCGGATTGGCCGCCTCGTCCATGTTCACGCCGTACTTGCCCACGAACCAACGGATCAGGCTGGTGGTCATGGCGCCGCCCTTGGCGCCGGCGACACGGCCCGCGAAATTGGTCAGCGCCTGCTTCGGCATAACGTACTGGGGCAAGACTTTTATACGGGACACGGTGACGGGCCTCTCTGAATAAACGATCGCGCATTATAGCGGGGATGCTCAGCGGAAAGTCCAATTCCTGCACCGCCATGGGCGGAGTGTACCGCAGCTACCGGCAGAGGGAAACGCGCGCCACGGTTGCAGACGGGGAGCGCAAGCGACGGATGAGTTACAGGATGAGGTCGCTGAACCTTGGGCTTCCAGTGTATGGCAGTGGGGACTTCCATCCGATAGCATTGGAAAGTTCCGTTTACATGTTTACATTGTACTCATGTGTGGCATATATTGTTTCCACATTAATAGGGAGACGAGAAACTCATGCCGCACATTCACCCTGCACACCGGATCTCAAGCTTCGCGCTGGCCGCCTCGCTAGCCAGTTCGGGCTATGCCCAGGACTCGGCCGCACCTGGCCAGGACGTGGCACGCGTCGAGGTCAAAGGCGCCGGCTACGACGCCCGCCGCGACGACACCGCCGCCCGCATCGTGGTCGGGCGCGAGGAGATCGCGCGCTACGGCGACACCAACGTGGCCGATATCTTCAAGCGGATCCCCGGCGTCACCGTGACCACCGGCGCAGGGCGCAGCACGCAAGTCAGGATGCGCGGCCTGGGCGACGGCTACACCCAGATCCTGGTGAATGGCGAACGCACCCCGGCCGGCTTCGCGCTCGACTCGCTCTCGCCCGAGATGATCGAGCGCATCGAGGTGCTGCGCGTCGCCACCGCCGAGTTTTCCGCCGAGTCGGTGGCGGGCACGATCAACATCGTGCTGCGCAAGCGGGCGAGCAAGCGCCAGCGCGAGGCCAAGCTGGGCTACCTGCTGAGCAGCGACTTCCGTGGTCCGACCTTCAGCACCCAGCTGGGGGACCGTGGCGACAAGTCGTCCTGGTCGTTCTCGGCCGGCGGCAACCACGACAGCCTGTCGCGCGAGTGGGGCGGCAGCGAGGAAAACATCCGCCCCGACGGCCTGACCGACATGCGCCGTGTCACCCACGCCATCGAGCGCGGCCGCATGAACCGGCTGAACCTGGGCCCGCGCTTCAACTGGACTCTCGACAACGGCGACACCATCGGCTGGGAAACCCTGTTCAACAGCAGCAGCTTCCGCAACAACGCCCATGTGGTGGTGAGCACCCTGGCCGGCCGGCCGCCGCAGACGCCCGACCTGCGCGTCTTCGGCGAATTCGACGACCGGCTGCTGAAGTCGGACCTGCAGTGGACCCGCAGCCTGGAGTCCGGCCTGAAGCTCGACGTCAAATTCGGTGCCGAATGGTCCTCGCGCAAGATGCATGTGCGGCGTTCCGGCCTGGACGCCGGCGGCATGCCCGAGACCGAGGGCAGCACGCTGTCCGACACCCACACCCGGGGCGCCAACTCGACCGGCAAGCTGGCCAGGCCGGTGGACGGCGGCCACCTGTTCGCGCTGGGCTGGGACCTGCGCTTCAACGAGAGCTCGGACATTCGCGCCGAGCGCGACCGGGTGCGGGTGTTCGCGCCGGGCCAGCTGCTCGACGAGGACTTCGGCGCGAACGTCGGCCGCGCCGCGTTCTACGCGCAGGACGAATGGACCATCAACCCGCGCTGGTCGGCCTATCTCGGCGCCCGCTGGGAAGGGGTGCGCACGCGCGCGTCCGGCAATGCGGTCGAACCGGTGCGGGTGACATCCAGCGTCCTGAGCCCGGTCCTGCAGACCCTGTACAAGCTTCCCGGCCATGACGGCAAGGAGGGCGACCAGCTGCGCCTGGCCGTGAGCCGCACCTACAAGGCGCCCGAATTGGACAGCATCGTGCCGCGCCGCTCGGCCTGGGAGAACAACAGCGCCACCGAGGCCGATTTCGTCGGCAATCCGGACCTCAAGCCGGAACTTGCCTGGGGACTCGATGCGGCCTGGGAGCATTACTGGGCCGAGGGGGCGATGGTGTCGGTGAGCGGCGCGCTGCGGCGGATCGAGGACTATGTCAGCAACCGTATCTACTTCAACGGCGTCCACTGGATCTTCACGCCCGTGAACGACGACCGTGCGAGCATGCGCAGCCTCGAGATCGAGACCAAGTTCCCGCTCACGTCGCTGTTCGCGGATGCGCCGGCGATCGACCTGCGCGCCAGCGTCAGCCGCAACTGGTCGCGCGTCGCCTCGGTGCCGGGTCCGGACAACCGCATGGAGCAGCAGACGCCGCTGACCGCCAACCTCGGCGTCGACTACAAGTCGGGCGCGCTGGCGCTGGGGGCCAGCCTGGCGCACCGGCGCGGCGGCTTCGTGCGGGTCGCGGCAAACCGCGGCTTCTACCGGACCGCGCGGACCGACCTGGAAAGCTACGCCGCGTGGACCTTCACGCCCAAGGCCCAGCTGCGGGTGGCGCTGTCGAACCTGCTGGCCGAGGAGAACACCTTCGGGCCGACGTATGCCGACCCGGTCACGGGGCTGGAAAAGCGGCTCTGGAACTACCCGGACGCCGTCAAGATGCGCACCACGCTTGAGCTGAAGTTCTGAGGACTCAGGCCAGGCGCACGGCGACCGCGCCCAGTGCGATCAGACCGGCGCCCGCCAGCCGCGATGGCAAGGGGCGCTCGCGCAGGACCAGCATGGCGATCGCCACGGCGAACACGATGGAGGTTTCGCGTACCGCCGCGACCACCGCCACCGGCGCGAAGGTCATGGCCCACAGCGCGATGCCGTAGGAGGCGGTGGTCGCCGCGCCGCCCGCCAGCGCCAGGCCGGGGTGGCGCAGCAGGTAGCGCGGCAGCTCGGCGCCCATGCGGCCCCAGGCCAGCGCCGAGCTGGCGGCGCCGGTGAGCATGAAGATCCACGCGGTATACGCGGCCGGCGCGCCGGAGCGCCGTACCCCGAAGCCGTCGACCAGGGTGCAGGCCGCGATCATGGCGGCCGTCGAGAGGGCCAGCAGGGTGAGCCTGCCGCTGCCGGCGGAGCCGGTGCGCGAGCCGGCGTACACCGCCGCGCCGCCGGCGCAGATCAGGCCGATGGCCAGCCATTGGGCCGCATGCAGGGTCTCGGCGCCGAGCAGGCTGCCGCACAAGGCCACCATCACCGGCGCGCTGCCCCGCATGAGCGGATAGGCGTGGCTGATGTCGGCGCTGCGGTAAGTGGCGGCGAGCATCGCGTAATAGAGCGCGTGCAGGACCGCGGACGCCGCGATGAAGGGCCAGCTGGCCGGGGCGGGTGCGGGCAGGAAGGGCAGCAGCGCCGCGCCGATCACGCCGGCGCCGATGGTGACGGCCGCGGCTGCATGCACGCCCGCGCCGCGCAGCTTGAGCATGGCGTTCCAGGCCGCGTGCAGGAAGGCGGCGAACAGGACGGCCGCCAGGATCGTGCTGTCCATCAGGCGTGGCGGTGGGTGCGGAAGTAATGGCGGGCCACGACGATGGCGACGATCTGCATCGCCGCGCACAGGAAGAAGCTGCCGCCGATGCGCCAGTCCGAGGCCGGCAAGTGGCTGGCGGCGCCGAGGATCGCAGTGCCGATCAGGGGCGTGACGATGACGCCCAGGCTGCTGATCGATTGCAGGGATCCCATCAGTTCGCCCTGGCGCTCCGGCGCCGTCGCCTTCGAGACGATGCCCTGCAGGGCGGGACCCGCGGCGAAGGCGAGCAGGTTGCAGAGGATGAAGACGTACATCATCCACCCTTGGGTCGCCAGGCCGTAGAGCATATAGGTGACCGCGCCGGAACTGATGCCCAGCAGGGCCAGCCGCATTTCGCCGAAGCGGCGGATCAGCACCGCCAGCAGGCCGGCCTGGACCACTGCCGAGGCGAGGCCCACGCAGAACATGGCGATGCCGTTGTCGCGCGGGGTCCAGTCGAAGCGGAAGGTGGTGTACAGCACCCAGGTGGAATGCAGCATCATCTGGGCGAAGCTCACCAGGGTGATGACGATCACGAGGCCACGGATCTCGCGCCGCCTGACCAGGCGCAGCAGGGCCGAGAACGGATTGAGGCGCGCCAGCTGCAGGGGCGCGCGCAGGCCGGGCGCCAGCGATTCCGGCACCACGAAGTACCCGTAGAGCAGGTTGGCGGCCGACAGCGCGGCGGCCACGTAGAAGGGCAGGTGCAGGCCCGCGTCGCCCAGCAGGCCGCCCAGCATGGGACCGCAGATGAAGCCCAGGCCGAAGGCGGCGCCGATTTTCCCGAAGCTGCGCGAACGGTTCTCGTGGGTCGAGATGTCGGACGCATAGGCCGAGGCCACCGACATGCTGGCCGAGGACATGCCGCCGACGATACGGCCCACGAACAGCCAGGCCAGGCTGGGCGCCCACGCGGTGATCAGGAAGTTCAGGCACATGCCCGCCATCGAATACAGCAGCACCGGGCGCCGCCCGACGCGGTCGCTCAGCGCCCCCAGCGCCGGCATGAACAGGAACTGCATCAGGCCGAACACGGTGGTGAGCGCCCCGAACCACAGCGCCTGCTGCTCCTTGCCCTCGACGAACTGCCCGACCAGCAGGGGCATGACCGGAACGATCAGGCCGATCCCGAGCATGTCGATGAAAATGCAGACCAGGATGAAATTCAGGTTGCCGGGAGCGGTCTTGGTTGGAGCGGTCGAGCGGGGCATGCACACCTCGGGCGGTTGGCGGACCGCCTATCTTAGCATCGAGGCAAGGGTGTCAGGCAGGGGGCTGGCCCAGCCACTCGGCTGCGAAGGCCGCGCGGAAGGATTCCAGGTAGGCCAGGCGCTCCTGGCCCAGCTTGCGCCCGCCCTCGGTCTGCATCTTGCCGGGCAGGGTGGCCAGCTTGACCGCGATGTGGTCGAGCGAATACGAACCGTCGTCGAGCGGACGGTCCCGCGCAAGAGGATCGCCTGGATGGGCCAGGGCGCTGCCCATCATGCCGGCGATGTAGAACATGCGCGCCAGGCCGACCGCGCCCAGGGCGTCCAGGCGGTCGGCATCCTGCACGATCCTGGCCTCGATGCTGTCGGCGGGGATGGCTGCGGAAAAGCTGTGGGCTTCGATCGCATGGGCCACCGCGTCCAGGCGTTCCGGCGGGAAGCCCATCCAGGCCAGCTGGTGGCGCGCCAGCTGGGCCGAGCGGCGCGAGGCCTGCGCCCGGTCCGGGTCGTTCTTGGGCAGGTTCACCAGGTCGTGCAGGTAGCAGGCGGCCAGCACCACCAGCGGATCGGCTTCCGGATGCTGCGGCAGCAAGGCCTGGGCGTTGCGCCAGACGCGGTCGAGGTGGTTGGCGTCGTGGGCGCCGTCCTTGCCGGCGTGGGCGGCGGCCAGGGCGGCCAGCTTGGTGCGCCAGCCGGGCAGGTCTGCGGGGAGTTCGGTCATGCGGGGTGTTCCAGTGCGGTGAGGGGAAAAGCGGCCTGCGAGAGCGCGTCCGCGCGGGTGTTCTTGTGGCGCGGGATCCAGCGCAGGGTGGCGCCGGGCAGGCGCGCCAGCAGGGCGCGCGCCTGGCCGCGGTAGTGCGCCAGGGACGGCGCCGCCGCCAGGTCCGGGCCGTTGACGTCGTCGACCACCACCTGGCTGTCGCCATGGATGGCCAGGCCGGCCGCGCCTTGCAGGACGGCCGCTTGCAGCACGGCGATCAGGGCGCGGTATTCGGCTTCGCTGCTGTTGCCGTAGCCGGCATCCTGCGACAGTTCGATGCGCTGGCCGCCGGGGCCTTCGAGGATGGCGCCGATGCCGCAGCGCCCCGGGTTGGGACGCGCCGAGCCGTCGAACCAGGCTTGCCAGAGGGCCTGGCCGGGGACCCCGCGGCGCGAGCGGGCGGCCTGGGCGCCGGCCTGGCGCACGGCGGCGCGCTGCTCGGCATGGACGCGCAAGGACTGGCGCTGGGCCAGCAGGTGCTCGAGACCGGCGGCGCCGGCGCGCAGGCTCAAGGTGGCGCGCAGGGCCGCTTCGAGCGGCATGCCGCTGCGTTCGGCGAGCTGGCGGCTGGCGGCGAGTTCGGTCTTGTAGGCGGCTGCCTGCAGCGTGGCGAGGTCGATCATGGGCGAAGCATAACCGGTTTCTCCGGGGTTGACACATGTTAAGGGTTTTGCAAGACTGCAAGCGTCATCTCGACCATTGTGACCACCTTCCACAGGAGCCTTCATGTCCCCATCCCGTCATGCCGTCCGCTGTGCCCTGTTCGCCTTGTTTGCATCCGCCGCACTCGCGCCCGCTTACGGCGCCGCCCCAGCCAAGGTCCCTGCCGCGAAAGCCGCAGCCAAGGCACCGAAGCGCTACACGATCGAGCAGTTCATGGCGACGACCTCGGTGACCGGCGCCTCCTTCAGCAAGGACGAGAAGCAGATCCTGTTCAGCAGCAACGAGTCGGGCATCTTCAACGTGTACACGATGCCGGTGGGCGGCGGCGCGCCGCGCGCCCTGACCAAGTCGACCACCGACAGCACCTACGCGGTCGGCTACTTCTACAACGACGACCGCATCCTGTTCACCCGCGACCAGGGCGGCAACGAACGCAACCACCTGTTCGTGCGCGAACTCGACGGCGCCGAGCGCGACCTGACGCCGGGCGAGAAGCACCGCGCCTCCTTCGCCGGCTGGGTGCCGGACGGCAGCGGCTTCTATGTCGTCACCAACGAGCGCGACCCGAAGTTCTTCGACCTCTACCTGTACGACGCGAAGAGCTATGCGCGCAAGATGGTGTACCGCAACGAGAGCGGCATGAGCATCTCGGCGGTGAGCCGCGACGGCAACTGGGTGGCGCTCGACAAGTCCAATACCACCTCGGACAGCGATGTCTACGTGGTCGACCTGCGGACCGGCGCCACCAAGCATATTACGCCGCACAAGGAGCCGGCCGGCCATTCGGCGGCCAGCTTCGATCCGGACTCGAAGCGCCTGCTGTTCACCAGTAACGCCGAGGGCGAATTCTCGCGCATCATGGCCTACGACCTGCAAAGCGGCGCGGTGTCGGAAGTGGAGAAGGCGGACTGGGACCTGCTCGATACGCGTTATTCGCGTAACGGCCGCCACCGCGTGAGCGTAGTCAACCGCGACGGCAGCATCGACGTGCGTGTCTATGACGGCGACACCAGGCCGGTCTCCCTGCCCAAGCTGCCGGGCGGCGAGATCCGCCAGGTGACTTTCTCCGAGAGCGGCAAGCGCATGGCTTTCTACCTGAACGGCGACCGCTCGCCCAGCAACTTGTACGTGCATGACTTCGGGACCGGCAAGACCACCCAGCTCACGCGCAGCCTGAGCAAGGAGATCGACCCGAACGACCTGGTGGAAGCCGAAGTGGTGCGCTTCCGCTCCTTCGACGGCACCGTGATCCCGTCGATCTACTACAAGCCGAAAGGCGCCTCGCCGAACGCCAAGGTGCCGGCCGTGGTGCTGGTGCACGGCGGACCGGGCGGCCAGACCATGCGCGGCTACAGCGCCCAGGTCCAGTACCTGGTCAACCACGGCTACGCGGTCCTGGGCATCAACAACCGCGGCAGCTCCGGCTACGGCAAGACCTTCTTCCGCGCCGACGACCGCAAGCACGGCCTGGAGCCGCTGTGGGACTGCGTCGAAGCCAAGACCTGGCTCGCCAGCCAGGGCTATATCGATCCGGAGCGCATCGCCATCATGGGCGGCAGCTACGGCGGCTACATGACCCTGTCGGCGCTGGCCTTCCGGCCGGAAGCGTTCAAGGTCGGCATCGACATCTTCGGCGTCTCGAACTGGATCCGCACCCTCGAGAGCATTCCGCCGTACTGGGAAGCCCAGCGCAAGGCGCTGTACGACGAGATCGGCGACCCGGTGAAGGACAAGGACTTCCTGACCGCCACCTCGCCGCTGTTCCACGCCGATAAGATCCGCAAGCCGCTGCTGGTGATCCAGGGCGCCAACGACCCGCGCGTGATCAAGCCCGAGAGCGACGAGATCGTCGAGGCGGTGCGCAAGAACCAGGTGCCGGTGGAGTACATCGTGTTCCCGGACGAAGGCCATGGCTTCTCGAAGAAGAAGAACCAGGCCGAGGCCAGCGCCAAGATCCTGGCCTTCCTCGACAAATACCTGAAGCAGTAAGCCTGTTCGCTGCAAAAACGACAATGCCGCCCGGTCGCCCGGGCGGCATTGTCGTATTCAGCGGTCGTAATCAGTTACGGTAAGGGTTGTCCGGCCGCTGGTCGTGGCGGTTGCGGACGCCGTCGCCATCGCGGTCGCGGTCGTACTCGTTGCGCACGCCGTCGTTGTCGAGGTCGCGGTCGTAGCGGTTCGGCACGCCGTCGCGGTCGGTGTCGCGGCCGCGGTAGCGTTCGCGCTCGTAGCGGTCGGGGATGCCGTCGCGGTCGCGGTCGTAGCGCGGACGGTCGTAGCCGTAGTAGCCCTGGCCGGCGTAGGCCGGTGCGTAGCCGCGGCGCTCGAAGCGGTCAGGCACGCCGTCGCGGTCGCGGTCCGGGCCGTACGGGGTCCAGCGCGCCGGTTCCAGGTACCAGCCGCCGCGGCGCTGGTGCCAGCTCGGCGGGGCGTAGGCGTAGCCCGGACGGGCGGCGATGTAGCGGCCTGGCACCCAGTCGTGGCGATGGCCGCGCCATTCCCAGTAACCCGGCGCCCAGACATAGCCGTGACGCGGGCCGGGGATGCGTTCGTAGATCGGCGCCGGTGGCGCCGAGCCGATCACCACTTCGAAGTGGGTCTGCGCCATCGCGGGCAGCGGGGCAGTGGCGGCGCCGAGGGCGATCAGGGCGGCAAGGGCGAGGGTGGATTTCATGTTCGGTCTCCAGATCCAAAAGCGGATGACTAAATATAGCGCTCCGGAATGAGGAAATGGGCCTTTAAAACAGATGCTTACAACTGAAACACATCCGGCGAGGGATGTTTTCATAGACAAATCAACGGCTTATGGATGATTTAACAACGCACGAATACCCACAATTTCCAACAAATTCCACGCAATAATCAAACACTTACAACAGCGTTTTAGTAAAAAATCGAGGTCCACTGGCATAATGGCGAGCCTTGAAAGTGCCACCGGAAGCAGTCCCATGTTCATCAAACGCCAGCAGCATCCGTCCATCGAATTCATCCCCGAGGAGGGGCAGTCCGAGCCGGCCCTGGTTCACTACTTCAGCGACCGGGGCGACCCGTTCAAGTCGGTGTTGCCGCTGCTGACCGCAGGCGCCGGCCAGGACGACGAGCGCGTGTTCATGGTTGAGTCGCCGCTCAGCGAGATAGTCGACTGGACGATCGACCTGAACCGCCATCCGGATTTCCGGGACCGGGCCGTGGTGGATGAGAGGCACCGGGCGTTCTTCGAAGCGGTGAAGGCGTCGCTCAGCCAGGCGATTGCAAAGATTGACCGGATCCAGTTTGCCCGCCTGGATGACGACGACGAGCGCGGTTGAGCTGGATCAAGCCTGGCCGGCTGGCGCGCGGCATGCTTGAGAGATGAAACCGCGAACCGACCGCCTGACCGCCGCGCACGTCGACCTGGCCGTGAGCCTCGCCGCCGTGCACGGCATTGCGGTCGGCGCGCGTGAGCTATGCGAACGGGGTGTCGCACTCGAGCTGGCCCGACGGGTGCTGCTCAGACCCAGCGCGCGCCGCGGGCGCCGGCGGCTCGACCTGGACCTCAGCGCCGGCCAGCCGCACCAGTAGCTCGCTGCCGCGCGCGGTCAGCACGTGGACCTCCAGGACTACTTCGCGCTCACGGCCCGGCATTCTTCGAATCGCTCGACGAGACGGTCGTAGCGCCGCACGAGTCCGCCAACGTCTGCGGCGAGGCCGAGAAGGTCTGCAGCAACCTCCGGCACAAGTTCCGCTCCTTGTCCGTCAGACGCAGGTCCGCCGGCAACGGGTCGATCACCGGACGCGGCGGCGACTGATACTGGCCCTGCGGGGCAGCGCAGGCGGTCAACGCCAGCGCGCACGCGGCGCTGAGCAGCTTCGAGGCGAGTTGCATGTTCCTGTTCCTTTCGATGTGCGGCAATATCCTGCGCGCGCAAACGGTTGCGCAGGTCGTTTTCTGTCTCGCGTGCGATGCGCTCGGCATCCTTGCGCGACTGTTCGCCATCGGCGACGGCCGCGTTATAGCCAGCTTCGTACTTCTGTCCGCCGTAGTGGATCACCCCCAGCGCGCCCAGCACCAGGAGCCCTGCCGAAACCACCAGGCCGGCAAGGATGGATTCGGCGCGCATCATGCGAGCACCCCGCCTTTCCGCAGATACACCGCCGCTAGGTCAGTCAGCTTGTTCTCGTGCTGCCCGTAGCCGGCGCCCGGCAGGCTGGCCCAGATGTTCTTCACCTTCTTGACCGCTTCAGCAAAGCGCCCCTGCTCGACCAGCCCGAGTGCGCGGCATTCGCGGATCTGCTGGATGGCGATCAGGTCTTGGGAAAGAGGAGAGAAGTCCTTCAGCCCCAGCTGATTGCGGTAAGCGTCGAAGTAGCGGGAGAGGAGCTGATAGCGCCCGGCAGCCGTCGACTTGATCTTCAGCTTCCCCAACGTCACCAGCTCGCGCGGGTGGTCCTTGTAGCAGTGGAACAGGTTGCCGCCGACGATCACGTCGTAGCCGTGATTCCGGGTCGGCTGCCGGCCGTTGTCGGTCCCCTCGCTGTGCGCGATCATGTCAAGGAAGGCTCGGACGTTCTGGTGGACGGTATCGATGGCGGCCATGTCATTTCCCCGCGTTGCGCACTTCGGCGACGATCTCGGCCAGGTCGGCATCCTTGCGCTTCTCCATGTACTTGAAGAAGGCCCGCACCAGCCCCCAGGCTGGCAGGCCGCAGGAGAAAACCAGGGCGAGCATGCCCACCATGCCGATAGGGTCGTGCGCCCATTCCTGAATGCCCAGGTAGCGAACCAGTGCGGCGCCGCCGCCGATCGAGCCGACGAGCGTGCACGCAAGGGCCACGCGCCATTCGTTCTCGTCCTTGGGCCGCGTCATGCTCATGACGACGAACGCGGCCAGCCCGGCGCCGATTGCGCCCATACCGGCCAGACCGCCGATGATCTTCCAGCCTGCTGCACCGGCGGCCGCGCCGGAAATTGGTTCGCTCATGTTATGGGCTTTCATAAATTGAAACGGTTGGAGTTACCGCCAGCGGCCAGTGGCCGTGCAGTTGACGTTGAAAGTCGCCGCGGCAACGCTGGAGACGCCGCGCACCCCGACATTGGTTGTGGTCGGCAGGTCGACGCCGGCCGAGAGCACCTGGTTGCTGTTGTAGTTCGCCGGGGATGCGACCACGTGCGGCGCTGCGACGAACGGGACTGGGAAGGTCCAGCTTGCGGAAGCCAGGGTGTTTGCTGCCGAGGTGGTGATGGAGATGGTGTGCCGAGCGATCAGCGTGCCGTCCGCGAACTTTGTCCAGCTGCCGCTGGCGCCGCTGCCGGAGGACACATAGGGCTTCGCCGACTGCCATTCGAAGACGTAACGCGCATACGTCCGCGCACGATCGTTCAACAGCCATTGCGCGAATCCGGGGACTTCCTCGTCATACTGCGCGAGCGCCGGGACCCCGATGATGATGGGACGGGCGCCGATCTCTGCGATCTTGTTGAGCAAACGGTTGTAATACTGCAGGAATTCCGTGACCGCGTTCGGATAGAACACGCCCGACGAGGGGCTGTAGCACTCGTTGGTGCCGGTGTTGATGACGACGTAATCCGGCTTGTGTGCGGCTACGTCGGCGTCGAAGCGCTCCAGCTCTTGCCAGATCTTGTTCCCGCCCACGCCGGCGTTGATGATCGTGGCGTAGGGAAGCTCCAGGGCAAGCTGGGTCGTCAGGGGCTCGCGTTGCGGCGTACTGGCGAGATCACCCTGCACCCACGAATCACCCAGGCAGACGATCTTGGCAGTGGGGTTCGAAATTATCTTCGACGCCAGGGCCGGGGCCTCGAAGACATCGATCTGGGCGAGGGTGAAATAGCCGCCAGGCGCCGAATAGTACTCAGCCGCCACCCGAACCTTGATCCGGTTTGCGCCGCGCAGGTTGACCGGGAGGGTGTAGATCTGCAGCACCCCGTCGTTCGGCTGGATGATCAGCTTGCCGCGCTCGATGTCGGCCTCGTCGAATACCTGGATCGAGAAGATCGTGTTTGACTTGGCCGAGAACGCCACCTTGGCGATGGCACTGGCCACGCCGTTTACGTCGAAGTACGGCGTTTCGATGCCAGCGGTGTTCGCGAGGATGTTTTCTACATAGGCCGAGCGCCCAAACGTGAAACGCACTGGCGTACTCGTGTTCCCGGTCTCGCCGAGGTTGTCAGCATCGTAGTAGTACACGGCCGCACCGCCGATGGGCGTCAGCGTGTCCTCGAACGAGTTCGGATTGCTCGAGAGGTTGGTATAGAGCACGCGCCCGCCATTCGGCATGGCCGCCTCCAGCTCGGTACCGCGCGCGATGCGCTGGGCCAGGCTGCGGATGTAGAACTTCCCCGGGTGCGCGCGGTTGTACCAAGTGCGCTCGATGCGTGCGCTGGCCGTCAGGCAGTCGTTGCGTAGCGCAGGGCGGATCCCGATATTATTCCCGGATTTCGAATCAACGAAATAGGTACTGTAGAGGCCGTTATCGTGCTTAACGGTCACGCAGCCACCTACCAAAAAGTTTGCAGCGTCGGTCACGGCGAGCGTGTCGGCCCCCGTCGCAAACGCACCGGATAGTCCCTGCTCGGTCGTAATGTTGAGGGATTCAGCCGTCAGCATCCCGCGCCCGAAAAATCCGCTGATGTGCTGCTCGATGAATGCCGGACGAGCCAGACGGTCGGATGGCAATTTGGACGGAACCAAGGCGACAGCGTCTTCCAGGCTGTCCAGCGCCGATTCCACGGTTCCGCTTCCACGGCCGATTGACGCGGCGCCTTCCGGGCCGGCGACCTCGTTCATGAAAGCGGTGAAGGCGGGGGCGAAACTGAAGTCGTCGGAGGTTGCGGAATAGAAGACCTGGCGCCCCTTGGAGTCCTTGACCAGCTGTGAATAGGTCCCGGCCGAGAAGACATTTGCGGGCGTTCCAGCGTTGACGATGTAGCCATTGACGGTGCGCAGCGGCTGGGCAGCCGGCAGCGTGCCGTCTGGGTCCCAGTACACGGTTACCGGATGCGCAATCGGGTCCTGGCCTGGTTCGCCGAAGTAGACGTAACCGTTGTCGAGCGGCTTGCCGTCCAGGCCGGTATAGGTCTTGAAGGGGGATTCGACAGGAAGCATGCGGGCCTCGATCAGTGCAGGGTGGCGCCGTGCGGGCGCGCAACCGGTTGCGGGGTGGATGGAGTGGGGCGGGACTGGAGCGCTTGCTCGATTCGCTTTTGGAGCTGGCGGTTCTTGACCTGCTTGGCCAGCACGCGCAGCCCCGACAGGACGGGAACGGGCAAGCCGGTAATGGCGCCGGTCGCGCCGGCTTCGCTCAATGCGGCCAGTAGCACGCTCGCGGTGTTCGACGTGTTCACGGCGCCGGGCGGCGCAGTGTAGACGACCTTAGCCAGGTCGTTCAGGTCTCGCAGGTGCTGTGCACCCTGCTTACCGAACATGAACTCGAGCTTTCCGCCTTCTTCTAGACGCTTGAGCGCGCGGTCCAGTTTCGGCACCGACAGGATCACGTTGCCGCGCTGGTCGGTCGCCGTGTTGCCGAAGGCTTCGTTCTTGAGCCAGGTCATGGTCGCACCCTGGAGCTCGCGCCACGCCTGCTTGCCCTCGTCGCCGCCCGTCTGGAGCACGCGGCGCACGTGGCCCACGTCCTCGCGGTCACCCTTCAGCACGACGTGTTCGAAGACATCTTCGAGGGCAACCTTGCGGTCCGCCATTCCGCGCTTGTTGTTCAGCAGCGATGCCACGACGGCGCGGTCCTCGTACTGCTTGGCGAAGTTCTCGCGCGTGCGGCGCGCTGCGCGATACAGGCCGCCGCCGAGGCCGTCGGTGGCCGCGTCGATCGCGCCCTTGATGATGGTGGCCTGGCGGATGTTCGTCGCTTCCAAGTCGGTAGCGCGGCCGATCGCCTGGCGGTACCGCTCGGCGTTCTTGAGCGTGGTTGCCGTCGGCACCAGTTTGCCGTCCGGGCCTTCCGCAGCGATCCCGAGCTGCAACGCGCGGCCGCGGGCCGTGGTCAGCAGTGGTGCGGTTGCTGCGTCGGGCGCAGACTCGTTTAGGTGCGCGACCAGGGCGTCGAGCTGCACCGGGTCTTCCATCTCGCCGGCGGTCTCGGCGCGCTTGTACGCAACGCGGACTTCCGCTTTGTCACGTGCCATCTTCGCGCGCAGGGCCTGGTCGACCGTGCGGCCGGTGCCGATCATGTCGGCGGCCTCGGCGCCGGTCATGTCCACCAGGTGGTCGAAGTGCTTGCCGATCTGCTCGTTCTGTGCGGAGTAGCGGTCGCGCAGCGGCGCGCCGTGTTCACCTTTTGCGGTCTCCTGCTCGAAGCGTAGTTGCTGCTGGTCGCGGGTGGCCTGTCCACTGGTGAGCTTCACGCCCACCTGATCCGCTACTTGGCGGCGCTGGGTCGCCATGTCGGTACCGGCCGAGCCGCCGCTGGCCCGAGTGCCGGGCGTCGGAGTATCCGGCGTGCGGCTCAGGGTGCGCTGCACGCGCTCGGCGATGGCCGGCGCCGCGGCACGGATGCGCTCCAGCCCCACCTGGGCGGCCGGCGCAGCCACGTCGCGCGCAGCGGAACCTGCAGCACCTGCAGCTCGGCCGGCGGCCTGTAGCTCGGCGGTGAGGCCCGTCGCGGGTACAGCGGCAGCGGCCAGCTCGCCCACGGCGGCGGCCTGCTCCTGGCCGGCAGCGGTGCGCGGCTGGTAGGTGAGGGCGGCAGCACCTTCGCCGGCGGCGCGCTCCACCTGGCGCACGCCTTCCGGGGTGCCGAAGGTGCCGTCCATGACCGCGCCGGCCAAACCCTTCACGGTCCCGCCGAGCATGCCGACGGCACCGCCGGTCGCGCCGGTAGCGAGCGTGAGCGCGGTCTCGCCTGCGCCGATGATCTTGTCGCCTAGGGTCTGGGGCGCCGGGGCCGGCGCCGGGGCGGCCTGCTGCGCGCCATATGCTCGCTCCTCCTCACCAACAGGAATGTCCGCGGCGGTCGGCTGCGTGGGCACATCCTGCAGGCGAGACTGCAGCACTTGGAAGGCCTGTTCCTTGGTAGAGCCCGGCGGGCCGTCCACCGTGAACGTGCGGCCGTCTGGGGCCGTAAATTCGAAGGTCGGCATCAGTTCCCCTTGACGGTGACGGTCCAGCCTTCCGGCACGCCAGGTGTAGACGACTGCGGCGCGGCCGGGGTGTCGGGGGCGCCGAGCGGCACGCCATAGCGCGTCTCGATGTTCTTGCGGCTTTTCAGCACCAGGCGCTGAACTTCCTTGAGATTGGCGCGGAACTGGCTCTCCGACTGCTTGCGGCTGAAGTTCTGCAGGGCCGCCTGCAGCTTCTCGCCCTCGGCATTCGACAGCGCGCCCATACCCTGGATGGTTGGAACCTGCGAGAGAAATGCCTGCGACCCGAGCTGGTCCGCCAGCGCGATCGCGTCGGCGCCCTCATCGCTCAGCACCGCAGGCAGGCGGCCTTCGATCGAGCCAACCACGTCATTAAGCGCCGGGTTCTTCAACAGGCGGTCGACGGTGTTGATCATGTTGTCGATCGAGGAGGCCGCTGACTCGGCCTTTGTGACCTTTTCTCGGATCTTGTCGTCGCGGGCGGTGCGCGCCTCCTCGACCTTCAGCTGCAGCTCCTGCTTTTTCAGAGCATTGCTTTCGCGATTCGCCGCGGCGTTCATTGCTGCGATGCGGTTGGATTCCCTCTGGAAATCGATGTCGGCGACGATCTTACGGACGTCCCAGCGCTTCTTTTCCAGGTCGGCCAGCGCCTGCGAATCTGCATACTTCGCTGTGATTGCCCTGGTCTCGGCGTCCGACCCTGCAGCGTCGGCCTCGGCTTTTCCCTTGCGGACCAGGTCGCCCTGCAGCTCACCCGCGCGCTGTTCGGCGCCGATGCCCTTGAATGCCTCGGTGAACTTGTCCGGGCCCATCGCGGCAGCTAGGCGAACGCCCATGGTCGTTTTCGCCAGATCCGGGTGATCTTTGATCATGGTGGCGAACGCCTCAGCGGCGCTGGCCTCACGCTCGTTGCCGGAGTTGCGTAGCGCAGTCGCGCGGTCGGTAAGCAGCCGCTGCGCAAGTTCGGGCTGGTTGTTCAGCACGGCTGCATAGACCTGCGTTCCGTGATCTAGCTGCGCCTGCTGCTGGGCCGGCGCGAGCACGTCGGCGCCACGTTTCAATTCTTCGCTCAGGCTGGGATACTTGACCATCAGCGCTCCGATGGCTTCTGCCGTCGGATTTTTGCTGAGCGTGGCGAGGTCAGCTTGCATCTGCTGCTTTTGTGCGAGCGAAGCTTGCTCTTGCGCGCGCTTCTGTTGGAGTGCAGACACCGCGGCGCCGCCTTGGACGCCTTGAAGAAAGGCGGAACCTGGCGGTGGGAGGTTGGCGAATGAGCTGGTGTAGTTGATCGGGTCCATCAGAACTTGCTCCCCACGAGGGCGCCCAATGCGTTGAAACCGCTGCTAATCAGCTGGCTCTTCGCGTTGCCGGCGGCCAGCGCGGCGCCAGCCTGCGCGGCACCTTGCTGGCCGAGCAGCTGTGCCACGTTGTTCCCGGTCTGCATGCCCGCGCTCCCCACGCCGGCCGCCGAAGCCTGGCCCATCTGTGCCAAGCCGCCGAGCCGGGAATATTGCTGGTCGATCAGCTGGGCGAGCAGTTGCGGACGAAACTGTGCGAGCGCCCCGAGTGCGTTCCCGCCTCGCAGCCCTCCGGTGGCCGAGGCGTTGGCAAGGATCGCCTCTTCGCCTTGCTTCGCGAGAGCGGAGAACTGAGGCGACATCTCAACGGCATCTACTGCCGTTTGCTGGGCTCCGGCGCCGTTGAGGCCAAGGAGATTTTGTTGGGCGCCGAGAGCGCCGGCGCCGGCGTTGACGAACGGCGACAGGAGCTTCTGGATTTGATCGAACTGGCGGCGCTGCTCCTCAATGCCGAGTTCACTAGTGCGCTCTTGTGCGTCCGCTGCCTGCCCGGCAGCTTTCGATTGCGCTTTGGACGACATGTAGCCGCCCGCGACGGTTCCGCCGACGACGGCTGCGGCTACCCAAGACATGGGGCATTCTCCGTGGTGTGGGTGAGTAGGGTGTTTTCGATGAGGGCAAGCTCGAGCGCGCCCAGATCCGTGAGGTTTTGCGGATTGGCGTGGATCGTGGTCCACACCGTGTCTTCCAAGGCAAAGCCCACGCGCTTCGTGCCTGGCCGAGAGACGAGCGTGCATGGCGCCGCGACGATCTTCATGCCATCCTCGGTCCAGACCGCGATTCGGCCCTTCGAGACGATGTTCAGGTGTTCGGTGCTGTGAACTTTCCCGGTCAGGATGGTGCCGGCCAAGATCGTGATTTCGCGCGCGTAAAGTCCGTCGGCGAAGTGGTGCACAGGCTCGATGGGCAACTGCTCCATCATGCGCATCTGGGCTTCCAGGCGCTCGATCTGTTCGCGGGTGGGAAGATTCGCCTGAGTGGTCAGGTCGTGAGGACTGTCGGCGGCCAGCAGCATGATTTCTCCCTGTCGGGGGTTCATGGCCGCTGGGCGCCTGATCTCAGCTATGCCTAAATTCCGGCACTGCTGGGATTATAGATAGTTCCTATGGGAAATTGCAATCAGGATAGAGATTTCCTATCGTCACGTGAACTTACGACCACTGATCCGGGCCTTGATCGCGTTGGCAGTAGGGCAAAGCACCTTCACTTTGCCCCCGCTCGCGAGGACCTGGCCGACGACATCCGGGAAAGGCCAGGAGCCGCCGGCGGGGATCGCCTTGGCGAAGGACTGGGTCAGAGCGCCGTCCGGCGAGAGCAGTTGGACCGTGGCGGTTGCGGTCCCGGCGGATTCATTCGTGCACGTGACCTTGTCCAGCGCGGAGACGCACTGGTCGGAGGTGTAGGAGACGCCGGCGGCCGTGGCGAAGGTCGCCTCGAGCAGGACGGAAACGGTGGTGGTCATGGTGATCCTTTCTACGATCCGATGCCGTTGGCGATGAGCGCGGCCCGGATGTTGTTGGTGAGGGTGATGACGGTTGCCAGGTCGGTTGCAGCGCCCCCCAGTGCGGCTGATGCCTGCGGCGCCTTGCTGTTGCAACCGAACGTCGTGAAAGCGCCACTTGCGCGCGTGGTCTGTCCGATCGTCACGCCGTCAAGCGCGCCGCCGGTGATCTCGACCTGCTCGGCGTTCTGGCTGCTCATCGTGCCCAAGTGAGCGATTGGTGCCGTGTCGTCCTGCTCCGCCTGCGGTACAGGTGAGGGCGCACCCTCAAGCTGCGACAGTGCTTCGGCCAGGACGGCAAGCGATTCCATCGCGGCCTGCGCCACGCCCAGGGCCTGCCCGGCGAGCGCATTGGCTTCCTCGATGGTCGAGGGGAAACTGCCCACGTCCGAGAAAACCTGCTCGAATGCGCGGATGGCTACCTGGTTCCCCTGGAGCAGGCGCGCCAGGATGTCGCGGTTCAGCATGAGGCTAGACATTCAGGCCCTCCACTTTGGCCTCAAGGCGCGCGACGGCCAGATGGGCGTCACTGGTCCCGCGAAAACGCTGAATCCGCCAGTTGCGCATGCTGCCCTGGCCGAGCCAAACCAGGCGCTTCGTTCGCTCGCCCTGGCGTCCGGCACGACAGCTGCGCTCCTGGCTCCAGGTTTCCCCGTCGACGGAATATGAAGTCCAGATGACTGGATCGGCGCCCAGCGGCACACGGCCAGGCAACGCCACTAGCTCCAACTCGTGGAAGATCGCGCCGCGGCCCTCGTTGTAGATGATGCTCGTGCCGAATTCCCAGCCGATCACCTGGTCGTAGTGCGTCGAGACCTTGTCGTCCAGAGCGCCCAGCATCGGCCCGGTAGGATCACCGCACAGCCATCGGTCGTAGCACCACACGAAGTCTCGTGCGCGGTACTGCGTCGGCGCCGAAAGGCCAGAGTCGACAGTGAACCAGACAGGCTCCTGCATAGCAGCAGACGCAGCGCCGTCGTAGACGATAGTGCAATCCGGAAGGTGCAGGTAGAGCAGCTGGTGATTCTGCGACGTGCGCACCTCCATAACCGAGCCGGCCAACTGATCCTCGCTGTAGCCAAGCAGGCGCGCGTCGATCTCGCCGGTGGACAGCTTCTCAGTGCCACCGTTCGCGCCGAGCCAGATTGCCGGAGGCTCGCCGCGCCCGCCGCCCAGGAACGCTATGCGATCCAGGTACATGGCCGCGCAGTGCGTGCCCAGCGCGCCACGGTTGATCTGTGCGCCTTCATAGCGCGCGAACGGGAAAAGCGTTCCCCCTACGTTGTTGAAGACCTCGATCGTATAGCGGTTCACCGCGTGGACCTCGCCGGCGCGCGCTTTGAACAGGGCCTTGATCGGGTCCGGATCGGCCTCACTGCTGCCGTACCGCAGCGGATTGACGGATGCCGGATCGGCCAGATCGGTGACCACGATGGACGAGCCGTCGGTGGTCATGAAGTAGCCATCGACCCAGAGGACCGTGCGAACGGCGCCGAGGTCTGGATCCTCGACCAGCTGCAGCGCGCTCTCGTTCCAGTAGTAGAGCTTGCCGCCGGCGGCGATGGCCAGACGGTCGAAGGAATAGGTCAGAGTGGCGGGCCCAGTCCCGCCGATCGCGCCCAGCACCGTTACAGAACCCGAGGCGTCGACGCGCACCAGATTGTTGCCCATCACCCGATAGCAGGCGCCGTTCCAGTTGATCCCCCCGCGGCTGGCACCGGGCCCGGTGCCGTGCAGGACGATACCTTCGGCAGGCCGCAGGTATCCAGCGCTGATGCCTTGCTGCTTCGGCACGGGCATCATGTTGCGCGGATACGACGTTCGGAAGTCGGGCCGTTCGTCGGTGCGCACCCCATTCAGGATCGGGATCTGCATCGCTTAGAAGCCTTCCCCGTTCATCACGTGCAGTGTGGTCCCGAGCGGCGAAATGTGCGACAGCCGGTTGTCCTGGTCGGCCTTGCTGATGACCACCTGGGCGCCGGCCGGGATTGGATAGTCGGCGACGGTGGCGGCCGAGATCGAGTCCGCCGCGGCCACGCGCACGTAGGCCGGGTTGGCGCCGAGGTTGGTCAGGATCAGCTGTTTGCTGCCGGCGGTAAGGTTGGCCGTAGCCGCCCCGGCAGCCGGGGCCAGGGTCTGGCCGGTGCCGTAGCCCGGCTGAACTGGTGCTTTGATCGTCATGGTGGTCCTCGTGGTGGTCAGTAGGTGCGCCAGGGCTTGTTCCCGGCGCCGTTGATGGGAAGTCCGGAAGCCTGGCCGGAGGTCGGCGCGACGGCGGCGCCCAGCAGCATGTTGTAGCCGCGCTGCGCCGCGGTGCGGGTCTCGGTCGTCAGCGTCTTGCCGCGCCCGGCCGCCAGCTTCACGGCCAGGTTCATGTAGACCGGCTCGACGGCTGTATCGGGAATGCCTGCATCGTCGTCGATGTTTGACAGCTCCGGGCTGGCCGGCAGCAGGTAGCCGATCGAGATCCCGACGCCGCTCCAAGTGGCCATCATCGTGTCGAGCTTGCGCAGTGCAGCCTCGAGTTGGTCCGCGTCCAGGTCGAACACGAAACCGGCGAGGGCCAGCTCTTCGAAGGCAGCCTCGATCAGCTGCTTTTTCGTCCACATGGAATCAGCCTTTGGCCAGCGCGGCGGCGATGCGCTCGCCCAGCTTCTTGTCGCCGATGTTCGGCGAGAACTCGATGCCCAGCTCCGTAGCCTTGGCTTCCAGCTCAGCGCGGGTTGCCGGGGCGCCGTCGCTCGGGCCGTCACCGGCAGCCGCTGCAGCCGCGCGCGCCTGCTCTTCGTCGTGCGCAGCCTTTGCCTCGGTCGTGGTCAGGTGCCAGCCGTCGGCAAGGTGCTGCTCGATCTCATCGTCGTTCACGATGATGTAGTCGAAGCGGCCGCCGTGAATCTCGTGCGGGCCCGGGGCGACGTAGAGCATAGTTTGGCTTTGCATGTATTCCTCCGTTGAAAATTCAGTGTCGAAGCGAATGCCGTGGGTTCTTCGGCAGTCGGATGAAGAAGTCGGGGCCTTCAGGGGGGATGCCGACATAACCGCCAGCTGCCAGCGCGGCGCCGGCCAAGGTTGAGCTCATGGTGCCGGTGGCGTTCGTGGCCACCCCGCCGCTCGCGGCTAGGCTTGCGCCATCGAGAGAGGAGGCAAGGGCGCCGCGGTTGGTAACCGTGCCGCTCGCTGTCATGGACGCGCCATTCAGGGTGGACGCCAGCGCGCCGGCGTTCGTAGCAGCTCCGCTCGCGCTCATCGTGACGCCCGTCAAGGTTGAGGCCAGCGAGCCGGATGGCTGGTTGCCCGCGGTACCGGCGGCGGCCAGCGTGGCGCCGTCGAGCGTAGAACTGAGCGCGCCCGCCGCGATCACCTGGCCGGCGGCCGCTATTGTTGTCCCGGCCAGCGTCGAAGCGAAAGCACCAGAAATGTCGCCAGCACCGCCAGATGCGGGATTCGACAGAGTAACAACCTCATCCGGGCTTAAGACGCGGCTAAAGTGGTATTGAGCGTATGAGTAGTAGTTCGGGTTGCGGCTTGGGTTCTCTACAGGCTCAGAACCAATCGAAATGTATTCATTTCCGCTGGGCGTGACATCTGCGCTACCACTGGCCGAGTATGCCTGTTCCTGATTTTGCAGCAAGGTCCCTGCAGCCGCTATTCGAAGAAACACACTTCGGCCGGTCGTGCCGCGCGAAATGGATGCTGCCAGGATGATGCGCTGCCCATACAGGGTTGATGCGCCAATTGTGAAGACTTTTGTGGATGTTGCGCCGCCGATGCGGAACGTTACCTGGACCGTATCAGCGCCAGTGCGGTCAACCACCAGCATCCCGTCGTTCTGCGTGGTCGAGCGCCACAGGCCGCCAATCGCAGGGATGGTGCCAGCATGCGCGCCGGCCAGCACCATGTCGAAAACCACAGTCTGGTCACTGACCAGACTTCCGACACCGCCGCCGACATTGATGAACGCGCCAGTATTGATGCCCCTGCAGTCATAGACAGACTCACCGTTGACTTGATTGATGGCCTGGGCCGACCCCCGCCCGGTCATTGGGTAGCCGCTGACCTGGTCTACGACTCCACCGGAGGCGACCAGTTTGAAGACAAGTCCAGTGTCTAAGGGGGAGGTCATAGCCGCGTGTTACGAGTTGCCTTCGGTGAGAACGCCCGAGCTGCACGACACCTGCACGCCGGCCGTGATGCTAGCCGTGTTCAGGATGTAGTCGGCACCCGAGGTTCCGACGCTGCAGTCGGCCACGAATGCGCCGGTGGAGTCGACGATGCGGCCCCAGGTCGCAGTACCGGTGGCGTTGGCAGAAGCGTCCGCCGTGACCGCGCTGAAGGTCAGCTGGCCGCCGGAAGGCGCGGGCGCGCACGGGTAGGAGAAGGTCAGTTCCGCCAGCAGCGTGGTAGCTGCGCCGCCGGTCGCCGGGCGCGCGCCGTCATATACGCGCAGGAGGCCCGCCGCGCCGCCCTTGTCGATGTCGGTCTTGATGGTGCCGAGGCGCGAGTTGCGCAGGGTGGTATTCAGTCCGAGCGCCATTATTCACCTCGCAGGATGGCTTTGGTCTTGGCGCACCAGGCCAGCGCCGCATTGCGCGCCAGCTCCTGGGTGTCGGCCAGGCCAGTTTGTTCGTTCGGGGCGCCGTTGGCGGCGTACACGCGCGCCTTCCACGGCCACTTGCCGTCCCCGTTGGCCTCGTCGACCAGGAAGTATTCGTGGTACACGCGGGTGCCCGGCGCGCCGCGCTGGTCCGGCGCCACCTCGACCGGGGCCGCAGCTACGGGCTGCGCCTGCTGGCCGGGGAACATCGCCCGGATAGTGCTTCGAATTCCCATGATTCATGTCCTAGAAAAATGGCCCGCACGCGGCGGGCCATGAAGCCCGGTTTAACGGGACAGAGGAGACACCTGGATTACGGCTGGCCGAACAGCTCGATGCCCGACATCTGCGGCTGCAGGTTCACCAGGCCGTAGAACACGTCCCAGCGGTACTTGCAGGACAGGTCGCCGATCGAGCCCTGGCGCGCCATGGTGACCGTCAGGCCGTTGTCGGTGGTGGCCGACATGATCGACAGGCCCGATTCTTCCTTCGGCTGGTACTTGCCCGGGATGATCTCGAAGGCTTCGTCCTGCCAGAACGGAGCGACGACCGATGCCGCAGTGTTCAGGAAGGTGATGGCGGCGCCGTTGGCCGGAGCAGCGGTCACGTTCTGGTACTGCTTCTCGGCGTCGGTGCCGCCACCGGCCGAGATGATCGGCGGGCTGATCTGGACGACGCCCGCGCCACCGCCACCCGACACGATGCCGGTGATGCGGAAGGTCTTCAGCGAGCCGGTGTCGGCCTTGGTGATGTGATGCACCTCGTTGACGCCCGCGATGGTGAAGCAGTCGCCCACCTTCACCGTGCCCGAGGTCACGCCGATGGTCAGGTTCTGGTAACGGTTGTCGACGTTCGAGGTCTCGCCGGTACCAGCGGTGCTGGTCGCCTTCGGGGTGTAGTACTGGTTGGCGCCATTGACGGTCACGGTGGTGCCAGCGGCAGCGGTCAGGCGGTAGCCGTAGTCCAGCTTGAAGGTGTCGAAGTTGGCGATGGTCCCGACGGCTGCGCGCTCATAGGCAGTCAGCGCTTTGTCGGTCAGGGTCTGGCGGCCAGCCAGGTTCGATGCCATGCCGTTGTAGTGGTTGCTCGGCAAGCACAGCTTGCGGCCGTCCATTTGCACGCCCAGGCGGTTGAACGCGTCGTCGATCGCGGCGACGTCATCGTAGCCGGAGGCAGCGGCACTGCGCTTGATGACCACGGTTCCGGTCAGTGCGGCTAGGTTCGAGCACGAGACGTTCACGTCGGATGCCAGGCGCTGCATCGCGGCCTTGCCCAGGCGCTGCTCTTGCAGTGCGTCGCGCAGCTCGGTTGCCGACATGGTCAGCGGGACCGACTTGCTGTAGCCGAGGGTGGCCGGCACGGACAGCTGGACGTAGTTGCGGTTGAAGTTGGCCGACTGGTCGATGCCGTCGAACGACTGTGCGACGTAGGGCATCGGGCGCCAGAACACGTTACCGGTGCGCTCGGCCTCGGTACCGTCGAAGGTTTGCTTCTTGAACAGCTTCGAGATCACACCCGCGTCCTGGAAGCCTTCCAGGGCGAGGTCAAACGCGACCTTTTCTTCTTTGCTAAAGCTCGGCATGAGTAGCTCCATGAAATGATTGAGGAATTGCGGCGTTGCCGCTTGCTGCTTCACTCATCCGTTTCCGGCCGGACGGGGGCCACTCACTGCGGTACTACGCTGCCCTTGGGTGGGCGAATCCTTGGTGGTGTCGCTGACGTGGACACCTCACGACGGCTTACGCCGCGGCCTTGCGCTGTTGCCGCTTGTAGGCGATCACCTTGGAGCGGTCGCCGGTGCGGTCTGCCTCGGCTTCCAGGCGCTCCAGGGTGTTGTCGACGCTGGTTGCGCCGGCTGCCGTGCCGGTGACCTTGCGCTCGGGCGCCGGCGGAACCTTGCGAGGGGTGACCTTCAATTGTGTCTCCAGTTTGGCGACGGCGAAGGCGTACTTCACCGGGTCCTTGATGGCGGCGAGCTCCTTGGCCTTCGCCGGGTTCTTGCCCAGCGCGTAGACCAGGTGCGCAGCGTTGTCGGCACCGTTCACGATGATGCCGAGCTGGGTAGGGTTGAAGACTTCCTGTGCCGCCGCTTCCGCATCGGCGAAGTCGGACACCCGGAGCGCGGCGCCGGCCGCCTTGTAGGCGGTCAGCTTCTGGTCCCAGGCTGCCTGTGCAGCTTCCTGCTCGGCGCGCGCGGCGGCGGTGGCCTCGTCTGCCTTGCGCCGCGCATCGTTCCAGGCCAGCAGCTTCTCGGCGTAGACTTCGCCGTCGAAGTCGCAGCTTTCCAGGGTTGGCTTCTCGCCAACTGCTGGAACGGCCGGGGCGGCCTGCTGTTGGGCGGCCTGGTGGGCCTGTTTCAGCTCACGGTTCTCGCGCGCCAAGTCGCGGGCCTGCTTACGCAGGTCCTTGACCCACTGCGGCGCGGGTTTGCCGTCGACCTCGTCGTCGTTCGCCGCCGGCGGCATCTCGTCGCCGATGGTGATCACGACTTCTTCGTCTTCGGCTTCCTGGGCGGCTGCGGCCGGCTGCTGTTCACCGTCGGGCGTCTCGCCCTCGGGGTGCTGCTGCTCGGCCTCGGCCTGAGCGCCGGGATCCGCAGCGGCGCCACCGGCACCCGCGTTGCTCTCGTCGCCCTGGAACTGCTCGCGGTACGAGCGTTGTTTCCACATCCAGCTTTTGTACATTCGGTTTCCCCATTTGCTCACCGATAGGCCCGGTGGATGCCGATGAGCAAAATGATAGACGGAAACTATTCTTGCGGCAACAACGATTAACAGGATTTATTGCTGTGTTGCGCGCAGCAAGCAGTAATTCTTGCTGACTAGAGTTCCATGACGTCGATTCCGTTACCGCAGCCGATGTCGAATGCGCACGCAACCTCCACCGCGCGGCGAGCATCGCACCCAAGATGCATCGCGGCCATCGCATAGTCCCGACCGGCACCGCGGGCGAAGAAGGGCGCCTCGATCAGCTCAGGGAAGGGGCTGGCAGCCGCGTACATGAAGATGCGTCTGTCGAGGTCGATATAGAGCGTGCCGGCCCCGTCGTCGTCACCACGGCGGGGATAAGACGCTGGATCACGCTCACCGTTGAACCAGTGCAGAAGCTCGGCCGCATGCGCGCCACCGCCCGAAAAGGCGACCAAGCCATCCCGAACGCGGTGCAACTTCGTGACCGGGTAAGCCATGCCCGCGACTGTGCCGCGCTTGTCGGCCGCCAGGGTGCGGCCATCCCATGCGATGACGGTCACAGGTCACCTCCCGGCTGAGTGAACTCGGTGGGTGTCGCGGGCTTCGCGGGCGCCTCCTGAATCGGCCCCGGCGTCAGCGCGTCGGCCAGCGCGATCGCGCCCGCCTGCACCTCGCCCTGAACCTTGACCAGCGTCGCCACGGTCTTGGCGTGCGTCTCGCCCACGCGCGCCACTGCCAGCGCCTCGTCAGCCTTGGCCTTGGCGGCCGCTGCCGCCAGGTATTCGGCGTTCGGGTCCGGCTTCTGGTTCTGCGCCTCGGCGGCGAGCTGCTTCTTTTCCTCCTCGGTCGGCTCGATCACGCCCATGCGCACCAGCTTGTTTCGGTAGAAGGCGCGCACGTCGTTCATGCCTTCGCCTTCCATGTTCATCATGACCATCGAGGTCAGGACGGTCTGCGTCTCAGGGTCGGCGGTCATACCCAGCATGCCGGTGAGCGCTCGCACGGTCGCGGCGCGGCGGCTGCTCGAGCTCGGCCCCACGTCCGGCACCACGTCGAACTTGGCGCGGCTCAGGTCGTTCGCCAAGTAGGCCTCGCCGCTGTCGGCGTCCACCATCGGCTTCTGCAGCTCCACGGTGCCGGTCTGGTCGGCGTTATCCACGGTCTTCATGCGGCGGCCAGGCTCGACGAGCAGATCCTTCGCCATCGACTGCCAGACCTCTCCCATGCGCTTGACCGTCTTCTTGAAGTTGTCGATGTAGATGAAAACCTGCATGTCGAGGCGCTGCTGGATGAGCTCGACGGCCTTGCCCGACTGGTTCGGCTGCAGCTGTTCGCCCGCCTGCTGGTTGCCCAGCATATCCTCCAGCGCCTGGCCGGCCAGCTGCGCGAGCGCGGCCATCGCCGGCGGCATGTTGGGCGCCTTGGTGTAGGCAACCGGGCCAGACACAACCTGCTGGCCGGCCGCATCGAGGATCGGGTTCACGAGAAGGAAGGGATACTTCTTGACCGCGTCGTCGGCCCACATCTGCGCATGCCCGGCGATCTGCTCGGGGGTGAAGATGGGCTTCTCGATGTCGAAGCGGCTCGCCATCTCGGCCAGCCAGGACTTGATCATGTTGTCCAGGACCTGGGCGTCGCGCGCCAGGCGCACGTGGCCCTGGCAGCGCTCGATGCCGTCGACGTACCAGCGCTTGCCGTAGTAGGGGATGACCGGAATGCACGTGCCGGCGATGTAGCCCTCGTCGGACAGGATCCGGGCGCCGTTCATGATGTACTTGTGGACACGCTTCACGGTGCGGCGCTTCTCGCGCACCTTCTTGAAGCCGGTCGCGGTCAGCTCCTCCAGTTTGCCCGGCTGGTCCAGCTCGGCGGCCGTCAGCTCCAGTTCGTTGGCTTCGTCGTCGCCGAGGGCGATTCCACGGAAGAAGTGCACGAGCTCGGTCTTCTCCTCGATCTCGTAGACTTCGGCAATCCAGACCACATCCGGCGTGTTCCAGTCGAACTCGGCGTGGCTGATGTCCTTGGGCCAACTGGCCAGGTCGTCGTCCCATTCCTCTTCGTACTCGGTCGGGGCCATGGACGACAGCACGTAGCAGCGCTTGGCGTCGGCCTTGTCGTACCGCTTGCCGTCCAGGCTGAAGAACACGCAGGTGTCGGCCTCGTAGATCGGCTCGATGGCGATGCGCTGGCGGTCGTCCTCGTCGTCGTCCTCGTTCTCGTACCTGGCGCGCAGGCGGATGGCGCCCATGCCGCCGGAGGTGCCTTCCTCGAAGCAGTTGTCGTAGGCCTCCTGGGCGCCGCTGTCCTGCTCGTCGGCGCGGAACAGGCCGTCGCAGGTGTCGGCCAGCTCGTCGGCCTGGCTGCCGTCCTTCGGCACGAAGTCCACCGTGATCCGGTTGTTGCGGTACTCGTTGACCACGCGGAGCACGGCGAGGTGGGTCTTGTTGAACTCGAAGCGCGGCTTGTTCTCGAATTGCTCGCCGACGGGGCCTTCCCACTGCGCGCCGGGGATGGAATAGAAGCGGCGGTCGCTCAGGCACTGGATGCGCACGTCACGCACGGCGGCCTGAATCTTGTCGAAATCGCTACGGAAGAACGCGTGCTTGTTGGCGAGGCGCTGCTCGCTGGTCGGGCGGCTCATAGATGCGGCCTTTCGGAAAAGAAATTTCCGATAGTCTACAACTATGATTTGAGGAGGGGAAATAGATTGTGAAGCACCTTGCCCATGAACGGAAGAGTTTACGGTAGGCTACTATTTCCAAAAATACATGAGGAGCAACATATGAACCACGAAGATCTGATGTTTGCAGCGGCCGTTGCGCTCGCGGCCGAAGTTAAAAGAAACGGGGAACTTGATCGCCAGCTGAGCGACGGACGATTTCGCGGCTTGAATACGGAGGCGATTCTCAATAATTTCAACGTCGTCTCTCCGATGGAAGTCTTCATGAACGGCGCATACAGCGACATCATGATGGCAAAACGCGTTATTGATGAGCGCCGGGTGTCGGAATCGAAATAAGCGGGCCATTTGACGATCGAGGGGAAACACTCTACCCTTGCAACTGCCGCCGTACCGGTGTTCGAGCACCAGCGCGGCGGACTTTGCTAGGAGATCAGAACCAGGGCAGCGCCGGGCTCATGATCAGGATTGCCACCATCGGGTGGAGACTGAAGCTGATGTGCTTGTAGTTGAACTGCATACAGGTTCCTTTGCAAAAAATACACAGGGATGTGCACCAGAGGCCGGGCGGCAACCCGGCCTTTTTTTCGTTCTGGTGAGCCATATTATTCGCTGAAAACGGGCGGGAACGCAAAGCAGTGTCATGCGTGCCGGTGTGGCTTATTCAAGTACTTGATTCGTCTGACAAAAAGCAGCACTTTTAAAGTACTTTGAGAAACGCCGAAGCGCTCTTACTTTCGACGGAATGGTGACGCCATCGGAATGGGCGCGGCCGCCTGCGGTTTCGGCGCAGGCGCGGCCTGGACGTTCTGGATCGCGTCGAACATCGGGTCCAGCTGGTCGTCATGCGCGCCGCCGGGAAAGGTCGAGGCCTCGGCCAGCAGGTCGGACAGCCAGGGCGCGTCCTGCGGCAGCAGCACGTTTCCGCTCTCGATGAACGGCGCCGCGTCGTAGCCGCGGGAGAGCTTGTCCTTGCTGCGCTGGACCGGGACGATGGGAATGCCTTCGCGGCGCAGCGTCTGAATCAAGCCGGTGCCGGACACCTTGTCCTCGACCATCATGGAGCGCAACGGCGCGCCCTCGGCGGCCTTGTGCTTGTGCCAGAAGGCCCGGGCCTGAACTACAAGCTCAGGTGCCTCCCACTTGCCGCGCAGCTGGTCGACCAGCACGGCCTCGCCGGTGACCGAGCGACCCCAGCACTGGAATACGGAGTAGTCGTTCTCCTCGCCGGTCTTCTGGGCGGTGTCGGCGTGGATGGTGCGGAACTCCAGGCGGGGCAGGGCGGTGTAGTAGCGGAACCATGCCTCCTTGATAATGCCGCCGCCGCGCGGCGCCGGGCGCTGCTGCAGCTGGCCGGCCGCGCCGTAGGAGCCCAGGGTCTTCTCCAGCTCGGAAACCTGGCCTTCGCCGAATCGTTCGGGGAACATCAGCTCGCCCTCGACCTGGCGCGGGTCGGACCAGCCGATCGAGGTCGTGCACCGGCGCGCCGGCTCGAACCGCATGGGGATACACAGGTGGACGTAGGGCAGGCCCATGTCCATGATCACGCCCGAGACGTCCTTCTCGTTCAGGCGCTGCATGACCACCACGATGGCGGACCTCTCCGAGTTCACGCGCGTCGGCAGGGTCTCGGTGAAGGCCAGGCGCGCCTCTTCCAGCTTGGCGGCCGAGTTCGCATTGTCCGCGCTGATCGGGTCGTCGAGGATCACGCGGTCGCCGCGCACGCCCGTCATGGACGTGAAGGCCCGGGCCTGGCGGAATCCCTTGTGCACGTTGCCGAATTCCTTCTTGCCGTCGAGGTCGCGCGCGAGCTCGAGCGGCCAGAGCTTCTGGAACCACTCGGACTTGATCAGGTCGCGGCACTTCCGGTTGTCGCGGATCGCGAGCGTCTCCTCGTGCGCGGTACCGACGAAGCGCATCTCGGGCATGCCGCGCGGTCCCCACTCCCAGGCTGGCCAGATCACGCCGGTTAGCAGCGACTTCATCGAGCCCGGCGGCACGTTCATGAGCAGGCGCGTGATCTCGCCGTTCGTCACGGCCTCCAGGTGCTGGCAGATCGCATCCAGGGCCCAGCCCCATTTCAGCTCGGCGGCCGGCTCCAGCACGTGCCAGGCGCGCTTGGCGAACTCGGCGAGGGAGCGGCGGCAGAGCTCGCGCTCGACGGCCAGCAGGTCAGCTTCGCTCAGTTGCATCCTTGGCTTTCATGATCTGCGCGAGCACTTCGGTGGGCAGGCCGGCGACGTCGAGCGTGGCCTTCGTGTCTACCGGTGGCAGGTCGGCGGCGCCGCCAATCGCCAGCTTCTCGCCGTAGCGCTTCGGGTCCCACTTGGCCAGCAGCTTCAGGCGCGTCTCGATGCGCAGCTTGGACCGGCTGATCCACTCGGTGTTCGGGCGTTCGCCGTTCTCCCCGTAGACGGTGTCGTTGCTCGTCTCGTCGGCGATCTTCAGGCAGTCGGCGGCGATCTGGTCGTAGCCTTCTTCGCGTGCGCGCGCGAAGTCGGCGGAAAAGGCGGCGTTGCTGGCCTTCCAGTCGCTCACGGTCCTCACGGCAGGCATATTGTCGAATCGGCAAATCTCGGCCAGAGGCTCGCCCTTCGCGAGGCGCTCGCAGATCTCGTCGGCGATCTCCTGGGTGTATGTGCTGGGGCGGCCGCGCGGCTTCGGCGGCGTGTCCGATTTGGTCTTACGCGGCATGTGGATTCTCTCTTACGTCGATGCCTAATTTTGCCACCAGTCAAGATTCTGCGGTAGCGGTATCCGCTTCCCCTCGGGCGTCATGAACCCGGCCTCGATGTTCTGGCGCCGCTGTTCCTCTACGCTCATCTGCAGGTGCGGATTCGGGCGCCAGTTCCCGTCGATGTCGAAGATGCCCCAGCAGGTAGCGAGGGCGCGGCGCTCCTTGGCGTCGTCGGTCATGGTGGGGTCTCCAGGGTCAGGGCCAGCAGGATCATGCCGACCAACCATCCCAGCGCGGCGGCGCGCCCGTTGGTGAGCTTCCAGCGCTGGCCCGCACGGCGGAACAACTCCAGGGCGAGGAAGACGGCGGCAAAGCAGATCGTCGAACCCATTACGTTGCCTCTTGGGGCTCGCGGACCAGCTGCGGGGCCGGTAGGGCGTGCACGTCCTCGATCACGCGCGCCTGAACGTCGATGACGTCACCCTCCGATCGGCTACAGAAGTTGGCGAAGCGGGCGGCCTGAGCTTGAGCGATCGCTTGAGCAGACTTCGCCCGGTTCAGTTCAATCAAGGCGCCCATGGCGCTAAATCCAAACGCGATCATCTTGTATCCTTGGCATTTTGCTGCGCCACGTACTGCCGGCGCTTCTCGATGTTCGGGCGGTCGAGGCGGAACGAGACGCAGGTGCGGCCGTTCCATTCGATATGGCGCAGCGGCCGGCCCGTCTCCGCCACCTGGCAGACGCCGGTTCCCGGTTTCGCGGGATCGGCGCCGCGCAGGCTGAACTCGTCGCACATGGCGCAGATGTCGTCGGGGCCGGCGCGGCGGGTCATGCGGCCGCCAGCATGGAAGTGATCACGTCGCGCGCGGCCGGCGGGCAGACGGCGTTCCCCAGCATGTGCACGGCATCCCGGTGCGCCGCCGGCAGGATGTAGTCCTCCGGGAACCCCATCGCAGCGCGGCACTCCTGGGCGGTGAGCATGCGCGTGCGGTCCCCGTCGACCACACCCCAGCGATCTCGCGTCGTGATGGTGCCCAGCGGGCGGCTCAAGCAGCGGCCGGTGAGGCCAGAGCCGCCGCCGTAGTACGGCATGACAAAGCGATCACCATGAGCACGGCGCCCAGCGTGGACCCGTCGCAGCGTCGCCGCGGCGCGGCCCGGCTTCTCGATCGGCTGCCATTTCCCGGCGTCGAAGTCGATGATGGTACGGGCCGGAACGTGTAGTCGCTTCGGCAAGTCGAGCATGATCGGATGCTTGGCGCGGGCGGCGACGATAAACAGGCGCTCGCGGTGCTGCGGTGCGCCGTGGTCAGCCGCGTCGACGATCATCGGCGTGAGCGCGTAGCCCAGAGCGTCCATAGCTGCACACCAAGCCGGGTACAACGCCCAGCGGGTGAACTCGGGCACGTTTTCGACGACGGCGAAGGCTGGCCGGTGGTATTCGGCGGCCGAGACGACGGCCCAGGCGGTCGAGCGGCTGGCGTCGTGCTGCGGATTCCCGTTAGCCTTGCCGCGCGCCTTGCTGTGACCCTGGCAGCATGGTGACGCCATCAGCAGGTCGTGTGCTGGAACGTCTTGCCAGTTCGCCTGGTGCAGGTCCTGGCATGCGTGCGCGGCGTCCGGATGGTTCTGCGCGTGGATCGCGACGGCCGCCGGCCAGTGGTTCGCAGCCCATACCACGTCGATGCCGGCCATCTTGGCGCCGGTGCTGAACCCGCCGGCGCCGGCGAATAAGTCGATGGCTTTCATGCTTTCTCCTTCAGCTCGCGCAGCTTGGCGCGGTAGGTGTCGCGGATCTCGATCAGCTGCTCGGGCGTCCACTTGCGGGGCGCCTGGTCGGCTTCGAGCGCTTCCACTCGCGCCAGGCCGATGCGCTGGATGAGGCCGATGCGGTAGTCGACCGCGCGGCCGGCGCCGTGTCGGTTGCAGACGGTGAGCTGGCGGTGGGCGTTGTCCTCGTTGAAGCGCAGGTGCGGCGCGCTGCCCGTGCTGCGGTAATGGCCGCAATCCCAGTTCGAGCCGGTCAGGTACTGCTTTTCCGAGGTTCGGCCGCAGCAGATGCAGGGCAGGGCGGCGTCGCGCGCCCGGATGAAGGCGTTGAACGCGACTTGGGCCTCCTTCAGGTAGTCGGCGCGTGTCTTGAGCGCCTGCTTCCGCTCGCGGGTCTGCTTGGCGTCCAGGCGCTTGCGCTCGGCTGCGGCGTGCACCTCGGCGCAGGCCGGGCCGCATACCTTGTGGGTGATGCTCCGCGGCTGGAAGCGGGTGGCGCAGCCCTTGACCGCGCACTTGCGGGTGCGCGCGGGCTTGAGCACGCCGGTGCGGGCGATGGCTGTACGGATCATGGGCGCCTCCCCGTGATCGGCAGGACGTTCGCCGGCTGCGGCATGCCACCCTTGCGCGCGTCGCCCCAGGTGTGGGCGCAGATGAACGCGTTCTCGTGGAGGCGGCTGTGCACGCGGTCGCCGACGAACTTCGCCAGGTCGGCCAGCGGCTGGTTGCTGATGGCGATCACCGGCTTCTGCTCGTTGTAGCGGCGGTTGATGATCTCGGTCAGCAGCAGCGAGGCGTTCCCGGTGGCGCGGATGGCGTCGATCTCGTCGAGGATCAGCACGTCGTATTGCAGGAAGCGCAGGATCTCGCCTTCCTCGCTTTTGCCTTCGCGGCCGTAGCTGGCCTGGATCTCGCTGATCATGCCGTTGGCGGTGATGTAGCGGACCGACCGCGCGGCGTTCTTGATCAGCGATTGCGCCATCTCGCACGCGAGGAGGGTCTTGCCGGTGCCGGTGGTGCCGATCATAATCAGCGCCGCCCAAGTCGGCTCGGCCAGGATGAAGTCGCGGAACATGCGTGCCTGGCGCCGCACGGCCTTCTGCTCGGGCGTCTCGGCGACGAAGTGCTGGCCGACGTACTTGGCCGGGATGCTGGCCGTGGCCATGAGCGTCGCGGCGCGTTCGGCCATCCAGCTATCGCGCGCTTCGGTCGCCAGCTGGTCCTCCAGGCAGCGCGGGCAGAACCAGGCGGCGCCGGTGCGCGCCAGGACATCGGCTGCGCCGTGCTGCTCGCAGGTGCCGGACAGCATGCTCATGCGGCCAGCGAGGCCAGGGATGAGGTTTTGCAGGTGGTCCATGGTCTGCTCCGTCACAGGGGTTTGTCGTTTTCGTCGTCGAGGTTGGCAGGGTCGATGCCGTTGCGGCGCATCGAGGCCTCCATCGCGGCCACGTCGCCGGAACGGTCAACACCCTCGAAGTGGAACTTCTGCGACTGGCCACCTGGGCCGCGCGGTGCCGCCCGGCGCTCGACCGGGTTCAGCAGGCGCTCGACGATCGGCTTCAGGTAGTCCGGCGGGATGGTCTCGCTGCCCTTGTGCTCCCGGGCGATGGTGATGGCCTCGGTCAGGGTTTGCATCGGCACGCCGCGAACAGCCCAGTCGATCACGGTGGGGTGGGCCGAGGTGGCCGACACGTTGAGCGGGCGCAGGGCCACGGCCAAGGCAGCCTCCGGGCTGAGCTCGGGCAGGTCTTGGCTGGCAGGGAGCGGCGCCGCCTTCGGATTCTCGAGGTCGGCATGGTCGCCGCCGCCGCCCGCCGCCGGCGCGCACGCGTCGGTGGTGGTGTTCCCTTCCTTTCCCTTCCCTTCCTTTCCCTTCCCTTCCGCTTCCACGACGCTTTCACGCGTGGTTGACGCGTGGGGCACGCGTGCCGGGATCTTGCTCGGAGCCTCGCGGTTGTTGATGACCTGGTGCTCGGTGAAGGTAGGAATGTGGGCGTATTTCTTGCCGTCGACCTCATACAGGACGATCAGCTCCTTGGCGATCAGTTCGTCGGCCAAGGCGGTGATATCGCAGTTGTCGGCGGGGAGGTAGCGGGCCTTGAGCGTGCCCAGCTTCCATTCGAGACGGCCTTCGCGGTCGCTCTCACACCACAGCGACACGTAAAAGAGGCGTGCCAGTGGCGTGAGGCCGAAGATGTCTTCGCTAGTGAAGAACTCGGGTTTGATGGTACGGATGCGGGCCATGGTCAGCGCTCCCGCAGTTGGTAGAAGGCGAGGGTAGTCATGGAGGCGACACCTCCGCCAGGCACACCTGGGCTTGCGGGCGCGTGGCCCTGTCGAAGCGTTCCTGCAGGCGCTGGTCGCGGCGTGCGCGCCATCCGGCCTGCCAGTCTTCGATGGCGGTTGCATCAGGGTTCATGCCGTGCGCGTCGATGCCGCGGCCGTTGTCGAATGCCTTGGCGCCGCGCGAGCGGATGGTGTCGCGGGATATGATCGAGAGGTCCATCAGCGCTTCCCCTCGGTGTCGATCGCCTCGCGCAGCTGCTGGCGAGCGTAGTACTCGGCCTTCCTGGTGCTGTCGGTCTTGTTGGCGGCAAACTGCTTGTCGAACTGCCGCCAGGTCCGTGCCTTGCGGGCGATCTTGGCGTCGTCCGTCAGCGGCTGGGGTTTGGTCTCTTGGCCTTGCATAGGTCCTTCCTGTCAATCTGGTGCAGCCCAAGCGAGGGCGCGTGGTTTGAAATCGCCCTTAAAGACGCAGGTGACGGAAGCCGCCTGCAACGGCTGCGCGGCCGGGGAAGCGCTGAACATGGCCATGGCGTGGCCATTTGGTCTGCGGCCTCATCGCCGTATCATTCGCTGCTCTCATGTGGGCAAAAGCGGCTTGGCGCATGAAGGGCGCCACCTGCAGACCGAGGCCGGCGCAGAACTGGCGCAGCTTCAGGTCCTCCGCGTCGTTGAGGGGAACCTTCAGCGTGTTCTCGCGTTTCGGGTTCAGCTTGTCGTTCAGGTGCTTCATGGTTTTCTCCTAGTGCTGCGGTGGTTCAAGGGAACTTCGGGTGGGGAAATCGGGTTTTCCTCGTTGCAACTTGTTGGGCGAAAAAAAGCCGACTCTCGGTTCAAGCCGGCGCGCTCCGTCGCCGCGTGGGCGAAGTGGTGGATCGAATGAAGGCCCAGTCGGCCTCGGGGCACAGCTCTTCGCAGATCAGAATGCGATTGCTCTCACGCTCCAGGTTGATCGCGAGCTTCTCCGTGCATGCGCGGTTGCCGTAGCCGACCTGGCGCAAATAGTCGAATGAAGTGCCGCACCGGGCTGCGAAAGAGTCCCGGGCTTCCACCGGGATCGCGTTGAGGTAGTCGATGAGCTTCATGTGCCCGACTTTATCAATTGATACAGACAAAGTCAAGCGATTGCTAATTTATCAAATGCTAAAAGTGCGCGACAATATCAAGATGAACATGTATCAACATCGTCGCGACCGCCTGCTGGCCCTCATCGACGCCGACTATGGCGGGCAGCGGGTACGCTTTTGCGATCGCACGGGCCTCAGCGAGTCGCGCCTGGCGCAGCTGCTGTCGACTACCTACCGTGAAGGCACGGCCTTCACCGAAAAAACCGCCCGCAAGCTGGAGGAAGCTGCTGGCCTGCCGCCGCTCTACTTCGATCAGGGCGCGGCGCCGGCTCCTGGCGACGATCTCCCGGCCCTGCCGCCGGGCTTCATGCGCGTGCGCGTGGTCGATGATGACGACCCCAGCCTGGTGCGCATTCCGAAAGTGAAGCTCCGGCTCTCCGCCGGTATCAGCGGCTTCGAAGTCGAGCCTGAGCGGTTCGATGGCGCGACAACGACCGTTCCCGCTACCTGGATTGAGCGCAACGGCTTCAACCGCGACAACCTCATCGCGATCCGCGTGCGCGGCGAGAGCATGGAGCCGACGCTCTACGAAGACGACCTGGTCGTGATCAATACCGGCGACAAGCGGCCGGTCGACGGCCAGGTCTATGCGTTCAACTACGAAGGCGAGCCGATCGTGAAGCGCATGGAGCGCGACGCCGGCGACTGGTGGCTAAAGTCGGACAACCCTGACCAGCGCAAATTCGGAAGGAAGATCTGCCGCGGCGACGCCTGCATGATCATTGGGCGCGTCGTGCGCAAGGAAAGTGAACGCCTTTAATGCATTACGCAGTATTGCGGCTGCGCGGTATGCGCGTGGCCGTCGTGTTGGTCGCGCTGCAGCAGCTGGGCGCCGGGGCCAGCGAGCTCCTTGAGATGCTGGAAGGCCAGCTCGGGTTCCCCGCCATGCTGGTGGCGCGCGATGACGGCTCGTGGAAGGGCCTGCGCGGCAAGGCACAGTTCGATGTGAGACCGTATTTGCTCGAGCTGCTAGCCGTCGAGGAGGTTGAATGGTCTTGGCTAGAGCTCAGCGGCGCACCAGACAATAACGAGGAGAAGGCCCTAAATGTTTAGCGTCGTTCTGTGGGTTGCTTTTATTGCTATGGGAATTTATGTCCTGCGTCTTGAGAGTCGATTAAAAAAACTGAATAGCCGAGTTGAATTTCTCGAAGATCGTTCGCCGCAAGCGAATCATATTCGCGAACTCGAAGATTATGAAAAGGGATGGAAGGTCTGAGATGAAGAAAAGCATTTTGGTATGCGTAGCGATCCTGGCCGGTTGCGCAAGCAATAGCGGCGTGGTGGCCATGGGCCAGGACACTTATTTCGTGTCGCGCCAGTCGGGGAACGCGCTGGCCGGCATGGCGAACCTGAAGGCCGAGGCCATCGGTGAGGCTAGCCAGTTCTGCGGCAGCAAAGGCAAAGCCCTCCAGGTAACCTCGCAGAAGGACGCGGAACCACCGTTCATCCTCGGGAATTATCCGAAGACTGAAATTCAGTTCAAATGCACTTGATATTCCATTCGTATGCGGAGCATAAGATAGGCAGAGATAAAACATGAGTGAAGAAGATCAACTTCTCGGTGGGAAGCCGATGGTTACGTTTTCTGATGCAGTTGAGTTTTTCAAGAAACGTGCGACTAATCCTTGTCCAACATGTAGCAGCAAGAGTTGGGCAGTGACAACCACATTCGGTGCCGAGCCAAAAATGGGCTGGGGCTTCGCCGCAGTTAATCTTCGTACGGGCATATCGATTTCACGTGGAATACCTGTTATATACGCTCAGTGTAAGAAGTGTGCCTACCTTAGAGTCCATGACTTGACCGCGATTTCTACTTGGGTTGAGCAGGGCAAGCCGGAGTACAAGGAAGATGAGTAAGTCTGAGTACACGCGAGATCGGGGAGCGCGTGATTTCCTGTCGGGCCTGGCAAACATCGGCGCGACCTACAGTGAGCCAAACCAAGAAAAGCCTTTTGCTGCTGTTGACAATCCGGACCCGCGCCCCAATCATAAAGGCATGACCGATATTACCCGCCCGGAACTAGACGCCCGCCTCAAGGAGAACGAGGCGAAGATCGCCGCAGGCAAGGCAGAGGTCGATGCGCGCCTGGCAAGTTTCGACGCCAGCATTAAATCGGGTTTTGCTGACCTTCGCGCCGAGTTTGCTGAACTTCGCACGGAGATGGCAAAGCAATCCGGTGACATGCGCTCGGAGATGGCCAGCACTAGAGCCGAGACGCACAAGGGGACTACCGACGTGATCAAGTGGGTAGTCGGTTTTGGCCTGGCCATTATCGGCACAGTATTCACCCTGAACAAGACGTCGGATAAGCCGCCTGCACAGGCCGCCGCCCAGCCTGCGCCGATCGTTATCACCGTTCCTGCCACCGCACCGACCACAGCCGCTCCGCTCGCCGCCCCGGCCACAGCACCAAATAAGTAACTCCCTGCTTCTCCTATGACAGCCCGCCCCGAGCGGGCTTTTTTTTCGTCGCTACTATCCCTCTGTAGCGAAATTTGCTCGATTTCTTTATCAAGTGCTTGACCGCGCCTTTATCACTTGATAAAGTAGCTCCAACGAAACGCGCTCCGCAGCGCACCGACTGGAGAACACGATGCCCACCAACGCCAACCACGAACAGCCGAAGCCGACTGGCCGTCTTCTGACCTCGTACATGCACCACGGCCTGAAGCTCGACCTGTACGGCGAGCTGGACGAAGACGGCTACGAGGTGAACGACATCACCCTGGCCGGCAGCAAGGTCAGCCTGTTCGAGCTGGTGTCGGCTGACTTTCTCGAAAGCCTGTCGCTGACGCTGGACCTTACCCAGCCGAGCGCCGCGCAGCTGCGCCGCCAGTCGTGCGCCGAGCAGCGCGCTGAGATCGCCGCATGGGACCGGGAGGCAGCATGACCTGCGCCCACTGCGCCGACACCGGCAGCCTGTCCAAGACCATCTACGGCTTCCTCGATTGCGCCCACTGCGACGTGGCCGAGGAGCGCGCGCGGGTCGAGGCATGGGCGCGTCGCGCGACGCCAGAGGTCCAGGCGCACAGCGTATGGCTGATCTACCAGCAAGGCAAGGCATCAGCGAAGCCCGCGTAAGCGGCCACCAGACAGCGCGGCCTGTGAAATTCCTATCAACCGGTATTTCAAGGGAACGGGTCGCGCTGTGTGGTGGTCGGCAGGCCCGGCGCCTGCAACGCTGACTGAAGTAGGGGCCTACCGGCCGCCACAAGTGTAGGACGCCAGCCTGGGGCGCACAGGCCCGCAACGAGCGCGGATAGAGCTCGCCGCCCGGTGAAAGGCCGGGGAGGACAACCAAGCCGGCCGCGCCGGTGCCAACGACAGGAGAAGAAATGCGCCTCACCGACATCAACCGCATCGCGCGCAGCCTCGTGCGCAAGCTGACGAAGCCCCTCCGCCTGGCTGCCGTCGCCCACCAAATGGCCGTGTCCCAGCAGAACGTCGCTCACCTGACCTGCGCACGCGAGGAGGCGGCCCAGCTGCTGGCCGCCGAGCACCGCCGCCAGGTCGCGCTGATGTCGCGCCGCCAGCAGATCGAGCGGGGTTTCGCATGATCCAGCACATCCGTACCCAATACCGCCTGTCGCTGCGCGCCGGCTTCGGCCCGCGCAAGGCATTGACGCGCGCAGTGCGCACCTACTTGAAAGGCTTCTAATCCATGAGCAACGCCCTCGCCATCGTCACCGGCGCCATTCAGGAAGCGCGCGACGACTTCTCGCGTGTCCTGGTCGACCGCAGCCTCAGCTTCGAGCGTGAATCCGGCTTCGCCATCCAGCAACTGCAAAAGAACGACTACACGCTGGGCGTGGCGATGAAGAACAAGCAGTCGGTGATCAACGCCGTCACCAACGTGGCCGCCATCGGCATCAGCCTGAACCCGGCGCGCAAGCAGGCCTACCTGGTGCCACGTGACGGCCAGATCTGCCTGGACATCAGCTACATCGGCCTGCTGGACCTGGCCGTGGCGTCTGGCTCGATCCTTTGGGGGCAGGCCGAGATCGTCCGCGAGAACGACGGTTTCAGCCTGAACGGCTTCGACAAGCCGCCGACTCACAACTTCAACCCATTCGGCAAGGACCGTGGCCCGATCATCGGCGCCTACGTGGTGGTCAAGACCCACAGCGGCGACTACCTGACCACGACCATGTCCATCGACGAGATCTACGCGATCCGCGACCGGTCCGAAGGCTGGAAGGCGTTCTACGCGAAGAAGATCAAGAGCACGCCCTGGGCGAGCGACGAAGGCGAGATGATCAAGAAGACGGTCATCAAGCGCGCCTACAAGCTGTGGCCGAAGACCGAGCGCCTGGACGATGCGATGGACCACCTGAACCGCACCAACGCCGAGGGCCTGTCCGACCGCCCGGACGACTGGATCGATGTCGCGCCGCTGATCGCCGAGGCGCTGCGCACGCGCACCGACGTCGAGGCGCTGGCCTACTGGAAGGCGCACAACGCGCAGCTGGCGAACCAGCCGGCGGACCACAAGAAGCTGAAGGACGCCATCGCCACGCACCGCGCGAAGCTGCGCGCCGAGGCCCAAGAGGCCAGCACCATCGACGTGGAGGCCACGCCCGTCACCGAGCAGCCGGCCATGACCGCCGAGGAAGCCGACTTCCAGTGCACTCAAGGAGCACCAGCATGAAATTCATCGAATGCCCACAGGGCACTCCCGAATGGTTCGCCGCCCGCTGCGGCAAGATCACCGCCAGCTGCTTCGCCGACGCCATCAGCCGCTGCCAGAAGAAGTCTGGCGCGCGCAATGTCGGTGACCCGACGGCGGTAGCCGAGCGCTACGCCGCCGACCTGGCGATCGAGCGCATCAGCGGTCAGATGCACGGAGAGCCGCCGAAAGCCTGGGTACTCGAGCGCGGCCACGAGATGGAAGCCGCGGCGCGTCGCTACTACGAGGGGCGCACCGGCGCCTTCGTCACGGAGGCTGGCATCTGCGTGACCGAAGACGGCATCTTCGGCTACAGCACCGACGGCCTGGTCGACGACGACGGGCTCATCGAGATCAAGGCGCCCATCGACAGCGCCAAGATCTTGGCCATGTGGCAGACCGGCGACACGTCCGAGTACGACCACCAGATGCAAGGCGGCCTGTGGATCACCGGCCGCAAGTATTGCGACTTCATCATGTACGTGCCGGACCTGGCCGCTGTCGAGAAGGACCTGTACATCAAGCGCGTGTTCCGCGACGACGCCTTCATCGACACGATGGTCGAGCGCCTGGTGGAATTCGACAAGCTGGTCGAGGCCAACGTGGCAATCCTGCGCGCCGCGGCGCCGATGCTGGAGGCCGCATGAACGCCCGCGCCGACCACGCCCGCCTGGTAGACCTGGCCGACGCCCAGCCGGGCCCGACCGACGTGCAGATCATCGACGCCCTGGTCGAGGCCTTCGACCTGACCGCCCAGGCCGCCATTGAGCGCCTGAAGCGCGTCGACCTGGCCGCCGTGCGCCGCGAGGTTATGCCATGAAGGAGATCGTCCTGACGAAGGTTGCCGGCGGCGTGCTGGCCCCGATCGACCCCCAGGCGGCCGAGTACATCGCCAAGCTGAAGACCGGCGCCGCGGTACGCGCCACGGTGAAGCAGCAGCGCAACCCGCGCTTCCACCGCAAGTTCTTCGCGCTGCTGAACCTGGCCTTCGACGCCTGGGAGCCGGCCGAAAACACCTACAAGGGCCAGGCCGTCGGCAAGAACTTCGACCAGTTCCGGAACGACATCGTGTGCTTGGCCGGCTTCTACGAGATGGCGACGAACCTGCGCGGCGAAGTGCGCGTGACGGCCAAGAGCATCAGCTTCGCCAGCATGGACCAAGCCGAGTTCGACGACCTCTACAACGCCGTGGTCAACGTAGTCCTGAAGCATGTGCTGACCACCTACAGCCGCGAGAAGCTGGACGAGGTGATGGACCAGCTCACCGGCTTCTTCTAGGCGAGGGCGACATGATCCGCGCATTCGCCAACGGCATCTGGTTCTACGCGGTTCCCGCCACGCTGCGCGAGGGCGCGCGGTGGGATGAGAGCAGCGAGCGGGACGAAACCGAGGAGTGCGCCGGGTGCGCGTTCCAGAAGTCGGGCAGCAGTGCCTGCCGCGCGGCCGAGAAGGCGGCGGCCGGCGCGGGGATGCCGGATTGCGAGAGCCGCCCCGACCTGAACCGCCCCGGCTTCATCTACCTGCGCGACCCGAGCAACGGCCGGCAGATGGACCTCCTGGAAGACACGAACAACCAACAAACGGAAGAGACAGCATGAACCAAGACCTGAACCGCCGCAAGGACGATCGCCACCCCTCCCAGCCCCTGCAGTGGGACGACAGGCCCGACCTGCTGGCTATGCGCGCCGGCGTCAACGAGATCCAGCGCGAGGTAGAGCGCGCGGAGGGAGCTGGGCTGACGATGCTTGCGCTGCCGATTGAGACGGCGAAGGCTGCGTGCTTCTACGTGGCGCACCTGGGCGAGCGAGTTGGCGAGAGCGTGGGCGCTGCTGCTGTAGCTGCTCCAGCCGAGCAGGCGAGCCGCCCGATTGACGAGATGGGCCTGCCCGAGCTGGCGGAAATCTTCGCCACGGCCTACGAGCAGGGCCGGCCGGTCACGCTGCTTTCGGGAACGTGCCGCGTGCTGTACGAGGCGATGACCAAGCCATCAGCCGAGCAGGCGAGCAAGCAGGTGCCGACGATTGATACGCCGAAATTTCGTCAACTACTGGCCGAGTTGCTGGACGCCGCCGAGGCGGGCGAAAAAGCAAACGACCCGATGCTCTACAAGCCTGCGCGCGACCGCTTCATCGCCCACATCGACGCCCAGCTCGCGGGCCAGCCTGCCGCACCAGTAGCAGCCACCGAGCAGGCGATACCCGAAGGCTGGAAGCTGGTCCCGGTCGAGCCTACGCCTGAAATGATCGCGGCCATGCAGTTCAGCGGCGACATCGACATCGCTATCGGTCACGCGCAGTTCTACATGGACGCCGAGAAGGATTACGCGGCCATGCTCGCCGCCGCGCCTGCCGCCCCTCTCGCCACCCCAGCAGATGCAGGGGCAGGACTCACGCCGCTCGACTATCGCGCGCAGGGCCGTGAGGAAGCGCTGCAAATCATCCTTGGGCAAGACCCGGAAGACCCGTTTTCTGATTGCGTCGGCAGCAGCGCGAACGCGGACGCGGGCGACTACAGCTCGCACTGGAAGGAGGACGAACTGCGTAAGCTGCTGCACATCGGCGACCGCAAGCACGATGCCTACGACCGCGCCGAGGCCATGTACTGGCAGGCGCGCGGCGAACTGGACGAGGCGAAGCGCATGATGAGCATGGCCGAGCGCGCGCCCTACCTGATGCGCCTGGAAAAGTTCCTGTGCAGCGCGGGAACGCAAGAGGCTTGGGACTTGCTGGCCGACCTGAAGCGCGAAGCCAACTCTCGCCTGTCCACTCCTGCCGCACCAGTAACGGCCTATCTCGCCGCCGAGCTTGAGCCTGCCACGCTGGTCTATAAGGCATCGGACATCGGCCAATCCGGCGCACCAGTAACGGCAGAGCCAGAGGCGTGGATTCTGCAAGCGCGTTCGCCCGAGGGCGACCCATGGCAGAACGTGACGCCAGAGCAGTACAGCGCCGCCAACGCAGCAGGATACGAAACGCGCATGGTCCCGGCCTCTCCCCAGCTTGCCGCAGCTCATGCAGCGAAGCCCGCTGATGAGAAGTGCGCGGCGCGCTGGCGGTTCATGATGCGCATCGCCGACAACGAGGAAGGGCCGGAATTCCAGGCAATGCAGGAAGTCGCGGGCGACGGCGACGATTTCAAAGAAGGCATCCCGAAGTCGGTGCAGCTTGAAGAAATGGCCGACGCCGCAATGAAGATCGTCGCCGCTGCTCATGCGGCACATGACCAGAAAGGCGGCGGCAATGGCTGACGACCTCTACTACTTGCAGGACAGCCGCAGCTATGTCGGCAACGACATGCTGTTTTGGGCGGTCGATGGCAATGGCTATACGACCGACTTGCGCAAAGCCGAGGTGTACACGAAGGCCGACGCGGTGGCCCAGCACGAGCGCCGCGAGACGGACATTCCCTGGCCGAAGGCGTACATCGACGCCAAGACGCGCCCTGCTGTGGACATGCAGTACGTGAAACGCGACGAAGCACTTGCCGGGACCGGAATCACGCTACGCAAGCCGCCGCGCAAGCGGCCCGACACGATCAATTGCAGCGGGTGCGGTCGATTCATCGGCGGCACTGAGCGATACCTGAACAACTGCCCGCATTGCGATGCGGACAACCGACCATGAGGCGAGCAATGACCCATCCCACCACTACCGCCACCGGCAGCGATGCCGTAGACCTGGACAACCTTCTGCCATGCCCGTTTTGCGGCAGCGCCAACATCAGCGCGGGCGAAGTCTTGGCTATGGACGCCGCTGGCGAAACCGTCAAGCAATCTGTTTGCATGGACTGCGGCGCATGCGGTCCCGGCGCGGCGCTGGACGAAGGCGAGATCGACTATGGCGACGTGAAATCGAGCGCCGCCTGGAACCGGCGCGCCCTGATCGCTCAGGCCCGCGCCGCTGCGCCGACCGTTACCGCCGCGAAGGTCGAAACCGAGATGGCCGAACGCCTGCGCCGCATCGTTGCGTGTCATGGTGACAAAGCCGTGGGCGTGCACACGAACCTGTTGACGCAAGCCGCCGACGAGTGCGACCGCTTCTACAACGGCATGATGGCATGGAAGCGCACCGCCCAGGCCAAGGACCGCGAATTTGCAGAGGCCCGCGCCGCCGCTCCAGCACCGACCGCACAAGCGATTCCCGAAGGCTATAAGCTGGTGCCGCTGACCGCCACCCCGGCCATGCTGGAAGCCGCGCGCAACGCGCCTATGCCGATGGTCATGCTGGACTCGATCAGCGCGCGCATGGATCTGGAAGCGCAAACCCGCTATGCCGCCATGCTGCGCGCCGCTCCAGTCATCGGTGCATCTGCTGCGCCGACCGATGAGAACATGACCGCCGAGCAGGCCCGCGCCGCACTACTGGCAATGCCTCTTGAGCAAGTCGTAGGCATGGTACAGGGCTGCGCATCTACTGCGACAGGAGAGCCGTGGGTGCCGTACCTGTCCGACCGCGCGGATGGGGTAGCGGGCCATTACGCCATCGCGCGCTGGAACCCCGCTGGCTACCGCGAAGTGTGGAACTTATTCCATCACGAATGGAGCGCATTCAGCGATGCCGTACTGACGCACGACAGAGCCTGCGAACTGCTGCGCGATGTCGTCATACCTACCGCCGCTCCAGCACCACAGCAAGCCCCGCTGACCGATGACGCAATCGAGCGCGCAGCATTGAAGCACGTTGCGACCGACTGGCACAGGATCTCCCACCTGATCCCGAACTACCGAAGCACCGAACAATTCGCCCGCCTCAAGGCTTTCGCGCTGGAATTGTCGGCAAGTGCTGTAACCGCGACGACTGAACAGGATGCGGCGCGGTATCGCTGGCTGTGCGAACACGGCCACGAGCGTATGCCGGAAGCGATGCTCGAAGCGATGGACGGCGCGTACGTGAAAGGCCAGGTATTGCCTAAATCCACCATCGACGACTTCATCGACCGCGCCGCTATGGCGGCCACCAAGGAGAAGAAGCAATGAAAATGGCAAAAGCATCCGAAAAGGACATCGACGCCGCTGGCAACCTGATGTCGCTTCTTCTCCAAATCGACCGTGGCGACTACCCATGCCTTGACGAAGACGCGGACGTGCCGGACTGGTTTGACGAAGACAACTTCGAGCATCTGCGCGCCTTCTACGATGCGGTCAAATCCACCTTGGACAAAGCGCCAGGCTATCCGGGCCGCGTGATTGGCGGCATGTGCTACGTCATCATGTACGACAAGAACAAGATTGTTGACCCTGATTCCGACACGCTCGATCTGCACCCCAATATCGTCAAGGCGCTGGCGGCGGCATCCACCCAGGAGGGAGCGAAGTGATCGACCCAAACGCCGAAATTGAAATCCCATTCGTTGACGAGAACGGCCCTGTAAGCGTGACCCTTTGGAAATGCGTCTACAACTGGTTCCTTGACGAGTACGATTCAGACGCCGCGCATCGTATGACCGATGCCGTTTTCGACAAGATCAAGAAAGGAGCGTCGACCAATGGCCGCTGAACTGAACATCGAAGCCGAGCGCCGCGAGTTCGAGGCGTGGGCAGGAACTCTCGACGTGCCGAACGGCGCTTTCGACCGCTGGCCCGATGGCCGTTACGTGCAAGAGGTGATCGAAGATTACTGGAGCGGTTGGCAAGCGGCCCGCCGCGCCTCATCTAGCGCAAGCAAGGAACTGCCGCCGAGTGCATGGCCCGCGCCTTCAATCGTTGACGGCCCGCGCGACTACTACAGCACCGACAAAGTGCGCGAAATCCTCGCAGCAGATCGTATTGCAAGGCAGGGCGAGCCGGTGGCGTGGCGCTTGAGCGAGCGCGAAGTCAGATCGCTTGCGTTGGAGCACTCGATCGCATGCAAGATCGGCGTGCATTACGAATTCGACGCTCTGGGACTCGATGCTTTCGCGATCCACATCATGAACCGTTGCCGCGCTGCCATCCAGGCAGCAGCACCGGCTGATGCGCCGACCGAGCCGACCAAGGAAATGATCGCGGCAGGAGCACGATACTTGCAAATCATGTCCTGCCCTGAGCTGGAGGCGAAGCAAATCTACCTTGCCATGCGAGCCGCCGCGCCAAATGCAAGCCGGGCACCTGCGGAGGATGCGCGAGAACAGCAGCCGGTCCCGCCCGACAACTTGCCGCGCTGGATTGACGACCTCAAGGGCAAAGATCCGACCATCGACGGCTTGATCGAATACATCATCAGTTTCCGGGCAGCACCCGAGAAGGCGGCGGGCGAACAGGAAGCGCGGGCGGTAGTGCCGGAGGGCGTGAAGGAAGAAGGAAAGGAGGGTTAATATGCAGAAACAAACTATTCAATCCAGGTATGTAACCCTGCAGGAGTGGGCGAGCCTGATGTTCTCGAAGATCCCGCACCAGAACACCCTGTTGCGCTGGGTCCGCGATGGGCACATCTACCCGCAGCCGGAAAAGGTGGGCAAGGCATGGCAAGTGAAGCGCGACGCGCGGTATGTGGAGTGATATGGGGCGACAGAGGTTAGCCAAGAATAGGGCCCTCCCGGCCAACCTGTACGTGAACCCGGCCGGGTACTACTACTACCGGGATCCCGAACGCAAGACGCAGAAGGGGTTGGGGAAAGATCGAGCGGAAGCGATCCGCGCCGCCAGGCAGGCGAACGCCGCCCTGGCCGCCCGGGAGCCATCGTCGCTGGTGGATTGGGTGCTCGGCAAGGCGGACTACACCTTGGCCGAATGGCTGCCGATCTACCAGGAGCTGTGGGAAGCCAAGGTCGAGCCGGCCAAAAACACGCTCCAGGGCGCCAAGAGCCTGCTCAAAAGGGTTGCTGCGGCCGACATCGCGAAAATGCGAATGCGACACATCGAAACGGCGCATATTGCAAACTTCCTCGATGCCTTCGCCAAGGCCAGCGGCGCCGGCATGGCGCGGAACATGCGATCGAAACTCACCGACGTTTTCCGCTGGGCCGAAACGCAAGGGGTCATCGATGTGGGGAGGAGCCCGGTGGCGGCCACCTTCAACCCTGAGTACAAGGTGAAGCGCGAGCGCCTGAGCCTGGAGCAGTTCTGGCTGATCCACGCCGAGGCCTCGACGTGGGCCAAGAACGCCATGATGCTCGCCCTGGTCACTGGCCAGCGCCGCGATGACGTGGCCAACATGAAGTTCGCTGACTTTAAGGATGGCTATCTGCACGTAGCGCAGGGCAAGTCGGGCGGCGAGACGAAACTGCAGATCGACGGCGCGATCAAGCTGTCGAAGGTTGGGCTCTCGGTCGCGGAGGCTGTCGCCGGCTGCCGTGACCTGATCGTGAGCCGCTACCTGGTGCACCACACCGAGCGCGTGTCGACCGCCAAGCCGGGCGAGAAGGTGCGGCCGACTAGCCTTTCGGACGCGTTCGCGAAAGCGCGCGATCGGGCCGGGATCGCGGCGACCGAGGGCAGGACGCCGCCTTCATTCCACGAGATCCGAAGCCTGGCCGAGCGCCTGTACAAGGAGGAGTTCGGCGCCGATTTCGCCCAGGCGATCCTCGGTCACAAGAGCGCGCAGATGACTGCGAAATATGACGACCTCCGCGGTGGATGGAAGACCGTCAAGGCGAAGTGATTTAGTAAAATATTCTACGAATTTCTGTAAAAACCGCAGATCGCCTTTATTTACGGGCGCGCTTTCACGTGCCGATATTTACAACTGAAACAGTTCAGCAGGGCGGGCGCGCAACACCCTGCCGTTTCAGCGGCTGGCGAGCAGGGGCTGGGCCTTCTCGGCGGCTGTCAGGCGCTTGGCGGTGACGGTCACCACGGCGACCTTGCCGGAGGTGGCGACAGCCGCCGGATCGGCGCCGTAGGCGCGGGCCTGTGCTTCAGGGATGGCGGCGCCCAGGTAGCTGGCCGGAACGGCCATGGCGGCGGTGACGATGAAGACGGCTTCCATGTGTTTGAGGATGTTCATGGCCTTGCTCCTTGTTGCGTGCGGGTTGTCGATGTGTGCACTGTAGGCCAGGCCCCGCCCCATCTCCAGCGGGATGCGACGAGACGCGCAAAACGCGGGATGACCGGCACAAAAAACCGCGCGAACGTGCGCGCGATTGGCCGCAGCCCAGCCGTTTTCCACGGCCCCCCGCTAGCGCGTGGCGGGGCGGCCGCCGTGGCCGCGATCACGCCGGGATCCGCATGACAGGCCTCATTCTCACGATGTTCGACCAGCTCGCCGCCAGCCG
>NZ_JAGPWD010000011.1 GCF_018119395.1 Massilia sp. ZL223
GAAGGCCGGGACCCAAGTTTGCGTGAGCAGCAGTTAGCCCATCAGCAAGCCGCGTGATTGACGGTCACCACATGCACCGCCAACCCGCCCAGCGAGGTTTCCTTGTACTTCACCTGCATATCCGCCCCGGTCTGGCGCATCGTCTCGATGACGTTGTCCAGGCTGACGAAGTGCGTCCCGTCGCCCTTGAGCGCCAGCGACGCGGCAGTAATCGCCTTGATCGCCCCCATCCCGTTACGCTCGATGCAAGGAATCTGCACCAGCCCGCCGATCGGATCGCACGTCATGCCCAGGTGATGCTCGATCCCGATCTCGGCCGCGTTCTCGATCTGCTCGTTCGTCCCGCCCAGCGCCGCCACCAGGCCGGCCGCCGCCATCGCGCAGGCCACGCCCACCTCGCCCTGGCAACCGATTTCGGCGCCCGAGATCGAGGCGTTCTTCTTGCACAGCATGCCGATCGCCGCGGAAGTCAGCAGGAAATCGCGCACGCCGCGCACCGGGTCGCTCGGATGGCAGTCCTCGGCGTAGTAGCGCAGCACCGCCGGGATGATGCCGGCCGCGCCGTTGGTCGGGGCGGTCACGACACGGCCGCCGGCCGCGTTCTCTTCGTTGACCGCCATCGCGTACAGGGTCACCTGGTGGGTGAAGTCGTGCGGCAGCTCGTTGACGCGCTTGCCTTCGTTGCAGTGCGCCTGCTTCCACAGCTTGGCCGCACGGCGCTTGACGTTCAGGCCGCCCGGCAGCTGGCCTTCGGTGACCAGGCCGTGGGCGATGCAGTCGCGCATCACGCGCCAGATGCGGTCCAGTCCTGCGTCCAGCTCGGCCTCGCCCATGCGCGCCAGCTCGTTCGCACGCAGCATGTGCGGAATCGACAGGCCGCTGCGCTTGCCCTGCTCCAGCAGCTCGCTCATGGTGCTGAACGGGAAAGGCACCTCGACCGCCGGCGCTTCGGCCGAGCGCGACTGGCTCTCGCCCGCCGCCGTGATGAAACCGCCGCCGACCGAATAATAGATGCGCTCGATGACGCTGCCGTCCGCCAGCTTGAGCACGAACTTCATGCCGTTCGGGTGCTCGGGCAAGGTCGAGGCCTTGTGCCAGACCAGGCCCGTATTGTAGGTGAACGGTACTTCCTTCGTGCCCAGCAGCTTGAGCACGCCGTCCAGCTCCGCCTCGGCCAGCTTGTCCTCGACCGAGTCCGGATCGATGCCCTGGGGCGTTTCGCCCATCAGGCCCAGGATCACCGCCTTGTCGGTGGCGTGGCCGACGCCGGTCAGCGCGAGCGAACCATACAGGTGAGCCTCGACGCCGACCGCCTGGTCCAGCGGGCCGCATTCCAGCAGAAAGCGGCGCGCCGCCACCATCGGGCCCACGGTGTGGGAGCTCGACGGGCCGATACCGATCTTGAACAGATCAAATACGCTCATGTCCATCTGTTGTCTCTTTATGTCGTTTTTTATGATGGTTTGACGATGACGATCAGGCGGTGATGCCGACGTCGATGTTCTTCAGCATGTCGGCGACCATCTCTTCGACGCCGATGCTGGCCTTCCAGCCCCAGTCGCCCTGGGCGCGGCTGTCGTCCAGGCTCTTCGGCCAGGAATCGGCGATCTGCTGGCGGCTGTCCGGCTTGTAGGCGATCTCGAATTCCGGCAGCGCCTTCTTGATGGCGGCAGCCAGTTCGCGCGGGTTGAAGGACACGCCCGCCACATTGTACGAGGAACGGATGACGACCTTCTCGGCCGGCGCGTCCATCAGCTCGATGGTAGCGCGGATCGCGTCCGGCATGTAGATCATCGGCAGCGTGGTTTCCGGACCCAGGAAGCATTCGTAGGTCTCGCCCTTGAGCGCCGAGTGGAAGATGGCGATCGCGTAGTCGGTGGTGCCGCCGCCCGGAGGCGACTTGAAGCTGATGATGCCCGGGTAGCGGATGCTGCGCACGTCCACGCCGTACTTGCTGTGGTAGTACTCGCACAGGCGCTCGCCGGCCAGCTTGCTGATGCCGTAGATCGTGGTCGGGTCCATCACCGTGTACTGGGCGGTGTTCTCGGCCGGGGTGTTCGGGCCGAAGGCGGCGATCGACGAGGGCCAGAAGATCTTCAGCGGCTTGCCGGTTTCGCCACGCTCGCGCGCGACTTCCAGGATGTTCAGCAGGCCGTCCATGTTCAGGGTCCATGCCTTCAGCGGGGCCTTTTCGCCGGTGGCCGACAGCAGCGCCGCCAGCTGGTACACCTGGGTGATGCCTTCGGCGTCGATCAGCGACGCCAGGCGGTCCTTGTCCAGCACGTCGAGCTGGGTGTAGCGCGCCGCGCCGTAGACGTTGTTGGCGCCGATGTCCGAGGCGATCACGTTGTTTTCGCCGTGCTGTTCGGCCAGGGCGGTGACCAGTTCGCTGCCGATCTGACCGTTGGCGCCGATAATGAGGATGCGTTCCATGCTGTTATTCCGATCTCTTGCTGATGACTGTTCTTATTGGTTCTTGATGATGCCCAGCTCGCGGCCGGCCTGCTCGAAGGCGGCCAGCACCTTGTCGAGCTGCTCGCGGGTGTGCGCGGCCGACAGCTGCACGCGCACGCGCGCCTGGCCCATCGGCACCACCGGGTAGAAGAAGCCCGACAGCAGCACGCCCAGCTCGAACATGCGGGCGGCGAATTTCTGGGCCACCGGCGCATCGAACAGCATCACCGGCACCACCGGGTGGGTGCCCGGCTTGATGGTGAAGCCGATGCGCTCGATCTCCTTGCGGAAGTGGGCGGTGTTCTCGTGCAGGCGGTCGCGCAGCTCGGTCGACTTGCTGATGCGGTCCAGGACGGCCAGCGAGGCGCCGGCGATCATCGGGGCCAGGGTGTTGGAGAACAGGTAAGGACGCGACTTCTGGCGCAGGGTCTCGATGACTTCCTTGCGGCCCGAGGTGAAGCCGCCCATCGCGCCGCCCAGGGCCTTACCCAGGGTGCCGGTAATGATGTCGATCTTGCCGATCACGCCGCAGTGCTCGTGGGTGCCGCGGCCCGTCTTGCCCATGAAGCCGGAGGCGTGCGATTCGTCGATCATGGTCAGGGCGCCGTATTTCTCGGCCAGCTCCACGATCTTGTCCAGCTGGGCAATGGTGCCGTCCATCGAGAACACGCCGTCGGTGACGATGATCTTGTGGCGCTTGCCCGCTTCAGTCGCGGCCTGCAGCTGATTTTCCAGGTCGGCCATGTCGTTGTTGGCGTAGCGGTAGCGCGCGGCCTTGCACAGGCGGATGCCGTCGATGATCGAGGCGTGGTTCAGGGCGTCCGAGATGATGGCGTCGTTCTCGTCGAACAGCGGCTCGAACACGCCGCCGTTGGCGTCGAAGGCGGCCGCGTACAGGATCGTGTCTTCGGTGCCGAGGAATTCCGACAGCTTCTGCTCCAGTTCCTTGTGCACGGTCTGGGTGCCGCAGATGAAGCGCACCGACGACAGGCCGTAGCCGTACTTTTCCAAGGCGGCGGCGGCCGCCTTCTGGGTTTCCGGGTCGCCGGACAGGCCCAGGTAGTTATTCGCGCACATGTTGATCAGGGTGCGGCCGTCCTGGGCGACGACTTCGGCGCCCTGGCGCGAGGCCAGCACACGCTCCGGCTTGAACAGGCCCTCGGTTTTCAGCGTGTCGAGTTTTTGCTGGAGGGTGCTGTAAAAGGCTTGATCGCTCATGTGATGCTCTCCTGGTTGGTCCGGCTTGACCGGGTGTTGTCGTATGTTGTACCGTTGACTCGTTCGATCTACAAAACTAGGTTCTTTATCTCGAACGAAAATTCAATATATTGAATCTTACCCCCGGCCAATGAACTTGGCAAGCTACTGTCTATAGGTAATGAATAAAAGTCTAGCAAACAACGCTCCGCCAGAAGTTGGCGCCACGCTACAGCGCCTGCGCCTCGCGCGCGGCCTCACATTGGAGGATCTGTCGCGCATCGCGGGCGTGTCCAAGTCGATGCTGTCCCAGATCGAACGCGAAAAAGCCAATCCCACCATCGCCATCACCTGGCGCCTGGCCAATGCGCTGGGTGTGCAGATTAGCGAATTGCTATCGTCCGAAGTGCGCCAGGCGGAACTGATCCGCGTGGTCGACGCGCACGAGATTCCCACCCTGCCCGGTGCGCATGCCGGTTATTCCCTGCGCATCCTGGGCCCGATGGACCTGGCCGGCAAGTATGAATGGTATGAGCTGACCCTGGCGCCCGGCGGCGCCCTGGCTTCGCAGGCGCATGATCCGGGCACCAACGAGCACCTGAGCGTGGTGGTCGGCAGCGTCGAGCTGGAAGTCGGCGGCGAGAAGAAAAAAATCCGTCACGGCGGCACGGCGCGCTATCCCGCGGACCAGGACCACGTGATCCGGAATCCCGGAAAGACCGAGGCCAAGGCGCTGCTGGTGGTCGTGCATCGCTAGCCCAAGCGCAGGTCAAATGAAAAACGGCTGCCGGATCGCTCCGGCAGCCGTTTTTATTTCGACAACAAGCTTAGTTCGAGCCGCCGACTGCTTTCGGCGCGTCGCCCATCTTCAGCTCGCGCGACAGGAATCCCCAGCGATCGGCCACTTCCTCGATCTGCTTGGTGGTCGGCTTGCCGGCGCCGTGGCCGGCCTTGGTCTCGATGCGGATCAGGATCGGTGCGCCGCCCGCCTGGGCCGCCTGGGCTGCCGCGGCGTACTTGAAGCTGTGCGCCGGCACCACGCGGTCGTCGTGGTCGGCCGTGGTCACCATGGTCGCCGGGTAGCAGGTGCCCGGCTTCAGGTTGTGCAGCGGCGAGTACTTGACCAGCGCCTTGAACTCATCCGGGTTCTCCGACGAGCCGTAGTCCGAGGTCCAGGCCCAGCCGATGGTAAACTTGTGGAAGCGCAGCATGTCCATGACGCCCACCGCCGGCAGCGCGGCGCCGAACAGGTCCGGGCGCTGGGTCATGGCCGCGCCCACCAGCAGGCCGCCGTTGGAACCGCCGCCGATCGCCAGCTTCTGCGGCGAGGTGACCTTGTTCGACACCAGCCACTCGGCCGCGCCGATGAAGTCGTCAAACACGTTCTGCTTCTGCAGCTTGGTGCCGGCCTGGTGCCAGGCTTCGCCGTACTCGCCGCCGCCGCGCAGGTTGGCCACCACATAAACACCGCCCATTTCCATCCAGGCCAGGTTGGCCGGCGAGAAGGCCGGGGTCAGCGAGATGTTGAAGCCGCCGTAGCCGTACAGGTAGGTCGGGTTCGAACCGTCCAGCTTGAGGCCCTTCTTGGACACGATGAACATCGGGACCTTGGTGCCGTCGCGGCTCGTGTAGAACTGCTGGCGGGTCTCGTAGTCGGCCGGGTCGAAGGCGACCTTCGGCTGGCGGAACACGCTGCTCTTGCCGTCCTTGAGGTTCAGGCGGTAGATGGTGGTCGGGGTGGTGTAGCCGGTGAAGGAGAAGAAGGTCTCGGTATCGTCCTTCTTGCCCTGCAGGCCGCCCACCGAGCCGATGCCCGGCAGTGCGATCTCGCGCACGGCCTTGCCCTTCAGGTCGACCACGCGCACGACGCTGCGCGCATCCTTCAGGTATTCGAGCACCAGCTGCTTGTTGACGATGTCGGCGCCCACCAGGGTGTCGCTGGACTCGGCGACGATCTCTTTCCAGTTGCTCTCCGCCGGCTTGCTCACGTCGATGGCGACGATGCGCTTGCGCGGCGCATTGCGGTCGGTGCTGAAGTAGAACACGCTGCCGATGTTGTCGATGAACTCGTAGCCGGCGTCGAAGTTGTCGATCAGGTCCACGACCTTGGAATCGGGCTTGCTCAGGTCCTTGTACGAGACGCGGTACTTCGGCGCGGTGCCCTTGGTGGTGGTGATGACCAGGTAACGGCCGTCGTCGGTGGCCTGGCCGCCGAAGCCCCATTCCTTCTGGTCGGGACGGTCGTACACCAGGGTGTCGGCGCTTTGCGAGGTGCCGATGCGGTGGAAGTACAGCTTCTGGAAGTAGTTCACGTCGGCCAGCTTGGTGGCTTCCTTCGGCTCGTCGTAGCGGCTGTAGAAGAAGCCCTTGCCGTCCTTGGTCCAGGCGGTGCGCGAGAACTTGACCCACTTGATATGGTCGTCGAGGTCCTTGCCGGTCTCGATGTCGCGGACCTTGATCTCGTTCCAGTCCGAGCCGGAGGCCGCGATGCTGTAGGCCAGCAGCTTGCCGTCCGGGCTGACTTCGGCGCCGGCCAGGGCGACGGTGCCGTCGGCGGCCAGGGTGTTCGGGTCGAGCAGCACGCGCGGGGTGTCGCCCAGGCTCTTCTGGGTGTACAGCACCGACTGGTTCTGCAGGCCGTCATTGCGGGTGTAGAAGTAGCGGCCGCCTTCTTTTTCCGGCACGCTGTAGCGCTCGTAGTTCCACAGCTGGGTCAGGCGCTGGCGGATCGCTTCGCGCTGCGGGATCTGCGCCAGGTAGGCCTGGGTCACCTTGTTCTGGGCGTCGACCCAGGACTTGGTCTCGGCGCTGTTCGCGTCTTCGAGCCAGCGGTAGGGATCGGCCACGGTGGTGCCGTGATAGTTGTCGGTCTGGTCGGTCTTCTTCGTTACCGGGTAGGTCAAGGAAGGGCCGGTGGCGGCGCAGGTTTGTGCGAGCGCATTGTGTGCGCCGAAGGCGGCGGCCAGCATGGCGACGAGCGTAGCGTGTCTCAGGTGCATGTTGTTCTCTGTCGGATTGAGATGGGGTATGGCATGTGCCGAGGGGCATCATAACGCGAATCACCGAGCATGCCTACCGCCGGGCCGGCTTTCCACCTGCGATTAGTAAATGTCCATACAGCAGCTGTCGACATCGGCATATTCATCCCCGCCGACAGTGCCGGCAGCCCGGCGCAAGCAGCCGGCACTGCGCTTATGCGGCATCCATACTGCCCAGCAGTCCCGGATTGAAGTCCGCCCTCCCTTCCCTCGCCGCGAGCCAGCGGCCCGCCAGTTCGCGCGCCCTTTGACGATCCGCGGGCGCGAGAGCCGCCGCCAATTGCCGCATGCGCGCCGCCGCCTGCTCGACGGCATGCGCCTCGGCCTGCTCGACCGGGCGCACCTCCGCCGGCTTGCGCGCCGGCGTGCCGGCGCCGGCCCGGGTGAGCGTCGCGGCAGGCAGCCCGGCCCGCGCGGCCAGCCAGAGCCACATGCAAGCCAGCACCAGGTCGCATTCGACGCCGCGCCCGGCCGCGTACATGCTGGCCAGGTTGACCTGCGCCGGCGCATACCCCTGTTCCGCGGCATGGCCGTACCAGTAGACGGCCAGCATGTCGTCGCGGCCCACGCCGTCGCCGCGTGCATGCAGTGCGCCGAGGTTGTTCTGGGCGCTGGCGTCGCCTTGCTGGGCCGCGCGGCGGTACCAGTCGGCGGCGCGCGCGAAGTCCTGGGGCACGCCCTGGCCATTGGCGTACAACAGGCCCAGCGCGAACTGGGCGTTCGCCGCGCCCTGCTCCGCCGCGCGCAGGTAGTAAGCCAGCGCGCGCGGATGGTTGCGCGCCACGCCGAAGCCGCGTCCGCAGCCGCCGGCCAGGATGTGTCCGGCCCGGTACTGGGCCTGGGCGTGGCCGAGGTCGGCGGCGCGCTCGAACCAGGACAGCGCGCGCTCGCGATCGCGCACCGAGCCGCGCCGCTCGGCCAGCAGCTCGCCGAGCGCATATTGCGCATCGCGGTCGCCCTGGTGGGCGGCGCGCTCGAGCCAGTGGCGCGCGCTGACCGGATCGGCGCGCACGCCCTGGCCGTCGGCATAGGCCAGGCCCAGGTGGCGCTGGGCGACCGGGTTCCCGGCCGCGGCCGCGTGCCGAAACCAGTACAAGGCCTGGGAAGGACTGGGATCGACGCCGTGCCCACGCTCGTACATCAGGGCCAGCTGCAGCTGGGCGTGGGGAAAACCCTGCATCGCCGCCTTGCGAAACCAGGCCATCGCGAGCGGATAGCTGACGGCGGCGCCCAGGCCATGCAGGTAGCACTCGCCCAGGTAGCTCTGGGCGCGCGCCATGCCCTGCTCGGCGGCGCGCCAGAACCAGCCGAGCGCGCACTCGTGCGACTGGCGCACGCCGCGCCCGCGCCGGTACAGCAGTCCCAGGTTGTACTGGGCGGAGCGGTCTCCCTGCTCGGCGGCGCGGCGGAACCAGGCGGCGGCCAGCTCCGCGCTGCGCGGCACGCCGCGTCCGTTGTAGTAGAGCGCGCCCAGCTGGCTCTGCGCATAGGCCAGCCCTTGCTCGGCCGCGCGCATCAGCAGATGGGCGGCGTGCTCGGCGTTGCGATCGGCGCGGCCGCCGCCATCAGCGTCCCGATTGCCGCCGTCCACGCTTTCGTCGTCGCGCTCGCCGGCTTTGCCCCGCAGGTACAGCAGGGCCAGGTTGAACTGGGCGTAGGGATTGCCGTCCTGGGCGGATCGGCGGAACCACAGGTAGGTCTCGTAGCCCTCGCGGGCGGCATTCTCGCGGCTCATCCATGTCCCCTTGCGGTGTCGGCGCTATCGCCGGTGGCGGCAGTGTCAGCGCGGCTGGGCGGCCATGGTCCGGGGCCGCAGCGGAAGCGCTGGCCCGCGCAAGCGAGGCCATCCACTTGCTAAAATTGTAAGTAGAGTGGCCGGGTCGGAGTTTGAGTCGGCACAATCGTGCGGACCGCGGCCGTCGCGTTCCGGGTTCGGACACGCAGCGGCCGGGAGGGAATCAGGCGGTGGCGGCGCGCTCGCGCATGGTGGCCGCGTACTTGTCCAGGAAGACGGGAATCTTTGCTGCCGCGACCTTGTTAATCGAGACCAGCAGATCCGGCGCCACACGCTCCAGGCCACAGGTGCGCCCCAGGTGGCGCGCGGCGTGCAGCAGCACTTCGGCGGCGACTTCGGCGTCGGCCTCGGCGCGGTGGGCGGTACCGCGGAACACGATCCCCAGCTGGCGCGAGAGCTGACCCAGCTTGTAGCTCGCCATTCCCGGATACAGCCGGCGCGAGAGCTTGAGCGAGCACACCAGCGCGGCGTGCGAGCAGCTGCGGCCGAGGCGCGCGCCTTCGGCCTTCAGGAACTTTTCGTCGAAGCTGGCGTTGTGCGCCGACAGCACGTCGCCGCCGATGAAGTCGAGCAGTTCCGGCACCACCTGGCGGGCCGACGGGGCGCTGTCGACCATCTCTTGCGTAATGCCGGTCAGGGCGGTGATGAAGGACGGAATGCGCACGCCGCAATTCACCAGCGAGACATAGCGTTCGGTGATCTCGCCGCCGACGATGCGCAGTGCCGCCACCTCGGTGATGCGGTCGCCCATCTCGGGCGACAAACCAGTGGTCTCGAAGTCCAGCATCACGATCGGACGCTCATAGCTACTCATGCTTCATCCCTTACAAATCTATCCAAACTTGCGCTGCGCATCCAGGGCCAGGCCGGCGCCGATACTGCCGAACAGGTCGCCTTCCACGGCGCGCGCATCCGGCACCAGCGCGGCGATATGCCGGCGCAGCAGGCCGACGCCGCTGGAACCGCCGGTAAAGAATACCGTATCGACGTCGCCAGGGGTGACGCCGGCGTCGGCGAACAGCCGGCGCACGGTCGCGCCGACGCTGTCGACCAGGTGGCCGATGGCCGCCTCGAACTCGGCGCGCCCCACGTGCAGCTCCTCGGGCGGCGACAGGCGGTCCAGCGACAGGGCCACCCGCTCGGCGCCCGAGAGCCCGATCTTGGCGGCTTCGACCTGGATCGCCAGCCAGTGCCCGGCCCGGTCCTCGATCAGGTTTTGCAGGCGCGCGATCTTGCGCGGCTCGGCCGCATCGCGCACCAGGTCGGCCAGCTGGGCCTGGCTCTTGCGGGTATAGGCCTGGTTGATCGTGTGCCAGGTCGCCAGGTTGAAATAATAGCTCGATGGCACCGCCGCGCCCGACAGCAAGTGGCTCCCATGGCCCAGCAGGGGCATCACCGTCGCCAGGCTCAGGTATTTGTCGAAGTCGGTGCCGCCGATGTGCACGCCGCCGTTGGCCAGGATGTCCTCGCGCCGGTCGGTGCGCCCTGCGCGTTCGGGTCCCAGGCGCACCAGCGAAAAGTCGGAGGTGCCGCCGCCGATGTCGGCGATCAGGACCAGCTCTTCGCGGTCGATCCCGGCTTCGTAGTCGAAGGCGGCGGCGATCGGTTCGTACTGGAAGCTCACGTCGCGGAAGCCCACCGAGCGCGCCACCTCGGCCAGCGTATCCTCGGCCAGCTTGTCGGCGCCGGCGTCGTCGTCGATGAAGAACACGGGGCGGCCGAACACGGCCTGCTCGAAAGGACGCCCTGCCTGGCGCTCGGCGCGGCGCTTGACCTCGCCGATGAACTGGGCCAGCAGTGCGCGGAACGGCAGCGCCCGCCCGGCGACCTCGGTCTGGCCGTCGATCAGGCTGGTGCCCAGCAGGCTCTTGAGCGAGCGCATCAGGCGGCCTTCGTAGCCTTCCAGGTATTCCGCCAGCGCTTCGCGTCCATAGGTCACGCGCTCATCGTCGGCATTGAAGAACACCACGGACGGGAGGGTCGGCTTGCCGTCCTCGAGGATGAGAAGCGACTCGGCCGCGGTGCGGGATGCGCCGGGGCGTAGCCAGCCGACGGTGGAATTGGACGTGCCGAAGTCAACGCCGCAAGCGTGCGTCATACAAACCTTTGCGTGGGAGGGGGCGGTATCGTAACAGATAACCGGGCTCTTGTATCGTGTGTCGCTGGCGCCCGACAGGCGAAGTAGCGCTATGATTAATCCTGTCAAATCGGCCACGGAGCGGCAATGGAAGCAGGAGGCGGCAGCGGCATGGGCCTGGGCGCCGGCGGCGCAGGTCCGGCCGCGTCCGTGCGCCATGAATGGCTCATGAAGCGCAATTGTTCCTTGAGCCCGCGCCAGGCGCTGCTGGTCTACGCACTCCTGAGCGCGGCCACCCTCGGCATCGCCCTGGTCTTCACCTTGCGCGGCGCCTGGATGGTGCTGGCCTTCGCCCTGGCCGAGAGCGCGGCGGTCGGCGCAGCCCTCCTCTACTACGCCCGCCACGCCCTGGACCAGGAGCGCATCCGCCTGGCCGACGGCTGGCTGCTGGTCGAGCGCCGGGACGGCGCGCGCGTGCTGGAGTCCAGGCTGGACCCGCACCATACCCGCGTCAGCCTGGCCGACCTGGGCATGCGCACCCTGATCGTCCTGGAAGCGCGCGGCGAGCGTGTCGACGTGGGGCGCTATCTCACCCCGCCCGCACGGCAGGAAGTCGTGCACCAACTGCGCCGCGCCTTGCGCCCCGCCTCCCTGTTGTCCTGAGCTACCGCGGGAAACACCTCTCTTCCCTGTAAGCACCCTCTTACATGCGCACGGCAATGCAACCGATATGGTGCGCGGCCGCGATCTTGCATAATTTTCATCACTCAGCGTGATCGAGCCTTGCATTCACGCCAAGACAACAATGAAGAGGAACAGGACAACATGAGTCACACCAAACAAGCCGGCGCCGTCGTGGTGCACGGCGGCGCCGGCGCGTCCGTCGACCACGAGGACGCCTGCGTGCTCGCCGCGCGCCGCGCGCTCGGGCAACTGGAAGTCAATGGCGACGCGCTCGATGCCGCCATCATTGCCGTCACCACGCTCGAAGACGATGGGCGCCTGAATGCCGGCAGCGGCGCCGTGCTGTGCCTGGACGGCGCCACGGTCGAAATGGACGCCTCGATCATGGACACCCGCGGCCGCCTGGGCGCGGTCGCCTGCGTGCAGGACGTGAAGAATCCGGTCCAGCTGGCGCGCGCCATTGCCGATACTCCGCACTGGATGCTGGCCGGCGAAGGCGCCCAGCGCTTCGCGCGCGCCATCGGACTGCCGGAAAGCCTGCCGCTCACCGAACGCCAGCGCGCCGAACACCGCAAGCTGATGGCCCAGATGGCCGGCTCGGTGCCGGTGATGCCCGGCGTCGACAATTCGGTCTTCGGCCGTATCTGGAACTACAACAGCCCCCTCGAATTGCCCGAGGCCAGCGCCTGCGACACCGTGGGCGCGGTGGTGCGCGGCCCGGACGGGCACTTCGCCGTCGCCACCTCGACCGGCGGCTCGGCTCCGTCCCTGCTGGGGCGCGTAGGGGACAGTCCGATCATCGGCAGCGGCTTCTTTGCGGGTCCGGAAGGCGCGGTGGCGGCGACCGGCATCGGCGAGCACATCGTGCGCCATCTGCTGGCGCGCACCGTCTACGGCTGGATCGCGGAAGGGATGCTTCTCGCACAAGCCCTGCAGCGCGGCATCGACCTGTTCGGCAAGGACGTGGCGGTCGGCCTGATCGCGGTCAGCCGCCAGGAGTCGGGCGCCTGCAGCAACCGCGGCATGCCGCAGGCGAGGATGACCCAGCGATGAGCGAACAGCAGAAGAACGGCCACCTGGTCATTATCGGCGGCAGCGAAGACCGCAAGGACGACATGCCGATCCTGAGCCGCTTCGTCGAGCTGTGCGGCGGGGCGGACGCAAGAATCATCGTGATCACAGCCGCCAGCCAGATCGCGGACCACATGTGGAAAATGTACGACGACGCCTTCAGCGCGCTGGGGGTGACGCGTCACAGCCATCTCGAAGTGACCAGCCGGCAGGACGCCAACAGCGCGGACTACGTGCGCCAGATCGCCGAGGCCGACGGCATCTTCATGACCGGCGGCGACCAGAAGCGCCTGCTGGCCCTGATCGGCGGCACCGCGCTGGATCTGGAGATGCACAAGGCGCTGAAGCTTCGCGGCGCCACCATCGGCGGCACCAGCGCGGGCGCCTCCGCCATGTCGGGCCACATGCTGGCCCAGGGCCGGGCCGAGATCCGCCCTGAAAAGGGGGCGGTGAGCCTCGGCGCCGGCCTGGGCTTCCTGCACCGCGTCGTCATCGACCAGCACTTCTCGGAACGCCAGCGCCTGTCGCGCCTGCTGACCGTGGTCGCGCAGAACCCCTACCTGCAGGGGATCGGCATCGACGAGGACACGGCCCTCGTGGTCGAGCGCGGCGTCGGCATCGAGGTCCTGGGGCAAGGCGCGGTCACGGTCGTGGACGGCCGCACCATGATCTCCAACGTCGCCGACATCGCCGATCGCGACACGCCCGAACTGATCGACGTCCGCTTGCACCTGCTGCCGGCGGGCAGCCAATACCGCCTGCCGGGCGGCGACGCGGCCAAGGCCAACAGCCTGCCGGCCCCGCTGCTCGACTTCCTGGAAAACGTCACCAAACGGAACCCGATTTCATGAGAATCAAGGAACGACGCGTCCTGCGCGGCCCCAACCTGTACGCCGCCAGCCCCTGCCTGATGGCGGTCATCGACGACCGGGCCGGTCCCAGACAAGTCTTCGCCGCCCGCCTGCTCGAGCTGCTTCCCGCGCTGCCTGCCGAGGCGGCGGTGCGCCTGGCCGACGACGGCCTTCCCGTCGACGCCCTCGAGGCGGTCGTGATGGAATTGCAGCGTCTCGCAGGCGCACCCGGCGTGTTCAGTCTTAGCCTTCCGGTCCCAAACCAGGCGGGGCGCCGCCGGGTAGTCTGCGGCTACACCATCGAACAGGTCGCCGTCGCCGCGCTGGACGAGGCCATGGCGCTGCTCGATGCGCTGGCTGCCGGCAAGGACTTCGACCTGGACGCGGCCGTCACCAGGCTGCACGGCCTGGCCGAAAGGCACGCGGTCGGGACCAGCACCGCCGCGGTGCTGGCGGCGGCCCAGAGGCGCGGCATCCCGTCGCTGCGCCTGACCGACGAGGCGAACCTGTTCCAGCTCGGCTGGGGCAGCCGCCAGAGACGGCTGCAGGCCACGATCACCGGGGCCACCAATTCGATCGCGGTCGGCATCGCCAGCGACAAGCAGCTGACCAAGGCCCTGCTCGACCAGGCCGGCGTCCCGGTCCCGGGCGGCGACACGGTCACCAGCCTGGAGCAGGCCCAGCGCGTGGCGCGCCGCCTCGGCGGCCCGGTCACGCTCAAGCCGCTGGACGCCAACCAGGGCAAGGGCGTGACCGTCGATTGCCGCACGCTTGAAGACGTGGCGCGCGCCTGGGAGCACGCGCGCCGCTACGGACGCCACGTCATCGTGGAGGAATTCCTGGAGGGCCGCGACTACCGCGTGCTGGTCACCGGCGACAGGATCGCGGCCGCCTCCTGGCGCCGCCCGCCCTGCGTCACGGGGGACGGCCGCTCGACCATCCGCGAACTGGTCGAACTGGAAAACCGCAACCCGGCGCGCGGCGACGGACACACCAATATCCTCACCAGGATTCCGCTCGACGGCCTGGCGCAGGAGACCCTGGCGAGGCAGGGCTTCGATCTCGACACCGTACTGCCGGAAGGCGTCCATGCCGACCTGCGCGGCAACGCCAACCTGTCCACCGGCGGCACCGCCGAGGACGTGACCGACCTGCTGCCCGAGGAGACGCGCGACATCTGCATCCGCGCCGCGCGGACCATCGGCCTGGACGTGGCGGGTATCGACATCGTCTGCCGCGACATCGCCCAGCCGCTGCGCGCGCAGAAAGGCGGAATCATCGAGGTCAACGCGGCGCCCGGCATCCGCATGCACCAGTACCCGAGCCGCGGCACGCCGCGCGACGCGGGCGACGCCATCGCCGAGGCGCTGTTCGGCCAGTGCGACGGCCGCATCCCGGTGGTCGCGGTCACCGGCACCAACGGCAAGACCACCACCAGTCTGCTGATCGGCCACACGGTGCGCATGGCCGGCCTGCGCGACGGCGTGACCACCACCAGTGGCGTCCATGTCCAGGGCCACCTGATGCGCGAAGGCGACTGCACCGGCTACCATTCGGCGCGCAGCGTGCTGTCGGCGCCGGACGTCGACTTCGCCGTATTGGAAACGGCGCGCGGCGGCATCCTCAGGCGCGGCCTGGCCTACGACCGCTGCGACGTGTCGGTGGTGCTGAACGTCTCCGCCGACCACCTCGGCCTGGACGGCATCGACACCATCGAAGACCTGGCCAGGGTCAAGGCGGTGGTGGCCAAGCGGGCCAGGCGCGCGGTGGTGCTCAACGCCGAGGACGAATGGTGCGTGCGGATGGCCGATGAGCTGGAAGACGGCGTCGAGCCGATCTACTTCGCCCTCGACGCCGAGGATCCGGTGCTGCTGCGCCACGTGGAGCATGGCGGGCGCGCGGTCTACCTGCAGGACTCGACCATGGTGCTGGCCAACGGCCTGCGCCACGAGGCGCTGCTGGACGTGCGCGAGATGCCGGTGTCCCTGGACGGCCGCGCGCGCTACAACATCGCCAACGCCATGGCCGCGGCGGCGGCGCTGACGGCCTGCGGCTTCGGCAATGCCGAGATCGCGGACGGCCTGCGCAGCTTCGTTTCGGACAGCAAGCACAATCCGCTGCGCTCGAACCTGTTCGACGTCGACGGCGTGACCGTGATCGTCGACTACGCGCACAATCCGGCCGCCTATGCCGCGCTGGCGGAGACCGCCCGTGCCATGACGCCGGGCCGATTGGTGGGTGTCGTGGCGGCGCCCGGCGACCGCCGCGACGCCGACCTGGTCGACGTGGGCCAGACCTGCGCTGCCGGCTTCGACGAACTGGTGATCTACGAGACGGAAAACCGCGGACGCCCTGACGGCGAGACCGCCGCCATGCTGGCGCGCGGCGCCCGCCTCGGGCGCATCGACAGCGAGCGAATGCGCATCGAGCTCGACGTGCACAGCGCGATCCGCCTCGGCCTGAGCCTGTGCGAACCGGGCGATGTCCTGGTGTTCGGCTGCGGCTCCTCGATCTCGGAACTGACCGAGGCGCTGCGTCCTACCCGGCCGGATCTCGCGGAGCGGATCGAGGCGGCGGCTATCTGAGCCAAGCCACCCAATAAAGAAGGGCTCCTCGCGGAGCCCTTTTCTTTTTGCCTCTCGCGGGGCGCTTACACCTGCGCCGCGATCAGGTCCGCACTCTCCGGATCGTCGACCCGGATCGCTTCGATGAATACCTGCAACGAGGAACCGCAGGCGAACACCAGCACGTCGCCCGGCTGGCACAAGCTCAGGCCCAGGCGGATCGCCTTGCCCACCTCGATTTCGCGGTGCAAGGTATCGCTCATGCCGATCGCCTCTTCCGCGCCCCCCAATATCAGGTCGACGGCGTCGCCCACCGGACGGCCGCGGCTTTGCGACTCGTACACCACCAGCTCGTCGAAACGCTCGCCGCAGACCACGCCGATCTCGTGCAGATCCTCGTCGCGGCGGTCGCCCGGAGCGGTGACGATGCCCACCAGCTGGCGCGGCAGCATGGCGCGCGCCATCTCGGCCATCGCCGCGTAGGCGGCGGCGTTGTGGGCGTAGTCGACGATCACGGTCACGCCGCGCACGTCGAACATATTGGTGCGCAGCGGATTGGTGCGGCCGTTGGACTCGAAGGTCGACAGGCCGGTGGCGATCTCCAGGTGCGACAGGCCCGACGCCATCAGGGCCGCGGCCGCCGCCAGGCAGTTCGCGATGTTGAAGCGCGCGCTGCCGTTGAAGGTGACCGGCATGCTCTCGATCTTCACCAGGGCCTGGTGGCGGCTGCCGTCCGCCACCACCAGGGCGCCGTCCTGGGCGTACACGCCGCGCCCGCCGTCTTCCAGGTGCTTGAGCAGCACCGGATTCTCCGCATCCATCGAGAAGAAGATGATCTCGGCGCCCGGCTTGACCCGGCGCGCCATGGCCACGCACAGGGCGTCCTCGGCATTCAGTACCGCCGCCCTGGACGCCGACAGCGCGACCACCGCCTTGACCTGGGCCAGGTCCTCGATCGTGTCGATCCCGTCCAGCCCGAGGTGGTCGGCAGCCACGTTCAGCACCACGCCCACGTCGCAGCGGTCGAAGGCCAGGCCGCGCTTGAGCAGGCCGCCGCGCGCCGTCTCCAGCACCGCGAACTCGACATCCGGCGCCGACAGCACGGTGCGCGCCGACCAGTAGCCGGTGCAGTCGCCCTTGACGATCTGCTTGCCGTCGATGAACACGCCCTCGGTGGTGGTCACGCCCGTCACCAGGCCGGCCATGCGCACCGTGTGCGCAATCAGCAAGGTGGTGGTGGTCTTGCCGTTGGTGCCGGTCACGGCCACCAGCGGGATGCGGCCGTCGGAACTGCCCATCAGGCCTTCGACGATGGCGTCGCCGGCGTCGCGCGGCGTGCCGCTGGACGGGTACTGGTGCATACGGATGCCCGGCGCCGCGTTGACCTCGATCACCGCCCCGCCCTGCGCCGCCAGCGGTTGGGAGATATCGCGGCAGACGATGTCGATGCCCGCCACGTCCAGGCCGATCTTGGCGGCCGCGCGCACGCACAGGGCGCGCGTGGATTCGGGCAGCAGGTCGGTCACGTCTTCCGCGGTGCCGCCGGTGGACAGGTTGGCGTTGCCGCGCAGCTCGGCCGTCACGCCGGCCGCCGGCACCGAGTCGAATGTGAATCCCTGGCGCGCCAGCATGTCGGCCGCGTGTTCGTCGAGGGCGATCTGGGTCAGGATATTCGTGTGGCCCTCGCCGCGCGCCGGATTGCGGTTCTCGAGCTCGACCAGCTCGCGCACCGTCAGGCGGCCGTCGCCGACCACATGGGCGGGACGGCGGCAGGACGCGGCCGCGACACGGCCGCCCGCCACCAGCACGCGGTAATCGCGGCCCTCGACGTGGCGCTCGACGATGATCTGGCGGCCGTACTGGCGCGCGAACTCGAAAGCCGCGGCCACGTCGTCCGGCGTGCGGCAGTCCACCGTCACGCCCTTGCCCTGGTTGGCGTCGAGCGGCTTGACGGTCACCGGGACCTTGAGGCGCGCGGCGACGCGCTGGGCGGCCGCGAGCGTGGTGACGGTCTCGCCCTCCGGCACCGGTACGCCGGCTTCCTTGAGCAGGACCTTGGTCAGCTGCTTGTCGCTGGCGATCTTCACCGCGATGAAGCTGGTGTCGCCGGTGGTGGTGGCGCGCAGGCGCTTCTGCTTCACGCCCCAGCCGAGCAGGAACAGGTTCGCTTCCTCGGTGATGCGCTGGGTCGGAATGCCGCGCTCGTGGGCCGCGGCCAGCACCGCCGCGGTGCTGGTGCCGATGGCGTAGCGCTCGGCGATGTCGTGCAGTTCTTCGAGGCGCGGCGCGATGTCGAAGTCCTCGCCACGGGCCAGCGCGGTGACCAGGTCGACCGCGAGCTGGAAGGCCGGCTGGGCCAGTTTTTCGCACTGGTAGGCGCACACGATGCGGAATTGGCCCGGGTGGCCGGCCACGGGGCGCGTGCGGCCATAGCTGGCCGGCGCGCCGGCCTGGGTCTGCAGGTCGAGCGTGACATGCTCGACCACCCGTCCGAGATAAGTGCCTTCGCGCAGGCGCTGGGCGAAGCCGCCGGGCTGGCCGGTCGGCAGGAGCTGCCCGTGCAGCGAAGGCAGCAAGTCCAGCAAGGCTTCGTTAAAGCTTGGCAGGTCGCGGGTGGAGCGGCCATACAGGTCTTCCAGGTCGATCACGGAGAGCAGGCAAGGCGAATCGGCGTGCACGTTCGGGCCACGCAAAAAACGTTGTTCGAGGATTTGCACCGGTGGTTCCTTGTAAAATCTCAATACGTTCAATCGCAGAAAGGGCGCCCACGGGACGCCCTTTCCAAATGCAGCCGGACGACTCAGGCGTCGAATAGCTGCGTGTACATGCGGGTGGCCATCAGGCCCGCCGCGGTGTGGTGCACCTCGGGCGACATCAGCCCGGCGAGCAGGTCCATCGCTTCCTGCTTGCCGCTGGCCGCCGCCACTTGCTGCTCCAGCAGGCGCAGCTCGTTGTCCGGCTCTTCCAGGCGCGGGTGACGGCGGATCAGCCCGCGCTCCGGGAAGGCGATGCCGCGCTCGGCATGCTGGCCCAGGGTGTCGAGGGTACGCTGGCGCGCCCGGTGGGTCAGCACGCGCGGCGCCGCCGCCATATTGCGTCCCGCCCCGGCATCGGGCGAGCTCATGATCCAGTCGCGCAGCACCTGCTGCTCATAGGCGTTGAAGACGCCGAACATCTCGGCGCGCTCGCCGTGGATCAGGCGCCAGAAACGGCTGTTTTCCGGGTCCTCGCCGCGCTTGATCCAGCCGGCCTTCTCGAGCGCCGCCAGGAAGTCGGGGATGCGGCCGGGCTCGGCCAGCCAATCGTTGACCGAGCGGCCGGCGACGCGGCAGTAGTCGGAGTGCATGTTCTTGCCGACCTTGCTCTTCGCCGCCAGGATGCTGACCAGTTCGGCCTGCAGGTCGAACTCGGAAATCACCGAGATGGTGCTCGCGCCCAAGTCGTTCAGGCGGTAGCCGTCCAGCACGCGGCGGTAGAAGGCCTCCCGGTCGCCGACGCGCGGCATCAGGTCGGCCAGGGCCTGGGCTGCCTTGCGGGCATGGCCGCTGGCGGCGTTGTCGACCGTGACGTGCAGGGTGAAATAATAGGGATCGATGCCCAGCTCGTTCAGCTCGTAGGAGGTGATCAAGAGGTGCAGCGGCAGTTGCTCGTAGCCGAGGTTGTAGCCGATGACTTCGGGCAGGAAGCGGTCGGCGTGGTGGCCCAGCACCAGCTGGATCGCGCCCTGCAGGAAGTGTTCGTCGTCCAGCTGTTCCCAGTCTTCGCAGCCATGGGTCGCCAGCAGCTTGCGGTAGATGGTGACGTGGTTCTTGTCAGGCACGCCCTCGCCCAGCTCCTCGAGATAGGTCTTGATCAGGTGGTGATAGGCCTGGTTGTCCCATTGGCGCAGCAGGCCGTAGAGCCAGGCGCCGTCGACCAGCTTGGTCGGCGCGGCGCCCTTGATGAAATACAGCGCATGGGAGCGGCAATGAAAATAGCGGCGCGGGGCGCCCGCCTTGCGCGCGGCCAGGTAGTCGCGGTACTGGGCGCCGACGGCATCGGTGCGTTGCTCGATCCAGGCCGGCAGCTCGTGGATGCTCGCGGGAAGGTCGGCAGGCAGCCTGGACGCCACTGCGATCTGCTCGCGCAGGAAGTCCTGGGCTTGCTCGGGCATCGATGCGGGGTCCGCGTACAGCGAGAAATACACCTTCTTCGCCTCTCCAGCCACGCCCGCCTCTTGTGGAGCGGCGCTGGCCGGCGCTTCGGCTAACAGCATGTGATTCATGGGTGCTCGACGATTCTAATTGGTCTTGACGACGATGCACCCATTATCCGGACTGGTCATTTGTACGAGAATCGGTAGGCGCGCTGCGAAGATGTAAGAAAGGGATTACAAAAAAATAACAAATTGTCATCCCCGCCGACACTCACTCGCCCTGCTGGCCGACGCCGCGCCGCGCGTCGGCGCCTTCCGGGTCGCCCTTGGCGATCGCTTCCTCGACCTGGGCCTCCTGCTTGTCGACCGTCTGCGGCGGCAGCGGAGGAATATTCGGATCGGCCATCACTTCGAGGACGAAGGGCCGGCCCGCCTTCAGCGCCCGGTCCCGGGCGGGCCCCAGGGCGTCCGGATCGTCGACGCGCTCGCCTTCGAGGCCGAGCATGCGCGCGAAGGCCGCGTAGGAAAAGTCGGGCAGCTCCTGCGAGGCCGCGAACTTGGGTTCGCCCTGCATCCCGCGCTGTTCCCAGGTCACGAAGTTGAGGTCGCGGTTGTTGAGCACGAGGACCACAAAGCAGGGATGGTCCCAGCGTCCGCAATGGCGCGCGACCGTCATCAGGCAATTGATGCCGTTCATCTGCATCGCGCCATCGCCGGCCAGGGCGATCACCGGGCGACCGGGATGCGCCATCTTGGCCGCGAAGGCATACGGCAGCGCCGAGCCCATCGTGGCCAGGCCGCCCGACAGCGAGGCCATCATGCCTTCCTTCACCTGCAGGTGCAGTGCGTACCAGGCGGCGACCGAGCCGGAATCGCCCGCCAGGATCGCGTCATCCGGCAGGCGTGCCGACAGCTCGCTGAAGGCGCGCTGCGGATTGACCGGTTTCCCCGGCCGCCGCGCCCGCTCGTCCAGCCGGGCGCGGCTCTCGCGCACGCTGCTGCTGGCCGACGATGGCCACCACCGGCTGGTGGTCGAGCTTGGCGTCGTAGAGACCGTTCAGGAGGTGGATGGCGCCGGGCCCGGACGTCGCCAGGCAGACGCCCGCCTCGTCCGTGAACTTGGCGTGGCCGCAGGCCATGAAGGCGGCCATCTCTTCATGCCGGGTCTGGACGAACTCGATGCGGTCCTGGCGGCCGAAGGCGCCCAGGATGCCGTTGATGCCGTCGCCGGGATAGCCGTAGATGCGGCGCACGCCCCAGCGCGCCAGCCGCTCAAGAAGAAAATCGCCGCAAGTGGCCATCCCGCCCTCCGTCCGTGCGCACCATGTGAAGCAGCACTCTAGGAGAAAGATCGAAGGCGGACTGTGCGCAAACGCGCACAAGCCGGGACCGGCTTACAGCTGCGCGCCGAGCAGGACGTCGGCCACCAGATGGCCGCCGGAGAGGCGCACCGGCACCGCGCCCTGGCGCAGCATGCGCGCCACGGCGTGGTCGCCATCGCCGGGCCGCACGTCCACCGCGCGCACCGCTTCGGGCACCAGCAAGACTTCGAAGCCTTCCTTGATGCCGTCCAGGACGGTGTTGAGCACGCAGTAATCGGTGGCCAGTCCGCACACGGCGACGCGCGAGATGCCGCGCCGGCGCATGGCGTCGGCCAGGCCGGTGCCGCTGAAGGCGGAATAGGCGTCCACCTCGGCCGTGTCGGCCTTGGAGACGATGATGGTGTCGTCGCGCAGCTGGAGCGCGGGACTGAAGCGCGCGCCTTCGGTGCCGGCCACGCAGTGCGGCGGCCAGGGGCCGCCCTGGGCGCCGAAGGAGCAATGTTCGGGAGGATGCCAGTCGCGCGAAGCGTAGACCGGCAGGCGCCGCGCATGGTAGAGATCGATCAGCGTGTTGATCGGCGCGACGACGCGGTCGCCCTGGGGTACCCCAAGGCTGCCGCCCGGCAGGAAGTCGAGCTGCATGTCGACGATCAGGAGGGCGTCGGCCTGGCCGAGCACGATGGCGCTCATTGAAGATCTCCGCAATGATTGGGCAGTTGCGCATGTGGGCGCACCGGATGGCGCGCCCACTTGCCTAGCTTACCACGTTGCCGCCGCAGCGGCGGTGCTTCAAGCCTGTGCCGCCGGGTTCAGCAGCGAGCGCTGGCGCGCATAGCCGAAGTACACCACCAGGCCGATCAGCAGCCAGACGATGAAGGCGACCCAGGTATGCCAGCTCAGGAAGGACATCAGGGCCAGGCAGAACACGACGGCCAGGGCCGGGATCACCGGCACGCCCGGGCAGCGGAAGGCGCGGTGCAGGTCCGGACGGTTCTTGCGCAGGATGATGACGGCCACCGACACCAGCGAGAAGGCGGCCAGGGTGCCGATGTTGACCAGCTCGGCCAGCACGCCCAGCGGCACCACGGCGGCGATCAGACCGAAGATGATGCCGACCATCCAGGTGGCGAAGAACGGGGTGCCGTATTTCGGGTGCACCTTCGACAGCTTCTTCGGCAGCAGGCCGTCGCGCGACATGGCGAACAGGATGCGGGTCTGGCCGTAGGCCATCACCAGGATCACGGTGCTCATGCCCAGGATCGCCGCCAGGTCGACGAAGCCGGCGACCCAGTTCTGGCCGGCGACCTGCAGGGCCAGCGAGACCGGGTGGTCGATGCCCTTGAAGTCCATGAAGGGAACGATGCCGGTCATGATCGCCGCCACCGCCACGTACAGCACGGTGCAGACGGCCAGCGAACCGATGATGCCGATCGGCAGGTCCTTGCTCGGATTCTTGACTTCCTCGGCGGCCGAGGTGACGGCGTCGAAGCCGATGAAGGCGAAGAACACCAGTGCGGCCGCGCTCATCACGCCACCCATGCCGAAGGGCATGAACGGCTGCCAGTTATCCGGCTTGACGTAGTTGACGCCGACAAAGATGAACAGCAGCACGACGCCGGTCTTGATCAGCACCATGATGTTGTTCAGGCGGGCCGATTCGCGCACGCCCAGCGACAGCAGGAAGGTCAGGACCATCATGATCAGGAAGGCCGGCAGGTTGAACATGGTGTTCACGCCCGGGATCGCGCCCGGCGCGCCGCGCAGCGCCTCCGGCAGCACCACGCCGATGCCCTTGAGCAGCGACTGGAAGTAGCCCGACCAGCCCACGGCCACGGTCGAGGTGGCCAGGCCGTACTCGAGCAGCAGGTCCCAGCCGATCATCCAGGCCACCAGCTCGCCCAGGGTAGCGTAGCTATAGGTGTAAATCGAGCCGGCGACCGGCACGGTCGAGGCGAATTCGGCATAGCACAGGGCGGCGAAGGCGCAGGCCAGGGCCGCGATGACGAAGGAGACGGTCAGCGCGGGGCCGGCGGTGACGGCGCCCGTGCCGGTGAGCACGAAGATACCGGTGCCGACGATGGCGCCGATGCCCATCAGGACGAGGTCGAAAGGACCCAGGACTTTCTTCAGTCCGCCAGGGGTGCGGGCAGCCGCCACCATGGTGTCAAGATTCTTGGTTCTGAAAAGACTCACTACATGTTCTCCAATCAAAAAATAGTTTGGTTCCGCGTCTTGTCCTTATTGCCACGCCACAGTTCATGCGACGCCGCTATGCGACATGCGTTGGGTGCCACGCATGCCCGACCCGAAACCGCCTGTGCAAGCGCCCGCAGGATGCCGGATTTTTTGCAGACGCGCCATTATCGCCAGAATGTTGTTAGGAATCAAAGCAAAGTGATGAATAGGCTTCAATTCTTCGATGAATAGTCCAAAACGGGTCGTTGTGTAAACACCCTCCGTCAGGAATCTTGCTTGCTTTCCACAGATCAAGCTTTCATAATGGATGGACACATTTCGGCCCGCCGGCCACCGCCCTCAGGATAGCCGGCACAGCTCACCCACCAACCAGCCCGGCAGCCACCGCCACCAGATGAAGATTCGACAGCCCAAGCCTGGGGCGACGCGAGCGCTCCGTGCGCTGCACCGGGCCGGTCCGTCCGGGCTGTTGGCCCTTGCCCTGACCCTGCCCCTGCCTCTATCCGCCTACGCCGCCGAGCCCGAGCAGCGCTTGCGCGAACTGGCGGAGCTGTCCGAGCGCAGCAACGTCAAGGCGCGCGCGGCCCTGCTGGCCGAAGCGGACGCCCTGCACGACGCCGCTCCCTATGCGGTCCGCATCCAGTACCTGCGCCTGCTGCGCCGGGTCCAGAACGACGCCGGCAAGCTGCGCGAGGCCTACGAGGTCAACGAACGCATCATGCAGCTGGCCGAGGCGGAACGCGACCCGGTGAATATCGCCCTGGCGAGCCTGGTGCGCATCAACCGCCAGCTGGACAGCAACGAACCGGTGGCCGCCCTGGCCCTGCTGGAAACCCTGGACGCGCGCTACCGCGACCTGGGCAACCTGGAATTCGCTGCCAGTTTCGAGGTCGTCACCGGCATGGCCTACAACGCCATGGGCCAGTTCGACCGCGCGCTCCACCATTACCTGCGCGGGCTGGAGATCGTCCAGCGCCATCCGGAGCTGTGGAGCCCGCGCGAAGTCGACATCCGCCTGGCGATGGCGCGCCTGTACGTGAATTCCGGCGACCCCGACAAGGCGCTCGAGACCACACGCGAATTCCGCGCCGCCCATCGCAACCTCCCTGCGCGTGTCGCCGCCTCGCTGCATTTCTTCGAGGGCCGCGCCCTGGTGGCGGCCAAGCGCATCGAAGAAGCCCTGGTCTCCTTCGACCAGGCGCTCACACTAGCCCGCGGCAACGAATTGCGCGCGCTGGAAGCCAATGTGCTCGGCAATATCGCCGACGCCCACCTCAAGGTCCACCGCTACGAGGCTGCCGAGCGCGTCGCGCGCGAGGCGCTGCCGCTGGCCCAGCAGATCCAGGAACAATCCAGCCTGCAGATGGCCAAGGCCAACCTGGGCTTCGCCCTGTTCGGCCAGGGACGCATGCGCGAAGGCATGGTCTACATCGACGAGGTGGGTGCGGCGCTGCGCGACAAGGGCGCGATGGCGGCGGTGGCGAACCTGCTGGCGGAAAAGTCGCAGGCGCTGGAAAAGGCCGCGATGTACCGCGAAGCCCTGGCCACCACGCGCGAGCGCGACAAGCTGCAGGCTGAACTGGCCATGGACGACCGCAACAAGGCCATCTCGGCCCTGCAGGAACAGTTCAAGGCCAAGGAGCGCGGGGCCCAGATCGACCGCCTGCGCCAGGAAAACGCCGTCAAGGATGCCGAGATCCGCAACCGCAGCCTGCGCCAGGTGGTCGCCTGGCTGGCGGCGGCGCTCGGCCTGGTGCTGTCCGGCTTCGTATTCTTCCTGTACAAGAAGTCGGTGCGCACCAGCCGGCGCCTGGCGGAACTCAACGAGGAACTCGCCTACCGCTCGGCCCACGATCCGCTGACCGGCCTGTACAACCGCCGCTCGTTCCAGGAACGGATGCGCCTGCGCGCCGAGGAGGAAGCGGCGCGCCTGGACGCCGCCGACTGCTTCACCCTGCTCGACATCGACCACTTCAAGCGCATCAACGACGTCTACGGCCATGCGGCCGGCGACGCCGTGCTGATCGAAGTCGGACGCCGGCTGCGGCTGGCGGTGCGCGAATCGGACATGGTGCTGCGCTGGGGCGGCGAGGAATTCCTGGTGTATTCGCAAGGCGTGACGCCGGCCCAGCGCCCGCTGCTGGTGCAGCGCATCCTGCACACCATCGGCGCGACGCCGGTACTGCTCGAGAACGGCGCCGTGATCGACATCAGCGCAACCGCGGGCGCGGTCTCGCTGCCCCTGGAAGCGGACGGCGGCAACGTCGGCTGGGAACAGGCCATCGCACTGGCCGACCGGGCCCTCTACAAGGGCAAGGAAAGCGGACGCAATCGCGGCTTCATCGTCGAGGGCTTGCGCGAGGCCGGCGCCGATGCGCCCGATGCACTCGACATGCAGCTGGTCCTGCCCTGAGCGGGCGGCGCCGCTTTCGCCCTTCCCCTCGTTACATCGTCACATCGCGCGCAATAGCGCCTTGCGTTCCACGATCGCCACCACGGCCTGCACCAGCACGGCCGGGCGCAGCGGCTTGGCCAGGTATTCGTCGAAGCCCGCCTCCAGGGCCCTGAGCTGGTCTTCCTTGCGCGAGAACGCCGTCAGGGCAATGGCCGGCACGCTCGCCGCCTGCGCGTCGCGCAGGGAGCGCACCTGGCGGATCAGCTCGAAGCCATCCATCAGGGGCATGCCGATATCGCTGATCAGGAGATCGGGCCGGTGGCGCTCGACGCTGCGCAGCGCTTCCTGTGCGCTCATGGCCGAGAGCACGGTGATCCTGGTGTCGGCCAGCACCTGCTGTACCAGTTCCAGCGAATCGAGCTCGTCGTCCACCACCAGGACGCTCAGACCGGCGAGGTCGACTGAAGCGTTGCCGCCACCATAGAGGCTGCGTACTTCGGCCACGGTCGCGGGCAGGACTTCCTGCGGCGCCGGCGGCAGGTGCAGGGTGAAGGTGGCGCCCTGGTCGACGCCCGGACTGGACACGCTGATGGTGCCGCCGTGCAGCTCCACCAGCTGGCGCGCGATGGACAGGCCGAGGCCAAGGCCGCCATGGCGGCGCGCCGACGAAGCGTCCGCCTGGCGGAAGCGGTCGAACACGTAAGGCAGGAAATCGGGGGCGATGCCGATGCCGGTGTCGGTGACGTCGATCGCCACGCCCTCGTCTTCGCGGCGCAGCGCGATCGTGATCTTACCGCCAGGCTCGGTGAACTTGATCGCGTTGGAAATCAGGTTGGACATGACCTGCTGCATGCGGCCGATATCGCCGGCGACCAGGCCGGCGTCGGGGTCCAGCACGGTGGTGAGCTGGATGCGCTTGGCCATGGCGGCCGGGCGCGCGGTCTCCACCGCCGCCAGCACGAATTCTCCGGGCGATATCGACTTGGCGTCGAGACGGACCTTGCCGGCGATCAGGCGGCTCATGTCGAGCATGTCCTCGATCAGCTGCGACTGGGCGCGCGCATTGCGTTCGATGGTCTCCAGGCCGCGCCGCAGCATCGCCTCGTCGCGGGCGCCCTGCAGCAGCAGCTGGGACCAGCCGAGCATGGCGTTCAGCGGGGTGCGCAGCTCGTGCGACAGCGTGGCCAGGAATTCGTCCTTGAGCTGGTTGAGCTGCTCCGCCTCCACCCTCGCCTTCTGCTCGCGCAGGAAGAGCTGCTGGCGCTCGGCGGCGGTTTCCAGCGAAGCCGCCAGGGTGCGGTTGCGCGCTTCCAGGCGCGCGTCGAAGATGGCGGCCAGCAGCGCGATGGTGAGCAGCGCGACGGTCGCCACCGTGACCAGCAGCGCCAGGTGGTCCTGGTCGACGCCATCGACGGCGGCGCGGCACACGCTGCCCGCCTCGAAATGGGCCGCCGCCATGCCGGTGTAATGCATGCCGGCGATCGCGAAACCCATCACCGTGGCGGCGCCGCCCTGGGCCAGGCGCGGAAAGCGCAGGTTCTCGTTCAGCCGGAAGGCGATCCACAGCGCCATGGCGGAGGCCCCGATGGCGATCGCGACCGAAGCCGCGAACAGCCAGGGATCGTAGGTGATCGGAGGGTCCATGCGCATGCCGGTCATGCCGGTGTAGTGCATGGCGTTGATGCCCAGGCCCATCAGCAGCGCCCCCCAGGCCAGGTGGCGCCCGCCGATCCGGCGGTGGCGCAGCTGCCACAAGGCGAGGCCGGAGACGATCACCGGCAGCAGCCAGGAAATGAAGGTGATGCGGCTGTCGTAGGCAATGGGGATGGGCAGCCGGAAGGCCAGCATGCCGATGAAGTGCATGGCCCAGATGCCGCTGCCCATGGCGAAGGCACCGCCCGCGATCCAGAAATACGGTGCGCGGCCTTGGGATTCCTTGACGCGCATGGCGAGGCTGAGCGCCGTGTAGGACGCCATGATCGCTACCAGGATCGACACCAGTACCAGGAAGGGTTCGTAATGGCCGTTCAAGATGAAATCTCGTCCGTTGTGGTTTGCCGGCGTGCCCCGACTGCCGGATTTGTCCGCGCTTCGAGTCTACACGAGCGATACAGAGTTGGCAGAGAGCAAATCGTATTGAATTGTCGTCCTTTTTACGACAGGCACGCCATGCTGAAAAACGAAAAGCCACGCTGGTGCGTGGCTTTTCGTTTTTCAGCGCGAAGCTGAAGAATTCTGGTGGGAAGTGCAAGTTTCGAACTTGCGACCCCTGCAGTGTGAATGCAGTGCTCTACCCCTGAGCTAACCTCCCGAGCGGCGCTATTATGACACAAACGCCAACTTATGCCAAATAGCAATTTCATGCCAAAGCAGACAAATCCGCGGACTGAAATGAAACAGGCCAGCACGAAGCTGGCCTGTCGAATTCTGGTGGGAAGTGCAAGTTTCGAACTTGCGACCCCTGCAGTGTGAATGCAGTGCTCTACCCCTGAGCTAACCTCCCAAAGCGAGGCGTATTATGGCACAGATTGCGCCTTTCGTCACCCCTGCGGAGAATAATTTCTCCACACACAGCTGCCTTTGACGTTCTTGTCGAGGCCGGCCAATACTTCTTCGTGGGTCGCGAGTTCGTCCGCGGACGCCGCCACCACGATGATCTCGCCCAGCGGCACGGCTTCCAGCAGCTCGCCGCCAGCACTCGCTTCGACCTCGACATCCATGGTCAGCGAATTCTGGCCGCGCGTCATCGCCAGGTAGACATCGGCCAGCAGCTCGGCGTCCAGCAATGCGCCGTGCAGCTTGCGGTGGGCGTTCGAGATTTCGTAGCGGTCGCACAGCGCATCCAGCGAGTTGCGCTTGCCCGGATGGAGTTCCTTGGCCTGCACCAGGGTGTCGATCACGCTGCTGCAGTGCTCGACGAAGGGCGGCAGGCCGAGGCGCACGAACTCGTGGTTCAGGAAGCCCAGGTCGAAAGGCGCGTTGTGGATGATGACCTCGGCGTCCTGGATGTAGGCGCGCAGTTCCTCGGCGATCTCGTGGAACTTCGGCTTGTCGCTCAGGAACTCGGTGGTCAGGCCGTGCACCGCCAGCGCCGCCTCATCGGAATCGCGTTCCGGGTTGATGTAGCGATGGAAGTTGTTGCCGGTCAGCTTGCGGTTGAAGATCTCGACGCAGCCGACCTCGATGACGCGGTCGCCCGTGCGGGGATTCAGGCCGGTGGTTTCGGTATCGAGAACGATCTGGCGCATATGGAATACTGATGAGTACTGATGAGTTATAGCGGAGCGCAGTATAGCAAACCGCGGGCGGCTCAGCGACGCACCGAGGCAACACCCCGGTTCGCCAGCACGTCGGCGCGTTCGTTGCCCGGATGGCCGTTGTGCCCGCGCACCCAGCGCCATTCGACGGCGTGCTGCTGCTGCGCCAGGTCGAGCGCCTTCCACAGGTCGTCGTTCTTGACCGGCTCCCTGGTCGAGGTCTTCCAGCCGCGCGCCTTCCAGCCGTGGATCCATTCCGAGATCCCCTTCTGGACATACTGGCTGTCGGTGTGGAGCACGACATTGCACGGGCGGTTGAGTACGCCCAGCGCCTCGATCACGGCGCGCAGCTCCATGCGGTTGTTGGTGGTATTGGTCTCGCCGCCGAAGATTTCCTTCTCGTGGCCGTTGGAGACGAGCAGCGCGCCCCATCCGCCCGTGCCCGGGTTGCCCTTGCAGGCGCCGTCCGTGAAAATCTCGACCTTGGTAAGCTTGTCTGCTGCTTTATTCTGTTCTTCGTTCATTCTCTGTTCGCGGCCGGCACTGCTTGCGGCCGCTTGCTCGTTTTCTTGTTCCATGCGGGTCCGATGATGTGCATGCCCTTGACCCGCTTGATCGCATGCACGACGTAGACCGCGCCCAGGTAGGGCCACCAGCGGCGCCCGGCGGACTCCAGCATGGAGAACCGGCTCAGCCAGTGCGCCGTCCGGCACGGCGGCGCGTAGCAGCCGAAATGGCTGCGGGTCACGCCAAGGTTCAGCAATTTTAGCCAGTCTTTCAGCCGCGGCATAGAAATGAATTCGCCGGAGGCCGGCAGGTAGTCGTTGCGGGTGACGCGGGCCACGCCCTGGCGCATGCCCCACAGGCTGGCCGGATTGAAGCCGCAGATGATCACCTGCCCTTCCGGAATCAGGACCCGCTCGACCTCGCGCAGCACCTGGTGCGGCTCGGCAGCGAACTCCAGCACATGCGGCAGCACCACCAGGTCGATGCTCTGCGAGGCGAAGGGCAGCTCGGCGAAGTCGAGGGCGACCGCGATTTGCTTGCCGCCCGCCGCGAAGGCGAGTTCGTCCGCGGTCGAGGTGCGCGTGGCCGCCTGCCACTTGTTGGGCATGCGGTTGGCGGCCAGCGCATCCAGCTGGGGCACGCCGATCTGCAGCGCATTGAAGCCGAAAATGTCCGCAGTCAGCTCGTCCAGGCAGGCCTGTTCGAAGGCGCGCACGTAAGCGCCCGCCTGCGATTGCAGCCAGAGGTCGAGCGCTATAATGGATTTTTCGGCGCTGTCCATGCCATCCTTCTCTATACTGATCCCACCATGACGAATTCGCCGAGCAAGGCCCAGGACCTCACCGTTCTCACTATACCCGCCTTCAACGACAACTACCTCTGGCTGATCCACGACGGCGTCCATGCCGCTGTCGTCGACCCGGGCGACGCCCGGCCTATCCGCGACGCGCTCGCCGCGAACGGGCTGACCCTGACCGCCATTCTACTCACCCATCACCATGCTGACCATATCGGCGGCGTTCCCGCCCTGCTGGCGGAAGCGCCGGTGCCGGTCTACGGCCCGCGCCACGACGGCATCGCCGAGGTCACCCATCCGCTCGACGAAGGGGACCGGATGCGGGTGCCGGGCCTGGATCTGGAGCTCGAGGTGCTGGCGGTGCCGGGCCATACGCGCGGCCACATCGCCTACGTGCGGCGCAAGGGCGACGCCGCCGAGGGCGCCAACTGGGTGTTCTGCGGCGATACCTTGTTTGCGGGAGGCTGCGGACGCCTGTTCGAGGGCACGCCGGAGCAGATGACGGCCTCGCTCGCCAAGCTGGCGGCGCTGCCTGACGATACGCTCGTGTATTGCGCGCACGAATATACGATAGCGAACCTGCGCTTTGCCCAGGCGGTGGAGCCGGACAACCAGGCGGTGGCCTTGCGCATGCGCGATGCATCGGAACGGCGCGGCACCCGCCTGCCGACTGTGCCCTCGACGATCGGGCTGGAGCGCGGGACGAATCCCTTCCTGCGCTATACCGAGCCGGGCATCGTGCACAGCCTGGTGACGGCCGGAAGGCTGCCGGCGGGCGCGCCGCCGGTGCAGGCCTTCGCGGCCCTGAGGGAGTGGAAGAACGTGTTCTGAATCACGCGGGATGAACGGCCAAGGCCGTTCATCCCAGGCGCATCAGATTTCTTCGTACAGCGGCAGGGTCAGGAACTCGGCGAAGGTTTCCGAGGTCGACATCTGCTCGAAGATCTCGGCGGCACGCACATAGCTCGGGTTGTCGCCGTTCGGCGCGACCTGCTTCACCTTGGCCAGTTCCTCTGGGATCATGGCGCGCACCATGTCGGCCGTGACCTTGCGGCCGTCTTCCAGCACACCCTTCGGTGTGCGGATCCACTGCCACACCTGCGAGCGGCTGATCTCGGCGGTGGCGGCGTCTTCCATCAGGTTGTGGATCGGGACGCAGCCGTTACCGGCCAGCCAGGCGCCCAGGTAGTGGATGCCGACGTTGATGTTGTAGCGCAGGCCGTCTTCGGTGATCGGGGTCTCGGGCTTGAAGTCCAGCAGTTCCCTGGCCGTGACTTCGACGTCCGGACGCTGCTTGTCGATCTGGTTCGGACGGTCGCCCAGCACCTTGGTAAATTCGGTCATGGCCAGCTCCACCAGGCCCGGGTGTGCGACCCAGCCGCCGTCGTAGCCGTCGCTCGCGTCGCGCGCCTTGTCGCTGCGCACGCCGCCCATCGCGACTTCGTTCTTGGCCGGGTCGTTCTTGATCGGGATCAGGGCCGCCATGCCGCCGATCGCCGGCGCGCCGCGCTTGTGGCAGGTCTTGAGCAGCAGCAGCGCGTAGGCGCGCATGAAGGGCGAGGTCATGGTGACCTTGGCGCGGTCGGCCAGGCAGAAGTCCTTGTCCAGCTTGAACTTCTTGATGCACGAGAAGATGTAGTCCCAGCGGCCCGCATTCAGGCCGGCGCTGTGCTCGCGCAGCTCGTACAGGATCTCGTCCATTTCGAAGGCGGCGAGGATGGTCTCGATCAGCACGGTGGCCTTGATCGTGCCTTGCGGCAGGCCCAGTTCGTTCTGGGTCATGACGAAGATGTCGTTCCACAGGCGCGCCTCGAGGTGCGACTCCATCTTCGGCAGGTAGAAGTAAGGGCCGGCGCCGCGCGCCAGCTGCTCCTTGGCGTTGTGGAACATGAAGAGCGCGAAGTCGAAGATGCCGCCCGAGACGCGCTTGCCGTCGACCAGCACGTGCTTCTCGTCCAGGTGCCAGCCGCGCGGGCGCACCACCAGGGTGGCGACCTTGTCGTTCAGCTTGTAGGTCTTGCCGTTCTGCTCGAGCGAGATGGTCTTGCGCACGGCGTCCATCATGTTGATCTGGCCGGTGAGCTGGTTGTCCCAGTTCGGGGTGTTCGAATCCTCGAAGTCGGTCATGTAGCTGTCGGCGCCCGAGTTCAGCGCATTGATGACCATCTTGCGCTCGACCGGGCCGGTGATTTCGACGCGGCGGCATTCGAGGGCCTTCGGAATCGGGGCGATCTTCCAGTCGCTTGTGCGGATGTGGGCGGTATCCGGACGGAAGTCCGGACGCTCGCCGGCGTCCAGGCGGCGGGCGCGCTCGGCGCGGGCCGCCAGCAGCTCCTGGCGGCGCGGCTCGAAGGCGCGCGACAGCTTGGCGACGAGTTCGAGTGCCTGCGGCGTGAGGATCTGTTCGTACCCGGGCTTGATCTCGGCCCGGATTTCCATACCGGCGGGGGTGGCGATGGTCATACTTGACTCCTGGATGAAAGAAAAAAATCTTTTGCAAACTGCCAGATCAAGCCAGTCTACACCGGCTTGGCGTTTGTCATACCTTCAAGTATATTCACCAGAACATAGCTAAACGATACAATTTCTCACTACATCTGTGCGTTTTTGATAGGTAATCAGAAGAGATGGACAAGTTCAGGCAGATCGAGACCTTCGTCGAAGTGGTGGCGCGCGGCAGCTTGTCGGCCGCGGCGCGCGCGGAAGGCATTGCCCCGGCCATGATCGGGCGCAGGCTCGACGCGCTGGAAGCGCGCCTCGGCGTCAAGCTGCTGCAGCGGACCACGCGCAAGCTGGTCCTGACCGACGAAGGCGCGGCCTTCCTCGAAGATTGCCAGCGTATCCTCGACGAACTGGACGAGGCCGAGAACGCGGCCTCGGAACGCAGCGCGCGCGCCACCGGCCATCTGCTGGTGTCGGCCCCGGCGGGCTTCGGCCGCCAGCACGTGGCGCCCTTGCTGCCCTCCTTCCTGGCCGAGCATCGCGAGGTCACCGTCAACCTGAACCTGAACGACCGGGTGGTCGATGTGGTGGGCGAAGGCGTGGACGTGGCGATCCGCATCGCCAGCCTCAACGACTCGAGCCTGGTGGGCGTGAAGCTCGCGGACAACCACCGCGTCGTGGTGGCCACGCCGGCCTACCTCAAGCGCCATGGCAGGCCCCAGGCCCTCGCCGACCTGGCGCGCCACAACTGCCTGGCGATCAGCAGCGAAGGCAGCCAGCGCGGCTGGACCTTCCTCGACAAGGGCAAGCCGGTGACGCTCAAGGTAGGCGGAAACATGGTGTGCAACGACGGCGCGGTGCTGCACGCCTGGGCGCTGGCCGGCAAGGGACTGGCCTGGCGCTCGATGTGGGAAGTGGGCGGACAGATCGCCAGCGGCGAACTCTGTACGGTACTCGACGAATACGCTGCGCCGGGCAACGATATCTATGCGGTCTTTGCGCAGCGCCGGCATTTGCCCTTGCGCATCAGGACCTTCGTCGATTTCCTGCGCCGCTCTTACGCGCAGCCGGACTATTGGCGGCACCGGTGACGCCGAGCTGGCCGTAGGGTTGGCGGCTATGCCGCCGGCGCGTTCCACACATGTCCGCACGGCCACGCGAGCGCTGGTTAAACGCGTCGGCGGCGGAGCCGCCAACCCAAGCGGCGCCCGATCGCGCAATGCGTACAGGCAAAAAAAATCCCCGGCAATTCCGGGGATTTTGTGGATCGCAGCGTATGCGATCAGTGCATTACAGCGGCTGGATGTTCGCTGCTTGCTTGCCCTTCGGGCCGGTGGTCACGTCGAACGAGACGCGCTGGTTTTCCTGCAGCGACTTGAAGCCGGCGCTCTGGATAGCCGAGAAGTGCGCGAACAGATCTTCGCCGCCTTCATCCGGGGTGATGAAGCCGAAACCCTTCGAATCATTGAACCATTTTACGATGCCAGTTGCCATTACAATTTCCTATTTCAGTTAAGTTGGGCTTGCGCCCGTTTAAGATCGTTTGAAGAAGCAAGAAAGGAATGACAGACAGACTGCACTACTACCTCGAACCCAACGATCCCGTATTATACCGAATAAAAACAGGGTATGCCCTATTCGTGAAATAAAAAATCGAAGAACCCGCAACATTCCGCAAATCAACGAATTGGCGCGGCGATTTTTTATATTCGGCTTTACGTGAATATAGGGGAATGAGCAGGCCAAATGTTTGCGCTGAATCAAATTTGGCCGGATAGGACACTTGCGCGGCGGCCTTGCGCCGCCGCGGGTTTCAGCTAAGCGATTTCGGATCGCGCCGCGCGTCGAGGATGAAGCGCTCCAGCTCGCCGAGCCAGTCCTGCCAGTCCGCAGCCGCCACCGACTCGAAGGTCTGCAGCACGCGCAGGCGCTGCTCGAGGGTGCGTGCATGCTGGCCCAGGCCGCGGTAGCCGAAGGTGGCGGCGGAGCCGGCCACCGTGTGCAGCATGGCCTGCAGTTCGCCGGCCGCCTCGGCCGGCGCGGCCGGGTCGAGCTGGCCGGCCAGCATGGCGAGGCGGTCCAGCGTGCCCGGCAGCGTACTGGCGAACTTGTCGTTCAGCGCGGCCAGGCGCGCGAAGAACTGCTGGTCGGCCGGATGCGCCATCGCCTCGCCCTGCCGCCTTACTTGGTGCCGAAGATGCGGTCGCCCGCGTCGCCCAGGCCCGGCACGATGTAGGCGTCGTCGTTCAGGTGCGAGTCGAGCGAAGCCACGTACACCTTCACGTTCGGATGCGCCTTCTGGAACACCGCGATGCCTTCCGGCGCGGCCACCAGGGCCAGGAACAGGATCTGCTCGTCCGGCACGCCGCGCTTCTTGAGCACGTCGACGGCATGCACCGCCGAATTGCCGGTGGCGACCATCGGGTCGCACAGGATGAAGGTACGGTCGGTCACGTCCGGCAGGCGCACCAGGTATTCGACCGGCTCATGGGTGTCCGGGTCGCGGAACACGCCGATGTGGCCGACGCGCGCCGACGGCACCAGTTCCAGCAGGCCGTCGCTCATGCCGATGCCGGCGCGCAGGATCGGCACCACGGCCAGCTTCTTGCCCGCGATGACCGGCGCATCGATGGTGACCAGCGGGGTGGTGATCTGGCGCGTGGTCAGCGGCAGGTCGCGCGTGATCTCGTAGCCCATCAGGAGCGTGATCTCGCGCAGCAGCTCGCGGAAGGTGCGGGTCGAGGTGTCGTGCTCGCGCATGTGCGACAGCTTGTGCTGGATCAGCGGGTGGTTCAGGATGAACAGGTTCGGAAAACGCGGGTCTTGTTTCATGGTCGGCTTGGAAGGTCGGTGTAAAGCTGAGGCGGTTCGCTCAATGTGCGCAGCATTATCCCAGCCGCGCGGCCCTTTGTCGAAGAAATAATTGTGGCGGGTGCGCCGGAGCGCCGCCGCCAGCCGCCTTCAAACCGGCAGCGCCCGCTCCAGGATCGCCGCGCAGTCCGTCCCGCCCGGCAGCCGCCCGAAGGCGCCGCCGACGTCCTGCGCAATGCGCGAGGTGACGAAGGCGCCGGCCACGAAAGGCGGCGCATGGCGCAGCAGCAGTGCGCCCTGGACCGCCAGCACCAGCCGCTCGGCCAGCTTGCGGGCGCCGAATTCGTCCTGCACCCTGGCCGGCAGCTCGTCCAGCAGGCGCCCGGCGTAGGCGGCGAAGCGCGCATCCAGTCCCGCCGCCGGCATCAGCTCGGCCGCCAGGGCCTCGCGCGCCGCCGAGGGCGACTTGCCGATCGCGCGCAGTACGTCCAGGCACATGACGTTGCCCGAGCCCTCCCAGATCGAATTCACCGGGAATTCGCGGTACAGCCTGGCCAGCGGGCCGTCTTCGACATAGCCGTTGCCGCCCATGACTTCCATCGCCTCGGCGCCGAACACGGGGCCGCGCTTGCAGATCCAGTACTTGCCGGCCGGGGTCAGGATGCGGGCCAGCAGCGCCTGCTGCGGATCGTCCAGCTGGTCGTAGCAGCGCGCCAGGCGCAGCGCGAAGGCCGTCGCCGCTTCCGATTCCAGCGCCAGGTCGGCCAGCACGTTCTGCATCAGGGGCTGCTCGGCCAGCTTGCGCCCGAAGGCAGCGCGGCCGCGGGCGTGATGCAGCGCGTGGCACAGGGCCGCGCGCATGATGCCGGCGCTGCCCAGCACACAGTCGAGGCGGGTGTGGCTGCCCATTTCGAGGATGGTCGGGATGCCCCGCCCAGGCTGGCCGATCATCCAGCCGACCGCGTCCTGGAACTCGACTTCGGACGAGGCGTTCGAGCGGTTGCCCAGCTTGTCCTTGAGGCGCTGCACCCGGATCGCATTGCGGCTGCCGTCGGGCAGGAAGCGCGGCACAAAGAAGCAGGACAGGCCCGCGCTGCCCTCCTCGTCCAGTTGCGCCAGGATCAGGTGGGCGTCCGACTGCGGCACCGAGAAGAACCATTTGTGGCCGACGATGCGGTAGGCGCCCTCGCCTTCCTCGCCGAAGCGCGCCTGCGCTTCCGACGGCGGCATCTGCGCGGCGCGGGTGGTATTGGCGCGCACGTCGGTGCCGCCCTGCTTCTCGGTCATGCCCATGCCGATCAGGGCGCCGCGCTTCTGCTCGACCGGCAGCGAACGGGGATCGTAGTCGCGCGACAGGATCTTGGGCAGCCATGTGGCCGCGATGCGCGGATGGCGGCGCAGCGCGGGCACCGAGGCATAGGTCATGGTGACCGGGCACTGGGCCCCGTTCTCGAGCTGGCCGAACAGCAGGTACTGGGCCGCGCGCGCCACCTGGGCGCCCGGTCCGGCCTCCAGCCAGGGGGCCGCATGGGCGCCGGCGCCGATCATCATGCCCATCAGCTGGTGCCAGGCCGGATGGAACTCGACCTCGTCGACGCGCTTGCCGCTGCGGTCGTAGGCCACCAGGCGCGGCCCGTGCACATTGGCGAGGCGCGCCAGCTCCTGCGCCTCCGCGCTGCCGAGCCTTGCGCCGAGCGTTTCCAGCGCCGGCGCGGCCAAGCCGCCGCCCTCGCGCCGCAGCCCTTCCCGCAGGGCCGGGTCGCAGGCGTACAGGTTGGCCCCGACGAAAGGCGGCGCCTGGTTGAATACCTCATGGGTATCGAAAGCCGTAAGCCGGGTGTCCATCAGTGTCTCCTCACTGTTGCTTAGGCGTCGAGCCCTTTTTTTTTAAAGTGATGTTGCATGTAAGCATCAAACTCACCAACTGTCATTTTCTACTCAGCAAGAATAGGCGACAATGATGGCGTACGTACGCTTATCTATCCGACAAGCAGGCTAGCGCAAACGTTCATGCGTGGCAAGCCGCCTGTTCCAGCGCAAATCTCCGCTCAATGAGGCCAAGGCTTGTGTTTTTTAATGCCTTTTGGAATCTTTCGGTGATAGAGTCGCATGAGGTTTGGTAGACTTGCACGGTTTTGGACGGCATGTCGTGCACGTGCCAGCGATCAGAAGGCAACTATTTAACGATGCACACCAGTTTTTCCGCCGTGCCCCAGCCTCCGGCGCGCGCCCCGCTCCCGGCGGGGCTGCTCGACGGCCTGTTGGAGACCGCCGGCGACGCCGTATTCCGCATCACGTCGGGCGGCCAGATCCGCACGGCGAGCACGCGTGCGCAACGCCTTGGCGGAGTCGAAGCGGGACGTGCGCTGGTGTCGCTGGTCCACGAAGTCGACCAGCCGGCGCTGCGCAACGCCCTGGTGAACGCGGCCGGCAACATCGGTCCCGGCGACGCCGTTCCCGCCATCGTCGAAGCGCGCTTCCGCCTGGGCGAGCGCGACGTCTGGTACGAACTCCGCATCGCCCTGCTCGACACCGGCGACGACGCCCCGATCCTGGTCATCGGCCGCGACATGTCGGCCCAGCACGCCACCGAAGAGCGCCTGCGCCACATGGCGACCCACGACGCGCTCACCGAACTGCCCAACCGCGTCCTGCTGTCCGACCGCATCCGCATGGTGATCGCCAACGCGCGCCGTTCCGGCCAGGGCTTCTCGGTCGCCACCATCGGCCTGGACGGCTTCAAGAAGGTCAACGACGGGCTGGGCCACCCGATCGGCGACGCCGTGCTGCAGATGGCCGCCGGCCGCCTGCGCCGCACCCTGCGCGACAGCGACACCCTGGCCCGCGTGGGCGGCGACGAATTCGTCGCGGTCCTGCCGGGCACCTTCACCGACGCCCAGATCAAGCTGGTCACCGGCCGCCTGATGGCCACCCTGCAGTCGCCCTTCGAAGTGGGCGGCCACACGATCTACCTGGGCGCCTCGATCGGCATCTCGATCTACCCTGACCACGCCGAAGACGAAGTGCGCCTGGTGACCCTGGCCGACACCGCGATGTCGCGCGCCAAGGAAACCGGCAAGGCCCGCACGGTGCTCTACAGCCCGCGCGACCAGGGCCCGCCTGAACACGACATCTCGCTCGAGGCGGCGATGTTCAACGCCGTGCGCGAGGGTGAATTCCTGCTGTTCTACCAGCCCATCGTCGACGCCCGCACCCGCACCATCGAGGGCTTCGAGACCCTGATGCGCTGGAAGCACCCGACCCTGGGCATGGTGCCGCCGGGCCGCTTCATCCCGATCGCAGAAACCAACGGCCTGATCAACCTGCTGGGCGCCTGGGCGCTGAAGGCGGCCTGCATGCAGATCCGCCAGTTCCAGGAAGTGGCGGGCCGCGAACTCTACATCTCGGTCAACATCAGCCCGCGCCAGTTCCGCAGCGACCGCTTCCTGCAGGTCCTCGACGACGCCCTGGCCTTGTCCGGCACGCCCGGCCGCCAGCTGGTGCTCGAGATCACCGAGGGCACCCTGATGGTCGACCCGCTGCACGCCGAAGCGATCCTGGCCAAGATGGCCGAGCGCGAAGCGCGCATCGCGATCGACGACTTCGGCACGGGCTACTCCTCGCTGGCCTACCTCAAGCGCTTCCCGATCTCGGTCCTCAAGGTCGACCGCGCCTTCGTGAAGGACCTGCCGGAGGCCACCAAGGACGCCGCCATCTGCAACGCCGTGCTCGACCTGGCCAAGCACCTCGACCTGTCGGTCGTGGCCGAAGGCGTCGAGACCGAGGAACAGCTGTCCTGGCTCGATGGCCAGGGCGTGCATTACGTCCAGGGCTACCTCACGGGCAAGCCGATGCCGGCCAACGTGGCCGTGGCCGCCCTCAAGGAAAACCTTTACACCGCTCTCCTGCCTTCCGAAACCCGGACGGCCAAACCATGACGACACAAGCCGACACCGTGCGCTCGCCGAAGGGGGAAGCCACCCTCGCCCTGCTGTGGGAACGTATCCGCCGCCAGGGCGACATGCCTGGATTTACCAAGGCGATCAACGCCATCCTCGCCTCCATGCGCGGCGAGGACGAGCGCGAGTTCTCCATGACCCAGACCGTGCTGTCCGATCCCGTGCTCACCCAGAAGGTGCTGCGCCTCGCGAACAGCAGCATGTACTCGGCCTTCGGCCAGCGCATCAACACCGTCTCCAAGGCGGTGCTGGTGCTGGGGACGGAGGCCATCGGCCACCTGGCCCTGGGCCTGAAGCTGATCGAGGAACTCAGCCGCAGCACTCCGGACACCGAAGCCGCCCATATCGAGATGGAAAAGGCGGTGCTGGCCGGGATGGTGGCCCAGCAGGTGGCCGCCAGCGCGGCCACGCGCGACCCGGAGGAAGCGGTGGTCTGCTCGATCCTGCATTCGCTGGGCCGCATGATGATTACCTTCTACATGCCGGAGCGCTGGACCCAGATGCTCGAAGCCGCCGGCGCCGGGAAAGAAGAAACCGCCGCCGTGACCGTGCTCGGCATGTCGCTGGAAGAAATCGGCCGCGCCACCGCCGGCTACTGGGGCCTGCCGCGCAACCTGATCGCCGGCATGCGCCGCGTCGAACCGGCCGAGCGCGGCGAAGGCTTCGGCCACGACGAGTGGCTGGCCGCCCTGGGCACCATGTCGACCCTCGCCGCCGACGCCCTGTGGGCCGACGACGAAGCCGGCGCCGCGCGCGTGGCCACGCTGGCGGAGAGCTTCTCGCCGATGCTGGGCGTGGAGCCCACCGGCATCCTGGGCGCGATCGACAAGGCCAAGGCGAATGCGGCCTCGGACCTGTCCATCGCGCCGCTGGCCAAGCCGCTGGAAAAGCGCGCCAAGGAAGCCATGGCGACCCGCAAGCGCATGGCCGGCAACAAGATCCTGATGAGCGGCGTGGCCGACATGCGCGACGCCGGCCCGAACGCCACCGCCGGCCAGATGATTTCGATGGCGCTGGAGACGATGCACAACGGCCTGTCCTTCAGCCGTTCCTTCGCCTTCCTGCGCAACCGCCGCGACGGCAAGTACTCGGCGCGCATCGGCTTCGGCGAGGATGCCAAGGCGCTGCTGCCGAACCTGGCGTTCGACGACGTCTACGAGCCGAACGTCTTCCATGCGGCGCTCGGGAGCGACCGCGTGATCTTCATCGAGAACGCGCGCGACGCCAAGTTCGCGGCCAAGCTGCCGGGCTGGTGGAAAGGCACCCTGTCCGAGGCGCGCTGCTTCGTGGTGATCCCGCTGTGCGCGCACGGGCAGCCGGCGGGCTTCATCTACGGGGACTGGGACGACAGCTTCCCGTCGGTGATCCTGAGCCAGACGGAGTTTTCGCTGCTGAACGATTTGCGCGGGCTGGTGGTGCGCACCGTGGAGCGGCGGCATCAGCTGGAGGCGATTGCTACGCGGGTTTAATCGCGCGACGCTTGCAACTCGGCGTCCCCCTTGGCCGGAACCCAAGTTCGGTGAGCCGCCGCAAGCTTAGCCCAGCTTGGGCGTCGAAACCCGCACATCCCCGCACTGCGCCCGATTCATGAGCGCATGATCGATCAGCACCAGCGCCAGCATCGCCTCCGCGATCGGCGTCGCACGGATCCCCACGCAGGGATCGTGGCGCCCGAAGGTTTCCACCATCACCGGATTGCCCTGCTTGTCGATCGAGCGCCGCGGCGTGCGGATCGATGAGGTCGGCTTGATCGCGATCGACACCGTGATGTCCTGCCCCGTCGAGATCCCGCCCAGCACGCCGCCGGCGTTGTTCCCCACGAAGCCTTCCGGCGTCAGCTCGTCGCCGTGCTCCGAACCCTTCTGCGCCACCGAGCCGAAGCCCGCCCCGATTTCCACGCCCTTGACCGCGTTAATCCCCATCATCGCGTAGGCGATGTCGGCGTCGAGTTTGTCGTAGATCGGCTGGCCCAGGCCCACCGGCACCTTGCGCGCCACCACGTCGATGCGCGCGCCGATCGAATCGCCGGCGCGGCGCAGTTCGTCCATGGCGGCTTCCATGCGTGCGATCAGGTCCGCGTCGGACGTCGCCGCGAAGAAAGGATTCGCATGCACGTGCTCGAAGGATTCGAAGGGCACCGCGATATCGCCCAGCGCGCTCATGCAGCCAAAGAACTCGGTGCCGTACATTTCGCGCAGCCATTTCTTGGCCACCGCGCCCGCGCCCACCACCGGAGCCGTCAGGCGCGCCGAGGAACGGCCGCCGCCGCGCGGGTCGCGCACGCCGTATTTGTGCCAATAGGTGTAATCTGCGTGACCTGGACGGAAACTCTCGGCGATATTGCCGTAATCCTTGCTGCGCTGGTCCTCGTTCTGGATCAGCAAGGCGATCGGGGTGCCGGTGGTCACGCCCTCGTACACGCCCGACAGGATCTGGACACGGTCGGCTTCCTGGCGCTGGGTCACGTGGCGCGAGGTGCCGGGCTTGCGGCGGTCCAGCTCGGGCTGGATGTCGGCTTCGCTCAAGGCCAGGCCGGGCGGGCAGCCGTCGATGACGCAGCCGATGGCCGGGCCGTGCGACTCGCCGAAAGTGGTTACGGAAAACAGCTTGCCAAATGAGTTGCCGGACATGGTGTACTTCTTCTCAAAGGGATTGGTCGAAAGACCATTTTACCAGTACGCCAGACAAGCCGTAGGCCACCCCTCCATGTTGCCTTGCCGTAAAACTCGTTGCTTTTGGGATATATTTTATGCAGATGGGGGAATTGGTGATTTTCTTGTGGGAAATTACCTTTATACTGGCCCGATCACATGCCGAGCAACCTGGAGAAGTAATACATGCCCGCATCGATGACGCCTTCGGGCGCCTTGAAGGACGTGCCCATGAGCCATGACGACCTCGTTTTCGCCGACGAGGCGGACGACGGTTCGGCAAGCGCTCCCCGTGCCGCCTGGCGCATCCTGGTGGTGGACGACGATGCCGACGTGCACTCGACCACGACCTTCGCGCTGGACAATGTGGAGATGCAGGGCCGGCCGCTGAGCTTCCTGCACGCCTATTCGGCGGCCGAGGCCTTCGAATTGCTGCGCCGCGAACCCGACATCGCCGTCGTGCTGCTCGACGTGGTGATGGAAAGCGCCGACGCCGGCCTGGCGCTGGTGCGCCGCATCCGCCACGAACTCGGCCTGACGGATGTCCGCATCATCCTGCGCACCGGCCAGCCCGGCTACGCACCCGAGATGGACGCCATCCGCGGCTACGACATCAACGATTACCGCACCAAGTCCGAGCTGACCCGCACCAAGCTGTACACGACGGTCGCGGCCGCGATCCGCTCCTACCAGCAGATCCGCGCGCTGGACGAGAACCGCCTGGGGCTGGAGCGCATCGTCGCCGCCGGCGCCGAGCTGATGGCGCTGCACGGCGTGCGCGACGTCGCGGTCGGCATCCTCGAGCAGCTCGGGCGCCTGCTCGGCCAGCCGCCGGAAGGCGTGCTGTGCGTGCGCGAAACCGGCCATGCCCACCCCGACGTGCTGCACGCGGTGGCCGCGAGCGGCGCCTGCCGCCACCTCGACGGCCGCGAGCTCGGCGGACAGCGCGGCGGCCACCTGGCCCTCGCCATCGAACGCACCATGGTCACGCGCCGCGGCATGGTCGACGACGGCCTGCTGACCCTGTACTTCCCCGGCAAGACGGGGCGCGATTTCGTGGCCTGCGTGCCGCTCGACCGCAGCATCGGCGACACCGAGCAGCGCCTGCTGCAGGTCTTCGCCGGCCTGGTGGCGGTCAGTCTCGACAACGTCGAACTGGTGAGCCGCCTGAACCAGGCCGCCTTCCACGATCCCCTCACCTGCCTGCCCAACCGCACCCGCATGGTGGAGCTGATCGACGCCACCCTGGCCGCGCCGGAACGGGGCCAGGCGATCCTGGCCCTGGTCGACCTCGACCACTTTGCGGAAATCAACGACGCGCTCGGCCACCTGTTCGGCGACCTGCTGCTGGTCGCGGTCGGGCGGCGCCTGAAATCGCGCCTGGACGCGGGGCTGCAGGTGGCGCGCATCGGCGGCGACATCTTCTGCGTGCTGGGCGACGCCGCGGCGGTCCAGCCGGCGCCGATCCAGGCACTGTTCCGCGAACCCTTCCAGATCGACGGCCAGGACGTGCAGGTGTCGGCCACCCTGGGCCTGGTGCGCCTGGGCGAGCATGACGGCAGCGGCGCGGACGCGCTCAAGGATGCCGACATCGCCCTCAAGCGCGCCAAGTCGCAGCAGCGCGCCGGCCATTTCTATTTCTCGCGCAGCATGGGGGTCGAGATCCGCGAGCGGGTGCGCATGATGCACGCGCTGCGCAGCGGCTTCCAGCACGGCCAGCTGTTCCTGGCCTACCAGCCCCAGGTCGACCTGGGCGCCAACCGCCCCTTCGGCGCCGAGGCGCTGCTGCGCTGGCGGCTTGATGACGGCCGCCTGGTGCCGCCGGACCGTTTCATTCCGATCGCCGAATATTCCGGCCTGATCGTCGAGATCGGGGAATGGGTGCTGCGCCAGGCCTGCGCGGAGCTGATGCGCCTGCGCCAGGCCGGGCACCTGGACTTCACGATGTCGGTGAACGTGTCCCAGGTCCAGTTCCGCCATCCGCACTTCCTCGAGATGCTGGGCCGCGCTCTGGAGGATACCGGCGCGCCGCCCGAGTTCATCGAACTCGAGATCACGGAATCGATGGCCATGGAAGAACCGGCCCTGCTGGTGGAAAAGCTGGCCCAGGTCAAGCGCACCGGGGTGTCGATCGCGATCGACGATTTCGGCACCGGCTTCTCGTCCCTGTCGCACCTGCAGCGCCTGCAGGTGGACCGGCTCAAGATCGACCGCGCCTTCGTCACCGAGATCACGGGCTCGGCGCGCGGCAGCAGCATCGCCGAGATGGTGGTGCAGCTGGGACGCAACCTGGGCTTGTCGGTGATCGCGGAAGGGGTGGAGGACGAGCGCCAGGCGCAGATCCTGCGCCAGCTGGGGTGCCCGTTGGCGCAGGGTTACCTGTTCTCGCGGCCGCTCAGCCCGGAAGATCTCCAGGCATGGCTGAAACAGCAGGCGCCGAATCGCGCTGCTTGATACAGGACCGGCGGCACAGCCGCCAACCCGAGCTCGACGCTTAATCCGTGGCGGTTTCTTCGGCCGGCCAGTCGCGGATGTAGGCCTTGAGCATGCGGTTCTCGAAGCTCTGGGCTTCCAGCACGGCCTTGGCCACGTCGTAGAACGAGATCACGCCCAGCAGGGTGCGGGCATTCATCACCGGCAGGTAGCGCGCATGCTTCTCCAGCATGATGCGGCGCACCTCGTTGACTTCGGTGTCCGGCGTGACGGTGATCGGGCTGTCGTCCATGTGCTTGCGCACGGTGCCCGCGCCCAGGGAGCCGCCGTTTTCGCGCAGCGCCTTGATCACTTCGCGGAAGGTCAGCATGCCGACCAGATCGCCGTATTCCATCACGACCAGCGAACCGATGTCCTTCTCGGACATCGTGGTTGCCGCGTCGACCAGCGGCGTGTCGGGCGCTACGGTGTACAGGACCTCACCCTTGACCTGCAGGATCTCGGAGACTTTCATGTTGGCCACCCCGGTTTCGTTGAGAAGAGCGCTAGAAGATACTTTTGTATAAGGCATAACTCCGACTGTAGCTGATGCCAGTCAAAAAATCCAGCGAAGCGCCAGCACGCATAGACAACTAGTTGCGCAAAATTAAATAAATGCTAGGATGCCCGCCATCTTCACTCCCGATGAGTTCAAGCGATGAGCGGTCCGCGCGGTCCCCAATATCCTGGTTTCGACACCCTCTCCCTGCACGCGGGCGCCACGGCCGACCCGGCCACCGGCGCGCGTGCCACCCCGATCCACTTCACGTCCTCGTTCGCCTTCCGCGACTCCGACCATGCCGCGGCGCTGTTCAACATGGAGCGCGCCGGCCATGTTTATTCGCGCATCTCGAATCCGACCAATGCCGTGCTGGAAGAGCGCATCGCCGCGCTCGAAGGCGGCGTGGCGGGCATCGCCACGGCCAGCGGCCAGGCCGCGATGCACCTGGGCCTGGCGACCATCGCCGGCGCCGGATCGCACATCGTCGCCTCGCGCGCCCTGTACGGCGGCTCGCACAACCTGCTGTCCTACACCCTGAAACGCTTCGGCATCGAGACCACCTTCGTCGATCCGCGCGACCTGGACGCCTGGCGCGCCGCGATCCGGCCAACTACCAGGATCCTGTTCGGCGAAACCCTGGGCAACCCGGGCCTTGACGTGCTCGACATCCCGGCGATTGCCGCCATCGCCCACGAGCACGACCTGCCGCTGATGGTCGATGCGACCTTCACCACGCCTTATTTGCAGCGCCCCTTCGACCTGGGCGCCGACCTGCTGTTCCACTCCGCTACCAAGTTCCTGTGCGGCCACGGCACCGCCATCGGCGGATTGCTGGTGGATGGCGGCACCTTCGACTGGCAAGCCGCGCACGAGCGCAGCGGACGCTTCCCGGAGCTGTGCGAACCCTATGACGGTTTCCACGGCATGGTGTTCGCCGAGGAATCGACGGTCGGCGCCTTCGCCCTGCGCGCGCGCCGGGAGGGCCTGCGCGACTTCGGCGCGGCCATGAGCCCGCACAACGCCTTCGCCATCCTGCAGGGCATCGAGACCCTGGGCCTGCGCATGGACCGCCATGTCGCCAACACCCGCCGCGTGGTCGAGTTCCTGCTGTCGCACCCGATGGTCGAGTCGGTGTCGTATCCCGAGCTCGACAGCCACCCGGACCACGCGCTGGCCCAGCGCCTGCTGCCGAAAGGTTGCGGCGCCGTGTTCACCTTCAACCTGAAGGGCGACCGCGCCGCTGGCCGCCGTTTCGCGGACGGCCTGCAGCTGTTCTCGCACCTGGCCAACGTGGGCGACGCCAAGTCGCTGGTCATCCATCCGGCTTCCACCACCCACTTCCGCGTGCCGGCCGAACAGCTGGCCGCCTCCGGCATCACCGAGGGGACTATGCGCCTGTCGGTGGGCCTGGAAGATCCGGCCGACCTGATCGAAGACCTCAAGCGCGGCCTGAAGCTGGCCCAGAAAGGAGCCTGAGATGCTGCTCGACGTACAAGGCAAGCAGGCCTACTGCTACACCGGCCGCAAGGTGTTCGATGCCGCCCTGCCCGCCATCGTTCTGGTGCACGGCGCCCAGAACGACCATTCCGTGTGGGGACTGCAGAGCCGCTACCTGGCCCACCACGGCCACGCGGTGCTGGTCCCGGACCTCCCCGGCCACGGCCGCAGCGCCGGCCCGGCCCTGACCAGCGTGGAGGCCATGGCCGACTGGCTGCTGGCCCTCCTCGACGCCGCCGGCGTGCAGCGGGCCATCCTGGGCGGCCACAGCATGGGTTCGCTGATCGCGCTGGAAGCGGCGCACCGTGCGCCGGCAAAGGCCGCCGGCCTGGCCCTGCTGGGCACGGCCTATCCGATGAAGGTGTCCGAGGCCCTGCTCGAAACTTCGCGCAGCAACGAGGAGGCGGCGATCGACATGGTCAACATCTTTTCGCACTCGTCGATGGCGCACAAGCCATCCTGCCCCGGCCCCGGCTTCTCGGTGATGGGCGGCGCGCGCCGCCTGATGCAGCGCATGTCGGCGCGCAACCCCGAGCAGCTTTTCTACACGGACTTCGCCGCCTGCAACAACTACGCCAACGGCGAAGCGGCGGCCGCCGGCATCGCCTGCCCGGCCCTGTTCATCCTGGGCAGCAAGGACATGATGACGCCGGCGCGTTCCGCGAAACTGCTGACCGGCGCAGTCAAGCATGGCACAATCGTCACCGTGGAAGCCGGCCACTCCCTGATGACCGAAGCGCCCGATGCGGTGCTGGACGCACTCGCCGGGTTTGCGGCCTCCGCCTACGCGACCTGAAAAGGAACGAGGAGACCCCGCCATGACCGCCCCTGCACGCGCACGCTTCGCCAGCTTCGCGGAGTTCTATCCCTACTACCTGAGCCAGCACGAAGACCGGCGCTGCAGGCGGGCGCATTTCTTCGGCACCTCGTCGGCGATCGCGGCCATCGCCCAGTTCATCGACAGCATGAACTGGTGGTGGCTGCTGTTCGCCTTCGTCTCCGGCTACGGCGGGGCCTGGATCGGCCATTTCTTCTTCGAAAAGAACCGGCCGGCCACCTTCGACTACCCCTGGTATTCGTTCCGGGCCGACTGGGTGATGTACTGGCAGATGCTGACAGGCAAGCTCAGCTGGTAGTTGCCTGGAAGTGCTGGTCCAGGGTCTGGTCCAGGCCCTGTTCGACGGCCTGTTCCACCTGCCGGGCGAGCTGCACGGTATCGACCGCCAGCGGCGTATCCGGCTGGGGTTCGTCGCGCTTGACCGCCTCGGCGCCGCTGTGGTCGAACACGAACAGGCGGTAGACATCGGCCACGCGCAGCTTGCACGGATCGATCAGGAGCACCCAGTTGTCCGCGTTCTCGCGCACCCCACGTCCCCAGCGCGTGCGGGCAGACAGGTCGTCCTGTACCCGCCCGACCCAGCCGGCCGCCACCATCTTCTCCAGCAGCATGCCCATCTCGTCGTAGCCGATCCGCGTATGCGCGCGGATCGTCGCACTCGACACCAGGGCCGTGCCGGTCACCTGAGAGCTGCCGTACAGCACCTTCAGCACCGCCATGGCGTCGACAAAGGCGCTGCCGGGCGCCGGCTGGTACCACCAGCGTTCGTACTTGACCACCGGCAGCGCCGCCGTCAGGACAGCGCCGACCAGGGTGATCAGCCAGGACACGTACATCCAGATCAGGAACAGCGGCAAGGCCGCCAGCGCGCCGTAGATGATGGCGTAGGTCGGGAACTTGCTGATGAACAGGGCGAAGACGCGCTTGGCGACTTCGAAGGCGATCGCCGCGGCCAGCCCGCCCCAGACGGCGTCGCGCCAGTCGACCGAGCGGTTCGGCACTGTGATGTAGAGCAAGGTGTAAGCGCCGGTCGTCAAGGCCACCGACACCAGGGTATAGAACAGCGCGCCGACGAAAGGCACGGCCTTGGTCACGCTGAACAGCTGCGAAGTGGCGGTCAGCGACAGGCCGAACAGCATCGGGCCCAGCGACACCAGCGCCCAGTAGATCAGGATGCGCTGGGACAGCTTGCGCGGCCGGCGCACGCCCCATATCTGGTTGAAGGCGCGTTCGATCATGCCCATCATCGCCGCCGTGGTGAACAGCAGGGCCACGGCGCCCACCACCGACAGGCCCTTGGCCTTGCTGGCGAACTGGGTCAGGTTGGAACTGATGGTGCTGGCGATGGCCTTGGGCATCAGGGTCTGCACGAACCAGGTATCGAGGGCTGTGCGCAACTGACCGAAGACCGGAAACGTGGTAAAAATGGCCAGGACGATTGTGAGCAGCGGTACCAGGGCCAGGGTGGTGGTGAAGGTCAGGCTGCCCGCCACCTGGGGCAGCTTTTCCTCGGTCAGGCGCCGGCGCGCGAAGCGCACCAGGTCGCGCGCCTCCGCCCAGGTCAGGCCGCGCACGCGATCGACGCTGACGTTGAACATCCCGCTGGTGGTTCGTGAAAGATGGTGGACGGTCCTGGAAAGCATAGTCGCTGGTCTGTGTGCGGGGTGATATTTCAGCAAAGCATTCTATAATACCAACGATGAACCGGAACCTGACCATCCTCGTGTTGTACTACTCGCGCCATGGGGCCACGCGCAAGCTGGCCGAACTGATCGCCCAGGGCATCGACAGCATCCCTGGCGCCGAGGCGCGCCTGCGCACCGTGCCCGCGGTCTCCACCGTGGCCGAAGCCACCGAGCCGGACATTCCGGCGAACGGCGCGCCCTATGTCGAACTCGAGGACCTGGCCGACTGCGCCGGGCTGGCGCTGGGTTCCCCCACCCGCTTCGGCAACATGGCCTCGGCGATGAAATACTTCCTCGACGGTACCGCCACCGAATGGGTCAACGGCACGCTGTCCGGCAAGCCGGCGGTCGTGTTCACCTCCACCGGCAGCCTGCACGGCGGCCAGGAGGCGACCCTGCTCTCGATGATGATCCCGTTGTTGCACCACGGTATGCTGGTGATGGGCTTGCCCTACACCCATCCGGAACTGATGAACACCGCCAGCGGCGGCAGCCCCTACGGCGCGACCCACTGGGCCGGCGTCGACGGCAAGCGCGCGCTGACCGAGGACGAGCGCAGCCTCTCGGTCGCGCTCGGGCGGCGCCTCGCCGAGGCCGCCGTCAAACTGCATGGAACGCGCTGAATGAATACCGCAAAACTCTTCCATACCGGCGCCATCGCCAGCCTGATCTGGCTGATCGGCTGGCTGGTGGCCTGGGAAGTCGTCGTGGCGCCCCTGCAGCCGGGCAGCTGGCTGCTGGCGCTGAAGGCCCTGCCGCTGCTGCTGCCGCTGCGCGGGGTCATCAAGCGCGACCTGTACACCCTGCAATGGTCGTCGATGATGATCCTCGTGTACTTCGCCGAAGGCGCCGTGCGCGCCTGGGCCGACCAGCTCGAAGCCTCGCGCATCATGGCCATGGGCGAGGTGGCGCTGGTGCTGGTGTACTTCGCCTGCGCCCTGCTCTACCTGCACCCGTTCAAGAAGGAAGCCCGGCGCCTGGCCAAGGAATTGCTCGACAAGGTCAAAGTGCCGCATGACTGATGCGCTGCTGGCGCAATGCCGCGCCATCGTCGGCGACGCCCACGTCTTCGGCGAGCAGGCCGACATGGCGCCCTTTCTTACCGACTGGCGCGGCCGCTTCACCGGACGCGCCCGCGCCGTGGCGCTGCCCGCGAACACCGAGGAAGTCGCCGCCGTGGTGCGCGCCTGCGCCGCCAGCCGCACGCCGGTCGTGCCGCAGGGCGGGCGCACCGGCCTGGTGCTGGGCAGCGTGCCGGACGCCAGCGGATCGGCCATCGTGCTCTCCCTGCGGCGCCTGAACCGCGTGCGCGCCGTCGATGCCGCCAACCGCACCATGACCGTGGAAGCCGGCTGCATCCTCTACGACGTCCAGCAGGCGGCCTCGAATGCCGGCATGCTGTTCCCCTTGTCGCTGGCGGCCGAAGGCAGCTGCACCATCGGCGGCAACCTGGCGACCAATGCCGGCGGCACCGCCGTCCTGCGCTACGGGAACACGCGCGAACTGTGCCTGGGCCTGGAAGTGGTCACGGCCCAGGGCGAGATCTGGAACGGCTTGCGCGGCCTGCGCAAGGACAATACCGGCTACGACCTGCGCGACCTGTTCATCGGCGCCGAAGGCACGCTGGGCGTCATCACGGCCGCCGTGCTCAAGCTCTACCCCCAGCCGAAGGCGGCGCTCAGCGCCCTGGTCGCGCTCGAATCGCCGCGCCACGCGCTGACCTTGCTCGGCCTGCTGCAGGACCAGTGCGGGGCCGCGCTGACAGGCTTCGAACTGATGTCGGACTTCTGCCTGCAGCTGGTCGAGACCCATTTTCCCAAGCTGCGCCATCCCTTCGCGGCGCGCTACCCGCAGTACGCGCTGGTGGAACTGTCGAGCAACGAGTCGGAAGACCATGCAGCCGCGCTGCTGGAATCGAGCGTCGGGGCCGCCCTCGACAGCGGCGTCGCGCGCGACGCGGTGCTGGCGACGTCCGGCGCCCAGACCCTCGGCCTGTGGCAACTGCGCGAGCACATTCCGCTGGCCCAGGCGGCGGCCGGCAAGAACATCAAGCACGACATCTCGCTGCCGGTGTCGAGCATCCCGGACTTCATCGCGCGCACCGACGCGGCCCTGCTGCAGGCCTTCCCGGGCTGCCAGCTGGTCACCTTCGGCCACCTGGGCGACGGCAACCTGCACTACAACGTGGCGCCTCCGGGCGGCAGCGGCCACGACGCCTTCCTCCAGCACCAGGACGTGGTCAACCGCATCGTGCACGACAGCGTGGCCAGCTTCGGGGGCTCGATCTCGGCGGAACACGGCATCGGCGCGCTCAAGCGCGAGGAACTGGCGCGCACCAAGTCGCCGGTCGAACTGGACATGATGCGTGCCGTCAAAGCCGCGCTGGACCCGCTCGGCATTATGAACCCTGGCAAAATTCTTTGACCAGGAGAGCGACATGTTGCGACACCTACCCATCCTGACCGCCTGCATCGTGTGCCACGCCGCGGCGGCGGACCCCGTCTACAAATGCAGCGAAGGCGGCCGGATCAGTTATGGCGACCGGCCTTGCGGCCATGCGGCGAGCGTGCTGGCGGTGCCGGAAGCGCCCGCGCCCGATCCCGACGCTTCGGCGCGCCTGGAGCGGGACCGCGCCGCCTTGCTGGAACTTGAGAAGGCGCGCGTGACCAGGGAACTGCGTGAGGAGCGCGAGGCGGTACGCGCGCGCCGCGAAGCCGCTAGCATGCGCCGCCGCTGCGACAAGCTCCGTCTCAATCAGCGGTGGGCCGAGGAAGACGCGCGGCGCAGCACCGGCGCGGCCCTGGAGGCGGCGCGCATCAAGGCGCGGCGCCAGGCCGAGGCCCTGGCGGTGGAATGCCCGGCCTGACGATCCTGTCACGCTGGCTGCTGCTCGGCGAATGGCGCGCCCATCCGGTGCGCGCGCTGGTGGCGGTGGCCGCGATTGCCGTCGGGGTGGCGATGGGTTTCGCCATCCACCTCATCAACGCCGCCGCGTTCAACGAATTCTCCGCCGCCGTCAAGAGCCTGTCCGGCCAGGCCGACATCCAGGTGGCGGGCCGCGAACCCCTGTTCGACGAAGCCGTCTATCCGCGCCTGGCGAGCCATCCGCTGGTGGCGGTGGCGTCTCCCGTACTCGAAGTCTCTGCCGGCATCGCCGGCCGCGAAGGCGCCTTGCGCATCATCGGCATCGACGCCTTCCGGGCCGGCTTCATCGCTCCCGACCTGGTGGGCGTGGCCTCGGAAGGCCGCGTGACCGACGTGCTGGCCGACGACGCCGTATTCCTGTCGCCCGCCGCACAGGCCTGGCTGGGCCTCAAGACGGGCGATATGCTCACCCTGCGCGCCGGCACCGGCGACCTGGCCTTGCGCGTGGCTGGCCCGATCCAGCGCGCCCGCGCCGGCCAGCGCATCGCGGTCATGGACATCGGCGCCCTGCAGTGGCGCTTCCAGCGTCTGGGCCAGCTCTCGCGCGTGGACCTGAAACTGCGCGACGGCGTCGACCGCGCCGCCTTCCAGCGGCAGCTCGCGGCGGAGCTGGACCGCGACTTCCCGAACCGCTACACGGTCGGCCAGCCGAACGACGAGAACCAGGCCAGCCGCACCGACAACATGAGCCGCGCCTACCGCGTCAACCTGACCGTGCTGGCCCTGGTCGCCCTGTTCACCGGCGCGTTCCTGGTGTTCTCGACCCAGGCCCTGTCGGTGATGCGGCGGCGCAGCCAGTTCGCGCTGCTGCGCGTGCTGGGCTTGGCGCGCGGCCAGTTGCTGCGCCAGGTGCTGCTCGAAGGCGGCAGCCTGGGCGTCGCCGGGGCCCTGCTGGGCGTGGCCGCCGGCTACGGACTGGCCGCCGCGGCCCTGCATTACTTCGGCGGCGACCTGGGCGCCGGCTACTTCCCCGGCATCCGGCCGCAAGTGCAGTTTACGCCGGTCGCGGCCTTCGTCTTCTTCGCCCTCGGCCTCGGCGTCGCCCTGCTGGGCTGCGCCATGCCGGCGCTGGAAGCGGCGCGCGCCCGTCCCGCGGTCGCCATCAAGTCGGGCGCCGACGAAGGCGCGCTATCCAGGCTGGCGCGTGTCTGGCCCTCGGTCCTGTGCCTGCTGCTGGCGGCCGCTTTCGCCTTCGCGCCGCCGGTATTCGAACTGCCGCTGTTCGGCTACTTCGCCATCGCGCTGCTGCTGATCGGCGGCATCGGCCTGATGCCGCGCTTTGCCGCCGTGACTTTCCGCGTGCTGGAACGCCTTGTCGTGCGCAGGCCCAGTGCACCGCCCGTGTTGACGCTCTCGCTTGCCCGCCTGGCCAACGCGCCCGGCCAGGCCTCGATCGCCCTGGGCGGCGTGCTCGCCAGCTTCAGCCTGATGGTCGCCATGGGCATCATGGTAGCCAGCTTCCGCGTGTCGGTCGACGACTGGATGGGCCACATCCTGCCGGCCGACCTCTACGTGCGCACCGCCGCAGGCGGCAACACGGGCTTCCTGAGTCCCGCACAGCAGGCCGCCCTGGCCGCCGCGCCGGGCGTGGCCCAGGCCCAGTTCCTGCGCACCCGGCGCGTCACGCTCGACCCGGCGCGCCCGCCGGTGGTCGTGATCGCGCGCGACATCGATGCCCGCGATCCGGGCCGGCTGCTCTACCTGGTCGGCGATTCCGCCACCGCGCCGGCCGGCGCGCGCCCCGCCTGGGTCTCCGAGGCCATGCTCGACCTGTACGGAGCCCGCGTCGCTGGGACGCTGCGCGTGCCGCTGGGCGGGGCCACGGTGGAGTTCTTCGTGGCCGGGGTCTGGCGCGACTATGCCAACCAGTCGGGTTCCATCGTGATGCGTTTGGGCGACTACCGCGCGCTCACCGGCGAAGGCGAGGTGACCGACGCCGCCCTGTGGGCCGCGCGCGGCGCTTCTGTCGACCAGCTCGAGCAGGGGGTGCGCGCCCTGCCTTTCGGCGCCTTCCTGCAGATGATGCGACCCGGCGACATTCGCGAGATGAGCCTCAGGATCTTCGACCGCAGCTTCGCCGTCACCTACCTGCTGGAAGCCATCGCGATCGCCATCGGCCTGTCCGGCGTGGCCGCCAGCTTCTCGGCCCAGACCCTGGCGCGGGCGCGCGAATTCGGCATGCTGCGCCACGTCGGCGTCACGCGCGGCCAGGTGTACAAGCTGCTCGCCTTCGAAGGCGGCCTGCTGACGATGCTCGGCGTGGCCGCCGGTTTCGCACTCGGTTTGGTGATCAGCCTGATCCTGGTCTACGTCGTCAATCCGCAATCGTTCCATTGGACCATGCAACTGCACCTGCCCTGGCCGCTGCTGGGTAGCGTCGCTGCCGTGCTGGTCGCCGCCTCGGTCGCCACCGCGCTGGTGTCGGGCCGTTATGCGCTCTCGGCAGGTCCGGTGCGCGCAGTCAGGGAGGACTGGTAAATGCGCTTCACCCTTGTTCTGATGCTGTTCCTGGCCCAGCTCTGCCACGCCGCCCCGCCGAACTTCGCCGCCGTCACGCCGGGCAGCGCGCTGTCCTTCCCGCGCGACTACGGGGCGCACCCGGAATTCCGCACCGAGTGGTGGTATGTCACCGGCTGGCTCGAGACGCCCGAACGCAAGCCGCTCGGCTTCCAGGTGACCTTCTTCCGCAGCCGTACCGAGCACGATCCGAACAATCCCAGCGCCTTCGCCCCGCGCCAGCTGGTAATCGGCCATGCCGCCCTGTCCGATCCCTCGGTCGGCCGCCTGGTGCACGACCAGCGCAGCGCGCGCGAAGGCTTCGGGCTGGCCTGGGCGCGCACCGGCAACACCGACCTCAAGCTGGACGACTGGCGCATGGTGCGCGACGCCGCAGGCGGCTACCGCGTCACCATCCGCTCCGGAGAACTCAACCTGGAGCTGCGCCTGCGCCCCACCCAGCCGGTGCTGGTCCAGGGCGAAGGCGGCTATTCGCGCAAGGGTCCGAGCCCCCGGCATGCGAGCTACTACTACAGCGAACCCCACCTGGAAGTCAGCGGCACTGCCGGCCGCGCCGGCATGGCGCCGGTGGCGGTCAAAGGGAGCGCCTGGCTCGATCACGAATGGTCGAGCGAAGCCCTGATGCCGGACGCTTCGGGCTGGGACTGGATCGGCGCCAACCTCGACGGCGGCGGCGCCCTGATGGCTTTCCAGATCCGCGCCAAGGGAGGTGGTAAACTATGGGCGCACGCGACCGTGCGCGAGGCGTCGGGAAAAGTGACGCGCTACGCGCCCGACGAGGTCAGTTTCACCCCGCAGACGCGCTGGAAATCGCCCCGCACCCAGGCGGAGTACCCGATCGGCACCCTGGTGGCGACCGGGCCGCTCCGCTGGCAGATCCTTCCCCTGCAGCCGGACCAGGAACTCGACTCGCGCCGTTCGACCGGCGCGGTCTACTGGGAAGGCGCGGTCACGATCCTGCGCGACGGCAAGCGCATGGGGCGGGGCTACCTGGAGATGACCGGCTATGTGCAGCCGATGAAGTTGTAACCTGAGAGAACAATAAGCGACACGATGACCAAGCGTTCCACCAGTAATCCGGATTCCGACCCGTCCCGCAAAGGCAGCCTGGCCACGCTCAAGGGCCTGCTGCCCTTCCTGCGTCCCTACCGCCGCCAGTTCATCCTGGCCGGCATCGCGCTGCTGTTCGCAGCCGGCGCCACCCTGGCCATTCCCGCCGCCTTCAAGCAGATGATCGACCTGGGCTTCGCGCCCGCCATCGCCGGCAGCGGGGGCAGCAGCAATATCGAACACGTCGACGCCACCTTCCTGGCCCTGTTCGGGCTGGCCGCGCTGCTGGCCGTCGCCACCGCCGCGCGCTTCTTCACCGTCTCGTGGCTGGGCGAACGCGTCACCGCCGACATCCGCAGCGCCGTGTACCGCCACGTGGTGCAGCAAAGCCCCGAATTCTTCGAGACCACCCGCACCGGCGAGGTGCTGTCGCGCCTGACCACCGACACCACGCTGATCCAGACCGTGGTCGGCACCAGCATCTCGCTGGCGCTGCGCAACACCCTGCTGTTCGCCGGCGGCCTGGTGATGCTGTTCGTGACCAGTCCCAAGCTGACCAGCATCATCCTCGGGCTCATGGTCCTGGTGGTGCTGCCGATCGTGATGTTCGGCCGCCGCGTGCGCAAGCTCTCGCGCGATTCCCAGGACCGCATCGCCGACGCCTCGGCCCTGGCCGGCGAGATCCTCAACGCCATGCCGACCGTGCAGGCCTTCACCCACGAAGCCCAGGAAGCCAAGCGCTTCGGGGCCTCGGTGGAAGACGCCTTCGGCACCGCGATCCGCCGCATCCGCGCGCGCGCCACCCTTACCATGCTGGCGATCCTGCTGGTGTTCGGCGCCATCGTCTTCGTGCTGTGGCTGGGCGCCCACGCCGTCCTGCAAGGAACCATGACCAGCGGCGACCTGGGCCAGTTCATCCTGTACGCCGCGATGGTGGCCGGCTCGGTGGGCGCGCTGTCGGAAGTGATGGGCGACGCCCAGCGCGCGGCCGGCGCCACCGAGCGCCTGCTGGAGCTGCTGGCGGCCCGTTCCGACATCCAGAACCCGGCCCATCCCAGCCCGCTGCCGGCGCGCACCGCCAACGGCGCCCGCCTGAGCCTGGCCGACGTCACCTTCGCCTATCCCTCGCGCCCCGAGAGCGCGGCGCTGTCGCACCTGAACCTGGACATCCGCGCCGGCGAGACGGTGGCCGTGGTCGGCCCCTCCGGCGCCGGCAAGACAACCCTGTTCCAGCTGCTGCTGCGCTTCTACGATCCGCAAGCCGGCAGCATCCGCCTGGACGGCGTCGACATCCGCGACCTGGAACTGCACACCTTGCGCAGTGCGATCGGCATCGTGCCCCAGGATACGGTGATCTTCTCGGCCAACGCGCTCGAGAACATCCGCTACGGCCGCCCGGACGCCAGCGACGCCGAAGTGTTCGCGGCCGCGAAGATGGCCGCCGCCCACGAATTCATCGAGCGCCTGCCGGAAGGCTACGAGTCCTTCCTGGGCGAGCGCGGCGTGCGCCTGTCGGGCGGCCAGCGGCAGCGCATCGCGATCGCGCGCGCCCTGCTCAAGAACCCGCCGCTGCTGCTGCTCGACGAAGCCACCAGCGCCCTCGACGCGGAATCCGAACGCCTGGTGCAGCGCGCGCTGGAGGCGGCCATGGTGGGCCGCACCACCATCATCATCGCCCACCGCCTGGCGACGGTGCAGCGCGCCGACCGCATCGTGGTGCTGGACGAGGGCCGGATCGTCGAATCCGGCAGCCATGCCGAACTGGTGGCGCTGGGCGGGGTCTACGCCAACCTGGCGGCGCTGCAGTTCCAGCTGCACGCGCCCGTAGCTGCCTAGTACGCGAAGTCCACAATTGTAAATTCCGGCGCACCGCGGTGCGCCGTTTTTCATTCTCGTTCAATATCTTATCGAAGCCATATGTGTGTTGTTGCGTGACACAATCCGGCTGCCGGAACGCTGTTTTTAGTTGCCCAGTGACAACTTAGCGCGCTAAGATGAATGGTCACCTTTCTCCCTTGACCAACGCGCCCGCCTATGAAAAACAGCAAATATCATCCTGCCAACTGGAGCGTCGGCACCCGCATCAGCGCCATCAACTTCACCCTCGTCAGTGTCATCATCGCTGTCCTGGTCGGCGCCATCACGGTGTCCACCTCGCGCATGCTGGAAGAGCGCGCGGCGCAGAGCGTCGCCAACGAGCTCAAGGGCGTGACCAGCACCGTCGAACTGTTCAACAAGACCGTCAGCGGCCAGGCGGTGGGCCTCGGCCACATCTTCCGCGCCTCGCTGCCGGGCAGCCTGGAGCTCGACACCGAGAGCACCGGCACCATCGACGGCAAGACCGTGCCGCGCCTCAAGCTCGACGGCAACCCGCTCAACCTCGACTTCAGCGCCCCCGACTCCTTCACCGAGCAGACCGGCGGCAACGCCACCATCTTCGTGCTCGACGGCGAGGATTTCGTGCGCGTCAGCACCTCGGTCAAGAAGGAAAACGGCGCGCGCGCCGTGGGCACCAGCCTGGACCGCGCCAGCCCCGCCTACGCGGCCCTGCGCGAAGGCAAGACCTACATCGGCATGGTCAGCCTGTTCGGCAAGCCGACCATCACCCAGTACGAGCCGGCGCGCGACGCCAGCGGCAAGATCGTCGGCGCGCTCTACGTGGGCGTCGACATCAGCAAGGACATGGCGCTGCTCAAGGAGCGCATCCGCTCGATCAAGATCGGCGACACCGGCTACTTCTACGTGCTGAACGCGGCGCCGGGCAAGCAGTACGGCGAACTGGTGGTGCACCCGGCCAAGGAAGGCCAGAACATCCTCGACAGCCGCGCCGCCGACGGCCGCCCCTTCATCAAGCAGATCCTCGAATCGAAGAACGGCACCATCAACTACGACTGGCAGAATCCGGGCGAAACCAGCCCGCGCGAGAAGTTCGTGGCCTACGCCCATGTGAAGGACTGGAACTGGGTGATCGCCGGCGGCACCTACCGCGACGAGATCGTTGCCGCCGCTTCCGACCTGCGCAAGCGCTTCATCCTGCTGGGACTGGTGTCCCTCGCCATCCTGTCCGGCGTGCTGCACTACGTGATTCGCCGCAGCGTCTCGCGCCCGCTCGCCCAGGCCCGGGAAGTCGCTAGGCGCATCGCCGAGGGCGACCTGACCGCCCAGGCCACCGTCAAGCACCGCGACGAGATCGGCGCCCTCACCCAGGCCATGAACGCCATCGGCGGCCGCCTGTCCAGCGTGGTGGGCCAGGTGCGCGAAGGCGCGGAGCAGATCGCCAACGCCTCGCAGGAAATCTCGGCCGGCAACCTCGACCTGTGCCAGCGCACCGAGGAGCAGGCCGCCAGCCTGGCGACCACGGCCTCGTCGATGGACGACCTGACCGGCACCGTGCGCCAGAACGCCGAGCATGCGAACCAGGCCAACGAGCTGGCGCGCAAGGCCTCCAGCATCGCCCAGAAAGGCGGCGACACCGTGGCCCAGGTGGTCGAGCGCATGGAATCGATCACCCAGGCCTCGCGCAAGATCTCGGACATCACCGGGGTCATCGACGGCATCGCCTTCCAGACCAACATCCTGGCGCTGAATGCCGCGGTGGAAGCCGCGCGCGCCGGAGAGCAAGGACGCGGCTTCGCGGTCGTGGCCAACGAAGTGCGCGGCCTGGCCCAGCGCTGCGCGGCCGCCGCCAAGGAGATCAAGGGCCTGATCGAGGCCTCCAACGGCGAAGTCGACGCCGGCAGCCGCCTGGTGGCCGAAGCCGGCCAGACCATGCAGGAAGTGCTGGCCAGCGTGGGCCGCGTGACCGACATCATGGCCGACATCAGCGCTGCCGGCCACGAGCAGACGCGCGGCATCGAGGACGTCAACCGCGCGATCGGCGAAATGGACGCCGTGACCCAGCAGAACGCGGCCCTGGTCGAAGAAGCCAGCGCCGCCGCCACGGCGATGCACGAGCAGGCCGATGCGCTGGCGCGTTCGGTGCGCCAGTTCCGTCTGGCGGACGACGGCGAGACGGGCAAACCCGCCCTGGCGCCGACGCGCCGGCCCGCACTGGCCCGCTGACCGGGCAAGGTGTAGAGTAGCGGGCTCTTGTCCCAGGAGCCCGCCTTGAACGAATCCGAACTGCTGCGCCGCTGCCACACCATCTTCCCGGGGCACCGCGCGCGCCGTCCCGCCGAACTCTACGCCGACATGGCGGCCTGGTGCGAGCGGCACGATATCGACCACGACGTGTACGGCAGCGGGGCGCTGATCCAGTCCTTCGAGGACAAGATCGCGCGCCTGCTGGGCTTCGAGGCCGCCGTGTTCTGCGTCACCGGCACCATGGCCCAGGTGACCGCCCTGCGCCTCGGCGCGGAAGACCGCGGCAGCCGCCTGGTCGCCCTGCATCCGACTTCCCACATCTTCGTGCACGAGCGCTCGAACTACCAGCTGCTCGGCCACTTCCACGCCCTGCAGGCGGGCGACCGCCATCGTCCCTGGCTTGCCGCCGACCTGGAAGCCATCCCCGACCGCCTGGGCGCCGTGGGCCTGGAGATCCCGATGCGCGAGATCGGCGGCCAGCTCTCGAGTTGGGACGAACTGCAGGCGATCAAGGCGCATTGCCGCGTGCGCGGCGTCCACCTGCACATGGACGGCGCCCGTGTGTGGGAAGCCCAGGCAGGCTACGGCCGCAGCGCCGCCGAGATCGCGGCCGGCTTCGATTCCGTCTACGTGTCGCTGTACAAGGGCATCGGCGGGCTGGGCGGCGCGATGCTGGCCGGCAGCCGCGAATTCGTCGGCCGCGCCGCGGAATGGTTCCGGCGCGAAGGCGGAAATGTCATCCACCGCTCGCCCTATATCGTCGCGGCGGCGATGCAGTTCGACCAGCGCCTGGCGGCCATGCCGGACTACTTCCGCCGCACGCAGTTCCTGGTTGAAGCGCTGCGCGCGCATCCGGAAATCCGCGTCAACCCGGCCGCGCCGCAGGCCAACATGCTGCATCTTCACCTGCCCGTGGGCCGCGGGCGCGCCCTCGCGATCCGCAACGAGTTGGCCGCTGAACACGGCATCTGGATGTACAACCGCGTGGCCCACAACGCGCTGCCCGATACGAGCCTGGTCGAGATCTACGTCGGCGACAACCTCGCGGCCATGGACGACGACAGCCTGCGCGGCGCCCTGGCCCTCTTCGCGGCCAAGCTGTCTGAGTTACAATAGCCGGCTACTGTAGAAAGACCCGCAATGCGCCAATACCTCGAATTCATGCGCCATGTGAAAGAGCATGGCGCCGTCAAGACGGACCGCACCGGCACCGGCACCCTGTCCGTCTTCGGCTACCAGATGCGCTTCGACCTGCAGGAGGGTTTTCCCCTCCTGACGACCAAGAAGGTCCACCTGAAGTCCATCATCCACGAGCTGCTCTGGTTCCTCCAGGGCTCGACCAATATCGCCTACCTGAAGGAACACGGCGTCACGATCTGGGACGAGTGGGCCGACGCCAACGGCAACCTGGGTCCGATCTACGGCTACCAGTGGCGCAGCTGGCCGGCGCCCAACGGCGAGCACATCGACCAGATTGCGCAGGTGATGGACCAGATCAGGCACAATCCGGACTCGCGCCGCATGATTGTCTCGGCCTGGAACGTGGCCGACGTGCCGAACATGAAGCTGCCGCCCTGCCATGCCCTGTTCCAGTTCTACGTTGCCGACGGCAAGCTGTCCTGCCAGCTCTACCAGCGCAGCGCCGACATCTTCCTGGGCGTACCCTTCAACATCGCCTCCTACGCGATCCTGACCCACATGATGGCCCAGCAGGCCGGCCTGGAAGTCGGCGACTTTGTCTGGACCGGCGGCGACTGCCACCTGTATGCGAACCACCTGGAGCAGGTGGAGCTGCAGCTGTCGCGCGAGACCCGCGCTTTGGCGCGCCTGGAGATCAAGCGCAAGCCGGATTCGTTGTTCGACTACCGCTTCGAGGATTTCGAGGTGGTGGGCTACGACCCGCATCCCGGGATCAAGGCGCCCGTTGCGGTCTGACGTGTCTTTACAGCTTGACAGATCGCTTGCAAACAGACAACATTTGCAACTCGGAATTACAATCAACGCGAGGACGGTTACAAGGATGCCTGCCCTTTCACTCGAATCACCTTTGGGAGCAGGCCAATGGCGCAGCTGACTCTCGTGGTTGCGGTCGACGCCCAGAACGGCATCGGCGTCGACAACCAGCTCCCCTGGCACCTGCCCGAAGACCTGGCCCACTTCAAGCGCGTCACCCTGGGCAAGCCCATCATCATGGGCCGCAAGACCTTCGACTCGATCGGCCGTCCGCTGCCCAAGCGGCGCAACATCGTCGTCACCCGCAACCTTGAATGGCACCACGAAGGCGTCGAGACCGCGCCCTCCCTCGAGGCGGCCGTGGCCCTGCTGGCGGGCGAGCCGGCCAGCATCATCGGCGGCGCCCAGATCTTCCGCGAGTCGATGGACATCGCGGACGCGATGATCGTCACCCACATCGACCGCGTCTACCGCTGCGACACCTTCTTCCCGGCCATCGACCCGGAGGTCTGGGTCGAGACCGAGCGCGAGACGCATCACTCCGACGCCGACGGCGTCGACTACGCCTTCGTCACCTACGTCCGCAAGGAGCGCTGAATGGCCGACCAACACATCCTCCCGCCGGGCTCGCGCGGCGGCGACCGTTTCGCCGGCAAGATCGCGGTCCTGATCGCCGTACTGGCGACCATCGGCACCCTGTTCGCCTTCCTCGGCAGCAGCTCGCACAACGACGCCGCCATGTACAAGAGCAACGCGGCGATCGACAAGACCAGCGCGGCCAACGCCTGGAGCCATTACCAGGCCAAGTCGAACAAGCAGAACCTGGCCGAGCTGGCTTCCAACCTGCCGGGCGTGAACCAGCTGCGCTACCGCGACGAGATGGAACGTTACCAGAGCGAGAAGGAAACCATCCGCAAGGAAGCCGAGCGCTGGGAAGCCTCGTCGAGCGAATGGAACCGCCGTGCCGAGGAAGAGCTGCACCGCCAGCGCCAGTGGGCCGCGGCCTCGGTGGCCCAGCAGATCGCGATCACCCTGGCCGCCATCACCTTGCTGGCGCGCCGCACCTGGCTGCTGACCCTCACATGCGCCGTCGCCGCCTTCGGGATCACCCTCGCGGTCTTCGCCGCCCTGCACACCACGCCGACCGCCCTGTCGCCGGTTCCCCTGATGAGCGCGCTCGCTGCGGCGGCCCTGACGGAGGGCTTGCGGCGCGCGGGGCGGCGGCTGGACGGCTAAAGTGCGCCAGTGATCGGGGACTCTGGATAATCTAGCAAAAATAATTGCACCGGAGTCCGCGATTTCTGCGAAAATCCGCTTCTTCTTTTTTTCGGTGCCGTGCGCGGCGGCCGGGCCTGTCCGGGATGACCCGGTGAGGGACCGCCGCCCCCACGGCGCTTCGCATTGGAGCTGTCGATGAAATTTCGTTTCCCCATCGTCATCATTGACGAGGACTTCCGCTCGGAGAACACCTCCGGTCTCGGCATTCGCGCCCTGGCGGCCGCGATGGAACAGGAAGGCATGGAGGTCGTGGGCGTAACCAGCTACGGCGACCTGTCGTCCTTCGCCCAGCAGCAGTCGCGCGCATCCGCTTTCGTGCTGTCGATCGACGACGAGGAATTCGGCGGCGGCTCGCTGGAAGAGACGGATTTCGCCCTGGCCGGCCTGCGCGCCTTCGTCCAGGAGATCCGCCACAAGAACGCGGACATCCCGATCTACATCTACGGCGAGACCCGCACCAGCCGCCATATCCCGAACGACATCCTGAAGGAGCTGCACGGCTTCATCCACATGTTCGAGGACACCCCGGAATTCGTGGCGCGCCACATCATCCGCGAAGCCAAGTCCTACCTCGACAGCCTGGCGCCGCCCTTCTTCCGCGCGCTGGTGAACTATGCCTACGACGGCTCCTACTCGTGGCACTGCCCGGGCCACTCGGGCGGCGTGGCCTTCCTGAAGTCGCCGATCGGCCAGATGTTCCACCAGTTCTTCGGCGAGAACATGCTGCGCGCCGACGTATGCAACGCGGTCGAGGAACTCGGCCAGCTGCTCGACCACACCGGCCCGGTGGCCAAGTCCGAACGCAACGCAGCGCGCATCTACAACGCCGACCACTGCTACTTCGTGACCAACGGCACCTCGACCTCGAACAAGATGGTCTGGCACTCGACCGTGGCTCCGGGCGACATCGTGGTCGTGGACCGCAACTGCCACAAGTCGATCCTGCACTCGATCATCATGTGCGGCGCGGTGCCGGTGTTCCTGATGCCGACCCGTAACAACCTGGGCATCATCGGCCCGATCCCGCTGGAAGAGTTCACGCCCGAGTCGATCGCCCGCAAGATCGAGGCGAATCCGTTCGCGCGCGAAGCCGTCAACAAGAAGCCGCGCATCCTGACCATCACCCAGTCGACCTACGACGGCGTGGTCTACAACGTCGAGACCCTGCGCGAAATGCTGGACGGGAAGATCGACACCCTGCACTTCGACGAAGCCTGGCTGCCGCACGCCGCCTTCCACGACTTCTACAAGAACATGCACGCGATCGGCAAGGACCGCCCGCGCGCCAAGGAGTCGATGATCTTCTCGACCCAGTCGACCCACAAGCTGCTGGCCGGCCTGTCGCAGGCCTCGCAGGTGCTGGTGCGCGAGTCGGAATCGGTCAAGCTGGACCAGGACGCCTTCAACGAGGCCTACCTGATGCACACCTCGACCTCTCCGCAGTACTCGATCATCGCGTCCTGCGACGTGGCCGCGGCCATGATGGAAGCGCCGGGCGGCACCGCCCTGGTGGAGGAATCGATCCTGGAAGCGCTGGACTTCCGCCGCGCCATGAAGAAGGTGGACGAGGACTTCGGCCAGGACTGGTGGTTCAAGGTCTGGGGCCCGGACGTGCTGTCGGAAGAAGGCATCGGCGAGCAGAAGGACTGGATGATCCACGCCGACGACGACTGGCACGGCTTCGGCAAGCTGGCCGAAGGCTTCAACATGCTGGACCCGATCAAGTCCACCATCGTGACCCCAGGCCTGGGCCTGGACGGCAAGTTTGGCGAGACCGGCATCCCTGCCTCGATCGTGACCAAGTACCTGGCCGAGCATGGCGTGATCATCGAGAAGTGCGGCCTGTACTCGTTCTTCATCATGTTCACCATCGGCATCACCAAGGGCCGCTGGAACACCCTGGTGACGGCGCTGCAGCAGTTCAAGGACGACTACGACAAGAACCAGCCGATGTGGCGCGTGATGCCGCAGTTCGCGAGCGCCAACCCGCGCTACGAAAACCGCGGCCTGCGCGACCTGTGCACCGAGATCCACCAGTTCTACGCGCAGTACGACGTAGCGCGCCTGACCACCGAGATGTACCTGTCGGACATGGTGCCGGCCATGAAGCCGTCGGACGCCTTCGCCAAGATGGCGCACCGCCAGATCGAGCGCGTGGCGATCGACCAGCTGGAGGGCCGGATCACGGCGATCCTGCTAACGCCGTATCCGCCGGGCATTCCGCTCCTGATTCCGGGCGAGCGCTTCAACAAGACCATCGTCGACTATCTGCGCTTCGCGCGTGATTTCAACGAGCGCTTCCCGGGCTTCGAGACGGACGTGCACGGGCTCGTCAAGCGCGTGGTGGACGGCAAGCTGGACTACTTCGTGGATTGCGTCAGACAGGATGCCTGAGCGCATGCTGTAGAGGAGCCCGGCAAAAGCCGGGCTTTTTGCTTGTCGGGCCGCGGTGCGAACTTGGGCTCCCTTGGCGGGGACCCAAGTTCGATGCGCGGCCGCAAAATATGTGCAGCCCATGTCACACGCCGCCTCCCTGAATCGTCCTTGCTGCATCCCCAGCATCCACCAAGGACGACATGCCCGCCACTCCTCTCCAATCCTGTACTAGCGTCCCCGCCACGCCAGGAGTAAGCTCCCAGCGCATGGACCCCATCAACCTTGATCACGCGAGCTTCTTCGCCTCCCGCCGCCGACGGCTGCAGCGCATCGCCTACCGCATGCTCGGTTCCGTTGCCGAAGCCGAGGACGTGGTGCAGGACGCCTACCTGCGCTGGCACAACGCCGACCGCGAAGCCGTGATCGAACCCGAGGCCTACCTGGTCCGCACCGTCACCCGCCTCTGCCTCGACGTGCTGAAATCCGCCCGCGTCCAGCGCGAGCAGTACATCGGCGCCTGGCTGCCCGAACCTTTCATCGACCCCGGCGACGAGACCGACGACATCACCCTGCCCCTGATGCTGGCCATGGAACGCCTGTCGCCACTGGAGCGCGCCGCTTTCCTGCTGCACGATGTGTTCGAGATGGAGTTCAACGAGGTGGCCGACGCCATCGGCCGCGACCCGGCGGCCGCGCGCCAGCTGGCCAGCCGCGCGCGCACCCATGTCGCTGCGGCGCGTCCGCGCTTCCCGGTGCCCGATGAGCAGCGCCGGAAGATCGCCAGCGCCTTCTTCGCCGCGTCGCGCAGCGGGAACCTGGGCCAGCTCAAGCAGTTGCTGGCGGACGATGTGGTGTTCTATGCGGATGGCGGCGGCAAGCGCAACTCGTCGATCAACCCGATCTATGGCCTGGACAAGGTGAGCCGCTTCCTGGCCGCGCTGGCCGGCAAGGGATGGAGCGCAGCCGAAGTGCTGCGCGACGCCTCGATCGACGGCCTGCCGGGCCAGATCACGCTCGAAAACGATGCGCTGCCCCAGACCATCGCGGTGGACATCGACGACGGCAAGATCAAGGCCATCTATGTGACGCGCAATCCGGACAAGCTTGCACGCCTGGGCCCGCTCAGCGGCGCCTGAGCGCGACCACCGAGGCCCCGGCGCGCAGCTCGCCCAGGGCCTGGCCGATCACCGTGCGCGCCGCCGACAAACCGAGCAGCCCCATGACGGTCGCCACCAGCAGGTCGGGCACGCCGCTGCCGGCCTTCCAGACGCCGACGGCCGCCAGCAGCACCGCCAGGTTGCCGATGGCGTCATTGCGGGTGCAGAGCCAGACCGAGCGCATGTTGGCGTCGCCGTTGCGGTAGGCGAACAGCAAGGCGCCGACCAGGCAGTTGGCGGCCAGCGCGGCCACGCCGATGGCGCCCATGGTCTGGGCTTGCGGTACGGTGCCGGAACGGAGGTGCCAGAAGGTCGTCGCCAGGACGAACAGGCCATACAGGCCCATGGTCGCCCCCTTGAGCAGAGCGGTGCGCGAGCGCCACACGGGCGCCAGCGCGAGGACGAACAGGGAAATGCCGTAATTGGCCGCATCGCCCAGGAAGTCGACTGCGTCGGCCAGCAGCGAGACCGAGCCCGCCCGCCAGCCGCCCGCCAGCTCGACAACGAACATCAGGGCGTTCACCCAGAGGGCAATCCAGAGGATGCGGCGGTAGCGCGGATCGACTGGCGGCTTGCCCGTTGAGCAGCCGCCGCTGCAGCAGGCGGACATGTGGACCCCAAAATATGATTCAAATTCGGCAAATACCTGTCGAAAAATGAATCAGGTTTTCGGCAGGGTCACGCCGTGCTGGCCCTGGTACTTGCCGCCGCGGTCCTTGTACGAGGTTTCGCAGACTTCGTCGCTCTCGAAGAACAGCACTTGGGCGCAGCCTTCGCCGGCGTAGATCTTGGCGGGCAGCGGCGTGGTGTTCGAGAACTCCAGGGTCACGTAGCCTTCCCACTCGGGTTCGAACGGGGTGACGTTGACGATGATACCGCAGCGCGCGTAGGTCGACTTGCCCAGGCAGACGGTCAGCACGTTGCGCGGGATGCGGAAGTACTCGATGGTGCGGGCCAGCGCGAAGGAATTCGGCGGGATGATGCAGACATCGCTCTTGACGTCGACAAAGGAGTTGGAATCGAAGTTCTTCGGGTCCACGATGGTGCTGTTGATGTTCGTGAACACCTTGAACTCGTCCGCGCAGCGGATATCGTAGCCGTACGAAGACGTGCCCCACGAAATGATCTTGCGGCCGTCCGACTCGCGCACCTGGCCTGGCGAGAAGGGTTCGATCATGCCGTGTTCTTCCGCCATGCGGCGGATCCATTTGTCGCTCTTGATAGTCATCGTGGTGTTTCCAAAGCAGGAAGAAAATCCTGCAATTTTACGCGAAATAATCCGCCCGGTGCCCTGTTGGCTTGGACAGGATTGTCGAATTGATCATTTGTGCGTAGCATGGGAGTCCCCGACCACGGAGCTTGAGATGCGTCACGCAACGAACGCCCTGCTGTCTGCAGCCCTGCTGGCGCTGGCCGGCTGCGCCGCCCCACCCGTCCCCGAAGAGGTGCCGCCCGCGATGGCGGGACCGGAGATCGCCGGATCCGGCGAACACCAGCGAACCGGCTCGCGCATCCGCAATGCGAAGTCCAACGACCGCCTGGTGCGGGCGGTCGGACAGCAAGGCTACCGCGACGCCATGGATTCCCAGCCCAGGCCGCTCAACGCCGAATAAGGCGCTTCAATCAGCCGCCTGGACAGGCCGCTTAGCCGGCTTGCGCGACCCTTCTGGCCACGGGATCGCGTGCGACCTGGCCCAGCAGGCGCCCGATCATCTCGTGCGTCAGGCGGGCCGTCGCTTCCGGCTTTTCCATCGGGTACAGATGCGTTCCCTGGATCTTGACCAGGTTCTCGCCCACCAGCTTGCGCGTGGGCGCCAGGCTGGCCTGGCGCAGCTCCTCGGAATCGGTGCCCGCGATGAAGCCCACCGGCACCGGGAACGGTTCGCGGAGGATCCCGCCCAGGTGATGCGGCAAGCCGTTGTAGATCGCCGTCTCGACCTCGCGCCGGAAGCGCAGGGTCACCCCTTCGGGATGCGGCTCCAGGCCATGGTCCAGGTAATCGTCCAGCGCGCCGGGCGCCCAGGCCTGGAACATCGGCTTCGAGGCGAAGTGCTCGTAAGCGGATTGCCGGTCCGGCCACAGGTGGCGGCGCTTTTCCGAGAACTGGGCAGGCGAAAAGCGCGAGCCCATGCCCAAGCCCTTGACCGCGCGCCACAGCATGGCGCGCCAGCCCGCCACCACAGGCGAATCCAGCATCACCACGCAACGCGCCAGGTCGGGGCGGCGCTTGGCAGCCATCGCGCACAGCATGCCTCCCAGCGAATGGCCGACCAGGATGGCCGGACGGCCGTAGGTTTCCAGGTGGACGATCAGTTCGTCCACCAGGTTGTGCCAGCCGTCGTCCACCGGATAGCGCGGATCGTGCCCATGCATGTCGAGCGTCCGTACGTCGTAGTGCTGGCGCAGGGCCTCCAGCAGGCGGTTGTACGATCCCGCCGGGTAGCTGTTGCCGTGGGCGAAGTGAAGAAGCGGTTTGGACATGGACGCGGGACGATGGTGGAATATGGCGAACCATTCTAATGGCTCGCCGCCTGCACGACCGTCCCGCGGCGCTTGTTTAGAGGGAAACGCCTACTGCCAGGGTCGCCACATACCCTTGCGCCGCGTTGCCGGTGACGCTGGCCATCCGCAGCGCCGTGCCGGCGGCGAACACCATGTCGTTCGCGTAGCTCAGCTGCGCCAGGTTGCGCACGCTGGCGCTGTAGCCGGAGGACGCGTAAGCCTCGTTCAGGACCGCCATCGGGAAAGTGAACTGCGAGGTCTTGATCTTGTTCGCCGCGCTGCCGGCCTTGGCCAGGCTCGGATAGACCTCGCCATGCCCATGCGGCTTGCGTCCGTCATAACACCCGGGGAAGATGGTGGTGAAGCTGACGCCACCCTGGCTGTCGGCCTCCTGCACGCCGCGCAGGTAGTTCTCGCCGGCGATGCCGCTGGAGTACATCGAATAGCCGCCCTCGCGGGTGCAATGCCACAGGTAGACCGCCACGCCGGCCGCCGGCGTGCAGCCGGCGGCCACGTTCACCATCTTCAGGCGGATGGTCAGCGGGATTCCCTCGGCCACGCCGGTCGCGCCGCCGACGCTGGCGCGGATGTCGCTGCGGACGATGCCCGCCAGGGCCAATGCGTTGTCGACGCCGTTGACGTTGCGCTTGCTGCCGTCGTCCGGGTACGGGCCGGCGGTCTCCTCGGGAATCACCGTGCAGGCCACGGTTCCCGTGTCCGTAGCCGCGCCGCTGGTCGTGGTGGAAGTCGTGATGCCGTAGTCGCCGCCGGCACCTCTGCCGCCGTAGCCGGCCAGCGGCAGCGATGCCGCGCCGGCCAGCAGCCAGCGTAGCGACCGGCGCCGGCTGGCCGGCTGGGCGAGCATGTTCTCGAGATCGACGGCGAGGCCCCGGTCGTGGTCGTGCATGACGGGCTCCTTATCGGCGCTCGCGGCGCGGTTGCGGGCGGCGCTCCATTTGCGCACGCTGCTCCGGCGTCAGCGCCGCCATGATCCGGACGTCGACGCGCAGGCGCAGCAGCGGCTCACGCGGTCCTGCTGCGCCTCGCTGAGATCCAGTCACGCCAGGCGCGGATGGCCGCCGGGGCCGTGGCCCTCCATGCGGCCGGGATGGTCCATGCCCTCGAGCGGCATGGATTGCGCCAGGACGGCCGGCGCCGACAGGATGCAGGCGGCGATGGCGGCCGCGAGGCGGAGGGAGTGCTTGTTCATGGTGGTTTCCTCTGGTGGTACGGAGCCGCCATTCTGTTGCGCAGCCATGTAAAACGCCGCCAAGCGGCGTAAAAGAAGGTAAATCTTCCCCGCGCGACAAGTGGGCGGCTGGCGTGGTTTGTTATCCTTGCACCATGAACCACGTACTCCTCATCGACGACGACGTCGAGCTGGTCGGCATGTTCGCGGAATACCTCGAACAGGAGGGCTTCCAGGTCTCCTGCGTCCATAACGGCGAGGACGGCGTGCGCGAAGCGCTGGCGGGCCAGCATGCCATCGTCATCCTCGACGTCATGATGCCCGGCATGAGCGGCATCGACGCCCTGCGCCAGATCCGCGCCGCCAGCCGCATCCCGATCCTGATGCTGACCGCGCGCGGCGACGACGCCGACCGCATCCTGGGCCTGGAACTGGGCGCCGACGACTACGTCGCCAAGCCCTGCACTCCGCGCGAACTTACCGCGCGGGTGCGCGCCATCCTGCGCCGCACCCAGGCGCAAGCCGGCGGTGCACCCGGCGCGGCGCTCACGGTCGGCAAGCTGACCATGCTGCCCGAGCAGCGCCGCGCCACCTGGGACGGCGCCCCGCTCGACCTGACCAGCACCGAATTCAACCTGCTCGAAGTCCTGGCCCGCAACGCCGGCCGCCCCGTCAGCAAGAACGAGCTGTCGGAACAGGGCCTGGGCCGTCCGCTGGCGCGCTTCGACCGCAACATCGACGTCCACCTGAGCAGCCTGCGCCACAAGCTCGGTCCCCTGTCGGACGGCCGCTCCTGCCTGCAGACGATCTACCGCCAGGGCTACCAGCTGATCCGGGAATAGCATGGGCCGATTGTTCTGGAAGTTCTTTTTCTCGATCCTGCTCGCGCAAGTGGCGGCCACCATCGGCATCGGCGGCGCCTTCTGGCTGCGCGACCAGGCGCGCCAGCACCAGGCGCCCGTGCTCGACACCGGCCCGCCGGCCACCATCGTCCTCGACGCCGCCACCGCCACGCTCAGGCACGGCGGCATTGGCGCCCTGCGCGGCATGCTGGGCGAGCTGAAACGCCCGCAGGTTTTCGTCCTGGACGCCCAGCGCCGGGACCTGCTGGGGCGCGCCGTGCCGGCAGAGCTGATCCAGGAGGCCGAACGCAGCCTGCGCGAAGGCATTCCGGTGCGCGGCGTGCGCCAGCTGCTCGCCCCGGACGGCAGCCGCTACCTGGCCCTGGTCTCGCGCCGCTTCGGCCCGCCGCCCGGCGGCCTGCGCGGCCCGGGCATGGATCCGGGCTGGGGCCGGCGCGTCGGCCAGGCGGCCGGCATCATCGCCGCGGTGCTGGCCAGCCTGCTGTTCGCCGCCCTCCTCGCCTGGTACTTCGCCCGCCCGATCCGGGCGCTGCGCAGCGCCTTCGACGCGGCCGCGGCCGGCGACCTGGCGCCGCGCTTCGTGGACAAGCCCACCGGCGGCGACGAACTGAGCGACCTGGGACGCGACTTCGACCGCATGAGCGGCCAGCTGCGCATGCTGATGGATGGCCAGCGCCGCCTGCTGCACGACGTCTCGCACGAACTGCGCTCGCCGCTGGCGCGCCTGCAGGCGGCGGTCGGCCTTGCGCACCAGCGGCCCGAGCGCATCGCCTCCTCGCTGGAACGCATCGAGCGCGAGAGCGTCCGCATGGACAAGCTGGTCGGCGAGCTGCTGACCCTGTCGCGCCTGGAGGCGTCGAACGGAGTCGCCAGGCGCGAATCGGTCGACCTGGCCGAACTGGTCGACGCCATCGTCGAGGATGCCCGCTTCGAAGCGGGCGAGGCCAACCCCGACGACACGCCGCGCATCGCGGTCGAGGCGGAAGGCAGCGTCAGCGTCGACGGCGACCCGGACCTGTTGTGGAGCGCGCTGGAGAACGTGGTCCGCAATGCCGTCAAGCATGGCGCGGCCGGCGGGCTGGTGAAGGTGGTAGTGGGCGCGACGGACGGCATGGCGCGTGTCGAGGTCCTGGACCGCGGTCCCGGCATCGCGCCGGCCGAGCTGGCGCACATCTTCGAGCCCTTCTACCGCGCCAACCCTTCCGGCACGAGCGTGGATGGCCACGGCCTGGGCCTCGCCATCGCCCAGCGCGTGGTGCGGGCGCACGGCGGCGACATCGCGGCGGCCAATCGCGAGGGCGGCGGCTTGCAGCTCAGGATTTCGCTGCCGCGCGTCTGAACGCGCAGGCGAACGCGCCAGCCGTGCATCGCGCGGATGGCGTTTTCGCTATGATTTTTGGAATGAGTCCCGTACTGCTGATCGACGACGACGTCGAGCTCGTTGGCCTGTTCGCCGATTACCTCCGGCGCGAAGGGTTTCCTGTCGGCTACCCACGATGGCGAAGCCGGCGCCCGCGCCGCCCTGTCCGGCGATTACGCGATCGCCGTGCTCGATGTCCTCATGCCGGGCATGAACGGCATCGCCACCTTGCTCCGGATTCGCAGCCACAGCAGCATCCCCGTGCTCATGCTCACCGGCTGCGCCGACGATGCCGACCGCATCCTGGGCCTGGAGCTGGGGGCCGACGATTACGTGAGCAAGCCCTGTACGCCCCGCGAACTGACGGCGCGCGTGCGCGCCATCCTGCGCCGCAGCCAGGGGCCGGACGACAGTCCCGGCATCGCGCTCACGCTCGGCAAGCTGGCCGTGTATCCGGAGCAGCGCGGCGCGTACTGGGACGGCCAGCCGCTCGCCCTGACCAGCAGCGAATTCAACCTCCTCGACGTATTGGTCCGCAATCCGGGGCGGCCGGTCAGCAAGCATGAACTCTCGGAACTTGGGCTCGGGCGGCCGCTAGCGCGGAATGACCGCAATGTCGACGTGCACTTGAGCAGCCTGCGCCACAAGCTGGGGCGGATGAATGACGGGCGTTCCTGCCTGCAGACCATGTACCGGCTTGGTTACCAGCTGCTCGCGGAATAGCTGTCTATCGCCCGTGCCAATAGCGCGCGTGTTCGCGCCGGTGCTCGGTCACGGACAGCGCCTGGCCGAAGTGGAGCGTCACCGTGCCGGTTTCGTCGGTACGCAGGCGGCGGATGCCCAGGTCGGCGTAGCGCGCGTAGACCTCGGCTTTTGGATGGCGATAACGATTGCGATAGCCGACCTGGAACACCCCAAGCGTGGGCTTGACCGTCTGCAAGAAGGCCATGGTGGACGAGGTGCCGCTTCCGTGGTGCGGGGCGAGCAGCACGTCGGCGCGCAGGGCCTGCGGCGAGCGGCGTACGAGATCGGCTTCCTGCACGGCTTCAATGTCGGCCGCGAGCAGGATCGCCTTGCCGCCGGCGCTGATGCGCAGTACGCAGCTGCGCGCGTTGGGCTTGAGCGTATGGTCGGCGTAGCTGGCCGTTTCCGGGCCGATCATTTCGAACAGGACGCCATCCCAGCGCCATTGCTGGCCGGCGCCGCAGCGTGTGTGCCGCCGCGCCGCTTCCACCGCCGGATGCGACTGCGGCAGCGAGGAAAGCAGATCGGTCACCGGCAAGGTCGCCAGCATGTCGGCCGCCCCGCCGGAATGGTCGATGTCGCTGTGCGAGACCACCATCGTATCCAGGCTTCCGATGCCTCGGCCACGCAGAAAGGGAAGGATGACGCGGGTTGCGCCGTTGGCGCCCGGCGCGTACTGGGGGCCGGTGTCGTAGAGCAGGCGGTGGCGATGGGTTTCGACCAGCAGCGCCATGCCCTGGCCGACGTCGAAGGCGGTGACGTTGAATTCCCCCGCCGGCGGACTCGATGGCAGCTGGGTCAGCAGCGGCGTCCACGCCGCCAGCCCCGCCCAGCGGTGCGGCCATCCGCGCGGCGCCAGCAACCAAGCGGCGCCGACCAGGGCCAGGACCAGGATCCACGGCGCCGGCGCAGGGGCGCTCCACACGGCGAGACGCGGCGCGGCCAGCCATCCCAGGCATCCCGCCAGCAGCTCCACGGCGCCATGCGCCGCGCCCAGGGCCCATCCAGCCAGGGGGCTGGGCAGCACGCTGCCCAGGAGGGCGAGCGGTGTCACGAACAGGCTGATGACGGGGATCGCGACCGCATTCGCGAGTGGACTTACCAGCGATACCTGCCCGAACAGCAGCAAGGTGAGCGGCACCAGGCCCACGGTCACGGCCCACTGCGTGCGTGCCGCCAGCAGCAGCCCGCCGCGCCATCCGGGCTGTTTCCGCTCCAGGCGGCCGACGCTGGCGTAGAGGATGGCGGCCACGGCGCCATACGAGAGCCAGAAGCCGGGCCACAGCATTGCCCACGGATCGAGCAGCACCACGACGCCCAGCGCCAGGCAAAGGACATGGGAGGCCGCCGTGACGCGCCCCACCCAGAGCGCGACGGCGACGACAGCGAGCATGTAGAAGGTGCGCTGGGCTGGGACGCCGAAGCCGGCCAGCAGCACGTAGAGCAAGGCCGTCGTTGCACCGGCAAGGGCCGCGGCCTTCTGGGCCGGCAAATACAGCGGCAGCTGCGCCGAGGTGAAGAAGGAGCGCCGCCACAGGAAGGACGTCAGCCATGCGGCCAGGCCTGCGAGCATCGTGATGTGCAGGCCGGAGATAGAGACCAGGTGGCTGATGCCGGTGCGGTTGAAAACATCCCAGTCGGATTGCGCGATGCCGCGCTGGTCGCCGATCACCAGGGCGACGATCACGCCGGCGTAGGGTTTGCCGGCCAGCGTTGCGGCGATCCGGTCGCGCAGCAGCGCGCGGGTTCGCTCCACCATGTTGCGCGGACCCGGGACCCAGGCGTCGAGACGACGGTTGCCGCGGCCTGCAGGACGTACATAGCCGGTCGCGCGGATGCCCTGCTCCAGCAGCCAGGCCTCGTAGTCGAAGCCATGGGGATTGGCATTGCCGTGCGGGCGCTGGAGACGCACGGCCAGGCGCCAGCGCTCGCCCGGCCGGACCAGTTGCGGATCGCTCGCCGCCTGGCCGTACCAGGAAAGCGCGACCCGCCCAGGCACGCGCACGCCTGGTGTTTCCACGTGTTCGATAAGGAACTGGAAGCGCGCGCCGCCTTCGAAGCGGTGCGGGAGGCTGTCGACCATGCCGACGATAGCGACGTCGCGGCCTTCGTCGGAACGCGCCAGGCTGCTATCCAGTGTGTGCAACGCAATCGCGCAGGCCCATGTGTAACCTAGCAGGAAACCAATCAGACTACTCCGGGCTTGACCGCGAAGAAGTAGAGCCAAAACTGCTACCAACAAGCAACTTACGAGGACTGTCAGCTCAGGCAGCGTCGGTCTGGTTTGCAGAAACCAGGCGCCGCCCAGGAATGCGAGGATAGCGACGCGCATCTGGTCGCATCAGATCAGCGATCCCGATCCACGGAGATCAGGGGAGTGCAGCTGGAGGTCGCGTTCATGCAAGACTCAGGCCACCGTGCCCATTACGCGCGCTGGAAAGCTCAGCTTCAAATTGACGCACACGCGTTGCAAACTCATCGTCCGTTTCGAGGAAAGAAGTCGGTATGGCATATCCACCCACAAACCCTCGACCCAAACTGAAGCTTGCCTGGGCCGGAATATAGATCAAGTAGCGCCCCACGCATACGACCTTCATCGAACCGGTCATTTGCTCTGCCTGACGGTTGTCCTCGGCGGCCCTCAGCGAACTAAGGAGTCCGAAGCCAAGCATGACGAACGCCACCGAGATTACTTCGATCCAGCGTCGTTGCCGCTTACTAAGCAAGGCCATCCCCCGCTCCATATGCTTCCGCATTCGTTGCAGGCCGCGCTATGAGGCCCGTGGCTTATGTCGACCAGATAGGCCTACCTCTGAACTTGGCGCGCCGCCGTCCGCCGGGGCCTCAGCATGGCGGACCAACTGCCAGGCGCTTCGACGATGAATCAACCCAGGCTGGCCGGCACCATGGCCGTGCACTTGAGTACGGAACGTTGCGGCAGGGAGCAGGCTACCTGCTGCAAACCAGCGTGTCCCGTCGAGTGCATGACCGTCCTCGCAGCACCACCATCCGCTCGCCGGGCAAGCGGCCCCGGTCTTCGCGACGCTACCAATTGGCGCCTCAATGCTGGCGGCAGGGCTGGCACCAGCGGGAACGGCACCTGCTTCCGGCCCTGGCAGAGCTTGCTCAAGTCCGCAAGGTGACGGGACCCGTTTGTTGCTTCGCTTGTCAGCCAATGTCCACGTCGTGCGGTTTGCGCTCTCGTAGCTCGGCTGCATTCCACGCAAGCGCTGCCACAGGGTCGCCGGAGGCAGCAATAGCGCCTGGGGCACGCGCTGCCCTTTTTTGAGGAACTGCCGCTCGCCGCCAAAAACTCCTGTGCCATGCCCACCTTCAGCACATCTCCACCACCCTGTCTCAGGACATACGTCTCCAGCCAGCACGCTGGTCCCGAGTGCGGCCGAAGCTTCGGCCGCGACGGTGGTCCTGCGCGGTTCGGTCGGGCGAATCCGTATGCTGCTCACGACGCGCTCCCAAAGCGCAGTCATCGCGTCTTCCGATAAGGTCGACTGGACTGGCTTACCGCCATTGACGGGGTTAGCGCCGGATACCAGTTCCAGCGCTAACACGGGGGCGTAAATGTCGTCCTGTTTACCGCGCATTTCCCATCTAAAGGAGTAGCCTGTCGTGAAGTTGGGCTCCCGTATGCGAATGCCGACTTCATCACCGGTCAAGCCGTTAACGATTCGCTTTCCTGCACGCAGATCCGTGGATGCCATGCGCACGAACAAAGGTAGCCGTTCGGCGGATCTTGCGTGGCGCTCCAGGAGGCCGGGTGCCGGGTCGGTGCCGGCCATCGATGAGAGCACGATATTTACATCGGGATGGCCGGGCAAACCCGCGAACATGACCACTTTTTCGGTATCCGCGTCGTCGATGGGATCGGACACGATCGCGTGGTCTATACAGAAACCCCTCTCGCGTGGCAGTTCATTTCCATCGAGCGGCCGAATTTGACGCAGTAGCCGGTCCAGTCTTTCTCCGACATCCAAGGCCATGTAATCGGCACTTGCAATAACACTTAGCCCTTCAAAACGTATCAGACCCTGGACACTGACATCTTCAAGCTCCACCACCTTATTGTTGACGAGCGTCTCTCCCCGGCGGCGGTTGTACACGAATACCTTGCCTTGTGCGCTTCCATTCCTGAAAAATTTCGCCGATTGCAAGTATGGCCTGCCATCTTCACTTCGGGCCGCCGCAAACTCATCTTCAAGATTCTGGATTCTGGCGGCAAAGTCGCCGTCCGACTCTTCACTAACGCTGGACAGGTGAAAACCTCCCGTGTAGCCATGACTGATGTTGACCTGGGCCTCCACTGGGAGATCGACGAGGAAGCGGCCTACACAAATGGTTTTCATCTTTGTACTCATCGTTGCTACCTTCTGCTGATCTTGGAGGATCTGAACCGAATTGGCGAAGCAGGAGACCAGGCCCATCGCAAGGGCTGCCAGACCGCCAATCCATCGAATCCTTCGGCTGCCAAGCCACTTCATTGCATGCCCTGAACAATCTTGACGATCAGGTGCCGTGTCAACAGCAGCATGTCACTATGCGAGTAGCTCTCCTGATGGCGAAATCCCGCTGCCGAGAACACCTGGCGCACATGTGGTTTCGGTCCCGCACCGGACTCCACCGGGACAGTTTCATCCCCGTGACTGTCCTGCGGCCACACCGCGAACCGCAGGCGAAGATCGGTTTCGATAGCGACTTCTCGCATTCCCTCCCGGCTGGCCGCCAGCAACTTAGCCTTCCGGACGTTCGCAGGTGTAATCACCCCGCGGGTGCTGGCCGGAAGGCGCGCCACCCATCGAATGCGAGCATACGTTTTGAGCCCGGCGTCAGCGCCATAGAAAGCGTAGGTATTTGGATGGTAATACGGCGTTCCCGGCTTTGCCGCGTCACGCTCTACGGCAAGGAATCTTGTGTGAAATCTCTCCGCCTGGTCGATCCGCTCCCGAACCAGACGTACGATCCCGCCGGGGCTCTTGGTGTACAGCTTCGCCGGATCGACCAGTCCTGGGTCAATCATGCGAAACCACGATGTCATGTCCCGGTAGAAGTCGTAGGGATTTTCATCCGGGAGGGCAAGCAGATCATGTACTTCATCCTTCTGGTTAACTGCCCGTATTGTTTTAATGTGTAACCAGGGCCTGGGGTACAGATGGTTCGGGAGAAGTTGGAGTATGCCGGGGGCAAGAGCCATCACCGGCGTTGTCTCTGCGGCTGTTTCACCAGCAATCTCAGCAAATGCTGCAGCATTGATGTTGTCCATCAATTGATTGGTGAAGCTTCCGCCTTCAGTGCCGCAGGCGATCCGTCGATACGCAACGGGCGCTCCCAGCGCAGGCATCACCCCGTGAATCACGCCAGCGATGTCCGGGTCTTCGCCGTCGGTCGACTCATGCATTCGCGCGCAGGCGCGTGCTACCAGTCCCCCCATCGAATGGGTTACAAGAATTACCTTTCGACAGTCATGCTTACGCTCGCTCCAAAATTTCTTGATCTGCTCGATCCGCTTCCGGAGCCGCTGGCCGGAGACCTCGCATGATTCGAGCCAGTTATACCCAAAGGCATAAACCGGATACTGGTAAGCCGCGTATTTTTCCAGCTCGGCCTCTGTAATCTTGTCGATGCTGCGGACACCCCAACGATCAGGAGAAACTTGCATGACGCGCTTCCAATACGATCTCACTTCGCGTTTACCGGTCGTGGTGGAGCGTTCATATGTCTTATCGAGGCGCCGCTGGAGCTCGACCAACACAGTCCCATAAGACGCTGCATGTACTTCACCCCAGCCGCGTTCGCGCATCACGTGTTCGTCAAGCAAGGATCCGTGATAGTCAAGGTCACCCTCCGGATCAACTTCCAGAAGACCTGCATTGAGTATGCGCTGTCGCTGAGCGGGATCGCGCTCGGACCAGAGCGTCATTGCGCGATACCCGTCGATCAATCCATTGGGAGGACGCCATGCCGCCTCGCCAGGCTTCACCGTTGACCCTGTCTGCGGTTCCAGGTTTCTGCGAAACCGCAAATTCGACCCCATGATCCCCGGCACAAAGATCACCGGTATCACCTTGCGCGAGCCCACGGTCACCCGCGCCCTCACCTTGAAGGAGGTGGGCGTGGCAACACTGTGCGCCACCAGGCTACCGTCGGATTCGACTCTCGGCTGGTGGAGTGGGCGGGTCGGCTCGCTCATGCCTGACCCGCATCGGGGGGACTGGGGTCGTTCTCCGGGTTGTCGTCCGGTAGAAGGCGGATTTCGACATCGCCCATGGCATAGGTCTGGAGGATGCCGGTGCGTCCTTCGTCGTCCGTCACCCCTTCGATGGTGGTGCCGTTCTCGTGGCGGACGACGTAGCGCCGCCCCTTGGCGGGCATGCCGGTCTGGCGGTCGATCACGATCACTCGCTCGTCGGTCTCGAGTGAGGTCGCCGGCAGCTTCAGCCCGACCGGCGAACCGGCGCCGCCGGTCAGGTAGTCGACCGCTCCCGATTTGATCACGTGCTTGCCACTGCTCTGGTGGGTGATGGTGCCGCCGTCCCAGTCCGTCTGGGTACCTTGCGAGACCACCTTCACCGACGGCGCCTCCAGGTCGATGCCCTTCGCCGCGATCAGGCTGATGCGGCCGGATGACTTGATCTCGATATCGCCCTTGTCGGTCTGCACCACGATGTTGCCGCGCCCCGCGATCAGCCTGAGCCCGAGTTCGTAGGCGAACAGGTTTAATGCCCTGGCGGCGCGCAGGAACAGGCCGCGCCCGGCCGCCACCTCGGTGTCGCCGGCCGAGACCAGGTCGATCTTGTTCCGGGCGCCCAGTGCGATATTGTCTTCACTTGCCAGCATCACGCCGGCCGGCGCCGTCATCGCCGCTATCGACTGGCCGCCCTTGCCGGTCGTCGCCGGGGCCAGGTTCGAGCCTTCATCCCAGCGCCGCAGCTTGTCGACCAGCTCCGCCAGGCGCGGCCTGGCCTGCTCGTATTCGCCGTGGTCGGCCGCCAGCTTGCCCAGTTCTTCCAGTACGCCCTGCATCACTTCGCCGATACCCACCAGGCCGCTGCGCTCGAGCTGGCCGCCTCCATCCCCGGCCTTGCCGCCGGCGCTGATCAGGACGCCCTCCCCGCCGCGTACCGCCACCGACTTGTCGCTGCGCAGCTCCGCGCCCTCGCCGCGCGGGGCCGCCTGGCCGTTGGCGCGCGGTTCGCCCAGCCAGCCCAGATTCAGCTCGGAGGCCGCATGCTCGCTCGCCAGCTGGACGCCGATCTGGCCGGGCGTGTCGTCGAACATCAGCTGGCCGCCGCGCGTGCCGCGCACTTCCTGGCTGCGCATCCCGGACAGATAGCGGTTGCCGGGCAATTCGCCCAGGCGGCTCAGGGCCGGCGGCTGGGAACGCTGGTTGTAGAGCTGGGACAGGATCACGGGCCGGTCAGGGTCGCCGCCGAGGAAGGCGACCAGCACCTCGCTGCCCACCCGCGGCAGGGCGAGCGTCCCGGATTGCTGCTTGCTGCCCGGACCGCTCCCGGCCCAGTTTGAGGCCACCCGCACCCAGGCCGAGTCGGCCGGCGTGTCGGACGCTCCGGCGCCATGCGCTTGCCGATGGTCTTGCGCACGCATGCCGGGAAAGCGGATTTTCACCCTCCCCAACCCATCGCAATGCACTTCCTCGCCCGGCGGACCGGTGACGATGGCGCTTTGGAGCTGCGGATGCGGCAGGTCGAAGCGCGGGTCGAAGGCGGGGACCAGCGGAATGCCGCGCCGGACGGCGTCGAAACTGACGCGCGCCCGCGAGCTCGCCAAGGGGTCGCCCCGCCCGTCGAGCAGCATCTGCGCCCCAGTGTCGCGATAAGGCCCCATCAGGCGGCGCACGCGCGTGGCCACGTCCCCCGGCAGATTGCTCTCGGCTTCGATGCGCAGCGAGGTCACGACGAAATCGCGCTCGGCCGGCGGATGGGCGTCGATTTCCGGGTGGCCGCTCAGGCTGAAGTATTCGCCCGCGCGCAGGTCGCGTACCGTGCCCTCGCCATGGAAGCACTTGGTCTCGAATTCGTGCCGGTTCATGCGCACCTGGCCCAGCCGCCAGTGGTCTTCGACGTCGTTGCCGGCGTGCGGCATCTCGACCACGTAGTCGTCCAGGCTGGCCGCGAGCTCGTTGCCGCTGCGGCCCTGGTCGGCCATGCTGCGCGCGGAGGAGGTCATGAACTGGGTGCCGAGCGGGTTGCGGTAGTCCCAGCTGTGGCGCGTGGTGCTGCCCGGCTGCAGGCGGCGCGCCGCGCACCAGGAAACGATGGTGTCGCGTTCTTCGGTAGCGTCGTCGCGGTGATAGCGCACGCTGCCGGCGCCGCTGCGGGGCAGCGAGTTGGGGTCGGCAAACAGCACCAGCGTATGCGCCGGCACCGCCGCGCGCTCGGGGTCGATCCCATCTTCCTGCTCGCGGCCGGAACGCCCGCGCCCGGAGCGGGCCAGGCCGGGACGGAAATACCAGGCCACCCCGCGCCGCTTGAGCAGGCGGCGCACGAAGGCGGCGTCGGATTCGTTGTGCTGCATGGTCTGCTCGCGCGCCGGGAACTGCCGCATGTCGAACAACGGGTCGAGTTCGTAGTCGAAGGCGCTGGCCATCACGCCGTTGGAGCGGCTCCATTCCTCGAACAGGACCTGGACGATATCGAGCTCGCTCTGGTAGCGGAACACCCGGCTGTTGATGCGCTTTTCCATGATCGCCAGCGCATCGCGGATCACCAGCTGGTAGACGGCCAGGCCGCCGTCGTAGTCGCCGGCCCTCGCCTCGGCCACGATGCCGCACACGCCGCGCAGCTGGCCGCGGTCGGTCACCAGCTGGACTTCGGCGGGAAGCGCGATCAGTTCCTTGAGCGGGAGGCGCGGCGTCGAGGCGACGCAGGTGACCACGTATTCCAGGCCCCCGCACACCGATTCGCAGCCACTGACTCGCTGCGGCAGCAGGACTTCATCGGCGAGGTGGTCGGCATGCCCGAGCCGCAGGCGGATGGGCCGGTGGGCGGTCGTCAGCGACTTCTCGTGCTGTAGCATGCGCAGGAATTCGCTCGCGCTGTCCAAGTGTCTCTCCTGTTGGGGAAAATGGCCCCGCTGTCGCAGCGGAGTAAACATCTTGGCAGAGCAGCAGGATTTACAACTTGCTTCGGATCATGGCGATCCGGCTGAAATTTTGTGAACTTCCCTGTATTGACGTGGTCGGCGCGCGCCGTTTGAGCCCGTTCCGAATCCGCCTCAGAGGCCGGTCAGCCCCTGGAGCCGGGGGATGGCCGCCAGGGCGTTGCGGTGGGTCGCGCGCCTCACCTCGTCGTCGGACAGGCCGCGCAACCCGCCCAGGGTAGCGCCGATGGCGGGCAGCTGCTCCGGGCTGTTGCGGCCCGGATGCACCCAGGCCGGAGGAATGTCCGGGGCGTCGGTTTCCAGGACGATCGCGTCCAGGGGCAGCTCGGCGGCCAGCCGGCGGATCTGCAGCGCCCGGCTAAAGGTCATGGCGCCGCCGAAGCCCAGGTGGAAGCCCAGGTCGATGAAGTTCTGCGCCTGCTGGAAGCTGCCGTTGAAGGCGTGCGCGATGCCGCCCGGCGGCGTGATCTGGCGCAGGTGCTTGAGCACCTGGTCTTGCGAACGCCGCACATGCATCAGGGCCGGCAGGCCGAAGTCGCGCGCGATGCGCAGCTGCTCGCGAAAATAACGTTCCTGCTTCTCGCGCATCGCCGGTTCGCACAGCATCGGGATGAAGAAATCCAGTCCGATCTCGCCCACGCCCACGAATTTGGGATCACCCATGGCTGCTTCGACCGCCGCGCGCAGCGCGGCCAGGTCCTCGTCCTGCGCCTGCGGCACGAAGATCGGATGAATGCCCAGCGCATAGCAGGCGTTCGGAATGCGCGCCGCCAGGCCGGCCACGGTGGCGAAGTTCCCGCGGTCGACCGCCACCAGCACGATCATCGACACCCCTGCTTCCCCGGCCTGGCGCGCGACCCCGACGGCATCGCCGCCGAATTCATGCGCGTCCAGGTGGCAGTGGGTGTCGATCCACATGTTCAGGCCTCCAGCGGCTGCAGGCCGTGCTCGGTCAGGCGCAGCACGCGGTCGCAGCGGCGCGCCAGCTCCATGTCGTGGGTCACGATCACGAAGGCGGTGCCCAGGGTGCGCGACAACTCAAGCATCAGGTCGAAGATGTTCTGGGCCGTGCTGTGGTCCAGGTTGCCGGTCGGTTCGTCGGCCAGCACGCAGGCCGGCTGGGTCACCAGCGCGCGCGCCAGGGCCACGCGCTGGCGCTCGCCGCCCGACAGCTCGCCGGGACGGTGGATGACGCGCTTGCCCAGTCCCACGCGCTCGAGGATGGCCTGGGCCTTCTGCATGGCGCTGTCGCGCTGCTCGCGCCGGATCAGCAGCGGCATCATGACGTTGTCCAGCGCCGAGAATTCCGGCAGCAGGTGGTGGAACTGGTAGACGAAGCCGAGCGAGGTGTTGCGCAGCTCGCCGCGGCGCGCTTCCGACAGGGTTGCGAAATCCTCGCCATGCAGGGTGACGCTGCCGGTGCTCGGGGTATCGAGGCCGCCCAGCAGGTGCAGCAGGGTCGACTTGCCCGAGCCGGACGCGCCGACGATGGCCACGCGCTCGCCGCGGTGCACGGCGAAGTCGATGCGGTCGAGCACCTGCACGGTGTAGTCGCCCTGTTTGAAGGTCTTGCTTAAGGCCCGGCAGGCCAGGACCGGTGCGGACGTGTTACTCATAGCGCAGCGCCTCCGCAGGTTTCACGCGCGCCGCCGAGCGGCTCGGATAGAGCGTGGCGGCGAAGGCCAGCAGCACCGACACGACGCCGATGCGGGCCACGTCCGGCCAGCGCAGCTCGGACGGAACGGTACTGATCAGGTAGATATCTTTCGACAAGAACTGCACTCCCAGCAGGTTTTCAATAAAGGGGACGATGACGTCGATGTTCAGGGCCACCAGCACGCCCAGCAGCACGCCGGCCACGGTGCCGAGCAGCCCGATCACGGCGCCCTGGATCATGAAGATCTTCTGGATCGATGCGGGCGAGGCGCCGAGCGTGCGCAGGATAGCGATATCGGCCTGCTTGTCGGTCACCGTCATCACCAGGCTCGACACCAGGTTGAAGGCGGCCACCGCGATGATCAGGGTCAGCACGATGAACATCATCTTCTTTTCGGTCTGCACGGCCGCGAACCAGTTGGCGTTGAGCTTGGACCAGTCGCGGATCACCACGCCGGCCGGCAAGGTGGTTTTGAGTTCCTCGGCCACCTGGGGCGCGTCGCGCACCTGGGCTATGCGCAGGCGCAGCCCGGCCGGGGCGCGCAGGCGCTCCATGCGCTGCGCATCCTCGATATGCACGAAGGAGAACGAGGCGTCGAAGTCCGGATGGCCGGACTTGAAGATGCCGACCACGGTGAAGGAACGGGTGCGCGGCAGCATGCCCGCCGGCGTGGTCTGGGCATGCGCCATCAGCATGGTGATCTTGTCGCCCACGCCCACGTTCAGCGCGCGCGCCAGCAGGTCGCCCAGCACGATGTTGAACTGCCCCGGCTGCAGCGCCGCGAAGCTGCCCTGGACCACCTGGCGCGCCACGTCCGACACCTTCTCCTCTTCGCCCGGCAGCACGCCGCGGATGGCTGAAGGCCGCATGGCGCCGTCGCGCAGCAGCATGCCCTGGGTCTCGACGAAGGGCGCGGCGCCGCGTACGGCCGGGTGCTGCCCCGCCTTCTGCGCGGCGGCGCGCCAGTCCGGCATGCCGCCTTCCTCGTTGAAGACCTCGACGTGGGCGAGCACCGACAGCATGCGGTCGGTGACGTCCTTCTGGAAGCCGTTCATCACCGACAGCACGATGATCAGGGCCGCGACGCCGAGCGCGATGCCGGTGACCGAAATCAGCGAAATGAAGGAGATGAAGCTGTTGCGCCCGCTGCGCTTGCCGGCGCGCGTATAGCGCAGGCCGACCAGCCATTCGTAGGGCAGTGTCTGGATAAAGCTCATGGTTTCCTGAATATTTGTTGCAGAGCGCAGTTTGCCATAGGCCTCACTCGTAGCGCAGCGCTTCGGCCGGCTTCACGCGCGAGGCCGACCAGCTCGGATAGATCGTCGCCAGGAAGGACAGCAGCACCGCCACCCCGCCGATCCAGCTCACGTCTCCCCAGCGCAGCTCGGACGGAATCGAGTCGATCAGGTAGACCTCCTGCGACAGGAAGCGTACGTTGAAGAGCTGTTCGATGCTTGAAACGATCGCGCCAACGTTGAGCGCCAGCAGGATGCCGGACACCACGCCCAGCGCCGCGCCCAGCAGGCCCACCAGGGTGCCCTGCACCATGAAGATTTTCATGATCGAACCCGGCGAGGCGCCCAGGGTGCGCAGGATGGCGATGTCGGCCTGCTTGTCGCGCACCGTCATGACCAGGGTCGACACCAGGTTGAAGGCGGCCACGGCCACGATCATGGTCAGGATGATGAACATCATGCGCTTTTGCGACTCGACCGCCGCGAACCAGATGTAGTTGACCTTGGTCCAGTCTCGCAGCACCAGGTCGCCCGACATGCTGCGGTGCAGTTCCTCGGCCACCTGCGGGGCCTGGTGCAGGTCCTTCAGGCGCAGGCGGATGCCGGTCGGGGCCGGCGCATCCAGCGCGCCCTCGGCGTCGTTCAGGTGCATGAAGCCGAGCGAGGAATCGAATTCGAAGTGTCCGGCCTCGAAGATCCCGGCCACCACCAGCGCGCGGGTGCGCGGCAGCGCATCGGATGCGGCGCCCGGCATCCCCGGCACACCGTTCGAGGCCAGCAGCAGGGTCACGCGATCGCCCACGCCCACATCCAGCGCCTTCGCCAGCGCGCTGCCCAGCACCACCTTGTAGCTGCCCGGCTGCAGGGCATCGAAGCTGCCCTGGCGCATATGGCGGCTCACGTCCGACACCCTGGCCTCGTCCTGCGGCAGCACGCCGCGCAGCAGCACCGGCTTCATGACTTCGCCGCTCAGCAGCATGGCCTGGGCGTCGAGGAAAGGCGCGGCGGCCGCGACCGCCGGGTTGCGCAGCGCTTCCCGGGTGGAGCTACGCCAGCCGCTCATGGCGCCGTGGACGTCGTAGACCTCGACATGGGACACCACCGACAGCATGCGGTTGGTGACTTCCTTGGTGAAGCCGTTCATCACCGACAGCACCACGATCAGGGCGGCGACGCCGAGCGCAATGCCGGTCACCGAGGCCATCGAGATGAACGAAATGAAGCGGTTGCGCCCGCTTTGCTTGCCGGCGCGGGTGTAGCGCAGGCCGATCTGCCATTCGTAGGGAAACTTGTGGGTGGTGCTCATGAAATCCGGTTCAGGGTCGTCAACCCCGCAGTTTGCCAGACAAACCCCTTACCTGGCATGAATTGTTAAAAGTACCAGATTATACGAGTAACAAGCAGGTGCCGGAAAACCTCCCCGCAGTTCTCGTCCGGGCCCCGTTTGGCCTAAAATAGAGGGATGTCCAAGATCACGCTCGTCCTGCCCTACGCACTGCCCCTCCCCGAATTCGCTCCCGACCTGGTGCGCGCCTTGAACGCCCCCGGGCTGGCCGCCCTGCTCACGCGCACCTCGCAGCACGCGCGCGTGCCGGTGAGCGAGGACGTGCGCGCCCTGCCGCACGAGCAGTGGCTGGCGCGCGCCCTGGGCGCCGGGCAGGACGGCAAGCCTGCCTTCGCCGGCGCGGCCATGCGCGGCTTCGGCCTGGACCCGGCGGACGGCACCTGGTTCATCGTCAACCCGGCCCACATCCAGATTGCGCGCAGCCACCTGATGATGGCCGACCTGCGCCACCTGGCCCTGAGCGAGGACGACAGCCGCGCCCTGTTCGAGGCCGCCCGCCCCCTGTGCGAGGAAGCCGGCCATCCGCTGGTCTACGGCGACGCCCAGACCTGGTTCCTGCGCGCCGACGACTGGGCGGCGCTGGATACCGCCACGCCGGACACGGCGGTCGGCATGGACCTGATCGATTTCATGCCCAAGGGCGAGCGCGCCATCGCCTACCGCCGCCTGCAGAACGAGGTCCAGATGCTGTGGCATGCCCACCCGGTCAACGCCGCGCGCGAGGCGCGCCGCCTGCCGGCCGTGAACGCCTTCTGGCTGTGGGGCGCGGCACAGCCAGCGGCAGCGGACCGGGCCGCGCACCTGACGACCTACGCCGCGCCCGGCTGGCTGGCCGCGCTCGGCGCGCGCCGGCTCGCCGGCCTGCACGAACTCGACGGCGCGCTGCGGGACGACACCATGCTGGTGGCCGGCAACCTGGCCGAGGCGGCCATCGCGGCCGACTGGGGCAGCTGGGTGATGGCCATGCAGCAGCTGGAAGAACAGCTGTTCGCGCCCCTGCTCGCGGCCGTGAAGCAGGGCCGGGTGCGCGAACTGCGCCTGGTCCTGAGCAGCCGTGAAGGCCTCCTTGAATCGACGACTACCGGCATGGCCCAGCGCAGCTTCTGGCGCCGTCCCACATTGGAACGACTGACTTGAGCATCAAGACCCGCATCGCCACCCGTCCCTGCCCCTTCCGTACCTCGGAACTGCTGCGCCAGGGCGGCATCCATCCCGTGCTGGCCCGCATCTACGCGGCGCGCGGGCTGGAAGACCCGCGCGAGCTGGCCAGCGAGCTGGCCGCGCTCTCGCCCCCGAGCGGCCTGAAACACATCGACGCCGCCGCCGTCTTCCTCGCCGACGCGATCGGCGCGGGCAAGAAGATGACCATCGTCGCCGACTACGACTGCGACGGCGCCACCGCCTGCGCCACCGCGCTGCGCGGCCTGCGCGCGATGGGCGCCCGGGTCGACTACATCGTGCCCAACCGCTTCGAGTACGGCTACGGCCTGACGCCCGAGATCGTGGCGCTGACCGCGCGCGAAAAGGCGCCGGACATCATCATCACGGTCGACAACGGCATCGCCAGCATCGACGGCGTCCTGGAGGCAAAAGAGCGCGGCATCGACGTGGTCGTCACCGACCACCACCTGCCGGGCGAGGTGCTGCCGCCGGCTCGCGTGATCGTCAACCCCAACCAGCCCGAGTGCGGCTTCCCCAGCAAGCACCTGGCCGGTGTCGGCGTAGTGTTCTACGTGCTGCTGGCCCTGCGCGCGGAACTGCGCCGGCGCGGCGTGTTCGACGCCCAGACCCAGCCCAAGCTCGACAGCCTGCTCGACCTGGTGGCGCTGGGCACGGTGGCCGACGTGGTCAGGCTGGACGCCAACAACCGCATCCTGGTGGCCCAGGGCATCCGCCGCATGCGCGCGGGCCGCATGCATGCGGGCGTGGCCGCCCTGTTCCGTGTGGCCGGGCGCGAAGCGCGCTGCGCCTCGCCCTTCGACCTGGGCTTCGCGCTGGGTCCGCGCCTGAACGCCGCCGGCCGGCTGGAAGACATGTCGCTGGGGATCGAATGCCTGGTCACCGACGACGAAGGGCGGGCCTGGGCCATCGCCCAGCAGCTCAACGAGATCAACCTCAAGCGCCGCGAGATCGAAGCCGAGATGCAGGATACCGCCCTGCTCCACCTGGACAGCTTCGAGCCCTCCGGCGCAAGCACCATCGCCGTGTTCGACGAAGGCTGGCACCAGGGCGTGATCGGCATCGTCGCCTCGCGCCTGAAGGAAAAATTCTATCGCCCGACCATCACCTTCGCCCCGGCCGGCGAGGGCTGGATCAAGGGCTCCGGACGCTCGATTCCGGGTTTCCACCTGCGCGACGCGCTCGACCTGGTGTCCAAGCGCGTGCCCGGCCTGATCGACAAGTTCGGCGGCCACGCGATGGCGGCCGGCCTGTCGATCCGCGCCGACGCCTTCCCGCACTTTTCGGAAGCCTTCGAGGCCGTAGGGCGCGCCTGGCTCACGGAAGCCCAGCTGGAACGCATCATCGAGACCGACGGCCCGCTGGAAGACGAGTACTACTCGACCCAGTTCATCGAGCTGTGCGACGGCCAGGTCTGGGGCCAGGGCTTCGCGCCGCCGGTGTTCTGCGACGAATTCCGCGTGGTCAGCCAGCGCGTGCTCAAGGAACGCCACCTCAAGCTGCTGCTGGAGAAGAACGGCCGCCGCTACGACGCCATCTGGTTCGGCCACAACGAGAGCCTGCCGGAGCGCGCGCGCGTGGCTTTCCGCCTGGACGCCAACGAATACAACGGCGTGACCAAGGTCCAGCTGCTGGTCGAACACGCGGAACCGGCCTAACCGGATGTTTAATATCGTCCTGAACGTCGCCGGCTCGCTGATGCACCTGTACGTGCTCGCGCGCCTGTACCGCATCGACGCCATTCGCTCCCGCTTCAAGCCGGGCGCCTGGGCCCTGGCCGGGCTGCTGGTCTGGCTCGTCTACCTGGGCGGCGTCCATCTGGGCGACGAGGCCATGGACTGGCGCTGGTGGCCCGGCCAGTTCGCCATGACCTGGCTCGGCATCGTGTTCGTCATGTCGGTGTGCCTGCTCATCGCCGACATCGCCACCGGCTTCGGCACCTGGTGGCGGCCCCATAACCGCAAGCTCACCGCCGGCGCCGCCGTCCTTGGCGCCCTGGTGAGCGGCTTCGCCATCTACCAGGCGGTGCGCACGCCGGTGGTGGTCGAGCACGAGGTGGTCTTGCCGGGCCTGCCGCAACAGCTGGACGGCACCGTGCTGGTGGCGCTCAGCGACATCCACCTGGGCGCCCAGCGCCGCGCCGCGTGGATGGAACAGGTGGTCGAACGCATCAACGCCCAGAACCCGGCCGCCGTGCTGCTGCTGGGCGACCAGGTCGAGGACGAACCGGCCGCCGACCCGCGCCTGGCCGGCGTGCTGCGCGCCATCCGCGCCCCGCGCGGCGTGTGGGCGGTCACGGGCAACCACGAATACTATGGCGACGCCGCCGGCACCATCGCCGAGTTCGAGGCGGGCGGCGTGCACTGGCTGCGCGACCAGCGGGTCGAGCTGCTGCCCGGCCTGCACCTGGCCGGCCTCGACGACATCGGCAGCCGCATGCGCCGCGGCGGCGACATCCTGTCGGGGCTGGACCGGCTCTATCCGGCGCGGGCCGAGGGCGCGGCCATCCTGATGGCCCACATCCCGGCCGCGCCCGTGATCGAGCGCGCGGCAGCGCACGGCATCGGCCTGATGCTGTCCGGGCATACCCACGGCGGCCAGATCTGGCCCTTCAACTATGCGGTGCAGCGCCGCTTTCCGCAGGTGGTGGGCGCCCACCGCATCCAGGACCTGCAGCTGATCATCAGCCGCGGCGCCGGCAGCTGGGGCCCGCGCATGCGCCTCTGGAAACCGGGCGAGATGCTCAAGATTACCCTGCGCGCCCCACGCTAGCGCTGCGGCCTGTAGGTCTCGCCGATCTTCATGACGAAAAAGGCGTCGTCGGCCACGCCCTGCTCGCGGCGCGCGTCGGCGAGGTCGCGCGGCGCCTGGTCGAGTCGCTCCTGGCCCATCGGGAAGGTCCCCCAGTGCATGCCGACGCTGCGCCGCACCCGCAGCTCGCGGTGAATGCGCACCGCCTCGCCGGGGCTGACGTGGGAGTTGCGGTACCACACCGGCTGGTAGGCGCCGATCCCGATCGCCGCCAGGTCGAAACCCTCGAAACGGGCGGCGATGTCCTGGATATCGCGCGAATAGCCCAGGTCGCCCGAAAAGAAGAAGGAAAAGCCCGGCCGCGTGACGGCGTAGGCGCCCCAGAGCGTGGCGTTGCGGTCCCAGGGCGTGCGCGCCGACCAGTGCATCACCGGCAGCAGCTGGATCTCGTGCCCGCGCAGGCTGGTCTTGTCCCACCAGTCCAGGCGCACGATGCGCGAGCGGTCGCCGTCGGTCACGTTCTGTTCCAGCCAGACGTCCACGCCCAGCGGCGCCACCAGCAGCGGCGCTCCGCCCTTCTGCCGGTAGAGGGCGCGCAGCGAGGCCTGCGACAGGTGGTCGTAGTGCGAGTGGCTGATCAGGATCGCGTCGATGCGCGGCAATTGGCTGAGCGCCAGGCCCGGTGGCTGGTGCCGCTTCGGCCCCGCGAAGGACAGCGGCGAGGCGCGTTCCTCGAACACCGGATCGGTCAGGATGTTGAGTCCGTTCCCGGTCTGGAACAGGAAGCTGGCGTGCCCGATCCAGGTCAGCGCCGGCTCCGCGGCATTGGCGTGGATGAAGTCCAGGTCAGGGGCGACCGTCGGGATGGGCGCCAGCGGCAGGCGCTCCGAACCGTCCGAGGTCCAGTTCCTGATGCGCGCCGCCCAGCCCTCCACGAAGCCGGCCTGCGGGCGCCGGTACGCCGGGTTGGACGGATAGTTGTTCACGAAACCGTCGCGCCGGTGATGAGGCTTGGCGTCGTCATAATAGGGATTGACGTTCGCGCAACCGCTGGCGAGGAGTCCGGCGACGAGCGCCGGCACGATCATGGTGGTGCGCATGGGCGGCAAGGATTGGTAAAAAAGCACGAGTATACGTCAGCTCGCGAACCGGGCTTGCCAGCATGTCATATTCCTCCGCACATTTCCTTATTCTGCGTTGTTCAGCGCTATCAATTTCCTGTAGGATAGCGATTTTTTCGCGGGAATATTGAGCTCGGCGACCCCGGCTCGATCGCCTGCGAAGCGGCCCGCACAGCTTGCCGTCAAGCGGCGCCGGTCATGTGAACGTTAGGAATCCTGCTCTACCGGGAAGGTTTCCGCTACTGGAAGAGTATGGAGCGTCACCAGAACCTGCAGTCACGCCGTTACCGCTGGACCGTATTCGCTTGCGCCCTCGCCGTCCTGGTCGTCGCCGGCGCCGAAGCGCTCCGCTGGGCCCACGTGGCCCGCTCCAAGGCCGTCCCGACCCTCCCCAAGGCCGTGTCATCCGGCCGGGTGGCGCTGTCCGAACTCTCGCGCTCCCACATCCCGATGCCGCAGGGCGTCCCCTCGGCCCACGCCAGCGCCCTGACCGCCCTCGCGGGCGACCGCATGCTCGCCTTCTGGTGGGCCGGCAGCCGCGAGAGCGGCCCGGACGTCAAGGTGTATGCGTCGCGCTGGCACAACGGCGGCTGGAGCCCGCCCTGGGAAGTCGCCAGCCGCGCCTCGCTCGGCAAAGCCCTCGGCTTCGGCGTGCGCCGCATCGGCAATCCGGTCGCCTGGACCGACCGCGACGGCCGCATCCACCTCTATGTCGTGGCCACCGGCCTGGGCGGCTGGGCCGCCTCGCGCGTGGCGCACATGATCTCGGCCGACCATGGCGCCAGCTTCGACGTCAAGCGCGTACTGCCGATGTCGCCTCTGTTCAATACCAGTGTGCTGGTGCGCACCAATCCGGTCGGCACCGGCGACGGCGGCTGGTGGCTGCCGGTCTACTTCGAGATCGGCATCAAGTACCCCATGCTGATGGCCTTCGACGCCGAAGGCGACCCGACCTGGCTGGGCCGCATCGGCGAGCGCACCACGGCCCTGCAGCCGGCCATCGTGCCGGTATCGAATACCGAGGTGCGCGCCTGGATGCGCGACGCCAGCGACGAACAGCGCGTCCAGCACGTGACCAGCCGCGACGGCGGCCATAGCTGGGAAGACCAGCCGCCGCTGAACATGGCGAACCACGATACCTCGCTGGCGGTCATCCGCCTGAGCAGCGGGCAGTTCCTGATGCTGCACAACCCGGTCGAAGCGGGGGGCTCCTCGCGCAGCACCTTGCGCCTGTCGATCTCGAACGACAGCCATTCCTGGCGCACCGTCGCCGATGTCGCGCGCGGCCCGGCCGGCGACGAGTTCTCCTACCCGACCATGCAGCAGGTCGGCGACGAGCTGCACGTCACCTATACCCACCAGCGCCAGTCGATCGCCCACCACCGCTACCGCATCTCGCTTGGAGACACAATCTGATGAGCTTGCCCGACCTGACCTGGCAGATGATCTACGGACGGCTGGCCTGGGCCATCGTGCTCGCCACCGTGCTGGTCGTCCTGGCGCCCGGCCCCTGGCGCCGCAGCCGCCGCCTGCCGCTGGCGGCGCTCGGCCTGATTGTGCTGCTGGCCGTCCTGCCGGGCCAGGCCTCGCCGGCGTGGACGCTGGGCCTGGCCTTCCAGTATCCGAGCGGATTGCTTACCGCCTGCTGCCTGCTCAAGCTGCTGGACCGGCGGCGCGGCATGCGCGCCGTGTGCGTCCTCCCGACCGGCCTGGCCGCGCCGCTGGCCATCGCCGGGACCGCGCTCTACCTGGATGCCTTCGGCCTGATTTCGCAAGGTTATTACTACGCGGGCTTCTCCGCCGCCAGCGTGCCGGTCCTGGCGGTGCTGGCGACCATCGCCTGCGCCGCCGCCATCGTGCGCGGCCGCAACCAGCGCCAGGCGCTGCCCCTGCTGGGCGCCTTCCTGCTGTTTTCCCTGCTGCGCCTGCCGACCGGGAACATCTGGGATGCGGTCATCGACCCGCTGCTGTGGGGCTGGGCCGTGATCGCCGTCGCCGCCGCCGGCCTGCGCCGCCTGCGCCGCCGCCCGCTGAACACACAACGCCAGCCGGTCCCTGGCCTGGCCGCCGACCTGCCGGCCCTGCGCGCGGCCGGCATCGACACCTATTCACCGATCAAGGAGCACAGAAGTGGTAACGTCAGCAGCAACTAAGAGGAATTGGCTCACCCATCCGGCCATCGCCACGGGCATCGCCGTCAATGTATTCGTCCTGGGCCTGGCGGTCGCCTGGTCCGGCCCGGACCCGAAGCAGCTGTGGCGCCTGCTGGGCGAGGACGGCATTGTCGAATGGATGCAGTTCCTCTGCTTCACCGTGATCGCCGGCCTGCTCGCCTTCGCGACCGTCGAACGCGCCCGCCAGCCTGGCGCCGGCCGCCTCGAACTCCTGGCCCTGGGCGGCCTGAGCGTGGTGGTGGCGCTCGCGGCGATCGAGGAAATCAGCTGGTTCCAGCGCGTGCTGCAGGTACAGTCGCCGGACTTCTTCCTGCAGAATAACCGCCAGGCCGAAACCAACCTGCACAACCTGGCCGTGGGCAGCGGCAGCCTGCACAAGAACGTCATCCTCAAGCTGATCGTGATCGTGGGCCTGACTCATAACCTGGTCCTCCCGCTGCTGGCGCGCTCGCGCCCGGCCGTGCGCGACTTCGTCGAGCGTTTCGGCCTTTACCTGCCGCCGCTGGCCGCGTCGATCCCCTACCTGGTGCTGGTGATCCTGTCGCACCTGCTGATCGACCACCCGCGCAAGGGCGAGCTGGGCGAAATGTTCGGCGCCGTGCACTACCTGGCGACCGTGTTCGGCGCCTATTTCGTGGGCGTGGCCACCAGGCGCGCACCGCTGTTCGAGAACGCGAACGACGGCCGCCGCTTGAGCACCCTGTTCGCGATGATGCTGGTATTCCTGCTGTTCGTGGCCTGGCTGCTGAGCGCGGGCGTCGGCGCCACCGGCGCATAAACCTTACCTTCCAGGGGCTGCCATGCGCGTCGATCCCAACACCATCTTCCACCAGCCTTCCTTCGGCAGGCAACCCTTGAGCACCAGCGCCGCATGGCTGGCCCGGATCACGCGCTGGGCCGGGCCCTACGTCAGCCTGGTGCAGATGCTTGTGATCGGGCTGGTGCTGCTGTCGCTCTCGCGCCTCGGGCTGATGGCCTGGCAATGGGATCGCGTATCCGCCACCGGCATCGCCGGCACCATGCTGGTCCAGGGCGTGCGCGCCGACCTGATCCTGATGGGCTACCTGTTCGTGCTCCCCCTGGTCCTGGCGCCCTTCCTGGCTTACCGCAAGACGCAGCGCGCCTGGCGCATCCTGACGGTGGTCTGGGCCGCCTGTGGACTGATCTTCGTGGTGTTCATGGAGGTCTCGACGCCGCAATTCATCATGCAGTACGACGTGCGGCCGAACCGGCTGTTCGTCGAATACCTGTCGCACCCGCGCGAAGTGGGCGCCACCCTGTGGAACGGCTTTCGCATCGCCCTGCTGCTGGGCGTGGGCGCGACCATCGTGCTGGGCGTGAGCCTGCTCCGCCTCCTGAAGGCCGCTTCCACCGGCGCCGGCCTGTGGTCCGCGAAGAAGCTGCTCCTGACCTGGCCGCTGATCGTGCTGGTGGTGTTCTTCCAGATCCGGTCGACCACCGCCCACCGCCCGGCCAACCCGGCGCTGTTCGCCCTGACCAAGGATGCGATGGTCAATTCGCTGATCGTGAACTCCCCCTGGTCGGTGCTGGACGCGATCAATTCGATGGGCAAGGAAGCCAAGTCGTCCGAGATCTATGGCAAGCTGCCGCGCGAGACGGTTTTCGCTCAGGTGAAGGCGGCGCCGTGGCTGAAGGACCACCAGTTCCCGAACGCCGAACTGCCGACCTTGCACCGCCAGCTGGCGGCCGTCCAGCGCGCCAAGCCGCTCAACCTGGTGATCGTGCTCGAGGAAAGCCTGGGCGCGACCTTCGTGCAGTCGCTGGGCGGCCTGCCGGTCACTCCGGAATTGGAAAAGCTGAAGGGTGAAGGCTGGTGGTTCGAGCAGCTCTACGCGACCGGCACCCGCTCGGTGCGCGGCATCGAGGCCGTGATCGCCGGCTTCCCGCCGACGCCGGCGCGCAGCGTGGTCAAGCTCTCGCTGGCGCAGCAGAACTTCTACACCCTGGCCGCTGGCCTGGGCCAGCAGGGCTACCACACCGAGTTCGTGTACGGCGGCGAAGCGCACTTCGACAACATGCGCAGCTTCTTCACCGGGAACGGCTTCCAGAGCGTGGTCGACCAGGCACAGATGAAGCCGAAGTTCGTGGGCAGCTGGGGCGCTTCGGACGAAGACCTGTTCGATAAATCGCTGGAGCGCCTGAAGCACCTGCATGGACAGGGCAAGCCTTTCTTCAGCCTGATCTTCAGCTCCTCGAACCACGAGCCTTTCGAATTCCCGGATGGGAAGATCAGCCTGCACGATCCGGCCAAGCAGACCGTCAATAACGCGGTCAAGTACGCCGACTTCGCGCTCGGCCAATTCATCCGCGAAGCCAAGAAGCAGGAGTACTGGAAGGATACGGTATTCCTGATCGTGGCCGACCACGACAACCGTGTGTACGGCAACAGCCTGGTGCCGATCAAGAAGTTCCACATTCCCGGGCTGATCCTGGGAGCGGACATCCAGCCGAAGCGCATCGCGACCATCGCCAGCCAGGTGGACCTGGGACCGACCCTGCTGTCGCTGCTGGGCGTGTCGAGCGAGCACCCGATGATCGGACGCGACTTCGCGCGCGACGACGCGACGCCGGGACGGGCGCTGATCCAGTTCAACGATTACTTCGCGTGGCTCGAGGGCGAGTCCGCGACCATCCTGCGGCCGGGGCAGGCGCCGCTGCTGGCGAAGTACGAGGCGGCCAGCGGCAAGGTCGACTTCAATGCAGGGACGCCAAGCAAGGCGCAGGTGGAGCAGGCGATGGCGCACGTGATGCTGCCGTCGCTGTTGTATCGCGAACAGCGTTACCGGTTGGGAAAATAGTTACACTGTGCTTCGTCATCCCCGCGAAGGCGGGGATGACGTTTTTCGACTAATGGTGAGTGCAGAAAGTTACTTCTTGCACTCACAAAAATCCGACCCCCGATCGAACACCACCCTCCACTTCCCCGGCGCTTCCAGCCGCCAGATCGAATTGAAGCGCCCGATCTTCTTCCCGCTGCGGTCGTAGATCGGCCCGCCGCTATACGCCAGCGTCCCCGAGTCCACCACCTCCACCTCTTCCGGCTCCCACGAGAACGGCGCTGCAGGCTTGTCGAAATACTTGCGCCAGCCCTGCGCCACGGCCTGCTTGCCGCGCAACGCGCCCTCGCCGGACATGAAAATGGCCTCATCCGCCACGAAGCGGGTAAAACCCTCGAAATCGCGTGCCTTCATGGTCGCGGCAAAAGCCCGTTCGCTATCCGCCACCTGTTTCCTGAGGTCCTCGTGGGGCCCCCGTGCACTGCTGCCCGTCGCCGCCAGCATGAGACAGGCGGTCAGCAGAGAAATCGTACGTAGACGCATGGACAAATCCTTTTCGATTTGGCAAGTTTGCGATTCTGTCACGGTACCACACACTTGACAACCACCGGTTGCAAAGCCTCCAAAAACGGAGTATAAAGACTCCATATTCGGAGGAACCATGAGCCTAGCCTATTCATACCCCAAGAGCCGATTCGAGCCGGCCGTGCTGGTCGACCTGAATTCGAAGGCCGAGCGCGAGCGTTTGTCGCGCTCGGCCTTGAAGGGCTTCTTCAAGCTGGCCGGGGCCTGGCAGCTGCGCGAGGACGATGCGCGCGAACTGCTCGGCGGCCTGTCCTCGTCCTCGTACTACGACTGGAAAAAGAACCCGGACCGGGTGCTCGAAGTCGACCGCATCACCCGCATTTCCTATTTGCTGGGCGTCTACAAGGCCCTGCACATCCTCTACGGCGACAAGCTTGCCGACGAATGGATCCACCTGCCCAACACCAATCCGGTCTTCGCCGGACGCACTCCGCTAGCCTACATGCTGGCCGGCGGCCTGATCGCGATGCAAACGGTACGCAAACTGCTGGACGCGCGCCGCGGAGGGTTGTGAGTGACCCTGATTCCCAAACTCACTCCGCTGCGCCAGTTCGATACCTGCCGCCTGATTCCATCCCGCTTCGCCGACCTGGAAGATTCCGTCCTCGCCCCGCTGGCCGAGGACGACGACATGCTGCGCGACCTGTTTGATCTCGACAACGCCACCAACGAGCGCCTGCGCGGGGAATCCGGCCTGCTGCCCGGGATCGGCATGGACGAGCTGGTGTTCGGCGTGCCGAACTTCCGCATCATCAACGCCGCCTTCACCTATGCGCGGCCCGAGGGCAGCCGCTTCAACGACGGCGAGCGCGGCGCCTGGTATTGCGCTTTCGCCGCCGAGACCTCGCTGGCCGAGGTTATCTTCCACAAGACGGTCGAGTACCACGAGATCAACCGCTTCGACGACAGCGTGACCTACCAGTGCCTGCTGGCCGACTTCGGCGCGCCCTTCCACGACCTGCGCGGCATCGCGGCCTACGAGGATTGCCTGGACCCGCGCAGCTACGTGGCGTCCCAGGCGCTGGCCGCCGAACTGCTCGACACGGGTTCGATGGGCGTGATCTACCCGAGCGTGCGCCATCCCGGCGGCACCTGCCTGGCCTGCTTCCGGCCCGCACTGGTGGGCAATGTTCGCAAGGCCCAGACCTATCGGTTAACATGGCGGGGTTCGCCGCAGCCCGCGGTGGAGATCCTGAGCTGAGCCATGAAGACCAATCCCGAAAAAGACACCGAACTGCACGACAAGATCAACCGCGAGACCGGCCGCGTCAAATGGAGCGAACTGGAGCGCCACTTCGCCAGCGGCTCGGTGGTGTATGTGAGCGAGGAGCTGGACCTGATCGACGTGGCGCTGCGCATCGCGCACGACGACAAGGAGAGCATCACGCAGTGGATGCAGTCGGGGAAAGTGGCCAAGGTGAGCGACCAGCAGGCGCAGACCTGGACGGCGGCGGATGCGACGCTCTGGGCGTCGGTGGTGAGTCCGTTTGTGCTGGTGCAGCCGGAGAAGAGGCAGCTTCACTGAGCAGGGCAACTTGGGCGGAACAATGCCAGTGGCATTGTTCCGGCCTCCGCCGGGATGACGTGCACAGGTCGCGTACTGTCGCTAATTCCGTCAGTCCGCAGTTCTACAACGTCATCCCGGCGAAGGCCGGGACCCAAGTTTTCCAAGCAAACCGCTAACGCGAAACCTCACCCCGGTGCGTCAACGCATGCGCCGCCCTCCGCATCAGCTGCGCCGCCTTGACCGGATCCGGCTCCATCAAGGCCAGCTGCTGCCACGCCTCCGCGCAATCCAGCTGCGCCGCAGCCTCCAGCAGCCGCCGTGCCTCCGCCTCGTCGCGCGCCACCCCATCAGCCGCCAACAACATGTTCGCCAGGATGAACATCGCCTCCGGCACCTCGCGCCGCGCCGCCACGCCCAGCCAGTGCGCCGCCAGCGCCGGCTCGCCATTGCTGCGGTAAGCCAGCCCGCGCCTTAGCGCCGCGTCGCCCTCGTCGCCATGCTGGGCCGCCGCCGGCTGCGCCAGCACCAGCGCCGCCATGGCCATCACGATAAAACGCTTCATTTCGACAGATCGATCACGTACAGCGCCGTGCCCTTGCCGCGCCCGTCGTCCGGCAGGACCTGGCTGACATTCTGCAGCCCCGCCTCGTGCGCCAGCCCGATCATGCCCGGCGCCGAATGGAACACCACCGGCCCCGCCGTCTTCACCGGCGCGAAACGCCAACTGCGCGCGGCGCCATGCGCGGCGCGGGTCAGCTGCCTGGTTGCCTTGATGTAGGCGATCAAGACGTCGCGGCTGTTGTCCGGCGAGGCGATCACGGTCTTGCTGCCGTCCAGGCCGGGGAAGTTGCCGCCGCCGCTGGCACGGTAGTTATTGGTCGCCACCAGGAATTCCTGCGCGGCGTCGATCCGCTTGCCGCGCCAGCTCAGGTTGCGGATGCGCTCGCCGGGCGCCCGGGTAACGTCGATCTCGTAGCTGACGTCGAGGCTGGTGATAGTGTCGAAGTTATAGCTCGGTACGGCCAGGTTCACCAGTTCCTGCGGCTCGGCCTTGCCCGGGTCGATGGTGTTGAAGCGCTGCGCCGCCTTTTCCAGCCAGGCCTTGAGCTGCGCGCCATCCACCTTTACCGCGTACAGGGCGTTCGGATACAGGTAGAGGTCGGCCGCGTTGTTGAGCGCCAGTGCGCCCGCCTTCACGTCCGTGTAGTCCGACGGTCCCGCCACCCCGCTCTTGAAAGGCGCCGATACCGACAGCACCGGCAGCCTGGCGTACTGCGGCAGGTTGGCCGCGACGTACTTCGCCACATACGCGGTCTGCGCCTGGTTCACCACCTGAATCGCCGACACATCGCCGACGTCGGCGAAATAGGTCGACATGCGGAAGGCGGTGCTGCCGACCGGCGTCTTGACGTAGTCGATGGTGGCCTCGTGCTCCGCCTTCACCAGCGCCAGCACTTCCGGATCGGCATCGACGAAGGACTTGGCGCCGGTCTGGGCGGCGCGCGCCTGCACGAAGGTCTTGTCCTTCTCGACCTGCCAGCGCTTGCCGTCGTGCTTCAGGTGCAGGCCGATCACGCCCAGGTGCTTGCCCCACAGGTTGGCCATCACGGTCGGCACGCCGTGCACGAAGCCGCGCGCCTTGTCCACGCCCGGCAGGTTGAACTGGGCGACGGTGCTCTCAGCGTTCGGGAACAGCTGGTGCGAGTGCCCCAGCAGCATGGCGTCCACGCCCGGCACTTGCGCCAGGTAGTAGTTGGCGTTCTCCATCGTGGGCGAATAGCGGCTTGCGTCCAGCCCGCCGTGCGAGATCGCCACCACCAGCTCGGCGCCTTTGGCGCGCATCTCGGGGATGTACTTCTCGGCCGCCTCGCGCACACCCTCGGTGTAGACGCGGCCTTCGAGCCAGCGCTTGTCCCAGGACATGATAGTCGGCGGCGCGAAGCCGATGATGCCGACCTTGACGGTCGCGCTCACCGGCTTGCCGGCGCCGTCCACACCGGTGATCTTCTTGTCGATGATGCGGTAAGGCGCGAACAAGGGCTTCCCGGTCTTGGCGCTGTAGACGTTGGCCAGCACCACCGGGAAGGCCGGCCCCGCGCACTTCTTCCCGGCCTTGACGCCCTTGACCTCGAAACGGCTGCCGGTCACCTGGCCCAGGTAGGCCAGGCCGTAGTTGAACTCGTGGTTGCCGACGCCCGCGCCGTCGTAGCCGAGCTTGTTCATGATCTTGTATATGCCGAGCGTCTCGCCGCAGCCGAGCGGCTTGACCAGGGCCTGGTAGTCGGCCAGCGCGTTGCCCTGGATCGTATCGCCGTTGTCGAGCAGGAGGGTGTTCGGGAATTCCTTGCGCGCCTGCGCGATCAGGCTGGCCGTGCGGTCCAGGCCGAACGAGGGCTCGGGCGCCAGTTTGTAGTAGTCGTAGCCCACCACGTTCGCGTGCAGGTCGGTAGTTTCCAGGACGGCCAGCATGGCGCTTGCGCCTGCCAGTTTCGCCGTCGCGGGCGTGGCCGACCAGGCGGCGCCGGAGGCGCCCAGTACGACGGGAATCAGGAACAAAGTGGGGAAACGCATGGCGGAGAGCAATCAATGGCAAACGCCGCATGATACGCAGGGCCTCACCATGCATCAAGGGCAAGCCTCGGCCAGGCCCTTCTCTGTCGGCTTTCTTTACATGCATACAAGAAGCGCCGAGCGCCTGGATTCGATGGGGAAACTACCCAAAAGGCCGACTCGCCACCCTTGCTGCATGAAAAGTTTATTAACTTTGTGTCGGTTGTCTTTACACGGATGACAACTTTACTCGTCCTTCCATGGTGATTTCCGGTAGGCACGATTAATGCTCTGTTTCCGCGCTGAACGACCAACATGGCGTTCTGTCCACGGGTATGTCCCTAACAATTCTAAAGAGGTTTCCATGCATATTTTTCGGTTGCTGTCCCGAAATATTAGTTGCGCGCTGCTCGCCGCGGCCGCCTGTGCCGCCCCTAGCGCAGGCGCGGCCACCATTTCCGTCGCCTCGTCCGCCTCGCAAGTCGCGCTCGGCCAGAGCTTCCGCGTCGACTTCCGCATCGCCGGCTTGAGCGCCGCGCAATACGACTCGCTGGGCGGCTTCGATCTCGACGTGCTGTTCGACACCAGCGTGCTCGAATTCGCCGGCTTCAGCTTCCTCGACGCCGCGGCCAGCAGCAACCAGCTCGACCTCCCGGAACCCGGCTCCTTCGGCTTCTTCGGCGACGCCAGCGCTGCCGGTGGCACCATCGACGCCTATGGCGTCTCGGGCAACAGCTCGGCGGTCCTCGACGGCGGCCAGGCCGGCGCCTTCCGCTTCCTGTCGCTGGACTTCAAGGCGCTGGCCGCCCATGCCGGCACCGCGATCCAGATCGATCTCGCCGACCCGAACCTGCTCTTCCTCGACAGCGGCGCCGGCCTGCTGGACACGAACTACAGCACTGCGCGCGTGCAGGTCGCCATCGGCCAGACCGCTCCGGTGCCGGAACCCGAGACCCTGGCCCTGCTCGGCCTCGGCGCCCTCGGCCTGGCCGCTGCCCGCCGCCGCAAGGCCGGCGGCGCCCTGCTTGCCGCCGCCATCCTGGCCGCCGGCCCCGCCACCGCCCAGACCTCCGCACCGGCGCCCAAGGCGGCCCCGGCGGCGCAAGCCTCAGCCGGCACGCCCGTGAGCGGCGAGGTGGTCGAAGTGCGCGGCAAGCGCGTCCTGCTGCGCCTGGCGAGCGGCGAATCGCGCTGGGTGTCGTCCACCCAGGAACTGAGCCCGGCGGACGTCGGCAAGAAACTCAGCGCCAGGCTCGCGCCGCGCGGCGACGCCGTCGTCATGAGCGACATCACGTTCACCAACTGACCGCCACGGAGCCCACCATGCACAACGCCATCAAAGCGCTTCTGCTGCCCATCGCGGCCGGCCTGCTGCTGCCGCTCTCCGCGCAGGCGCAGAACTCGTCGCCTTTCACCCCGCCCGAGGAAAAGCTCGGCACCTACGTCGTCAATTCCGGTTCCGGCCTGGACACCGGCTGCAGCTACCGCAGCGAGGGCCCGCTGCGCATCAGCATCACGATTCCGAAGCTGGTCAACGACACCCAGCTGAACGCGGACGGCACCCTCAAGGACGCGGCCAAGCTGGTCGCCAACGGCGTGCTCTCGGCCCAGTTCGCGCTGCGCTTCCCGGTCTACGACATCGACGACAAGGCCGCCACCGACGGCACCTACCAGCCCGAGGTCGACCGCGTCTCCTTCAACGGCAAGTTCAAGAAGACCCTGGGCGGCTTCGACGGCACCTGGACCGACGACACCATCATGATCCCGATCGAGGAACTCAAGTTCGGCCAGCCGAACGAGATCCGCATCGACATCGACACCGCCAACAGCGACGAATACTGGTGCATGGCGGTCGACTGGGTCTCGGTCGAATTCCACGCCGCGGCGCCCTACATCCTCCAGCACGGCATCTCGGCCGGCGCCGACACCTGGGACGAAGCCTCGGCCAACGGCGTCATCCGCGCCCTCGAGGACCGCGGCGTGCTGTTCGAGCGCTTCTCGCTCGGCGCAGGCCAGGGCGGCAACGGCTCGGTGGCCGCCAACGCGGCCGAACTGCGCACCCGCATCGACAACTTCCTCAAGCCGCTCAAGGCCAAGCAGGTGCACGTGATCGCCCACAGCAAGGGCGGCCTGGACACCCAGGGCCTGCAGGCAATCGGCCCCGAGTTCGAGATCCTGTCGCTGTCGACCCTGTCCACGCCCCATCTGGGCAGCGTCGCCGCGGACATGTCCATCATCCAGAAGACCAAGGCCGACGACAAGATCAACTCGGGCCAGGACCCGAACGGATTCGCCGACGCCTACATCAGCACCTGGACCTTCGGCCAGGGACCGCAGCTGCCTGGCCTGGCGGACCTGACCACGGGCGCCGCCACCACCGCGCTCTCGCTCGGCCTGCGCGGCAACATCCCCAACACCTATACCTACGGCGCCAACGCCGACCTGAACGGGGATAACGACCTGACCCAGCCGGAATCCGACCCGCTGTTCCCGTCGATCGCCCACTACGCCGCGCGCCGCGCCTGGCTCGTGCTGCGCGACTTCCAGTCGGCGCCGATGACCCTGACCACGGTCCCCGGCCGCCTGTGGGGCACGCGCACGGTCCTCACCTACGACACCATCCTGGCCCCGGCTCCCCAGGCCAACGACATCGTGGTGACCCTGCGCTCGGCCCACCCCGGCTACGGCACCCCGCTCGGGAACAATGCGGCGAACCACAGCACGGTCAAGAATGGCCTGAATGTGAACCGCATTCTCGACCTGACCATCCCCCTGAATTAAGCGAGGCCCAGATGAAGATCTTTAACATGACCCAGACCGGCGCCCAGCGTCCGGCCCTGATCCTCGGGTGGCTGCTCGCGCCGTTGTTCCTGCTGCTGATGCTGCTGAGCGGCCGCGCGCTGGCGCAGACCGTGCCGGTGGCGCTCAACCTGCCGGCGACGGTCACCGGCGACATCAACGCCGGCGCCACCCGCCTGGACATTCCCTTCGCCCTCAGCGGCGCCGACAGCCTGTCCTTCGACCTGATCGTGCCGGTCGACGGCGCCGTCTTGACCCTGGTCGACCCGAATGGCGACGTAGTGCTGGGCGCCGGCGACCCGCGCCTGAGTTTCCACCCGGGCTCGGAGCGCACGCCGGCCCTGCCGGGCGGCGTGTTCGTCGCCGAAGCCATCGCCGCGCCCGCGGACGGCACCTGGACCCTGCGCCTTACCTTCCCGGCCGCGCCCGGCCCGACCGTGGCCCTCGGGACCATCATGGCCCGTTCGCGCTACCAGGCCGGCATCGCGATCGAGCGCACCACCCTGCTGGCGGGCGAAGACGTCTCGGTCGGCATGGTGGTGCTGGACAACGGCGCGCCGATCACCGGGCTAAGCCCGTCGATCGCGATCGGCAGCGGCCAGCCTGGCGCCGCCCAGACCGGGTATGACGACGGCAAGACGCCGGACGGCCGCGCCGGCGACGGCGTCTACAGCGTCGACTACACCTTCGCCACCCCGGGCCTGTACGACATCCTGGGCACGGTCACGATCCCGACCCCGAAAGGTCCCGTGCTGCGCACCGCCGCCTCGCAGGTGAACGTCGTGGCGCCGCAGTTGAGCGCGCGCGGCATCCGGCTGGAGACCATCGGCGGCGTGAATGCCTGCGTCGCCACCCTGCGCGCGACGGTCGACGTCGATGTGCTCAAGGCCAGCCGCTACGCCAGCCTGATGCGCCTGGTGGCGCCGAACGGCAAGAGCATCGACGCCCGCAGCGCCAAGGACATGGGTGTCGGCCCCGGCACCCTGGTGGCGAATTTCAGCGCCGCCGACATCAAGGCCAAGCTGGGCGTCGACGGTCCTTACACGCTGGCCCAGGTCGATGCGCTCGACGTCGGCGGCAGCGAGATCGCGCTGGCCTACCGCAAGCGCGAAGCCGGCGCCTTCTCCACCACCCTGGCCAATCTGTGCGCGGATGCGATCGAACTCAAGCCGCAGCTGACCGTGACCCCGGTGCTGCAGGACGGCTACATCGCCTCGTTCAACGCTTCCTTCCCGGTCACGGTGCGCAATGCCGGCTTCTACCAGATCTCGTACAAGGTGATCGGGCGCAATGGCGACATCGGGCTGGTGAACGCCTCGCGCAGCCTGTCGGCGGGCGTAAACAACGTCTCGATGAACTGGGCCTACGATGGCTTCCAGGGCGTGGACGGTCCTTACCGCGCGATCTCGCTGCTGGTGGTCGGCGGCGGCAGCAGCGCGCGCCTGGGCGACATCGGCGCCAGCCAGGCCTACGAGCGCTGGCAGTTCGTGCCCAAGAAGGCGGGTGACCTCGACAACGACGGCGTGGTCGGCGCCGGCGACGTGGCGATCATCAACCAGTACCGCGGCCTGCGCGCCCTGGTGCCGGGCGACCGCCGCGACCTGAACCGCGACGGCCTGATCGATATCCGCGACGCACGGGCCGCCCAGACCATGCGTTAAGATGGGGGCATGAATAGTCGGGTGAGAATCGGATGAGATACAGGAACCGGCCCCTGCTGGCCGCGGCGCTGACCGCGGCCTATTTCGGCGCCGCCATCGGGGCGGTCGCCAGCTTCAACCTCGGCTTGCCGCCCTGGCTGGAGCAGGCGCTCTCCCTGCTGGCGGCGCCGGCCGTCCTCCTGTTGCTCGTTTGGAACCCCGTGCTGCGGCCTCTCGGGCTGCTGCACGGGGAAGCCGTCGCCCTGCCCAAGGGCTGGGTCTGCGTCTTGCTGGTCCTGCTCTACGCCGGGCTTGTCTATTTGATCACCCTTCTTCTCTCCCGCCGCAAGCGTCCATAGCACACTGGCTGACAGGCGTCCTAAGGTATAATCCTGGGTTCGATCCAACTCATACCCACACTTAGCCGCCATGGAAGCTGAACGCATCAACGCCCTCTCCGCCCTGCTGAACGACCTGACCAGCCGTGAAGCCGAACTTCGGAGGTATCTTTGACTTCGATAAGAAGTCGGAGAAACTAGAACAGGTCAACCAGGAACTGGAAGACCCGAGCATCTGGAACGACCAGAAACGCGCCCAGGAAATGGGCAAGGAAAAGAAGGCGCTCGAAGGCGTCGTCCTGACGCTGGAAAAAGCGCGCGCCGACTTGCTTGATGCCGCCGACCTGTTCGAGATGGCGCGCGAAGAAGGCGACGACGACACCCTGCAAGCGGTGGCCGGCGACGTCGATGGCATCCAGAAGATCATCGAGGCGATGGAATTCCGCCGGATGTTCAGCAACCCGATGGACCACGCCAACTGCTTCATCGACATCCAGGCCGGTGCCGGCGGCACCGAGGCCCAGGACTGGGCGTCGATGCTGCTGCGCCAGTACCTGCGTTACTGCGAGCGCAAGGGCTTCAAGGCCGAGGTCATGGAACTGTCCGAGGGCGAGGTCGCGGGCATCAAGACCGCCACCATCAAGGTCGAGGGCGAGTACGCCTACGGCCACCTGCGCACCGAGACCGGCGTGCACCGCCTGGTGCGCAAGTCGCCGTTCGACTCCGCCAACGGCCGCCACACCTCGTTCACCTCGCTGTTCGTCTATCCGGAAGTCGACGAATCCTTCGAGATCGAGATCAATCCGGCCGACGTGCGCATCGACACCTACCGCGCATCGGGCGCGGGCGGCCAGCACATCAACAAGACCGACTCCGCGGTGCGCCTGACGCACGCTCCGTCGGGCATCGTGGTCCAGTGCCAGAACGACCGCTCGCAGCACCGCAACAAGGCGGAAGCCTTCGACATGCTGCGCGCCAAGCTGTTCGAACTCGAGCTGCGCAAGCGCATGGCCGAGCAGCAGAAGCTGGAAGACTCCAAGACCGACGTCGGCTGGGGCCACCAGATCCGTTCCTACGTGCTCGACCAGTCGCGCATCAAGGACCTGCGCACGGGCTTCGAGACCGGCAACACCAAGAACGTGCTGGACGGCGACCTGGACGACTTCATCTCGGCCTCGCTCAAGCAGGGCATCTAAGATGAAGCACGCTGCACGCGCCTTCGTGTTCGACATGGACGGCACGATCGTCGACAACATGGCCTTCCACACGCGTTCGTGGATCGCCTTCTTCGAGCGCCGCGGCCGCGCCATCGATGCGGACGAATTCTTCCGCACCACGGCCGGCCGCCAGGGCAAGGAGATCATCCGCGCCCACATGGGCGAGCATCTCGAGGACGACGAAATCGCGACGCTCAACCACGAGAAGGAAGCGGTGTACCGCGAGCTCTACCTGCCGCACCTGCGGCCGGTCGACGGTTTCGAGGACCTGATCGCCACCGCCAGGGCCAGCGGCACGAAGCTTGCCGTGGCGACCGCGGCGCCGCCGGCCAACATCGAGTTCACGCTCGACGGCCTGGACCTGCGCCGCCATTTCGACGCCGTCGTGGGCGCCACCGACGTCGCGCGCGGCAAACCGCACCCGGACGTGTTCCTGGAAGCGGCCCGCCGCTGCGGCGTCGCGCCGGAACACTGCATCGTGTTCGAGGACGCGCCCCTGGGCCTGGAAGCGGCGCGCCGCGCCGGCATGCGCGCGGTGGTGCTGACCACCACCCTGCCCGCGGCGAGCTTCGCCGAATTCGACAATATCGTGGCCATCGTCAACGACTTCTCCGAGCTGGACGTTGACAGCCTGTTCGCCCGAACAATTTAAAAAGAATCCATCCATCATGACTACGGAAAACCAAGAACAGGCGCCGATCGTGGCCGCCGACGATAACAAGATCATGGCCGAGCGCCGCGCCAAGCTGGCCGCGCTGCGCCAGCAGGGCAATCCCTTCCCGAACGACTTCGTCCCCCAGGACAAGGCGGCCAACCTGACCGAGGAACACGGCGGCAAGAGCCGTGAGGAGCTGGAAGCGTCGCCGGTGGCCGTGGTCCTGGCCGGCCGCATGATGCTCAAGCGCGAAGCCGGCAAGAAGGCCGCGTTCGCGACCCTGCAGGATTCGTCGGGCCCGATGGCCGATGGCCGCATCCAGATCTACGTCACCCTGGACAACGCCGGCCTTGATGCGATGGAAGCCCTGCACCACTACGACCTGGGGGACATCCTGGGCGTGGAAGGCACCCTGTTCAAGACCAAGACCGACGAGCTGACCGTCAAGGTCACCAAGCTGCGCCTGATCGCCAAGTCGCTGCGCCCGCTGCCGGACAAGTTCCACGGCCTGGCCGACCAGGAGACCAAGTACCGCCAGCGCTACGTCGACCTGATCATGAACGAAGAGACGCGCCGCACCTTCAAGGCGCGTACCGCCGCGATGTCGTCGATGCGCCGCTTCATGGAAAAGCACGGCTTCATGGAAGTCGAGACCCCGATGCTGCACCCGATCCCGGGCGGCGCCGCGGCCAAGCCTTTCATCACCCACCACAACGCGCTGGACATGGAAATGTACCTGCGTATCGCGCCTGAACTCTACCTGAAGCGCCTGGTGGTGGGCGGTTTCGACCGCGTGTTCGAAATCAACCGCAACTTCCGCAACGAAGGCGTGTCGGTCCGTCACAACCCGGAATTCACGATGATGGAATTCTATGCGGCCTACACCGACTACAAGTGGATCATGGACTTCACCGAGCAGGTGATCCGCCAGGCCGCGGTCGACGCCCACGGCAGCGCTGTCCTGAGCTACGGCGGCCGCGAGCTGGACCTGTCCAAGCCTTTCCAGCGCCTGACCATCGTCGAAGCGATCGACAAGTACGCGCCGGGCTATACCCCGGAGCAGCTGAACTCGATGGACTTCCTCAAGGAAGAACTGCTGAAGTTCGGCGTCAAGCCTTTCGCCACTTCGGGCCTGGGCGCGCTGCAGCTGGCGCTGTTCGAAGAGACCGCGGAAGCCCTGCTGTGGGAACCGACCTTCATCATCGATTACCCGGTCGAAGTGTCGCCGCTGGCGCGCGCTTCGGACAGCCGCGAAGGCATCACCGAGCGTTTCGAACTGTTCATGGTGGGCCGCGAGATCGCCAACGGCTTCTCGGAGCTGAACGATCCGGAAGACCAGGCGGCGCGTTTCCTGTCGCAAGTGGCCGCCAAGGACGCGGGCGATGAAGAGGCGATGTATTTCGACGCGGATTACATCCGTGCGCTGGAATACGGCATGCCGCCGGCGGGTGGCTGCGGGATCGGCATCGACCGTCTCATGATGCTGATTACGGACTCGCCGAATATCCGTGATGTGCTGCTGTTCCCGCACCTGCGCAAGGAAGACTGAGAATCAGGTATGGCCGCCGTGGCGGCCAGGTGAACAGGCGGACGTGCAAAGCACGCCCGCCTTTTTTATTGTGTGAAAACCGACAGCACTTCCGTCCCCCACCACCCTAAAGACCGTCATACGCGCCACTGGCGCCTACGACGGTTTTGGGGACGGTGGTACTGAAAGCGTCGACGATTATTGGACGATGGTGTAGCACGGGATATATGCCTTCCCCGGCAACTTCATCCTGCTCTGCTCCACGAACGACGCCAGCAAGGCATCCATCGGCCCCATGATCGCGCTCTCGCCCTGGATCTCGTACTTCCCGTATTGCTCGATCGCGCGAATCCCCTCTTCCTTCACATTCCCCGCCACCACCCCGGAGAACGCGCGGCGCAGATTCGCCGCCAGCATGTGCGATTCCTGCGCCCGGTGCAGCTTCAGGTTGCGCATGTTCTCGTGCGTCGGCCGGAACGGACGCTGGAACTCGTGGTCGATCCGGAGGCGCCAGTTGAAGTAGTAGGCGTCGCTGTGCGCCTTGCGGTACTCGCGCACCTGCTTGATCCCCGCCTGCATCTCGCGCGCCACGGCGTCCGGGTCGTCGACGATGATCTTGTAGCGCCGCTGCGCCGCCTCGCCCAGGGTCAGGCCGATGAAGTGGTCGATCTGCGTGAAATACTCGCGCGCCGTGGCCGGGCCCGTGAAGACCAGCGGGAACGGAATCTCCGCATTTTCCGGATGGAGCAGGATGCCCAGGATGTACAGGATCTCTTCCGCCGTGCCGGCGCCGCCCGGAAACACCACGATGCCGTGGCCGGTGCGGACAAACGCCTCCAGGCGCTTCTCGATGTCCGGCATGATCACCAGGTCGTTGACGATCGGGTTCGGCGACTCGGCCGCGATGATGCCCGGCTCCGAGATGCCGAGGTAGCGGCCGCCGCCCAGGCGCTGCTTGGCGTGGCCGATGGTCGCGCCCTTCATCGGGCCCTTCATGGCGCCCGGTCCGCAGCCGGTGCAGATATCGAGCTCGCGCAGGCCGAGCGCGTAGCCGACCCGCTTGGTATATTCGTACTCCACCCGGCTTATCGAGTGGCCGCCCCAGCACACCACCAGGTTGGGATTGCGCTGCGCCTGGAAAACGTTGGCGTTGCGCAGGATGTGGAAGACCGCGTCCGTGATGCCTTCGGTACGGGTCATGTCGAATTTGGGGTTGTCGGTGACGTCGAAATGCACGTACACGATATCGCGCAGCACCGCGAACAGGTGCTCGTGGATACCCTTGATCATCTTGCCGTCGACGAAGGCGTGGGCGGGCGCGCCGCGGATGTCGAGCTTGATGCCGCGCTCGCGCTGCAGGATGCTGATGTCGAAGCTGGCGTAGCGCTCCATCAGCTCCTTGCCGTCATCGATGTCGCTGCCGCTGTTCAGGACCGCCAGCGCGCACTTGCGAAAAATGTCATACAGGCCGGCCTTGCTGGTGTCGAGCAGCTTGGCCACCTCCGCCTTGGACAGCACTTCCAGGCGGCCTTCCGGGGAAATAAGCGTATCGACTACATCATGGGTCATGGTGTTCTTTTCCTTTTCTCTTCTGTGAAACGAGCCACTGAGGGACAGGCCTGATAGGCAATATACGCCAAAGTGCAACATTTTGCCTCCCTCGCGCCTCGGCTCCGTGCGCCTGCCTGCGCGCGTATTAACACAACTGGAAAAAAATCGCTTGAGCTGACAGATATGCACTAGAATGCGTGCCTATTGGAATTATCGGCAAGCCGGTTCTCCATACAACCAATCATCGAGACAAACATTATTTCGGGAGGAACCGCATGAGCGGTGCAGCTACTTCACCTGCCAAGGGACCTATCCCAGAATTCAAGCAGTTCATGGGCCATCCAGCTCCGCTGTGGATGCTGTTCATGACTGAATTCTGGGAACGGTTCGCTTTCTACGGCATCCGTTGGGCCCTGGTGCTTTACATCGTCGCTCAGTTCTACGGCGGCGACGCCGTCGGCCAGGCCGACGCGAACCTGACCTACGGTTCCTACCTCGCGCTGGTCTACGCCGGCGCCGTCTTCGGCGGCTATGTGGCCGACCGCGTCATCGGCTACCAGCGCTCAATTCTCGTCGGCGCCGTCTTCATGGCGGCCGGCCTGTTCATGATCACCATCCCGAGCCAGGACGTCTTCAAGCTCGGACTGGCGACCATCATCGTCGGCAACGGCATGTTCAAGCCGAACATCTCGGCCATGGTCGGCCAGCTGTACGCCATCCATGACACCCGCCGCGACTCGGGCTTCACCATCTTCTACATGGGCATCAACGCCGGCGCCTTCATCTCGCCGATCCTGACCCAGCAGCTGGCGCAGAACGTGTTCAACACCGGCGATACTCCGGCCTACAAGATCGTGTTCTTCGCTTCGGGCGTGGGCATGCTGTTGTCGCTGGTGTGGTTCTACTTCGGCCGCAAGCAGCTCAAGGGCATCGGCGCACCGGTCGGCGAACTGGCCAGCCCGAAGCGCCTGATCGGCGTGGTCGTCGGCTCGCTGGTGGTGATCCCGGTCGTCTACCTGCTGCTGCAGGCCGGCGCCGCCAACCTGCAGATCGTGCTGACCGTGCTGTTCATCATCCTGGCCCTGATGCTGATCGTCGAAGGCGTGCGCGAAGGCGCCGTCTCGCGCGACAAGACCATCGCCATGATGATCATCTTCTTCTTCAACATCCTGTTCTGGTGCTTCTTCGAGCAGGCCGGCAGCTCGTTCACCTTCCTGGCCGAGCAGATCGTGAACCGCGACTTCGGCGACGGCAAGATCTTCCCGGTGGCCTGGTTCCAGTCCGTAAACTCGATCGCCATCATCGTCTGCGCACCGATCATCGCCGCCATCTGGGTGGCCCTGGGCAAGCGCAACACGAACCCGTCGATCCCGCGCAAGTTCGGCCTGGGCATCATCTTCAACGGCCTGGCCTTCGGCCTGCTGATGTATGCGCTGACCCAGCTGATCAACGACCAGGGCAAGATCCCGTTCTGGACCCTGTTCATGGTCTACGTGATCCAGTCGATCGGTGAGCTGTGCCTGTCGCCGATCGGCCTGTCGATGGTCACCAAGCTGGCTCCGACCCGCCTGGTGGGCCTGGGCATGGGCGGCTGGTTCCTGTCGACCGGTATCGGCAACAACCTGTCGGGCATCTTCGCCTCGCACGTGTCGGGCGAGTCCGGCATGTCGGTGGCCTCGGCGCTGGACGGCTATACCTTCGGCTTCTGGATCCTGCTGGGCGGCGGCGTGCTGCTGTTCCTGATCGCTCCGCTGATTCAGAAACTGATGCACGGCGTGAAGTAAAAGATCGTCGCTTCAAATGAGAACGGCAGCCATTCGTGGCTGCCGTTGTTGTTTGTGGTTGCGGTGCGAACTTGGGTCCCGGCCGAGGGGAACGCCGAGTCCCCCTCGGCCGGAACCCAAGTTTGCACACACGGCCCGCAGCTCATCCCTTCTCCAGCGACGCCCGCATCTCCTCCATCTCGCCGACCATCCACGCCCTGAACCGCTGCACCTTGAGCATATGTTCCTTGTGCGGATTCACCAGGAACTTGTACCCATTCGCAAACGGCGCACTGCGCGCCGGAATCTGCCTGAGCGCCCCCTTCACGATATCCTGGAAGGCGATCCCGTAGGGCACGAGCGCCACGCCCTGCCCGGCGACCGCCGCCTGCACCAGCACACCCCAGTGGCTGTACCCGCGCGAGAAGTCGTACTTGCCCTTCAGCGCCTTGTTCTCGTTGAGCAGCTGCAGCCAGGCCTCGGGCGACTGCTCCACCAGCAGGCGGCAATGCGGCAGATCGGCCAGGGTCAGGCCGGCCTGGCCGGGCGCCAGCAGCTCGGGGCTGTACACCGGCACCAGGCGCTCGCGGAACAGCACTGAGGGGTCGCCCTCGCGCACCGGCCCGTAGCGGATCGCCACGTCGGTGCTGTCGGCGTGCAGGTCCACCGGCGCGTCGTTCGAGTCGATGCGAATGTCGAGCTCCGGATACAGCTTGGTGAAGCGGTGCATGCGCGGCACCAGCCACTTGATCGCGAACGAATGCGTAGTCGAGATCCGCAGCACCGATTCCTCGTCGCCGCGCTGCAGCGCCGCCACCTTGGCGCGCAGATCGCCCAGCATGCGCCCGGTGGCGATCGCCAGTTCCTGGCCTTTTTCGGTCAGCGAAATGTGGCGCGGATGGCGCACGAACAAAGGAAAGCCGACGTTTTCCTCGAGCTGCTTGACTTGCTGGCTGACCGCCGCCGGGGTCTTGTGCAGCTCGCGCGCGGCCAGCTTGAAACTGCCCCAGCGCGCCGCGCATTCGAAGTCGATCAGGCCCGACAGGCTGCGCAAAGGCTTCATACCGCCTCCATGCATAAGAATTTCTTATTCAATACCTGTACTTTTTCTAGGTTGAAGGGATTAACTACCAGAAAATACAATATAGCCCATCACACAAGGAAAAGTCATGCCCAAGAATATATTGGTGATTGGTGGCACCCGCTTTTTCGGCAAACTGCTGGTGCAGCGCCTTCTTCTGGCCGGTCACCGTGTGACAATCGCAACACGGGGCTATGCGCCCGATCCTTTCGGCGGCCGCATTACCCGCGTGCGCGTCGACCGCCGCAATGAATCCGCCATGCGCGCCGCCTTCGGCGCCAGCCGTTTCGACATCGTCTACGACCAGATGTGCTATTCGCCGCTCGACGCGGCGATCTCCGTGCGCGTCTTCGGCGGCCGCGTCGGGCGCTACGTGATGACCTCGACCATCGACGCCTACCGCGAACTGGAACCGCTCGGCCGCCCGTTCGCGGAACGCGACCTCAATGTCCACGCCCAGCCCATCGACGCCGGCTACCCCTGGCACGATCCGGCGCGCGCCGTCGAGAGTTATGTGGATGGCAAGATCCAGGCCGAGGCCTACCTGTACCGCGACGGCAGCCTGCCCGTGGTGACGGCGCGCCTGGCCCACGTGCTGGGCGGCCCGGACGACTTCACCGGCCGCCTGGCCCACTACGTCGACCTGGTGCGCCTGCGCGCCGCGCTGCCGTATTCGAACGCCCAGGCGGATGTCTCCTTCATGCAGGCCAAGGAGGCGGCCAATTTCCTGGTGTGGGCGGGCGAACAAAGCTTTACCGGGCCGGTGAACGCCGCCGCGGACGGCCCGCTGTCGGCGTTTGCCCTGCATGCGCGCGTGGCCAAGGCGCTCGACGAGGATGCCTTCCCGCGCCAGGCGGCGCAGGTGGCGGCGCCTGGGGTCCTGTCGCCCTTCGATTTTCCATCGGCGCTGGTGCTCGATACGAGCCGCGCGAAGGCGCTGGGCTACCGCTTCGGGCATACGAACGACTGGATTGATGTGGTCATTCGGCAGCACGATCTGGCTTACGTTTGAACTCGGGTCCACACAGCATATAAAAAAGCCGGCTTTCGCCGGCTTTTCCTTTATTTCTTCTCAGGCTTTTCCCGCGCCACCCACCACAGCAGGAGGATGATCGCCGCATACGGAATCAGGGTCAGCACATTCGCCTGCGCCCCCGCGAAGAACGGATTCGACGCTTCTGCCCACTTCGTCATATCGCTGTCGAAGCTGGTCAGCACGCCTGCCGTGATCGCGATGATGATGCCCGCCAGCGCGCCGCCCGCGATGTAGCCCGAGGCCAGCAAGGTGCCCGAACTGCGGTCGCCCGCCGCCTGGCACTGCTCCGGCGTGAGCTTCTCGTACTGCGGCAGCGTGTTGTTGCGGCGGTCCACGATCCAGCGCAGCAGGCCGCCGATCGCGATCGGCAGGGTCGACACCAGCGGCAGGTAGACGCCCACGGTGAAGGCCAGCGAGGCGATACCCGCCATCTCCAGCACCAGCGAGATCATCACGCCGAACAGCACCAGGGTCCATGGCAGCTCCTGGTCCAGGATGCCCTTGATGATGTAGGACATCAGCACCGCCTTGGGCGCATCGTATTTCTTGACTTCGGTGCCGTCCGGACGGGTCTTGTGGGTGCCGTTGATGCCCGGGTCGACCAGGTAGACGACCTTGCCGTCGTCGCCCACCAGGTACTTGCCGGCGGGGCCGCCCACGGTATCGGTCTTCTGCCAGACCTTGTAGGTGTTCCTGTCGCCCTCGGCCTGCGGACCTTGCAACTGCGCGGTCTGGGTCAATGTCGCGGCGTCGACGCTCAAGCCGGGCGCCACCTGGGCCGCCGGCACATACACGGTGCCCGCGTCGTTCAGCTTCAGCAGGATCGGCCCCAGGATCAGCGCCGACGCGAAGGCGCCGCACAGGATCGCATACTGCTGCAGGCGCGGAGTCGAGCCGACCAGGAAGCCGGTCTTCAGGTCTTGCGAGGTGGTGCCGGCATTGCTGGCGGCGATGCAGACGATGGCGCCGACCGACAGCGCAGTCACGTAATACTGGCCGCCGGTCCAGCCCATCACCAGGAAGATCAGGCAGGTGAACAGCAGGGTCGCCACCGCCATGCCCGAAATCGGGTTCGAGGACGAACCGACTTCGCCGGTCAGGCGCGAGGACACGGTGGCGAACAGGAAGCCGAACACCAGGATCAGCAGCGCGCCCAGCAGGTTCATGTGCAGCGGCGTGGCCACGGTGATGATGGCGATGATGGCCAGGCAGCCGATCACGACCCATTTCATCGGGATGTCGCGGTCGGTGCGCAAGGACGCGTCGCCCGAGCTGGATTTGCCCATGCCCGACAGGCCGGAGCTCAGGCTTTTCCAGATCATCGGCATCGAGCGCACCAGCGAAATCAGGCCGGCCGCGGCCACCGCGCCGGCGCCGATGTAGAGCACGTAGGCGTTGCGGATGTCGTCCGGCGACATGTCGCGGATGAGCGTCGTCCCCGGCGACAGCGGCACGGTCAGCAGGTCACCGAAGAATTTGATCATCGGGATCAGGAGCAGATAGGACAGCACCCCGCCCGCCGCCATCGTGAACGCGATGCGCGGGCCGATGATGTAGCCCACGCCCAGCAGTTCGGGCGAGACTTCGGCGCCGGCCGAGCCGCCCTTGAGCGGCGCGCCGAATTCGAAGTTGACGGTGTCCTTCCAGCCCTTGAGCGACACGCTCAGGGTCTTGTACAGCAGGCCCACGCCAAAGCCCCCGAAGATGATGGCGGCGCGGCGCTTGGCGTCCCTGACGGCGTCGGAATCCGACTCCAGGGCTTCGCCCGCGGCTTCGCGCGAGACGTTGGTGGCGGCCGCCTTGAGGACTTCGGCGCAGGCGGTGCCTTCCGGGTATTTCAGTTCGCCGTGCTTGTCGACGATCATGGTGCGGCGCATCGGGATCATCATGAGGATGCCCAGCAGGCCGCCCAGCACGCCGACCAGCATGACGCGCGAGATTTCCAGGTCGAAGCCGAGGATCAGGATCGCCGGCATGGTCACGCCCAGGCCGAAGGCCAGCGATTCGCCGGCCGAACCGGCGGTCTGGGTGATGCTGTTTTCCAGGATGGTCGACTCGCGCGCGCCGAACTTGCGCGCCATGCCGAACAGGGTGATCGCAATGACCGCGACCGGAATCGAGGCGCTGACCGTGAGGCCGACCTTGAGCACCAGGTAGAGAGAGGACGCCCCGAACACCATGCCCAGCACCACGCCCATGATCAGGGCGCGGACGGTCATTTCGGGCAGGCGGGCGGTGGCCGGGATGTAAGGCTTGAATCCTGGCGGATTCGGATCGTAAGGCATCTGCGGGTTTCCTTCTTGGCTTGCTTGGCTTGCGGTTGGCCTGTTACTTGTTCTGAATATGTCTTGCTTAGGCAAACCTGAAGGCGTGAATATCGCACATGCCGTTATGGAATGAAAGCGGATTATAATCCGCCGCTGACGGCCTGCAGTCCGGCCCCACCTCGAGAGTTCCGTAGTGACGACACCTAACAAGCCGAAAGAACGGCCCTCCGGCCGCCCCGGCATCCGCAAGCTCCGCATCTTCCTGCTCGTCGCCCTGGGCGCCATGCTGCTGGCCATCGGCGGCGCGGCCGCCTACCTGACGACGGCGATCCTGCCGAACGTGCCGGAGATCGATGCTGTCACCGACTACCGCCCCAAGATCCCGCTGCGTATTTATACCGCCGACAAGGTCCTGATCGGCCAGTTCGGCGTCGAGCACCGCGACTTCGTGCCGATCGCGAAGATTCCGCCGATGATGAAGAAGGCCCTGCTCGCGATCGAGGACACGCGCTTCTACGAGCACGGAGGCATCGACTGGATCCGCGCCGCGGGCGCCGCCAGGTCCAACCTGGGCGGGGGCTTCCGCCAGGGCGCCTCGACCATCACCATGCAGGTGGCGCGCAACTTCTTCCTGACCCGCGAGAAGGTCATCTCGCGCAAGCTCACCGAGATCGCCCTCGCCTACAAGATCGAGGCCGCCCTCGACAAGGACCAGATCCTCGAGCTGTACATGAACCAGATCTACCTGGGCCAGCGCGCCTACGGCTTCTCGAGCGCGGCGCGCAGCTACTTCGGCAAGACGCTCGACCAGCTCTCGCTGGCCGAGATCGCGATGCTGGCCGGCCTGCCGCAGAACCCGGCGCGCCACAATCCGGTCGCCAATCCCAAGCGCGCCGAGCAGCGCCAGCACGCGGTGCTCAAGCGCCTGCTGGAGCTGGGCCAGATCACCGACGAGCAGTACCGCCAGGCCCTGGCCGAGCCGCTGCGCATCAAGCGCGATGCCGGCCAGAGCTACGACACGCATGCCGACTACGTGGCCGAGCTGGCGCGCCAGGTGGTCTACGAGCAGTTCAAGGAAGAAGCCTACACGCGCGGGATCACGGTCACCACGACCATCCTCGCGGCCGAGCAGGACGCGGCCTACGAATCGGTGCGCCGCAACGTGATCGCCTATGACCAGCGCCACGGCTACCGCGGCCCGGAAGCGCGCATCGAGCTGCCGGCGGACCTCGATGAGCGCGAGAACGCCATCATCGAAGCCCTGCAGAAGCGCCCGTCGAGCGACGGCCTGGTGCCGGCGGTGGTGCTGGCCGCGAGCCCGAAGGAAGTGCGCGTCGAGACGCTCGAAGGAGAAGAGATCGCGATCCAGGACGCGGGGCTGAAGTTCGCCGCGCGCGGACTGTCGGAAAAGGCGCCGCCCGCGCACCGCATCACGCCCGGCGCGATCATCCGCATCAGCAAGTCCAGGGTGGACGACCAGGGCAAGGGCGGACTCTGGTCGATCACCCAGGTGCCGCAGGTGGCGGCGGCCTTCGTCGCGATCGACGCCGACACCGGCGCCTATCACGCGCTGGTGGGCGGTTTCGACTACAACCTGCAGAAGTTCAACCACGTGACCCAGGCCTGGCGCCAGCCGGGTTCCGCGATCAAGCCCTTCGTGTACTCGGCGGCGCTGGAAAAAGGCTATTCGCCCGCCACCCGCATCCTCGACGAACCGCTCGAACTGCCAAGCGGCGTCGAAGGCGAAGTGTGGACGCCGCAGAACGACGACGGCGTGTTCGACGGCATCGTCACCATGCGCTCCTCGCTGGCGCAATCGAAGAACGTGCCGACCGTGCGCCTGCTGCGCGCGCTGGGCATCGATTACACGCATGAATGGCTGGGCCACTTCGGCTTCAACCCGGCGCGCCATCCGAAGAACCTGACCCTGGCCCTGGGCACGGGCGCCGTCACGCCGCTGCAGATGGCCGGCGCCTACGCCGTCTTCGCCAACGGCGGCTACCGGGTCAAGCCCTACCTGATCTCGAAGATCCAGGACGGCAACGGCGCCATCCTCCTGGACGTCAAGCCGCCCAAGGGCAAGCAGGAAGAGGAGCGCGTGATCACCGCGCGCAACGCCTTCGTCTCCGACAGCATGCTGCGCGACGTGACCCGCTACGGCACCGGCGCGGCCGCCACCCAGCGCCTGGGCCGCAGCGACATCGCGGGCAAGACCGGCACCACCAGCGACGCCTTCGACGGCTGGTTCGCCGGCTACGGCGGCAACGTGGTGGCGGTGGCCTGGATGGGCTACGACGAGCCGCGCTCGCTGGGCGGCAAGGAATTCGGCGCTACCCTGGCGCTGCCGATCTGGATCGACTACATGAAGGTGGCCCTGGCCAAGCGCCCGCAGGAAGAGCGCGTGGCGCCCGAGGACCTGATGCGCGAAGGCGAGGACTGGGTCTATCCGGAATTCTTCGATGCGCCCGAGCTGCGCGGCATCGACCTCGACCAGGCCGCGCCGCCCGAGCCGGACGAACCCGCAGCCGAACCCTCGATAGACGGCGTGCCCGGGGAGGCGCCGCCCGCGCCTCCTGCGCCGCCGCCGCCACCCGTCGCGCCGCCGCCACAGCCGGCGCCGTCCAACAACCGTCTCTTTTGAGGTAAGCTAAGCGTCTCCAGTTTCCGGCATCAAGGCCGGAAACTTCGCGGGCCGCCTGCAGGTCTGTACAAGGTCGGTCCATCCACAGCTGGACATCTGCTGACCTCAAGGAGACGAGCATGGCCTATGTCGACGGTTTCATCCTTCCGCTGCCCAAGTCCAACATCGACGCCTACCGCGCCATGGCCACCAAGGCCGGCCAGATCTGGCGCGAGCACGGCGCCCTGCAGTTCCGAGAGTGCATCGGCGACGACGTCAAGCCGGGCAAACTCACCTCTTTCCCCCAGAGCGTCAACCTGGAAGAAGGCGAGACGGTCGTGTTTTCCTGGATCGTCTACGAATCTCGCGCCCACCGCGACGAAGTCAACGACAAGGTCATGAAAGACCCGCGCATGGCGGAGATGATGCAGCCCGGCGCCATGCCCTTCGACGGCAAGCGCATGATCTACGGCGGCTTCGAGGTGCTGGTCGATCTCTAGCGGCGGCGCGGCGCAGGCCCGCCACGGCGGTCGTCAGGCCCAGGCGTCGATGATCCAGTCGGTCAGTTTGCCGCTGGCCTGGCGCGGCAGGCCGGGGCCGAAGGAATAGGCCGCGGGGCATTCGGCGGCGCTCAGGCGGCTCGCCATCCACCTGTGCAGGTCGGCCCGCAGCAGGCTGGTATTGGCCGGCACGCCGCCGCGCGGGACGATGAAGGCCTTCAGGCGCTGGCCTTCGTCTGCCCGCATCAGGCGCACGCTCGACTCCTGCACCTGTGGGTGGAGGCGCAGCACGTCCGCGACATAAGCCGGGAAGACGTTCACGCCGCCCACCTGTACGGCATGGTCGATGCGCCCCAAGGGGCGGAAGCGGCCATCTTCTGGCCAGTCGAGCCGGTCCTGCAGCGGGTAGTCCAGCCGGCGGCCGTCAGGCGCGCGGCGTGCGAGCGTGGCCGGGTCGGGCGTGCGCGACCAGAAGGGAAACAGCGCGTACGGCGCCTCCGGGTCGTCGCGCCAGCCCACACCCGCCGTTTCCGAGCTGCCGTAGACCTGCACCAGGCGCTCCAGGCCCGAGGCCAGCGCTACCCTCGCCACTTCCGGCGGGCACGGGGCTGTCGACGTCACGCCGACGACGTCAGGCGGCAAGCCCCCAGCTGGTTCGGCGGGCTCCCCGGCACCGCCGACCTCGCTGAATGCGCGCCAGAAATCAGGAAAGCCGAGCACCAGGTCGCCCGGCTGCAGCTGCTGCGCGACGGCGGCCGGCGAGTAGGCGCGCAGGTCCACCACCATGTCGGGGCCGATACCCAGCGCGTGCGGCAGCAGCACCGAAAACAGGAAGGCGTAGATGTGGTGCGATGGCGCCAGGCTGACGATGCGCCTGCGTCCCGGGAACAGCGAGGCCAGGTAGACCGCCTCCTGCCACAGCAGCGCCGTCTCGTGCCGGATCGCCTTGGGCGTTCCGGAGCTGCCCGAGGTGCGGAAGGTCACGCTGTCGCCGCCCTCTTCCAGCCCGGCCGCGGCCACCGCCAGCCAGTCGCCCAGGCGCGTGCGCGCCAGCAAGGGCTCGTCCAGTCCGCGCCGAAGGTGCAGCATGCCCTCCATGGATGTCGCCAGGCCGATCAGCTCGAGCGAGTCCGCACCCAGGTCGGCGCGCAGGTCGCTTTCCGGACGCCAGGCACCGGCAGGCTGCGGCCGGCCGGGACGCATCTGGGCCAGTTCCCCGGCCAGCAGGTCGGCGACGACACGCTGCAGGCTCGGGGCATGCCGCCACCAGCGCGGGAAGGAGTCAGGGTTCATACGTTGCGGCCGGATCGAGCGGCAAGCTTGAAGAGGCGCCGAGTGTGACAGGCCCGCCGCCAGGCTGTCAAACCGTCCGCGATCCACGTGCATCGAAAAGAAACGATGAAAATGTCACACCCGGGGGTGCGCACAATTGACACCGCTACTGTCCTCATGTCAACATCATTTTCTTTCAAACAACTGCCGGCCGCGCTGGCTGTGAGTCTTTCATGAACGCCACGCCGCTCTCCTTCGATACCCCCGACCTGGCGACCCGCCTGGACCAATGCAGCGACGACGAGCTCGACTTGCTCGGATTCGGCGTGATCGGTTTCGATGCCGAGACCAGCGTGCATCGCTATAACGCCTTCGAATCGCAGGCCGCCGGACTCTCGCCAGAGCGCGTCCTCGGCCAGCCGCTGTTCACCAACGTCGCGCCCTGCCTGAACAACTTCATGGTGGCCCAGCGCTTCGAAGACGCCCTCGAGGACGGCACCGAACTCGACGCCACCATCGACTACGTCCTGACGCTGCGCATGCGCCCGGTCAAGGTGGCCCTGCGCCTGCTGGCCGGCCCCGGCCGCGCCAACCGCTACGTCCTGGTGCAACGCCACGCCAAGTGAACCCCGACGTGACGCCAAATGCCGCCGGCGAGCTCGCCCGCTTGAACGCGGAGTACGAGGCCCTCATCCAGTTCCTCTACCTGGCCCCGGTGGGCCTGGTGCAGACCGACGGCGCCGGCGCCGTCACGCTGATGAATCCGATCGCGGCCCAGCTCCTGATGCCGCTGTCGCGCGACGGCGGCCTCGACAACCTGTTCGCCGCGCTCGAATCGGTGGCGCCCGAGCTGCGCTTCCTGGCCGAACGCTTCGAGCAGCCGTACGGCAAGATCTGCGACGGCCTGTACGTGCACCTGCATGCCGGGGCCGCGGGCAAGGCGCGCGCCGGCAAGCCGGCGCCGCAGATCCTGTCGCTCACCCTGCTCAAGCTCGACGGCGCGCGCCTGATGGCGGTCATCGCCGACGTCAGCGCCCAGGTCCAGCGCGAACGCCAGCTGCGCCAGAACGAGGCCTGGCTCAACGCCATCCTGACCGGCATCACCGACTACGCGCTCGCCAGCCTGGACCTCGACGGCCGCATCTGCGAGTGGAACCCCAGCATCGGCCGCGTCACCGGCTTCGGCGAAGACGCAGTCGGCCAGCCCTATTCCATCTTCTATCCGGCCGATGCGCTGACGCTCGAGCACCGGTGCGACCGCCTGCGCGAAGCCGACGACAACGGCTGGAGCCTGGACGAAGGCCCGCGCCGGCGCGCCGACGGCAGCACCTTCTGGGGCAGCGTCCTGATCGCGCCCCTACCGGACCGGGACCAGCAGGATGGGCCGGATGGCGGGCCCGCCTATTGCCTGATCCTGCGCGACATCAGCGACAAGCGCGACGCGGCGGAGCGACGCCGCCGTGACGTCTTCGGCGACCACCTGACCGGCCTGGCCAACCGCCGCGCCTTCTTCGAGGCGGCCGAGCTCGAGCTGGCGCGCAACGAGGCCGCGCCGCGCCCGACCGCGGTCATCGCCATCGACGCCGACCATTTCAAGGCCATCAACGACCGCTACGGCCATCCCGGCGGCGACGCCGTCCTGCAGCACATGGCCGGCATCCTGGCCGACACCTTCCGTACGGTCGATATCGTCGCCCGCATCGGCGGCGAGGAATTCGCCGTGCTGCTGCCCTCCACCGACCTGGCGCGCGCGGCGGTGGTGGCGGAACGCCTGCGCGCCGCCATTGCCTCGGAGCCCGCCCCCTTCGACGGCGCCGCGATCCGCTACACGATCAGCGCCGGCGTGGCCGCGCTCGACCCGCAGGACGGCGAGCGGCCTGGCGTGGACCTGCTGCTCAAGCGCGCCGACCAGGCCCTGTACGTCGCCAAGCGCGCCGGCCGCAACCGGGTGGAGCGCTGGCGCCCGGAACTCGTCCAGGGAGGCGCCGATGCTGCCTGACCCGAACCTGGCCTACGAGTCGCTGATCCAGTTCCTGTACCGCGCACCGATCGGGCTCGCCCAGACCGCGCTCGACGGCACGGTGGACATGCTCAACCCGATGGCCTCCAGCCTTCTGATGCCGGTGGCCCGGGACGCCGCCCTCGACAACATGTTCGCGGTGCTGGCGCAACTGGCGCCCGGCTTGCCCGCCACGGTCGAGGCCTACGCCGAACCGTCCGGCGTGGTCGTCGACGCGATGCGCCTGCCGCTGCCCGTCAACCAGCGCACACCGAACGCGCCGCAGGTACTGTCGCTGAGCCTGATGAAGATCGATCGCGAGCGCCTGATGTTCGTGGTGGCCGACGCCACGCTCGAGGTCAGGCGCGAGCAGGAAATGCTGTCGCGCCGCCTGCGCAGCGCCGCGCGCACCGATGCGCTCACCCGCATGCCCAACCGCGAGGCGGTGCGCGAGCAGATCGAACACCTGCTGGCCCGGCCCGCCGCCACGCCAGAGGCCGGCGGCAGCTTCGCGGTCCTGCTGCTGAATTGCGACCGCTTCCGCCAGATCAACGACAGCCTGGGCCAGGCCGTCGGCGACCAGCTCCTGGTCCAGATCGGCGAACGGATCCGCGGCGCGCTGCGTCCGCCGAGCGACCGCCTCGATCCGCTCGGCCAGGGCGGCCAGCTGGCCGCCCGCATCGGCGGCGACGAATTCGTGGTGGTGCTGGACGGCATGCGCGCCCGCGACGACGCCGAACGCGTCGCGGGGCGCCTGCTGGATGCGGTCGCGCGTCCCTACCTGATCGACGAACACGACATCGTCTGCGGAGCCAGCCTGGGCCTGGCCTGGGGTGCGGGCACGGCGGCCACCCCCGACGAAGTGCTGCGCGACGCCGGCATCGCGATGGTCGAAGCCAAGCGCGCCGGCGGCGCACGCCAGCGCGCCTTCGAACCGGCCATGCGCGAGCGCGCCGCCCAGCGCGCCGGCATAGAACACGAACTGCGCCAGGCGCTGCTGGAAGAACAGCTGTTCGTGGTCTACCAGCCGGTGGTCGGCATGCTGCCCGATGGCGGCACCGACTACGCGGCCGCCGTCGAGGCCCTGGTGCGCTGGCGCCATCCGCAACGCGGCATCGTGCCCCCTGTGGAATTCATCCAGGTGGCCGAGGAATGCGGCCTGATCGGCGCGCTGGGCGACTTCGTGCTGGAACGCGCCTGCCGCGACTTCATGGACTGGCAGCGCCTGCTCGGCGAACGCGCGCCGCGCCTGGTCGCGGTCAACCTGTCGCGCGCCCAGCTCGGCCAGCCCGGCTGGATCGGCGCGGTGCAGCGCATTCTCGACGCCACCGGCATGCCGCCGGCCCGGCTGCAGCTGGAAGTCACCGAAAGCCTGGCGGCCCAGGACCAGGACATCCAGCAGCGCCTGCACGAACTCAAGGCCCTGGGCCTCAAGCTCGCGCTCGACGATTTCGGCACCGGGTATTCTTCGCTCTCCAGCCTGCACCTGCTGCCGGTCGACACGGTCAAGATCGACCGTTCCTTCGTGAGCCAGGCCGACACCAGCCACCATCACCAGGTGCTGATCGAAGCCACGGTCAAGGTGGCGCAGAGCCTGGGCATGCAGACCGTGGCCGAAGGCATCGAGACCCAGTCGCAGGCCGACGTCGTGCGCGCGCAAGCCTGCACCAAGGCGCAGGGCTATTTCTACAGCCGTCCGCTCAGTTCGCCCGACCTGCTGGCCTGGCTGGGCGAACGGCGTCCTCTCGCGGCTTGACCAAGACGTGAGTTTCTTCCTACAAAAGTTGCCGGAGTAATCCTATTTTGTGCGCCGGGTTCTGCTTCCATGATGACATAACCCATCCATAACAAAGGAGAATATGATGAAACGCACCTTTCTGAGCGCCTGCGCCATCGGCCTGACTGCAATCGCCCTCACCGCTTGCGGCACCGCCGAGACCACCGACACCACCACCACCATCGACACCACCCGCACCACCACCGGTTCGAGCGGCGTGTCGACCACCACCTCGTCGACGACCACGGAATCAACCAGCCTGCCGCCTGGCACCAGCACCACGGTGACCACCCCGACGGCGACCACCACCACCACGACCACCACCGGCTCCACCCGCTAAACCGGAGCCGTGCTGGGATGAAAGGCCACCGCAAGGTG